>PLMW01000038.1:0-30861 GCA_003142615.1 Opitutia bacterium | reverse complement strand
CGCGCGACGGGCGGCGGCAAAGAGACGGCGGCGTTGGACGGGGGCAAGGCTCATGGTGGCGGGCAGAATGACACGAGGCGCCGGAATCACAACCCGAACTCGCGCTTGATCTCGGCAAACTTCTCGATGGCGAAGGCGAGGTCGTCGCGGCTGTGCACGGCCGAAACCTGGGTGCGGATGCGCGCGGCGCCCTGCGGCACGACCGGGTGGAAGAAGCCGACGGCGTAAACGCCCTTTTCCAGCAGCCGGGCGGATACTTTCTGGGCGAGGGCGGCGTCGCCGGTCATCACCGGCACGATGGGATGCGGGCCGGGTTTGATGGTGAGCCCGGCCCGGGTGAGCCCGTCGCGGAAAAAACGCGTATTGGCCTCGAGCCGGTCGCGCAGCTCGGTCGAGCGGCTGAGAATGTCCAGCGCCGTGATCGAGGCGGCGGCCACCGCCGGAGCGATGGTGTTGGAGAACAGGTAGGGGCGCGACCGCTGGCGGAGCAGCTCGATGATCTCCTTTCGACCGCTCGTGTAGCCGCCACTGGCGCCGCCGAGCGCCTTGCCCAGCGTGCCGGTGATGATGTCGACGCGGCCCATGACGTCGCAATGCTCGGGCGTGCCACGGCCGCGTTTTCCCATGAAACCCACGGCATGGCTGTCGTCGACCATCACGAGCGCGCCGTGTTTTTCGGCGAGATCGCAGATGCCGCGGAGGTTTGCGATGTAACCGTCCATTGAAAACACACCGTCGGTGGCGATGAGCTTGAAGCGCGCGCCGGCGGCGCCGGCTTCCTGGAGCCGGGTGTCAAGATCGGCGAGATCGTTGTTGCGATACCGGTAGCGCTGCGCCTTGCAGAGCCGGATGCCGTCGATGATCGAGGCGTGATTCAATTCGTCGCTGATCACGGCGTCCTCGGCGGACAGGAGCGTTTCGAACAGGCCGCCGTTGGCGTCAAAGCACGAGGAATAGAGGATGGTGTCGTCCGTGCCGAGAAACGCGCTGAGGCGCGCCTCCAGCGTCTTGTGAATCTCCTGCGTGCCGCAGATGAAGCGCACCGACGCCAGGCCGTAGCCCCAGCGGTCGAGCGCGGCGTGCGCCGCGGCGATGACCTCGGGGTGGCCGGCGAGCCCGAGATAGTTGTTGGCGCAGAGATTGAGAACCTGCTGGCCGGTGGCCACGGCGATCCGGGCGCGCTGGGGCGTGGTGATGATGCGCTCCTGTTTGTAGAGTCCGGCCCGGTCGATGTCAGTGAGAGTGGAGCGGAGGTACTCCGCAAAACCTGAATTGAGCATGCCGGGCAGTATGGCAGGCGGCCGCTCAAAGCCTAAACAAAAACACTGGACCACTGGGAGTACCGCAGGGGATTTGCAGGTCCGTGCGCCGAGGCTGGACGGCGGCGCCGGTTTCTGTGATGAATACGGACGTCGAGTCATCAACTCTCAACCCCGCCGCCCTATGAGCCTCGTTTTTCTTGTCTTCACCAATCTCGTCCTGATCACCCGGTTGTGCAGTCAAGTGAGGGAGGGGGGCGTGAACTGGCGGCTGTGGGGCACCAAGATGGGAATCGAATTGGCCGGGCTGGCGCTCTTCGAATGGCATTCCTGGCTGCTGGCCGCCGCGGCCACCGTCGTGGTGATGAACGTGGCGGGCGTGCTCTGGGAGGCGCTGGGCTGGCGGCGCAACGCCGGCCATTTCGCGCTCGGCGTGGTCTACCTGCTGGCACTCAGCGTGTGGTTCTCGCCAGCGTTTGGTTTGAGATTCTGGCCGGCCATTTCAGCTGTGTTCGCGGATATCGGGCAGTGGACGGCCTTCGAGGCGATCTTCCAAAGCTCCTTCTCGACCACGGCCATGCTGGTGCTGTTCGGGTTGCTGGTCGCCATGAGCGAGATGAACCTCGCGGTGCGCGCCGTCTTTGACTACCTGAACCTCAAGCCGCGGGCGGCGGTGGACTCCGACGAGGTGGATGTGGTCGCCTACGACCGGGGCCGGGTCATCGGTTTTCTCGAGCGGGCGCTCATCTATTTTTTCGTGCTGGGCGGCCACTATGAGGCCGTAGGGTTTGTGCTCGTGGCGAAGGCGTTTGCGCAAATCCGGCACATCGACGACCGGGCGTCGCTGGAATACGTGCTCATCGGCACGCTGCTGTCCGCCGGCCTGGCGATCGCGGTCGGCGAACTGGTGAACCACCTGAGCATGGGCTGAACCGCGCCGGCCGGATTTCAGCCGCCCTCCCAGTCGAGGATGATCTTGCCCGACTGGCCGGAGCGCATGAGGCGGAAGCCCTCCTGGAATTCGGTGAAGGGGAAGCGGTGGGTGATGACCGGCGTGATGTCGAGGCCGCTCTGGATGAGGGCGGTCATCTTGTACCACGTCTCATACATCTCGCGGCCGTAAATGCCGCGGATGGTGAGCATGTTGAAGACGACCTTGTTCCAGTCGATGGCCGCCTTTTCGGGCATGATGCCGAGCAGCGCGATGCGCCCGCCGTGATACATGTTGTCGATCATGTCGTTCAACGCCTGCGGGCTGCCGGACATCTCCAGCCCCACGTCGAAGCCTTCCTTCATGCCGATCTCGCGCTGCACGTCGTGCAGGTTTTCGTGCGACACGTCGACGACGCGGGTGGCGCCCATGCGCAGCGCGAGGGCGAGGCGCACGGGGTTCACGTCGGTGACCACGATCTTGCGCGCGCCGGATTTCTTGGCGATGGCCGTGGCCATGCAGCCGATGGGCCCGGCACCGGTGATGAGCACGTCCTCGCCGACCAGGTCCCATTGCAGGGTGGTGTGCGTGGCGTTGCCAAGCGGGTCGAAGCACGAGAGCACGTCGAGCGGGATCGCGGGATCCACGTGCACAGCGTTGCTGGCGGGAATGCACAGGTATTCGGCGAACGCCCCGTCACGGTTCACGCCCACGCCCTTCGTGTCCTTGCAGAGGTGGCGCCGGCCGGCGAGGCAGTTGCGGCACTGGCCGCACACGATGTGGCCCTCGCCATCGACGAGGTCGCCACGCTGGAAGCCCTGGACGTTGCCGCCGGTCTCAACGATTTCACCGACAAACTCGTGGCCGATCACCATTGGCGGTTTGATGGTCTGCTGGGCCCAGGCATCCCAGTTGTAGATGTGGACATCAGTGCCGCAGATGGAGGTCTTTTTGATTTTGATGAGCACGTCATTGATGCCGGGCTGCGGCACGGGCACTTCGATGAGATCGAGGCCGGGTCCGGGCCGGAGCTTGGCAATGGCGCGCATGGTTTTAAGGGCCATATGGGAAGGTGGTTTAGCCGTGGACACTAACCAGCTCCGATGCGGAAACAATCTCCAAGCCGTCTCATTAAGTCTGGCAACTCCGGCTGACCGGCAGGGACGGACCGCCGGGCCGCCCGTCGGTTTCTCCGGCGATCATTCCGCCAACAGCTGCGCACCCTCGATGACGAGCAGCCGCGCCTTGGTGCGCACGCCGCCCGCGGCGGAGAAGCCGGTGAGACGGCCCTTCGCGCCCAGGATCCGGTGGCACGGCACGATGAGCGACCACGGGTTGGCTCCGAGGACGGCGCCGATCGCGCGGCTCGCGCCGGGCGGCTCCTCCATCATCTCGGCCAGCTCGCCATAGGTGCGGGTCTGGCCGGCAGCCACGGTCCGGGTCGCCTCATAAACGCGACGGGTAAAGCGCGACACCGGGCCGTAATCCAGCGGCACGCCGGTGAAGTCCTGCAATTCGCCGGCCAGGTGCCGCTGCACCCGCGCCACCAGTTCACAAATCCACGCGGGGGCTTCCTCCAGGCGCAGGGCCGGGTCGCCGGCACCGGCGGGGCCGGCGAGATCGCCTGCCGTCCCGGCATCGTCCCGCCCCGGCAGGGCGAAGGCCGTCAGCCCGATGTCGTTCCAAGCCAGGCCGCACAGGCCGATCGCGGTGGGTAAAAGCAGGTGGGGCATGGGGGCTCCGCCGGTAGTCGAGGACGCCAGGGGAGGGCGCACAAGCGGAAATTCGTTTGCGCCACTCGCGCGGCGCGCCTACGTCCTCCGCCATGCAGAACACGTTCTATACCGCCTTCGACGCCGAAACGCTGGACGGGCGGCGCAAACCCGACTACCGCAGCGCCTTCCAGGTCGACCGCGATCGCGTCATCCATTCGCACGCCTTTCGCAAGCTCCAGTCGAAGACGCAGGTGTTCCTGTCGGGCGAGTACGACTTCTACCGCACGCGCCTCACGCACTCGATGGAGGTGGCGCAGATCGGCCGGTCGATCTGCCACTACCTGGTCAGCCGCGGCCGGCCGATGCGCGACCAATTCCACATCGACTCCGACCTCGTGGAGGCCATCTGCCTGGCGCACGACCTCGGCCACCCGCCCTTCGGGCACCAGGGCGAACGCACGCTGCAGGAGCTGATGAAGACGCACGGCGGCTTCGAGGGCAACGCCCAGACGCTGCACCTCCTGACCGAGACGATCTACCAGAACGAGAGCGGCGTGCGCGGCATGCAGCCTTCCCGCGCCCTGCTGGACGGCGTGCTCAAATACAAGAAGCTTTACGGCGAGTTTCCCACGCCCCCGTCCCAGCATTTCCTCTATGATCCGCAGCGCGTGTATCGCGACTACGTGTTGGCCGGCGAGGAAATCCCGGCGGCCCTGCACGCGGGCGAGGCACTCAACGCCTTCAAGAGCGTCGAGTGCCAGGTCATGGACTGGGCCGACGACGCGGCCTATTCACTCAACGACATCGTCGACGGCGTGAAGGCCGGCTTCCTCACCCTGGAGCGCATCGAGCGCTGGGCGGCGGGCGAGGCCATCGACGCCGGGCAGCAGCGGCTGCTCGACACGCTGTTCGACGCCATCCATGGCGACCGGCTCGAGAGCGTGTTCTCGATGAAGATCGGCCGCTTCATCCAGGCGTGCCGGCTGCGCGAGCGCGACAACTTCATGGCGGCGAAGACCAACCGCTACCGCTTCGAGCTGGTCGTGGCGCCCGAGGCCGAGCGCGAAGCGGCGTTTTTCAAGAAGCTGGCCAACGACATCATCTTCGAGAGCCCGCAGCTCCACCAGATGGAGCACAAGGCGCGGCTGGTGCTCTCCAGCCTGTGGGATTCGTGCTGGTGCAACTATGTGGAGACCGGCCCCCGCGTGATCCGCATCCTGCCGCGCAACGCGGGCGCGCTGATCGACGCCGAGACGACCGTGGCCGGCAAGGCGCGGCGCATCTGCGACTGGCTCGCCGGACTGACCGACGGCATGATCGTGCGCACCTACCGGCGGCTGTTCGACCCGGAGTTCGGTTCGATCTGGACTCCCGGCTGACCGGCTACGTGGTGATAAAATCGAGCGACTGCGGGTTGACGAGCTGCGCGAAGTCCCGGTAGGCCATCTTGATGACGTCGGTATGCGTGCCGGCGGTGAAGGCGATCTCCGGCTCCGCGGCCAGGATCGATGCCACATACACGGGCATCCCGTACAGATTGCCGAACGGAGGCATGGCCCCGATTTCGCAATCGGGAAAGGCGCCTTTGAATTCCTCCTCAGTGGCCAGTTTGACCCGGTCGGTTTCCAGCATTTCGCGCAGGTCGGCGAGCACCAGCTTGCGGTTGGCCGGCAGCACGACCATGGCCATCGCCCCGCCGATTTTGACGATGACCGTTTTGGCGAAGTCGCGGCCCGAGACGTGGGCCGACGCCGCGATCTCCGGCGCCGTGTACGCCGGGGAATGCTGAAGGCTGACGTATTTGATGCCGCGGCTGTCCAGGAATTCTTTCAACTTGGTTGCGGGCATGGGCACTCCTGTGGGTTGGTGGTTTTGATCTGAACACAAGGTCGAGGAGCGCCGCTGGCCGCACACGCCGGCCTCGAAGCGCAGCTCGACACCGATGGCCGGCAGTCTAACCCTGATTCCGCCGCTGTAAATAGAGATGGGAATCAGCCCAGCCGCACGGGCAGGCAGCGCGCGCCCCACGTTCCCGGCTGGCGCTCGAACCGGCCGGCGATCTCGCTGCCGCACGCCCGGCAGCGGTTGCCGTCCAGATTGTACGCGCCCAGTTCATACCAGTCGCGTTCGATGAGCAGCGCGCCGCAGGCCGGGCACCACGTGCTCCCTCCCGCGCGGTCGTGGACGTTGCCGGTGTACACATGCTTCAGTCCCTTGGCGCGGGCGATCTCCCGCGCCAGCGCGAGGGTGGCGGGCGGCGTCCGGGGCTTGTCGAGCATCTTGAAGTCGGGATGAAACGCGGTGAAATGCCACGGCACATCCGGCCCGAGGTTGGCGGCAAACCAGTCGGAGGCCCGGTCGAGTTCCCCGCGGCTGTCGTTCTCCCCGGGAATCAGCAGGGTGGTGACCTCGAACCAGACGTCGGTTTCGCGTCGCAGGTACACGAGGGTGTCGAGCACCGGCTGGAGCTGGGCGTAGCAGAGGCGGTGATAGAAATCCTCCGTGAACGCCTTCAAATCCACGTTCGCCGCATCCATGGCCCGGTAAAACTCGGGCCGCGCCTCGTCGGTGATGTAGCCGGCCGTCACGGCAACGGTCCTGATGCCCTGCGCGCGGCAGGCTTGGGCGACCTCGATGGCATATTCCGCGAAAATGACGGGATCGTTGTAGGTGAACGCGACCGAGTGGCAGCCGAGGCGCTTCGCGGTGGCGGCGATGGCGTCTGGCGACGCGGCGTCGCTCAGCCGGTCCGACTCCCGCGCCTTGCTGATGTCCCAGTTCTGACAGAACCGGCAGCCGAGATTGCATCCCGCCGTGCCAAACGACAGCACGCTCGTGCCCGGCAGAAAATGGTTGAGGGGCTTTTTTTCAATCGGATCGACGCAGAACCCGCTGCTCCGGCCGTACGTCGTGAGCACCATCCCGCCGCCGGTCCGTTGCCGGACAAAGCAGAAGCCGCGCTGGCCCTCCTGCAGCTTGCAGAAGCGCGGGCACAGCCGGCATTCCATCCGGCCGTCAGGCAGCATGGTCCACCACCGGGCCGGATAGTCGGATGCGGGTAGCTTCCCGGCCATGGTCCTAACCTCCATCCTCCACGAAGTGCGGTTCCTTGAAGCTCCTGGCCTTGAACCGCTGGATCCCGATCCATTCGTCGGGCGCAATGCCCGCTTTGCGCCGCGCGATGGCGAGTTGCTGCTCCACGGAGTCGATCCCCGCGATGGCCGGCAGCAGGACGCCTTTGCGTCCATCGGCGGCCGTCACCAGAACACCGTAGGTCGCCGGGTCCAGGGCCTCCGGCGACGCCACCGCCTCCAGCTCCCCGAGCACCGTGACGCTGAACCGCAACCGGGGCAGTTCCGCCGCCTGCACCGGCGGGAAGCGATAATCATGGAACGCGGTCGCCACGGCGTTGTGCCAGGTTTCCTGCACCAGGTCGCCTTCCACCGGCTGCAGCGATCCACGGCAGCCACGCAGCCCGCCCTGGTCTGTTCGCACCGTCACAAAAACGCCGTGCCGCGCCGTCAGCTCCCCGGCCGCCCGGCCCGGTGCCGTTTTCGATCCGCCGCGTAATTCCGCCTCGACCGCGTCTCGCGCGACCGCCGGCAGATCCGCGAAGCGGGAGGCAATTTTGTCTGCAGCCTCCGTCGCCGCGTCCTGCAGGCCGGCCTCCGTCGGTTCGTACAGGATCGCCACGCCGTAGCCGACGCCGAACGGTCCTTCATAGCTCAGCACGGCATGGCCGTCCGTCCGGTAGCGGCTTGCCGCCAGCGCCACCGTGGTGGAATCAGCGACGTCTTCCGCCGCCACCTCCTGCAGGCTGGCATCGATCCGCTGGACGTCGTGGAACGCGCCTTGTCGCAGCAGCGCAATGAACGTTTCGTCGAACCGGTGCGCCTCGGAGTGAAAGCCGCAGGGTGCCGAGGCGGTGAGCCGGTGGCTCATGTCACCGCTGGCGATGATGGCCGTGCGCCGGTGCAACTCCTGCGCCGTGGCGGCGATGGCCTCGCCCAGCTCGTCGAGCCCGCCGTCGCCGGTGTAGTTCAGGCTCAAGATCACCGTCGGTCCCTTCCATCCCGCCGCAACGAGATAGCAGAGCGGCACCACGGCGCCGTGATCAAGGGGCTGGCCGGTGATCCGCCAGGTCCGGAGCTCGCGGCGGGCGGCGGCCGCTTCGAGCTGCTCGGCAAAAGCCAGATCGAGCGGCAGGTCCACGCGGTCCTCCGGTGACCCGAACATTTCCAGTGAGCCGCGCAGCTTCCGGGTCTGCCAGATGCCGAATGCCCCCGGCTGCCGGGGCGAGTGGGGGGAAACCAGCACGACGGTGTCCGGCTGTGCCGCCACGGCGTGACGGGAGACCGTCGCCATGGCCTGCGCCGTGGCCGTGACCTCCGCAAGGCGTTCCCTCCCCACGCCCGGCACGAGAATCGGGGCGTGTGGCATCAAACCGGCAAAGACAATCGGGCCATCCACCATGGGGTACCTTTGGTTTGCAGTCTAGCCGGCGGGCCGGTCTTCGCCAAGCCGGAGTTTGGCGCAAATTGCATGAGTCCCATAAGACGAGGAGGACCTATTCGCCAGCCAGCGGCACGACGTTGGCATGGGGGATGTGCCGGTCGACGACCTCGCGGGTCAGGTTGAACCACTGTTGGCACCGGTCCAGGACGACGCTGTCGGCGGTGACGATGATTTCCGCCGTCGCAGCCAGGACCTCATCCGGATTCTGGACCAATTCGATCTGCCACGGCCAGTTTCGCTCCGCCGCCAGTTCCGCCATGATTTTCTTCAACCGGCCGCTGTTCGATACCGGACGGTCGAGGAACCAGATCCACGTGGTGACGTCGTAGACGGCGGTCATCCGCCCGAGCAATTCCAAAGCCGGCAGGGTTTCGGCCACTTTGCGATAGGTGCCGTGCATGCTGGCGATGTCGCGATAATTTCCATCGCCGGCCGCCAGGATCACTCCTCCTCCCAGCGCCACCTCGATGGTCGTGAGCACATTGTAACCGTCCAGCCAGAGCGCGCGACCCGCGAGGCGCTCGGCGCCCGCCCGGCGGGCTTCCCGGTGGGCCCGGGACGCCTCGGAGCAGGCGCATCGCTCGACGGCGGCGCGCTGCCGGACCGCGAGTTGGTAACGGTCGCCAACCAGCTTCAACGCCGACGGCACCGCATAGTCCCGGCTCAACAGCCAGCACAGATCTGCAGTCGCGCGGTGCAATTGCGGCCAGGCGGATGAGGCAAAAAGCCCGGCGTCTTCAGGGTGCGGACCTCGATGGGTGCGTGTATCGGGCACAGGTCACCTCGGATTGGATCCACTCACCGCGCCCGCTGGTAAGTGCCCATCAACTGCGTCTCGGCCAGAATGTGGCCCGCCATCGCGTGCAGCAGATCCAGTTTGGTGGCCCGGGGTTTCAGCGGCAGCTCGGTGTCCAGCGCGTAGAGCTTGAAATAATAACGATGCGGTCCGCCCGGCGGCGGACACGGCCCGCCGTAACCCACGCGCCGGAAATCGTTCAGACCCTGCTTCGCACCGTTGGGCAGCGACTCCGTCGGCGCGACCATCTCGGGCAGCTCAACGGCCGTCGCCGGCAATCCGTAAATCACCCAGTGCACCCACGTGCCCACGGGCGCGTCCGGATCATCGCAGATGAGCGCGAAGCTCCGGGTGCCCGCCGGGGCTTCGCTCCAGTGCAATGGCGGGGATGCGTCCGCGCCGTCGCAGGTGTGGTTCGCCGGAATCGGTCGTCCTTCCGTGAAGGCGACGCTTATCAGTTTCATGGTGCTTTCCTCCTTTCCCGTCTGGCGCGGTTCGGCGCCTGCCAGGTTGCCAGCCACCCAGCCAGTCGCCGCGATCCCCGCCAGCAGCCATCCATACCGGTTCGTTCTCATGGCTTGGGCTCTATGCCCTCGGTGACTCCATGTTGGACCGTCTGATCGCGCATCACAGCTTGTAGCCGATCTTGCGCAGCAGATCCTTGCGCCAGACGATGTCCGGCTCGCCCTCCACGCCCATCGGCGGCGAGCCGTCGACCACGCCCAGGACGCCGCGTCCCTGATCCGTCGCGGCCACGATCACCTCCGTTGGATTGGCCGTGGCGCAGAAGATGCGGCATACCTCCGGCACCCCCTTGATCGCGTTGAGCACGTTGACGGGATAAAAGCCCTCGCCGAGGAAAACGAAGAACGTATGCCCGGCGGCGACGGCCAGCGCGTTCTTTTTGGCCAGCTCGATCATCGTCGCGTCCGTGCCCGACCAGCGCACGAGGCACTTGCCTGAGGCCTCGCAGAACGCCAGACCGAACTTGATGCCCGGCACCGCGTTCACCAGCGCTTCGTGCACGTCCTCGACCGTCTTGATGAAGTGAGTCTGTCCGAGGATGAAGTTGATGGCATCCGGCTTCTCGATTCTGACGGTGGTCAGTTGCATGGCCCTTTCCTCCTTTGTTCCTGATGGTGGTACCAATCGCCGTGAGTCCCCGAGCAGTTCGAGGCGTGATCCGCTCGTCGGTCGTCCGCGTTGTCGCACGACCACTGCGCGCCGTCAAGGCCACCGACGACCGCCGGCAGGCGGTTCGGCGCGAGTGGGGTCGTTATCTGCCGGCGGCTCTTGGCTTCGGAGGTTCGGCTCGATCGGGGAATTGAGCGGAGATGCGCACATCCCGGGAAGCGCGGATTTATCGCTCGAGCATTGTCCTTTCGGACTTGCGCACCCATCCGGGGTGCGGACTGTCAGGTACAGCACCCTAGATGAACCCTCCCATGAAACGACATCGGCCTTTCCTGCTCTGTCTGCTACTTACTCCCTTGGTCTGCGCCACCGGGCGCGCGGAGGCGCAGAAATCCACGGATGGCCTGACGATCAACGAGCAGGAATACCTGGAGATGCCCGGGCTCAACGTCATGCTCGCGCATGATTTTTACCCCGAGGGACACCAGGGTGGCGTAGGTGTGATTCAAAACGGCCGGCGCGTCGCCACCAACGGCGATCTGCGCCTTGAACCCACGCCGGGCCAGTGGCAACCCGTGCCCAAAGTCGGGAAGCGCAGGGTGGACCGGCAGCAAGGGGAGATCAGCGTGCGGATGGAATATCCCGACCCCGAACAAGACCGGGTGGGCTATAATCCCATCATTTATCCGGATCTCCATTTCAGCTATGTCCTGAGTATCAAGCCCGCCGGCCAGTCGTTCCGAATCATCGTTGATCTCGACCAGCCGCTGCCGGAGGAGTGGATCGGCAAGGTCGGTTTCAACCTGGAGCTCTTCCCGGGGATTTTCTTCGGCAGGACCTACTACATGGACCGCCAGTCCGGCATTTTTCCGCGGCAGGCCGATGGACCGGGATATCGGGATGAGCAGAAAGAATATCAGATCGTCCCTCTCGCCACCGGCAAAAAGCTGATCGTCGCGCCGGAGTCGGAAGAGCAGCGCATGACCATTGTGGATGTCGCGGGAGGCGACCTCCAGTTGATCGACGGCCGGGCCCGGCATAACAATGGCTGGTTCGTCGTGCGTTCACTGGTGCCGCCGGGCGCGACCAAAAAAGCCATCGAGTGGCTGGTCACGCCTCATGCCATTCCCGGCTGGAAGTCGCAGCCCGTCGTCCAGCTCTCCCAAGTGGGCTATCATCCCAAGCAGCCGAAGGTGGCGGTGATCGAGACCGATGTCCGCGACGAGCGCCGGCTGCCCGCTGCGCTCTTCAGAATTTCGGAGGACGGCGGCCTTGAGAAGGTTTTGGAAACCTCGCCGAAGGACTGGGGCCGCTTCCTGCGGTATCACTATTTCCAGTTCGATTTCACGGCGGTGGAGAGGCCGGGCATGTACGTCGTGCAATATGGTGACTACCGGACCTCGCCTTTCCAAATCAACCCGGAGGTGTTCAAGCGGCACGTCTGGCAGCCCACGCTGGAATACTTCCTGCCCATTCAGATGTGCCACATGCGGGTGAACGATCGGTATCAGGTCTGGCACGGCGCCTGTCACCTGGACGATGCGCGGATGGCGCCGGTCAATTACAATCATTTTGACGGTTATCTCCAGGGACCGTCCACGCTCATCGCATTCCAGCCCGGCGACCACGTGCCGGGTTTGAGCCAGGGCGGCTGGCACGACGCGGGCGATTACGACCTGCGCGTCGAGTCGCAGTCCGAGACCATCCGTGGCCTGGCGCTCGCTTACGAGGAGTTCCACGTCGACTACGACGAGACCACCATTGACCAGCAGAATCACGTCGTGGAGCTCCACCAGCCGGACGGCAAGCCCGACATCCTCCAGCAGATCGAGCACGGCGCGCTTTCCATCGTGGGCGGCTACAAGTCCATGGGCCGGCTCTATCGCGGCATCATCGAACCGACCTTGCGGCAATACGTGATGCTCGGCGACCCCACGAACCTGACTGATAATAAAGTCTTCGATCCCAAGTCACCCGCTGTCGCGGTACCCCCAGTCGGCCTGCCCGGCTCGGCCGACGACCGCTGGGTGTTCACCGAGGATAATCCGAAGCGCGAACTGCAGGTGGCCGCCGGTCTGGCCGCGGCGGCGCGCGCCCTGCGGGGCTTCAACGACGGACTGTCGCAGGACTGCCTGCAGATCGCCCGGCAACTGTGGGAATCAACCAAGGAGAAGGATCCTCTCCAACGCGTGGGCCCGGCTGTCGAGCTGCTCGCGGCCACGAAGGACCGCCAGTATGCTGATTTTCTGGTCGGCCACGCAGACCAGATCAGCCGGCACTTGGAGCCGGCGGCCGAGGAGCTCAGTTGGGAAAGGGTGGACCCCAGCTGGCTGGTGGCGCGGTCACTGGCGCTGGTTAACGACGAAGCCTACCGGCTAAAAATCCGGGAGGCGCTGAAAACCTACCGCATCGAAATCGACCGGCGGGCGCAACAGACGCCTTACGGCGTGCCCTACGAACCCGACATCTGGGGCGCGGGCTGGGACATTCAGCGCTTCGGCATGGAGCAATATTACCTGCACACCGCTTGTCCGGACATCTTTCCCGTGGACTACATGCTGAACGCCATCGATTTTGTACTCGGCAGTCATCCCGGCGCCAACACCGCCTCGTTCGCCTCGGGCGTCGGCGCCAGGTCGCTCACCGCGGCTTATGGTTTCAACCGGGCAGACTGGACTTACATTCCCGGCGGCATCGGCTCGGGCACGGCCTTGATCCGGCCGGATTTCCCCGAACTGCTCGAGTGGCCCTACCTGTGGCAGCAGACCGAATATGTGCTCGGCGGCGGCACGACTGATTATCTCTTCATGGTCCTGGCCGCGGATCACCTGCTGAACCCAGTGACGCCGTAGTGCGGAAGAATCCCGGCTCGTTGCCCGGCTAGGGCTGCGCCACCGTTGCGTCCTCCGGGGTCAGCATGCCCACGTCGCGCAGGAAACGCAGCGACCGCTGCTTGGAATCGGCGGACACCTGCGGGTCGATATGCCCCGGCGCATCTTCAAACTGGTGGCCGACATTCTCGTAGATATGCAGGTCGCACCGGTTGCCGGCGGCGCGCATCAGCTGGCAGAATTTCTCCGCCCCGACTACCGGGGTGGTGGTGTCCTGGCGGCCAATCAGGATAAGCGTTGGCGGCAGGCCGGACCGGACATACTGGTCGGGCGACAGTTTCAGGCGATCCGCGCGTCCGTGGAGGAGCTGGGGTATCCAATTGTCGTATTCGAGCGCCAGCGCCGGAAACCAAAGCACCAGCGCGTTCGGGGTCGAGCTGGCGTCGAGCTCCGCCAGGGGATCAATGAAAACCGCGGTGCAGGCAGCGAGGTGCCCACCGGCTGACCACCCGAGGGCGACGATCCGCTGGGGATCGATGCCGAGCGTGTCCGCATGCTGCCGGATCCAGCGGATCGCATCGCGGGCGTCGGCGATCGCCTCAATGGGCGTCACGTCGGCCTTGTTGGAGAGGCGGTATTGCACGCCGACGGCGACGAAACCCTCGGCGGCAAACAGCCGCGCGTCCCCGAAGGTCCACTCAATTTTCCCGATGCTCCAGCCGCCGCCGTGAAACACGGCCACGGCTGGCCGGCGCTTTGCGTGTGACTGGGGTGTCGCAAACACGCAGGCCTTCAGAGCCACATCACCCACCTGCTTGTAGACGTATTCGGCCGGGGCAAGCTCGGGCGGCGGTTCGGCCGCAATCGTCAGGGCGCTGGATCCGGCCAGCGCCAGCATCCAGTGGGGTAGTCGTGTCGTAAAGCGCATGGCGTATATAAAAAGGACCTTTCTGCACCGAGGGCACGATATTTGTATCCTCAAAGAATCACGCCAACTCGCAGTCCTCACCCGCCGCTGTTCGCCGTCTGGTTGCGAGAAGCGGCGCCTCACGCGTCGATTTCCACCGCCGCGATGCTGAGGTTGCGGTAGCGCTCCTTCACCCGGAGGTAAATGTCGTCGAACGACAGACCGTAGGCCGCGCGAAGGACGTCCACGTTGGTGCCGTGCTCCACAAACCGGTCAGGCCAGCCGATGCGCTCGACCGCCACCCGGCAGTCGACCTCGTGCAGCACCTCGAGCACCGCGCTGCCAAAACCGCCGGCGAGCACGTGGTCCTCCATCGTGACCAGCAGGGGAAGGCACGCGGCCTGGCTGAGCAGCAGCGTGCGGTCGAGGGGCTTGACGAAGCGGGCATTGACGACGCCGCAGGAGAGCCCCTCCTCGGCGGCGAGCTTTTCCGCGATCCGGAGCGCGTCGTGCACCATCGGACCGAGCGCCCAGATCATGAGATTCGAACCGGGCCGGAGCATCTCCGCCTGGCCGACGGGCACGGTCACCGGCTGGGGTTTCAGCGGCACGCCGCGGGCGGCGCCGCGCGGATAGCGGAGGAACGTCGGGGCGTTGAGCTGCAGGCTGGTGTGCAGCAGGTCGACCAGCTCGTCCTCATCCTTCGGTTGCATGACGACGGCGTTGGGTATGCAGCGGGCGTAGGCGAGGTCGAAGAGCCCGTGGTGCGTGGGGCCGTCGTTGGGTGAGAGGCCGGCGCGGTCGAGGCAGAAGACGACGGGTAGGTTTTGCAGGCAGACGTCGTGAATGACGGGGTCGTAGGCGCGCTGGAGGAACGTCGAGTAAATGGCGCAGACCGGCCGGAGGCCCTTTGTGGCCAGGCCGGCGGCGAAGAGCACGGCGTGCTCCTCGGCGATGCCGACGTCGAAGAACTGCCGCGGGCACTCGGCGGCGAGGAAGGAAAGGCCGGTGCCGCTCGGCATGGCGGCGGTGACGCCGACGATGCGCGGGTTGGCCTTGGCGAAGCGGGCGAGGGCCTGGCCAAAGACGTCCTGATAGTTGGGCGGCGTGCCGGGCGCCGGCTTCCGGCTTTCGCCGGTGACGGGGTCAAACGAGCCGAGCCCGTGGAATTTCTCGGGCGACTTCAGCGCGGCTTCGAGGCCCAGGCCCTTCTTGGTGAGGACGTGCAGCAGGATGGGGCCGTCGCTCTGCTTCGCGAACTCAAGGTTCTTGACGAGTTCGCCGATGTTGTGGCCGTCGATCGGACCGAGGTAGCGCAGGCCGTATTTCTCGAACAGGCTGGACTCGACGAAGAAGTCCTTGGTCTCGCGCTTCCACTTCACCCAGAGGTGGTGCATCTCGGGGCCGTGCGGCAGGCTGGTGAAGAACTTTTCCAAGTCGTGGTGGATCTTGTTGTAGGTGGAGCTGGTGCTGAGGCGGTTGAGGTATTTCGCCATGGCGCCGACGTTCTTGGCGATTGACCACTCGTTGTCGTTGAGGATGACGATGAGGTGCTTGGTGCAGGCGACGATGTTGTTGAGCGCCTCCATGGTGATGCCGCAGGTGAACGCCGCGTCACCGCAGACGGCGACGACATGCTCGTGCGAGCCGCGGAGGTCGCGGGCGGTGGCCATGCCGAGCGCGGCGGAGAGGGCGGTGCCGGCGTGACCCGCGCCGTAGCAGTCATGCGGGCTCTCGGGGCGGTAAAGGAAGCCGCTCACGCCGCCGGACTGGCGCAGCCGGCGGAAGGCCTCGCCCTGGCGGCCGGTGAGGAGCTTGTGCGCGTAACCCTGGTGGGCGACGTCGAACACGAGCTGGTCCTCCGGGGTGTTGAAGACGCGGTGCAGCGCGATGGTGAGCTCGACGACGCCGAGGTTGGGCGCCACATGACCGCCGTTCGACGAGGTTACGGTGATGATTTCGTCACGCAATTCCTCCGCCAGACGCGGCAACTGGTCCGCGGCGAGGGCCTTGACGTCATTCGGGCTGCGAATCTGGTCCAGCAGCCGCGGCAGAAGGGGAGGCGCGGCGGTTCGATCGGAAGCGGATGGATTCATCCTGGGATCGGTGGGGAAGCCCCGGGCGGCTAGCCGCCGCGCTCGGTTTCGAACGGCGTGAAGGCGACGCCTTCCTTCTGCTTTTTGAGCTGTTCAATCTTCATCTCGGCATCCTTGAGCCGGGCTTCGCAAACCTTGAGCAACTTGCTGCCCTCCTCGAACTTGGCGAGGAGCTCGGCGAGGGGCACCTGGCCGGACTCCATCGATTCGACGATGGATTCGAGTTTGGCCAGCGCCGCCTCAAAGGTGAGCTTGGCGTGTTTGTTGTCGGCTTCCACGCATCCATACCATGCCCGCCAGCGGGGGGATTTCAATCCCTCTTTGCCGATCCCACGGCGCGTCATCCCGGTGCCGCCCAGCGGTCGCGCAACAGCGCCATGGCTGGGGACAGTCGTGCGCTTTTGGCTTCGCACGCCACGCGAAAGCGTTTGAAGTGATGTCATGGTGCTAACCCTCGTGGCAGTCCTGATCGGCCTGCGGCTCGCGGCGCAACTGCTGCTCAACGCCTTGAACGCCTCCGAGGTCCGGCGGCATGCAGCCGGACCGCCTCCCGCGGTGGCGGCCATCATGGACCACGCGACCTATCTCAAAGCAGTCGACTACACGCTCGCCAAGCTGCGGCTGGGTTTGCTTGAGGAAATCTACGAGTCCGCGGTGCTGGCCGCGGTGGTCTTCAGCGGGCTGCTGCCGTGGCTGTATGCGCCGTTTCAGACCTGGGCGCCGGACCGCGCCTGGAGCGGCGCGCTTTTCCTGCTGGCCGTGGGGATGCTGCTGAGCCTGCCTTCACTGCCGTTCGACTGGTGGGGACAGTTCCGCCTCGAGCAGCGTTTCGGCTTCAACCAGAGCACGCTCCGGCTCTGGGTGACCGACAAGCTCAAGGGCCTGCTGCTCCTGCTGCTGATCGGTTTTCCGCTCATGTGGGCGTTGCTCGGCCTGGTGCGCGGGACCGGCGGCTCGTGGTGGCTGTGGGGCTTCGCGCTGCTCTTTGGATTCCAACTCGTGATGATCGTTCTCTATCCGAAGCTCATCCTGCCGCTCTTCAACAAACTTGCGCCGCTGACCGAGGGCGACCTGCGGACGCGTCTGCTCGCGCTCGCGGACCGCACCGGCTTCCGCGCGCAGACCATCCAGATCATGGACGGCAGCAAGCGTTCGGCGCACTCGAACGCGTTTTTCACCGGCTTCGGACGCTTCCGGCGCATCGTGCTCTACGACACGCTCGTGGCCCAGCTCGCCCAGCCGGAACTGGAGGCCGTGCTGGCCCATGAGATCGGCCACTACAAGCGCGGACATATCCTGAAGATGCTGGCCGTCTCGGCCATGCTGCAGCTCGGCGGCTTTGCCCTCATCGCCTGGCTGGCGCGCAGTGGGTGGTTCAACGCCGCCTTCGGGTTCCCCCCGGGCGTGCTGGCGCCGACGTTCCTGCTGTTCGGGCTGTTGAGCGGACTGGCGACGTTCTGGTTTTCGCCGCTGCTCAACCTCGTGTCGCGACGGCACGAGTATGAGGCCGACGCCTTCGCCCGCAACGCCGTCGGCGGCGCCGCGTTCGTCGTGTCGGCCCTGCGAAAGCTGGCGCAGAAAAACCTCACCAACCTCACGCCGCATCCGCTCTACAGCGGCTTTTATTATTCGCATCCGACCCTGATGGAGCGGGAGCGGGCCCTGACAAAGTGAGATTCCCACCACGGATGACACGGATGGACACGGATGGGTTGTCAGTCTGGCGGCGAGCAACCGTGAAATTCGCGGCATCCGCGGGCCCAGGGGTGGTGCTGGCAGTCTGTGTCGCCGCGGCGGCGCTCCGCGCCGAGACACTCACCATCGCGACCTACAACGTTGAAAACTACGTCGTGGCCGGCCGCCGGGTCGAGGGCGTCTATCGTCCGGCCTACCCCAAGCCCGAGGCGGCCAAGCAGGCGCTGCGCGCGGTGATCCGCGCCCTCGATGCCGACGTGCTGGCGCTGCAGGAAATGGGCCCGGCCGCCTACCTCGAGGAACTGCAACGCGACCTGCGCACCGGGGGTGTTGATTACCCGCACGCGGCGCTGGCGGAGGCCGCCGATGCCGACCGTCACGTCGCCGTGCTCTCGCGGCTTCCGTTCCTTCGCGTGCAAACCCGGACCGGCCTCGAATTTCGCTATTTCGACGGCCGCGAGAAGGTGAAGCGGGGGGTGCTCGAAGTCGACCTGGCGGCTGCGGGCGGCGAGGTGACGCTGTTCGTGGTGCATCTGCGCAGCCGCTTCACTGAGCGCGCGGACGATCCCGGCTCGGCGCTATGCCGGGCCGGCGAGGCCGAGGCGATCCGCGACCATGTCCTCCGCCGGTTTCCCAATCCCGCCGCGGCGCGCTTCCTCATTCTCGGCGACTGCAACGACACCAAGGACAGCAAGCCGCTGCGGCTGCTCACGAAACGCGGCAAGACGGCCATCACGGCGCTGCTCGCCGCCGCCGATCCGCGCGGCGAAACCTGGACGTACACCTATTTCAAGGATGATACCTATGGGCGGGTGGACCATGTCCTCGTCTCGCCAGGGCTGGTCTCCGCCGTGGCCGGCGGCCGGGCACAGATCTACGACGGCCCCGGCGTGCGCGAGGCGAGCGATCACCGGCCGGTGGTGGTGCGGCTGGAACTGGGGGAAAGGTAGGTCGGGCTTTACGCCCGACGCCAAGACAAGTGTCGGGGATAAACCCCGACCCACAGGGGACCAAAAAAAGCCGGCGCGGTGATGCGCCGGCTCGGGGAAACCGCCGGTTTATTTAGGCGTGACGGCCACGGGGATGGTGATCTCACCCTGACCGAAGCCCCTCAGGTAAAGCGCGCCGGCGCCGGGTTTGCCGCCCTGGACCGTGACGACAACATTGTTCGAGCCCTCCGGCACCACGATCTCCGGCATGATCACGCTCTCGGGGATATCGGTCGTCACATCGAGCAGCAGACCGCCCTGCGGGGCGGTGTTGGGTATCGTGAACTCCAGGGTCTGTTGCTCGCCGCTGCGGATCGTCAACGAGGAGGGTGTCACGGTCACTCCGCTGGCGTCGGCGTGGAACACGCCGACGGACAGGGTGGCGCCGCCGCCGCTCACCGCGATGTTGTAATTGCGGTTGGGCTCGACGGGAGGAACGAAGAAGCTGAGCGAACTGGGCGACTCGTAGACCGTGCGCGCCGGTGTGGTGTCGAGGTAGGCGACGTCCTGCGGGGTGAAGCCGCGTCCGCCCACGCTCACCCGTGCGCCGACCGGGCCGCGGTTGGCCTCGAGGGACAGCGCATAACGGCGCACGACCTTGAAGTGAGATATTCCGGAGTAGGCCTCGTAGTGGCTGCTGGGCGAGCTCGAGTTGAAGCGATAGCGAACGAGGATGTAGTAGGCGGCTTCATTGCGACTGACCGGCAGCTGGTAGTCGTACTCATAGACGTCATTCGCTAGCGCGCTCTTCCGCATCGGCTGGTTCTGTCCGTCGACGACCGCGCTCACCTGGAGGCTGGACCGGTCGAGGTCACGCGAGGTCGGCGTCACGCGCGCGGTGATGGTATAAAGCTGCGACGGGTTTTCCCGCAGCTCGTCGGACGTGAGGTTGGTGATCGTGATGTTGCAGCCGGCCAGCAACAGCAGGCTGCAAGCGGCCGCGAAGCCGGGAAATATTCTTCTCGCTTGGGAGAGGCGTGTCATGTGCATTGGTTTTCGGAAGGAAGGTCGGCGGCTGCGCCGGCAGTCTGTCAGACGGTTCTTGTAATGCTCGAACTCGCTACAGCGCAAGCAAAAGCTCGGCGCACTCCGGCACTGGGCCTCTATGTGCATGTGCCGTTCTGCGCATCGACCTGCGACTTTTGCGCTTTCTACCAGACCCAGCCGACAGCGGCAGGGGTGCGCCGGTTCCTTGCCGGGACGGCGCGCGAAGGGGAACTGGTGGCATGGAACCGGCCGGTGGACACGGTGTTCTGGGGCGGCGGCACGCCGGGACTGCTGTCGCCGCGCGCCTTGACCGAACTGGGCCGAGTCGTGCGGCATCGCAGCGGCGGCCAGCCGCGGGAGTGGAGCGTCGAGATGGCGCCGGCGTCGGTGACCCCGCAGCGGCTGGCGGCGCTGAAGGAGGCCGGGGTGACGCGCATCTCGATGGGGGTGCAGAGTTTCCAGCCGGCGCTGCTGGCGGCCCTGGGTCGGCAGCACACGCTCCCGCAGGCGCTGCGGGCCTGCGATTCCGTGCGGACCGCCGGCTTCGCGAGCGTCAACCTCGATCTGATTTTCGCCATTCCGGGCCAGGGACTGGAGGCGTGGCGCGCCGATCTGGACGCGGCGGTGCGGCTCGCGCCGGATCATATATCCACCTATTGCCTGACTTTCGAGGAGGACACCGCGCTGTTCGTGAAACTTTCGCAGGGGAGGGTGCGCCGAGACATGGAAAAGGAGGCGGCCTTCTACACCGAGGCGTGGGAGCGGCTCGAAGCGGCGGGCTACGCGCAGTACGAGGTGTCGAACTTCGCCCGGCCCGGTCATCAATGCCGGCATAACCTCAACACCTGGCGAATGGAGGAGTGGGTCGGCCTCGGTCCCTCGGCGGCCTCGCAGTTCGGCGGCTGGCGGAGCAGCAACGTGGCCGACCTCGGGCAGTGGCTGGCCGACGTGGACGCCGGCCATCGGGCCTTGGTCGACCGCGTGGAGCTGACGCCCCGCGTTCTCGCCGAGGACAGCCTTATTTTCGGCCTGCGCATGAACGAGGGCGTGGACCTGCCCGGGCTGCACGCGCGCTTTCCCGAGGCGCCGTGGGAGAATGTCAGCGGACTGGCCGGCCGGCTGGCGGAGGAAGGACTGGCGACCATGGACGGGGGCGGGCGCCTGCGGCTGACGCTGCGCGGCCAGCTGCTGGCTGACGCGGTGGGGGCACAGATCATTGAGGCGATGGCGGAACCCGCGCATGCCTGAGCGAATCAATTTGAATAACCCGTCAGGTTTTTCTCACTGGAGCATTCCCACACCTGTGCGCCGTCTCACCGTTTTCTTCCTGGTCCTCCTAACCACCGTCGCCGCGTCGGCCCGCGACCGTCTCGAACTCGTCTGGCCCACGCCCAACAAGGCCTGGGCGGAGGGACGGTCAATCGAGGCCTTCATCCAGCCGACCGTCTCCGGCGAGCCGCAATCGGGCTGCTTCGGCTGCGTGCGCAGCAACGGCTTCCAGTTTCACGAGGGCATCGACATCAAGCCGCTGGGGCGCGACCGGCGCGGCGAACCGAGCGACCCGGTTTTCGCCGCCATGACCGGCGTGGTGCGACACGTCAATGCGCGGCCGGGCGAGAGCAACTATGGCCGCTACATCGTGATTGAGCACTCCGACCTCGCGCCGGCGGTCTACACCCTTTACGCGCACCTCGCGAGCGTGATGCCGGGCATCGCGCCGGGCGCGCACGTCGAGCGCGGCCAGATCATCGCCATCATGGGGCATTCGGCCGGCGGCTACGCGATTCCGCGCGACCGGGCCCACCTGCACTTTGAAATGGGCGTGATGATGACGCGCGAGTTCCAGGGCTGGTACACCTGGAAGAAGTTCGGCAGCCCCAACGAACACGGTCTGTGGAACGGCATGAATCTGATGGGCTTCGATCCGCTCGATTTCCTCGACCAATGGCGGGACCATCGGGTGGACAACCTGCAGGATTACTTCGACCGGATGCAGGCCCAGGTGCGCCTGCGTATTGCCACGCGCCTGGTGCCCGACTTCGTCCAGCGTTATCCGAGCTTGCTCCAGGCACCGCTGCCGGCCGGACCGATCGGCGGCTGGGAGATCCGGTTCGACTGGACCGGGCTGCCGTTTGCGTGGCGGCCGCTGATACCGGCGGAGGTCATGGGCATGGCGAACAACCATGTCACCATTCTGGAGGTGGACCATGCCTCGGTCGTCCAGCACCGCGCCAAGGTGCTCGTGCGTTCGCATGGTTCGGGCTACGCGGTCGGCCGCGACCTCGAGATGGTGCTGCAACAGCTCTTCGGACTGCGGTGACGCCCACGGCGCCGGCCAGCCTGGATGCCACACCCCGGCCCCAATGGAACACGACCCGACCCAGCGCTTCTCCAACCGCGTGGACGACTACGTCCGCTACCGGCCGCACTATCCACCGGGCGTGCTCGACCTGCTGCGCGAGGGCATCGAGCTGACGCCGCGGACGGTGATTGCCGATGTCGGCTCGGGCACGGGCATCTCGACCGAGCTGTTTCTGGAGAACGACAACACGGTGTTTGCAGTCGAGCCGAATCCGGAGATGCGGGCGGCGGCGAAACGGCTGCTTGGCGGCCGGGCAAATTTCCACAGCGTCAACGGCACGGCTGAGGCGACCACGCTCCCGGGCGGAAGCGTGGACTGCGTGGTCGCGGCGCAGGCATTTCACTGGTTTGACCCGGAGAAAACCCGCGCAGAATTCCGGCGCATCCTCCGCGCCGACGGCTGGGTCGTCCTCCTGTGGAACACGCGACTGAAGGACGCCACGGCCTTTTCGCGTGCCTATGAAAAGCTCCTGCTGACTTTCGGCACGGATTACGCGCAGAAGCAGCACGAACGCGTTGACGCGGCGGCCCTGCAGCGTTTCTACGCTGCTGGTTTCCAGCGGCGCACGCTGCCCAACCAGCAGGTGTTCGACTACGAGTCGCTCAAGGGCCGGCTGCTGTCGTCGTCCTATGCGCCGGCAGCGGATCATCCGCAGCACGCGCCGATGCTGGCCGCCCTGCAAAAGATCTTTCAGGCGCACCAGGAAAACGGCCGGGTGCGGTTTGACTACGAGACCCAGATCTATTTCGGCCGCGGGTGACAGGCTGACCGCGCGTCGCCGGCGAGATCGTGCTTGCTCCGCGTCATCCCATGCTCCGCTTCAGCGACCGAGGCGGACCAGATAATAATGCCCCAAGATGGGATTGTCACACTCGCCGACAATCCGGCCTCCTTGGGTGACCGCCGCATCACCGATTTTTTCCGCGGGAACGTACCGATAATCATCCGGACATTCGCGATAGGAATAAAACCGTCCGCGGGGGAAGGGCCCCTCGGCGCCGCGATTCACCCATGCCGTGCGGGAAAAATAGGCCAGCAGGAACTGGTCCTCGGCATAAAGCGGTGAGCGGTCGGGAAAAACCAACCACACATGCGGTTCGCGATTCCCGCCGGCCGGCGGTTTTGTCACCACCGAGCGGAAATGCTCACCCAGCGAACGCATGGCCGGGATGCTGTGGGTGTTTGGCCCCCGATGCCGTGCCACCCGCCTGAATTGGTCACGGGAACCATAGACGATGCCGGCCAGCACGACGATCGTCAGGATGGCGTGAAAAGGCGCGGGCACCCGCCGCAGCCAGCCAAGCACATAGTGAATCAGGCACGCCGTGAGCAAAAGCAGGGGCGGCACCGTGATGGTCAGGTAGCGGGCATCGATATGATAGATCAGGATGAAGTGAGCGGAGAGAAACAGGCCGAGCAGGAAAACGAGGTAACGCCGGTCTGACGGCGGCACCATTCCGCCCGCCAGCAGACCCACGAGGCCCAGGACGGCCAGTCCCCACCAGGGGAGGAAAAACCCCGGATCAAGGAATTTGGCGTAGAAGGCGACGGCATTCAGCCGCACGCGCCTCCAGAAGGCCGGCACATTATGTCCGATGGCGGTGAACAGGCTTTCCCCGTTTTTCAGGGGATCCCCGTACAGCTTCTGCGCGTAGACATAGCCGTCGGCCTCGATGTCGGGACCGACATTGGACGGTGGGTCCACCCAGCCCTGGCTGATATACATGCCGTAGATCGCCTTTCTGATCAGGAGGCCGTCCCGCGCGGCGACATGGCCCGCGTAGAGGTTGTAAGGGACAAAGATGAATAAAAAGGCCGCAAGGTAAGCAGCCAGATGATGAAAGGATCGTTTTCCCCGGATCTGAAGAAAGAGCAGCAGGAGAAAATGAACGGCGCAGAAGAGCGCCAATTCACTGCGACAGAGATAACACAACCCCCAGAGCGCCCCGGACAAGGCATACAGCCGGACGGTCGGCGGGCTTGGCGCATCGGCCTCCCGCAACAAAAACAAGGCGGTGAAGAGGGCCGGGCCCAGCAGCAGCAACGCGCCCAAATGCGAATAGGAATGGGGGTGGTCGATCAAATAAACGGTCGTCGCCGGGCAGACCAGGGTAAGAAACGCCGCCGTGTGGCCGGCCGCTTTTCCCCAGAGCATCTTCGCGGAGAGAAACATCATTCCCGTGAGACAGCCGAGGGTGGCTCCACAGAAGAACTGATAAATGGTGATGGGATTATCGGTCCAAAGCCGCAGAAAAGTCACCAGCAGGGTGGGCAGCACCGGCCGCCAGGTCAGGGCGGACGGATAGTCAATGCTGGTGGCATAGGTGCCATGGTCGAGCAGATGCTGGGCGATGATCAGCTCGATGGCATTCCAGCTGACCGTGACTACGAACTGCGCGTAGTAGAAATAGACCGCGAAGGCCAGCGTCACCCAGAAGACGGGAGTATCCTGCAACAGGTGGAGAATGGTGCGGAAGGTCTTCTTCACGATGGATCCCGACGGGAGGGGAATGCAGTTATCAATCCGTGTCCGCCGGCGCTGGACATGAGTTCAAAGGTCACGCAAAGACGCGAAGGGAGATTGGGAAACGCCGTCATCTGGTGGAGCCGGCTGGCGGGCGATTTTATCGTCGGCTTGGCGGGCAGGCCCGCTCCTGCCTTGAAGGGCCTTCTCAGCTCTGCGGTTGCAACTTCGCCAGCAGCTTCTGGAAGGCCGGATGATCCTTCAGCCCCTCAAGGTCGGGATCCTGCTGCATCCAGTCGTAGTCGTCATAGCCCAGGGTAATGGCGTGTTCGAGCGAGCGCAGGGCCTCGGTCCGACGCCGGCTGAGGGCGAGGCTGCAGGCCAGATTGTAGTGGGCCGTGGCGTTGTCGGGACGGAGCCGGACCAGCTTGCGGTCCATCTTGAGACCGTCGGCGATCCGGCCCTGTTTCGTGTAGAGTCCGCCGAGAAGCTCCACCACGTCGGAGAACAGCGGATCGCGCTGGTGCACGGCTTCGTAGAACCGGGTTTCGAATTCGCTGTCGGAGGACGGCTTCGCCATGAGGAAACTCAATTGTTGCGGTGCGGGCACCGGCCGGTCTTCTGGTAGACATTGCAGTGCGCGCTGACCTGCAGCCGCTGCGATACGGGCGTGAGCCCGAGCTTCGACGAGACCGTGCTGCCGTACCATTCCATGAAGGGGGCGTTGATCTCGAAAATCTTGTCGCAATCGAGGCAGATCACCTGGGCCTGCTGCGTCCGGTTGTCGCGGCTGGGCGTGTAGAACTTGATGCTTTTGCCAATGTCGATTTCGCGCAGCAGCGCGCTCTCGGTCATGATCGGCAGCGTGCGGTAGACCGTGGCGCGCGACACCGATTCGTCGAGGGCGCGCGCATGCACGAGCAGCTCCTCGGCGGTGAAATGCTCCTGCTGGGCGAAGGCGGCGTCGAAAATGGCCAGCCGCTGGTTGGTGACCCGCAGGCCCTGGTCGGTCAGATAGGCCTTGAATTTTACGCGGGACGCTTCGGTGCTCACGGTGGAAATTTCCTGTCGGGGCGCGGGAGTGTCAACTTAAAGGTAAGCCGGGCGGGCCTTCGAGGTGCACCGGCCGGGCAACTCCCGCATTGCCAGCCAAGCCGTGGCTCCGTCACAAACAAGCCATGATCGTCGGAGTGCACCCGCTCGCGGGTTTCGACAAGCTGCTGCATTACCGCGTGCCCGGGCCGCTGCGCGCCGCGGTGGCCGTCGGCTCGCTCGTGCGCGTGCCGATCCTCAACCACCACCGGCTGGGCATTGTCGGCGAGATCGGCGCGCCCCGCGGGTTTCCGGTCGACCGGCTCAAGTCGGTCGCGCAGGTGGTGCATCCGTTCCCCGCGCTGTCCTCCGACCTGCTGCAGCTGGCGCGGTGGATGAGCGCCTACTACGCGGCGGGGCTCGACACGGTGATTGAGGCGATGCTGCCGGCGGCGGTGCGCGGCGGCACGGCGCCCCGGCTGGAGAAGCTGCTGGCGGTGGCGCGCGTGATTCCCTCCGATGAGCAGGCCGCGCTGGCCCGGCGGGCGCCCCGGCAGGCGCGGCTCTACGCTTTTCTCCAGCAACAGTTCAAACCGCAGAAAAAATCCCTGGTGCTGGCGCGCCTCGGCCTGACCGCGGCGGTTGCCGCAGCGCTCGTGAAACGCGGGCTGGCCCGGGAGGAGACGCGCCACCTCGCGCGCGAGGGTTATGCCGACGACTGGGCCCATGGCGAGGTGGTGGCGGCCATTCCCCCCACGCTCAATGAGGAGCAGTCCGCCGTCGTGGCCGCGGTGCGGGCGAGCCTCGACCGCGGCGCCTTTGCCACGCACTTGCTGCACGGCGTCACCGGCTCGGGCAAGACCGAGGTTTACTTGCATGCCGTGGCGACCGTGCTCGCGGCCGGCGGCGGCGTCATCTACCTCGTGCCCGAGGTGGCGCTCACGCCGCAGACCGTGGCGCGCCTGCACGGACGGCTGCAGGCCATCGCCCCCAACCACCAGGTCGTCGTCTGGCACAGCCATCTCGGCGAAGGCGAACGGTTCGACGGCTGGGTGGCGCTCGCGACGGGTGCGGCGCGCGTGGTCGTCGGCGCGCGCTCGGCGGTCTTCGCGCCGGTGCACAACCTGCGTCTCATCGTCGTCGACGAGGAGCACGAGCCGGCCTACAAGCAGGACGAGACGCCCCGCTATCATGGGCGCGACGTGGCGGTGTACCGGGCCAAACTCTGCCACGCCGTCTGCCTGCTCGGCTCGGCCACGCCGTCACTGGAATCGGTCGCCAACGTTCGCGCTGGCAAATACCGCCTCGCGACGCTCACGCGGCGCGTGGACCACCGGCAGCTTCCGGCCATCGACATCGTCGACATGCGCGTGGAGATGCTGCGCGCGCGAGGCGTCACGGCGCTTTCGCGGCGGTTGGTCGACAAGATGCACGACCGCTTCGAGCGGCATGAGCAGGTGATCCTCTTCATCAACCGCCGCGGCTACTCGTCGAGCATGCTGTGCACCGCCTGCGGGCACGTGGAGACGTGCCCCCATTGCAGCATCGCCATGACCTACCATCGCACCGATGAAACGCTTCGCTGCCACCTCTGCGGCGAGCAGCGGCCGGCGCCTTATGCCTGCCCGCAGTGCCGCTCCCCAAAGATCCGCTGGCGGGGCCTCGGCACGCAGAAGGTCGAGGAGGCCGTCCACCGCGTGCTGCCCCGCGCCCGGGTCGAGCGCATGGACAGCGACACGATGACGAAGAAAAACCGGTTCCGGCAGGTGCTCACCGATTTCCGCCTCGGGCGCATCGACGTGCTGGTGGGCACGCAGATGATCGGCAAGGGGCTCGACTTTCCCAACGTGACCCTCGTGGGCCTGGTGGACGCCGACCTGTCGATGCACGTGCCCGATTTCCGCGCCAACGAACGGACCTTCCAGCTGCTCGTGCAGGTGGCCGGCCGGTCGGGCCGCGGCGAACGCGCCGGCGAGGTGGTGGTGCAGACGTTCACGCCGCAGTCCGACGCCATCCAGTTTGCCCGGCGGGTGGACTTCGACGGCTTCGCCGACGCCGAGCTGAAAATGCGCGCGCAATACCAGTATCCGCCCTGCCGGCACCTGATTCACCACCTCTTCCGCGGACCGAATCCCGAAAAGCTGCGGTTCGTGGCGGAGCACTGGGCCCGGCAGGTGGCGGCGCGTCTGGGCGGTGCGGTCGAGGTGCGCGGCCCGACACCGTCGCCCATCGAGAAAATCAAGGACGAATACCGCTACCAGCTGTGGTATTTCACCGCCAGCGTGACCCAAGTCGTGCCGGTGCTCGCGCAGATGCGCGACGATTTCGCCTGGCCGGAGGGCGTGACGCAGACGCTCGACGTCGACCCGATGAGCCTGGTGTAGGCTGACTGGTCGGAAACCAGGTTTGGAAGGAAGAGGGTTTGTCCGACGCCCACGTCCAAGCAAGCCGATGGTGAATCCGTTACACCAGGATCACGCGGTCCGCCCGGCAGCAGCTTTTCAGAACGCCGGCACCGGGACGACCGGAGCGGCTCTCCGGGCTGTCAGGAGGAAAAGCAGGCTGCCCATGTAAGCGGCGATCACCAGCAGGGAAAGCTGGTGACTCCCAATCGCCATGCCGAGATATTCGGAGAAGCCGCCGATCATCGCTCCGATCAGATTCGCTCCGAACGCCACCGAAGGCTTCACCGCATCCCGGAAAGTGGTCGAAAAGATCAGGCCCGCAAAAAACACGGGAAGCGGCACGGCGAACAATGTCCACAACAACCGCCCCGTGAAACTGAGGGCGAGAATTTGATCGCGGGGCACGACGTACAGCAGCACCAGCACGGCAAACAATGGAACATAGAGGGGAAATGAAAAGCGTGGCAGGCGGTTTGCCACCATGTTGGCGCCGAGGACCATCAGCAATACGCCGGTCACCACCATCAGTGTCACCAGCCAGGTCGTACCAAAGTACAGCGAACAGTCGCTAAT
This sequence comes from Opitutia bacterium, assembly GCA_003142615.1. Lineage (GTDB taxonomy): Bacteria > Verrucomicrobiota > Verrucomicrobiia > Opitutales > Opitutaceae > Fen-1467. The sequence continues at coordinate 2,170 of PLMW01000038.1, read as the reverse complement.
GCTCTTGGTCTCCAGCAGGAGAAAAGCCATGCCGAGAAAGGCAAAATGGGCGTCGCTCCATCCGAACGAATTGCCCCGCAGCGCATATACCGCCAGCAGCGACAAGGCCAGCAGGCTGCCGATCACGATGAGATAGTCAGGAGGGATCGTTTTCTTGGTGAGATAGAGATAGGGCCAGTCGTCTGTGGGCACTTCAATCTTCGGCATGCCGACAAACTCGGCGCGCTGGAAAATCGTGATGGCGGGAGGTGGCGGCGGGTATTCTCCGCGCGTGACACAAAGGATTATCTGTCCGCTACTGACGTAGAGGATGGGCGTGCGGGCGGTGCCTTCCGCAACCATGCGGTAGAGTTTGATGGCCAACCAGTGCTGGCGGATGCCAAATGCCAGCGAGAGCATCCCGTGATCATTCAGCAGCGAATAGGCGGAACGGATGCTCTCCACAGTGTAGACAAATCCATCCAGACGGACGTTGCTCATGCTGCTGAACAATGCCTGCGAATCGAGGTAGCCAAAGATCACTAGGTCGTATCCCCCAGCGGCTTTGGCGAAAAAGGATCGAGCGTCATCGATATGCACGCTTACCCGTGGATCGTCATAGGGTGCCCCCGCGTTGAAGCGCCGGGAAATCTTGATAAGCCCGGGGTCAATTTCCACGGCATCAACATGGCCGGCGCCCGCCGACAAGGCCGCCTGCACATCCGCGCCACCGCCTGCGCCCACCACGAGGACCCGTTGGCGCCCGCGGCAGAGAGAGTAGGGGAAACTGTACTGCTGCCATTGCAGGCTGATGAAGCGCGCGTTCGGCGTCTCCGGAGTGTAGCGGCTGAGATCCAGCGAGGCATTGCTATGGTAGAAATCCTGGTTGACGTTGACGAGGTAGACGGGCGGATCGCGCATCGTGAGCAGGTTCGGCGGGGGGTCGGACGCTACCAAGGCATTGGTGGCCGCATCGCGCAACGTGATGTGATAATAAGGCGACCAGATCGTCGCGCGTTCATTGGCCTTGAACATGCCCAGTAGAACCAGAGCGAACAGAGGGATGCTCCAATGCCAGCGCCTCCAGGGAGTCAGGCTAAGGTAGAGCAGTGCCACACCCACGATGCCCAGCACGGGTGAAAAATGCATCAGCGAAAACAGCCCGAAGCACAACGTGCCGCCCAGGCTGCCGCCCAGATCCCACGCATAGGCTGTCAGCCGCGGTAAGGCGTTGAAAAGCGTGCCCATCCGCTGCCCCACCGGGATGAAGACCAGCGCATTGACGAAGAAAAGTCCGATCAAGATCGCATAATTCAGCGGCCGCAGATTTGCCGCGCCAAAACGCATTTCCACACCGCTGGTGCCCAAAACCAGGTGGCGGCATAACAGCAGCACGCTGATATCAATGGCCAGTACCGCCGGAAACCAGCCGAACAGGCGCCACTTCCGATCGCCGGCCATCACCCCTACACCCAGCCCAAGAAAGGAGCTCAATAACATCAGGTTTGCGTAGTAGGCCACCAGCCGCACCACCGACGGCACCCACCGGATCACCATCAACTCGAGAAACAAGGCGGTGAAGGAAAGGGCGAACATCTGCCACTTGAGTGGACACTTGTCAGGTGGTGGAGTCATGGTGGTTTCAAAACTGCCCGACCCCTCCAGCTAGAACCCGCCAAGCCGGGGTGGCCAGATCGAAGACGGTGGCGACAGCGATGGCGTGGGTCCAGGCGCTAAGGCACTCTCTTGGCACCCGGATATCCCCGCAAGCTGCACACCCGAGACCACCACCGCTGTTCATTGCGATAGCTGTGTAACCACCGCAGAAATGCCCTCAAGAATATTCCTCGAATTAGACCAGAGGAGTGACGACGACCTATGCTGTGAAGGCACGTCTTAGTCGCGTGCAAGTTTTCACCATACTTGTTGCGAGAGTCGGAAGATAGTGACAGCGCCGGGGGCCGGACGGGATTCCCAGGCCGCAGCGGGCGTTTCGTAACACGCAGGCTTCCAGCCGGCGACGGAGGCGGCCGAGACGGCTTCACTACGTCCTGCGTCATCGCCGGCCCGGCTGGATTGCCCGCAAGGCGGCGCGCGCCCGCGGATCTGCGCCTGTGCATAACGCAGCTTGCGATGCCGGCCCCGATTATGCCTAACTCGGGTGCGACGATATGCGCATCTACTTCATGGG
>PLMW01000001.1 GCA_003142615.1 Opitutia bacterium | reverse complement strand
GCCTTCGCCCTGCGCACGCTCGATTTCATGCGCGAGCGCCTCGTGACCTTCCAGCAGGAAACCGGCAACCACTACAATCTCGAGGCCACACCCGCCGAGGGCACCAGCTACCGGCTCGCAAAAAAGGACAAACAATTGTATCCAGCCATCCTGGTCGCCAACGAGGAGGACGTCACCCAGGCTGGCGCCAAGCCTTATTACACCAACTCCACCCACCTGCCGGTCAACCACACCGACGACCTGTTCGAGGCGCTCGACCATCAGGATGACCTCCAGACCCGCTACACCGGCGGCACCGTGCTCCACCTCTTCCTCGGCGAGCGCATCGCCGACCCGCAGGCCGTCAAACGCCTCGTGCAACGCATCGCCGAGAACTACCGGCTGCCGTATTTCTCAATCACTCCCACCTTCAGCGTGTGTCCGGAGCACGGCTACCTCCCCGGCGAGCAGGCCACCTGCCCGCACTGCGGCAGGGAGAGCGAGGTCTACTCGCGCGTCGTCGGCTACCTGCGCCCCGTGAAGCAGTGGAACGAGGGCAAGCAGGCCGAGTTCACCCGTCGCCGCTTGTTCCGCCTGCCTGTCGAGACGGCGGCCACAGTGCTGCCCATGGCACAATCGGTTGCGACCGCCACGGCCGTGGCATGACGTGGATGCTCCAACAGAGAAGGATCTCCCAGCCCGCCGGACCCGGTCCTTCCGCTGACCAGGATGCTCCCATGCGCATCGGCGGCTTTGTCCCCTGCTCGGTGAACGACTTTCCTGGCCGGCTGGCGGCGGTCGTCTTTACCCAAGGCTGCAACTGGCGCTGCCCGTGGTGCCACAATCCCGCGCTCGTTTATCCGGAACGCTTCACGCTGCCGCTGCCCGTGTTCGAGGTTCTCGCCCGACTGGCCGCCCGCCGCGGCAAGCTCGACGGTGTGGTCGTCTCCGGCGGCGAGCCCACACTCCAGCCCGGTCTCGGCGCGTTCCTCGCCGAGGTGAGGAAGCTCGGCTTCGCCACCAAGCTCGATACCAACGGGAGCCGGCCGGCCGTGGTCCGCGCGCTTCTCGCCTTCGGCCTGCTCGACTTCGTGGCGATGGACTTGAAGGCTCCATGGTCGCGCTATGCCGAGGCCGCCGGCACCGAGGTGAGCACCGCCGCCCTCGTCGAGACGATCGCGCTGCTGCGATCCTCCGGCATCGCGCACCAGCTCCGCACCACCCGCTGGCCCGGCCTCACCGCCGATGACGAACGCCTCATCTCCGCCCTGGCCGCTGGCTCTCCCCACGCCTGGCAGGAGTACCGCGTTCCCACTCCCGGCCTACCCACGGCCAGCTGGCCGGCCGCCTGAACATGTGGTCGTTCTCATCACTCTCGTTGTTCGAGTTCATCAACCGCCTCCGCTCGCACAGGGGCGTAAGCGTGCAGCGGACGGGGAACACCGTGAAAACCGGCTGCATGCTGAGCATGTACGGCACGGACTGCCCAGAGCTTCAGGCGCACAAGCGGCACCTGCTGCTCCAGACCGAGGCCCTGCTCGCGCGCCCCGGCCAGCGCTGGCAGACCAGAACGATCGCCACGGCGTTGCTCGAGCGCCGCACGCTTTCAGAGGAAGACGTTCTCGGGGTCCTCAGGGCAGCATCAGCCAAGCCGTGATCCCCGATCCGCGCGAGAGGGGCCACGGCCCGCCCGCCGCTTCGTGAACCGCGCAGTTCGGGCTTTTGTTTACATTTTCCGTAAACAAAAATACTTTTGCCGAGGCTCGCGGCGCCCATGTCCCGCCATCGCATCGGCCCTCGATCTGCCCGCCTGGGCCAAAGGACAGGCGGGGCGGCGGCACAGCGGGCAGCACGGCCTCCGTGGCCGGCGACCGAAACAGAACCCACGCGACCAACGTCACAACGAGTCCAGGTCCACCAGGATCTCGCGGGGCTGCGCCGTTCTCGGGTCCGACGATGCCCCGCTCCTCCCTCAGCTCCATGATGCGCGCGGCCCAGTTGTAGCCGATGCGCATGTGCAACTGGAGGGTCGACGTCTTGGCGCAGCGTGTAGCTTTGAAGACTTCCACGGCTTGCTGGACCAGCTCCTCGTCTTCTTCCATTTCAGCTTCCGTCACGCCCTCAATGAGGTCACGCGCTTCCCGCACCCCCCGCTCGTTGATCGCCAGCGTACTCGCGATATTGACCCTACCCACGTTGATCTCCGCCAAGTCCGGCGGGACCTCGCCGGGGACGCGCAGCACGTCCCTGAGAAAGGCCGCCCTCTCCGCAAACATCTTCCGGTAGCCGGCGCTGCCCAGATTCTCCCCGAACCGCTTCGCCGCGCGCTCCGCCTCATCGTTCTTTGGCGGCGGCGGTCCGATGCCCTTCGCCAGCCGCTCGAGATCCTGCTCAAGACTTTTGATCTCTTGTCTGGCCTTTACCTTGCTCGGTGGGTTCCGCGCCCGCAACACTGCCAAAATGAGGCCTAAGCCGACCATGCAGCCAACCAAGAGGCCGATGAAAAAGGGCTCCCAGTTCTCCGCATCGCTGGCGTGGATTCCGATGGCGGTGCATCTGATCGCGGTGCAGAGGCCCGCTACGGCCGCGAAGTTCTGAATCTCCTGGTCGTGGGCAAGGGAAGGCACAGCCGACCTCAGTTCCTGCAACTTTGAGTTCTTCTCCTTCAGCTCGACCTCGCCGGCCCGCCCGACCCCTCCAAGAACTGATCCGCGCCCCGGTGGGCCTCACACACGTGTTTCAGCTTGCTCACAGCTCCTTGGCTCCAAGGATACGAAATCCAATTCCGGGAAGCGTCCCGCATCCTGCTGGCGCAGGCTGCACGCCGCTTCCCTTCGTGTCTGACCGCGAACGTTCGCCCCAGACGAAAAGATAACAGTGGAGGATGACATGCTTGCGAGTTTTTCAATCGTACCCATGGGTGTGGGTGAGGAAATCAAGGAGTGGATCGCCGACTTGGTTCCTATTATCGAGAAATCGGGATTGCCCCATGTGATGGGCGCTATGCAGACGACCCTGGAGGGGGAGCCTGAGCAGGTTATTGATGTCATCATGGCCTGCCACCGGAGCATGAGAACCCGCGCGCCGCGTGTATTGACCCACATCGTAATTGATGATCGCGCTGGGGCTGTGGGACGACTGCAAGGGAAAGTGAGGGACGTGGAGGCGATACTCGGGAGGGAGCTATCTCATGAGTGAGCGTCGAACCGGCAAGCCATCGCCGAGCCGTTTGAAGACGCTGCTGGGGCACCACTTTGGGGCTCCATCGAAGCAGATCATTCTCGGTCCCGGTCCCGGTCTCGACGCGGCGGTTCTCGATCTATCGGATGGAAGAGTCATGGCCATTGCGGAAGACCCGATCTTCCCCGCCCCGGGTCTGCCGCTGGACATCATGGGCTGGTTTACGGTGCATATCGGAGCCAGCGATGTTGCTGTCACGGGGATACGCCCGCAATTCATGACCTACACCCTTCTCCTGCCACCGGCGTGCCCGGAGAGCGACGCCAAGACCATTATCGTTTCGATTTCGGAGGCGGCCCGCGAACTTGGCATCAGCATTGTCGGTGGTCATACCGGTTGGTACGACGCCGTTACCGTTCCCACCGTCGGGGGCGTCACGGTCTGGGGGACTGCCGATCATTCCGCATGGGTTTCGCCCGCGGGGGCACGGGATGGCGACATCATCCTGATGACGAAAGGACCCGCCATCGAAGCCGTGGCGCTGTTGTCGATTGTCTACAAGGATCGGATCAGGGATCGGATCTCCAGCGAGTCAGTCGAACAATCGCTTGCCCGCGTTCGGCAGATCACCGTCGTTAGAGATGCCCTGACCGCGTTCGAAGCCGGGGGTGTGCATGCAATGCATGACGCCACGGAGGGCGGCGTGTTTGGCGGAGTATATGAGATGTCCTCCGCGGCGGGAATCCCCGCTCACGTGGACGTTGATCGTGTGCATGTCCCGCCGGACGTTCGCGACTTGGCGAATGTCCTGGGTTTCGATCCGTGGCAGGCCATCAGCGAAGGAACACTTCTTGCAGCCGTTGATCCGAAAAGCGCGCCGCGAATCCGCGACGCATGGCGCCACGTCGGCATCGAGAGCTATGAATTGGGGCGCTTCGACAGAAGCCTTGATCGATGCGTGGTCCGCCGAAACGGCAACACCGTCGAATTGGCCGAACCGGGCGTAGATCCGTTTTGGGATCTCTTCTTTGCCGGACTTCGGGCGTGAAATAGGATGAGGCGGCTTGCGCGGATAGTATGCCGGGCTCAATGCGGCGTGACTTGGACAAGCGTGTTGAACGTCATGTGGCCGAGACATGGCAAACGCTTACTGGGTGGACCGGGAGTATTTTCTCCGCGCTGTCGCTGTGGGCAGCGAGGTCCGGGGTGATCTCGGGCTGCTCACCGGCCGCGCGCTCCGCGTGCTCCAACGGCCGGGTCGGCCGCACCGCTGGCGCGCGGTGCCCGGGCCGCTGGCGGCGGGCCTCACGCTGCTGGGGCTGTATGGCGCGGGCGAGGTGCACACCGATGTCGGAGCGCATCTCACGGGTTTCGCCGCCGGCCTCGTCCTCGGCTTCGCCGCCGCCCTGGCGCGCCATGCTGACACCGCGGGAAGATACTCGACGTGACCGTCCAGCGAGCCTTCGACTACGCGGCGTCGATGGGTCTCATGTCCGTCCTCCCCGCCCTCGGGAGCGCTTAAATGCTGCGGCTACCAACGGCCGCGCTCCAGGGCTGTGTGAAGCTGCGCCCCGCTGGCGAGAGTCATTTTCGAGGACTCGTCAAAGCGTCTTGCCCACCGAGAACGCCTTCCCCACCAACCCGCCGATGCCATAGTAGGACTGCGTGTCCGGCGTGAACGCCAGCGGGGCCATCTTCTTGATGTCCACCAGCCCTCCCCCACCCAGCACGGCTTCCTCCGCTTTCACGTCCAGAATCTCCCCGACGAACTGCGTGTGCAAGCCCAGCTCGAACGTGTGCGCGAGCCTGCACTCCAGCACCAGGGGGAACTCCTGCACGTACGGCGCGTCGACGAGGTCGCTTTTCACTGGCGTCAGCTTGGCTGCGGCGAATTTGTCCACGCTCCGGCCCGACACTAGCCCCAGATAATCCGCCTGCTTGACGTGTCTTTCGGACGGGATGCTGATCGTGAACGCCCGGCGCGCCACGATGTTTCCGTGCGTGGCGGTGGCTTTGCGGAGGGAGACGGCGACGCAGGGCGGCTGAGAACAGCAGATGCCGCCCCAGGCAGCGGTCATCGCGTTGGGTTTGCCAGCCTTGTCGTAGGACCCAACGACAAACACCGGGGTTGGGTAAACCAGGGTTTTGGCCCCAAGAGACTTTTTCATGACGGATCGGGTTTAAGCGGAGTCTGGATGGCGTCCAAGCTTTGGCGGGAACTTATTTCGCAAATTGAAGGTCCGCAGGCGTTGACAGAGGCCGTCAAAGCACTGCCACATGAGAATCCTGGATTCCATAATCGTTCATTCGTACACGCGTGATGTGGTCAAACGATCAATAGCGAGCCGCGCCGGGCTGAGCTGGCCCAACCTGCTGTGCGGCCGGTGCTGACTGTAATGGGGTAGTGTCAGGGTCCCGACCACGGGGACCGGAAGGCTGCGCACCAAACTGTCGGCCCAGCCGACAGAAGAAGGTGGGGCCAGGATTCAGCCACAAACGCGGCCGTGATCCCGTTGGGACCGAGGGCCGGCGGGCGCCGCTCAGGCGGCGGGCTTGGCCGGCGGGGTTTCGACCTTCGATTTGGCGGCCTTGGATGCGAGCAT
>PLMW01000009.1:32500-99798 GCA_003142615.1 Opitutia bacterium | reverse complement strand
TCGCGGATGATGTCGAGGTACGGCCCGGCCGGCTTCACCATGAGGATATCCGCGCCCTCCTGCTCATCGAGGGCGATCTCGAGGAGCGCCTCGCGGCGGTTGGCCGGATTGAGCTGGTAGGTGGCCTTGCTGAGCGCCGGCGTACCGGCCGCCTTCGCGCTGCCGACGGCGTCGCGGAACGGCCCGTAGTAGGCCGAGGCGAATTTCGCCGAGTAGGCCATGATGCCCGTGCCCGTGAAGCCCGCGGCGTCGAGCGCGTGGCGGATGGCGCCGATGCGGCCATCCATCATGTCGGACGGCGCCACGAGGTCGACGCCCGCCCGGGCGTGCTGCACCGCCATCTGGCAGAGAATGCCGACGGTGCGGTCGTTGTCGACGTCGCGGCCATCCGGCGTGAGCACGCCGTCGTGACCGTGCGTCGTGTAGGGATCGAGCGCGATGTCGGTCATCACCGTCAGCTCCGGCACCGCCTTCTTCACGGCGCGCACGGCGCGGAGCACGAGCGCGTCCGCACGCAGCGCGATGGAGCCCTCGGGGTCCTTGAGCTTCGGATTGATCGAGGGGAACAGCGCCACGGCGGGCACGCCGAGTTTGTGCAGCGCGCGGCATTCCTTCGCGAGGTCGGCGAGATTGAGGCGGAAGACGCCGGGCATCGACGCCACGGCTTCGGGGCCGCCCGGTCCGTCGATCACGAACAGTGGCGCGATGAAATCCTGCGGGCGCAGCACCGTCTCCTCGGCCAGCGTGCGCAGGCTGGCGGTGCGGCGCAGGCGCCGCGGGCGGTGGATCAAATCCAACTTGAAGTTTTCAGGCATAGACATGTCGGAGCAAGGGAGTTAACCACTAATCCACACTAATTCACGCTAATCTTCAAAAAAGATATGGAAAGACTGGCATTTCTGAGCGCCAATTCGCGAGGATTAGCGGTGTAGATCCATGGCCATCCGACTTTACGATTCCCTGACGCGGGACTACAAGGTTCTCGGGCAACGCGAACCCGGCGCGCCGCCGGTTTCGAAGGAGCATCCGTTTACCTTCTATAACTGCGGTCCGACCGTTTATGGCCCGGCGCATATCGGCAATTTCAGAACTTTTGTCGTCAACGACGTCCTCCGCCGGCTGCTCATCCTCGAATTCGGCGCCGACCAAGTGAGATACGTCCGCAACGTCACGGACGTGGACGACAAGACCATCCGGCGCGCCCGCGAGGAGGGTCGGCCGCTCGCCGAGGTCACCAAACAGTGGACCGATAAGTTTCACGCCGACTGCGCCACATTGAACTGCCTGCCGCTCGACCCGCAGTTCGAGCCGACCGCCACTGGCAATATCGCCGAGCAAAGAAGGATGATCGAGGTCCTGATGCAAAAGGGCCACGCCTACCGCACATCTGATGGCTCGGTCTATTTCAAGGTCGCGTCGTTTTTCGGCTACGGCGAACTCTCGCGCTTGAAGGAACGCGAGCTGCAGCCCGGCGCCGCGCTGCTCGGCAAGCCGCAGTCCGCCGACGCAGACGAGAAGGAGGACGGCAGCGATTTCGCTCTTTGGAAGGCGTGGAAGCCTGAGGACGGTCCGGTCAAATGGCCGGGGCCGGCGGGCGCCGCCGACGGCCGGCCCGGCTGGCACATCGAGTGCAGCGCCATGAGCAAGACGCTGCTCGGCGAAACTATCGACCTGCACAGCGGCGGCGTCGATCTGCTCTTCCCGCATCACGAGAACGAAATCGCCCAAAGTCAGTGCTGCAACGGCGTGCAGTTTTCCCGCCATTGGTATCACAGCGAACATCTGCTCGTCGACGGCAAGAAAATGAGCAAGAGCCTCGGCAACCTATACACGCTCGACGACCTCAGTCCGAAGCATGCTTCGCCGGCAGATATTCGGTTTGCATTGCTTGCGGGCCATCCGCGCAAGCAGCTCAATTTCACCCTTGATTCGCTGCACGCCGCGAAAAGCGCGGTGAAGCAGATCCACGATCTCGCCAGCGAGATTACACTGAGGGCACACTCCAGCGCCTATCCGCTTACCGTTTTCAATCAACCACCGCATCTTAATTCCACATGGGGGGCGTTCGGGCCTGTTCGCGATGCATTGTGTGATGATCTAAACATACCATTAGCTCTGGGCCACCTTTTTGGCGTCCGAAACGAGGATTATGTTCGTTCGATGGTTAGGTCCTCGTTCTCGGTGCCGGCCAAATGGGAAAACGATTTTGAAGGTCTTAGAAAGGTCATCTTTGCCCTTGGGATCAGATTCACTGCTCCCCAAGACAACCTGTTCGCTGTTCCTTCAGATATTAAGCTTCTCGCCGACAAGCGCTGGGCGGCGAGGCAGGCGAAGGATTTCAAGACCGCCGACGCGCTGCGCAAGGAACTCGCCGCCGCCGGCTGGGCCATGCTCGACGGCAAGGACGGCTACAAACTCGAACCACTGAAAAAATAATCTGTGTTTTGCCTCTGGATTCTGAATTCTGGCTCCTGACTCCTTCTCTCCATGACTCCACTCGAAGAACTCCGTCATTCCTGTTCCCACGTGCTCGCCACGGCCATCCTGCGCGTTTTTCCCGAGACGAAGCTCGACATCGGCCCGCCGATTGAAACCGGTTTTTATTACGACGTCGACCTCGACCACAAGCTGACCGCCGAGGACCTCGCGAAAATCGAGGCCGAGATGCAGAAGGTCATTGCGGAGAACCAGACCTTCACCCGCAGGGAGGTCAATCGCGACGAGGCCGTCGGCATCATCAAAAAAATCGGCCAGGAGCGTTACAAGATCGGACGCCTCGCCGACATCCCTGAGGGCGAGGCGATCTCCTTCTACCAGAACGGCGAGTTCGTCGACCTTTGCGGGGGCACGCATGTCAAAAACACGCAGGAGATCAAGGCCTTCAAGCTGCTGACCATTGCGGGCGCCTACCACCGCGGCAGCGAACGCAACAAGCAGCTCCAGCGCATTTACGGCACGGCCTTCCCCACCCCGGCCGAGCTCGCCGCCTACCTCCACCAGATCGAGCAGGCCAAGCTCCGCGACCACCGCAAGCTCGGCAAGGACCTCAAGCTTTTCGTCATCGACGATGCGGTCGGCCAGGGGCTCATCCTTTGGGCGCCCGCCGGCGCGGTCGTGCGCCAGGAACTGCAGACGTTCATCGCGGCCGAGCTGCGCAAGCAGGGCTATCACCAGGTCTTCACGCCGCACATTGGCCGGCTTGAGCTCTACCGCACCTCGGGCCACTTCCCCTACTACCGCGACTCGCAATATCCGCCCATCATCGAACGCGAGACGCTGGCCCAGCTGGCCCACGAGGGCTGCACCTGCGCGCAGCTCGCCAACAAGCTCACCGAGGGCGACATCGACGGCTACCTGCTCAAGCCGATGAACTGCCCGCACCACATCAAGATCTACGCGTCGCAGCCGCATTCCTACCGCGACCTGCCGGTGCGCCTGGCCGAGTTCGGCACGGTCTACCGCTGGGAGCAGTCGGGCGAGCTCAACGGCATGACGCGCGTGCGCGGCTTCACGCAGGACGACGCCCATCTCTTCTGCACCGAGGATCAGCTGCCGCAGGAAATCCTCGGCTGCCTCGCGCTCGTGAAGATCATCCTCACGACCCTCGGCATGTCCGACTACCGGGTGCGCGTCGGCCTGCGCGGCACCGACACCGCCAAATACACCGGCGAGCCGGCCAACTGGGACAAGGCCGAGGCCGCGTGCCGCGAGGCGGCGAAGACGCTCGGCATGCCCTTCACCGAGGAGCCGGGCGAGGCCGCCTTCTACGGCCCGAAGATCGACTTCATCATCAAGGACGTCATCGGCCGCGAGTGGCAGCTCGGCACGGTGCAGGTCGACTACAACCTGCCGCAGCGCTTCGATCTCACCTACGTCGGCGCCGACAACCAGCCGCACCGCCCGGTGATGATCCACCGCGCGCCGTTCGGCTCGATGGAGCGCTTCGTGGGCGTGCTCATCGAGCACTTCGCGGGCAATTTTCCGACGTGGCTGGCGCCCGAGCAGGCGCGCGTGCTGCCGATCAGCGACAAGGTCGGCGACTACGCCCGCGAGGTCGTCGCCCGGCTGAAGGACGCGGGCTTCCGCGTCACGCTCGACGAGCATTCCGACAAGCTGGGCGCGAAGATCCGCCGCACTGAGGTGGAGAAGGTGCCCTACGCGCTCGTGATCGGCGGCAAGGAGGCCGAGGCCAAGGCCGTGTCGGTGCGTTCGCGCGCGAAAGGCGACGAAGGCGTGATGCCGCTCGACGCCTGCGTCGAGAAGCTGCGCATCGAGGTCGCAACCCGCGCCCTGCCGGAAAAGAGGAAATAATCCGCCCGGGCAGCGGCCGGCTCACTTCAAGGCCATCGCATGATGGGTTCGCCTCACTCCCCGCCCGAGCCGGCCGCGCCGGCCGCCGCCACGTCATCGCGCCGGGTCGTCGCCCTCGCGTGCGGCGCGCTCGTCCTCGCCGTCTTCGCGGCCTATGCGAACAGCCTGTCCGGACCGTTTGTCTACGACGACAAGGACTCGATCGTCAACAACCTCACCCTGCGGCACCTCTGGCCGCTCTCGGAGGTGCTGGCCCCGCTCAGCGGTGGCCTCACGGTCAGCGTCCGGCCGGCTTTGAACCTCTCGCTGGCGCTTAACTTCGCCGCCGGCGGCCTGAACGTTCGCGGCTACCATGTGACGAATGTCCTCATTCATGCGCTCGCCTGCCTGACGTTGTTCGGGCTGGTGCGGCGCACACTGGTCCAGCCCTCGCTCCGCGCGCGTTTCGGCGCAGCCGCGGTGCCGGTCGCGTTCACGGCGGCGGTGCTGTGGGCATTGCATCCGCTGCAAACGGAGGCGGTGACCTACATCGTGCAGCGCGCCGAGTCGCTCATGGGCCTGTTTTATCTGCTCACGCTCTACGGCTTCGTGCGCAGCGTGGACGCTCCGGCGCCGCGCCGCTGGCAGGTGCTGTCGGTCGCCGCGTGCCTGCTGGGCATGGCGACGAAAGAGGACATGGTTTCCGCACCGGTGCTGGTGCTGTTGCTCGACCGCGCGTTCGTGGCCGGCAGTTTCGCGGGCGCGTGGCGGCGGCGGCGCGGATTCTACGCGGCGCTGGCGGCGACGTGGATTTTGCTCGGAGGGTTGCTCGCCAGCACGGGTGGTAATCGCGGCGGTTCGGCCGGCCTCGGGGTCGACATCTCGTGGTGGGACTACGTGCTCACGCAATTTCCCGCGCTCGTACACTATGTGCGGTTGTCGTTCTGGCCCACGCCGCTCGTCTTCGAGTACGGCACGTTTTGGATCGGGAGTCTGGCGGACGTGTGGCCGCAGGCGTGCGTGGTCGTCACGCTGATCGCGGGCACGTTGTTCGCGTGGTGGCGGAAACCCGCGGTTGGGTTCCTCGGTGTATGGTTTTTCGCGGTCCTCGCCCCGACCTCGCTCGTGCCTGGGATGACGCAGCGAATTGTCGAACACCGGATGTATCTGGCGCTCGCGCCCTTGGTGGTGCTGATCGTGGCGACGGTTTACCTCCGCGGCGGGCGCCACGGCCTCGCGGCGCTCCTGGCGCTGGCGGCCGGGTTGGGTGCGCTCACCTTCCAGCGCAATACCGACTACCGCAGCGAGATTGCCCTCTGGGGCGACACCGCCACCAAGCGGCCCGCCAACGCCGGCGCCCACGCCAGCCTCGGCGCGGCCCTCGCCGACGCGGGCCGCATGGCCGAGGCCATCCCGGAATACGAAACGGCGCTGCGGCTGCGTCCGAACTTTCTTACCGCCCGCAACAATCTCGGCAGTGCGCTCATCTCCATCGGGCGCGTCGGCGAGGCGATCCAGCACCTGGAGGAGTCGCTGCGCCAGGATTCAGATGACGCCCAAGCCCACCTGAATCTTGGCGTGGCGCTGGATACGCTGAAGCGTACATCCGAAGCGGTTCCCCACTACGAGGCGGCCTTGCGGTGCGATCCGAAACTCGCGCCGGCCTACAACAATCTCGGCGACGCGCTGTCCCGCTCCGGGCGAAACGCGGAGGGCATCGCCCACCTGCAAGAGGCGCTGCGCCTGAAACCCGATTACCTCGACGCTCACTACAACCTCGCGGCGGCGCTGGCCCGCGCCGGTCGCATGGCCGAGGCGCAGGCGCAGTTCGAGGCTGGACTCCAGCTCAAGCCCGCCGACGCGGAGGCGCACGCCAACTGGGGCGGCGTACTGCTCGCGACCGGTCATCCCGCGGAGGCCACGGCGCAATTCGAATCCGCGCTCCGGCTCCAGCCCAAATCCGCCGCGAATCACTACAACTACGGCAGCGTGCTGGCCACCGCAGGCCGGCTCGACGAAGCGGTGCCGCAGTTTGAAGCGGCGCTGCGGCTGAAACCCGACTACGTCGACGCCCACAACAATCTCGGCAACGCCCTCACGCTGCTCCGCCGCGAAGCGGAAGCCCTGCCGCACTACGAGGCGGCGTTGCGGCTGGATCCCGGACATCCCTCCGCCCACAACAACCTCGGCCTCGCGCTCGCCCGGCTCGGCCGTCTGCCGGAGGCGGCGGCGCAATTCGCCGAGGCCCTGCGGCTCGCACCGAATTATCAGGAGGCGCGGGACAACCTCGCGCGGGCGCAGGAGCAGTTGCGCGCGCCGCCGCCGTAGCGCCGAATCGCGACCAGCGGTTCGGTTGCAGCCTGACACCATCGTCAGCTCCGCGCGCCAGAGGCGATGAAGGCGTGATGCCGCTCGAGACGCACCTCGGAAAACTCCGCAGCGAAGTACAGACCTGCGCCCTGCCTGGGAAGCGAAAAGCGTGAGTTGTGGCCGGCCTCGCCGGGTTTGATTGGCATCAAATTTGCATCGTTTTTTTGGTTTGATTCCTGCCGGGGGGGCGATACTAAGACACGTGTCCTATTCCTACCCCCTGCGTTGATACCCCGTAAGAGAAAGACTGTGACTATGAATTCCACCCATGGATTACCCTCAGCATTGCGACGGCTGATCTTGGCGCAAACCTGCGCGATGATGGCCGTCTCGTTCTCGTGGGCGCAGACGGCGCCAACGTCACCAGCCACTTCGGCGCCCGCGCCCAAATCCGATGAGGTCATCGTTCTGTCGCCGTTCGAAGTCAAAGCTGAGAGCAAAGGATACTACTCCCCGAACACGATGTCCGGCACGCGCATCAACTCCAGCATTCAAGACCTGGCGTCTTCCATCACGGTCGTGACGAAAGGACAGATGGAGGATTTCGCGATGCTCGATATCAACGATGTCTTCCTCTACGCCGCGAACACCGAGGGCACCGGCACCTACACGGCCGGGACCGGATACGGCCCCGCGGACCGTAATGGCAGCGTTGCGGACAACGTGCAGATTGATCCGATCAACTCCAACCGCGTCCGCGGCATCGCCCCCGCCAACATCTCCCTGGGTGACATCCAGACCATGGGGCGCGTCCCGATCGACCCGATCGACGTCGATTCCATTGAGATCAGCCGCGGACCCAACGCCAACGTGTTCGGCCTCGGCAATCCCTCCGGCACCGTCAATCTGGTGCCCACCTCCGCCAACGTCACCCGGAACTTTAACGAAGTGACCGCGCGGACCGACAGTTACGGCGGTTACCGCAGCACCCTCGATCTGAACCGTGTTCTCTGGCAGAACAAGCTGGCGATCCGGGCCAGCGGCGTATTTCAGCACGACGGCTACATCCGCAAGCCGTCCGGCACGAATACCGTGAAATACAATGGCATGCTCAAGTTCCGGCCATTCAAGAAGACCATGCTCAGTGCGTCCGTGAACTTCTACCGGATGAACGGCAATCGGCCCAACGAGATTCCCGCACGTGACAACATCTCCTACTGGATCAGCAGCGGGAAGCCGACGTGGGATCCGACGACCCAGCAAATTCACATCAACGGCGTCACGGTCGGCACGTTCACTTCCACGACCTACAACGGCCCCGATTATTTCAGCGCCACGCTGCTGGGCGGCGGCCACAGCCAGATGTTCATCGATCAGAACGGCCTCAGCTATTGGTCGGCTCCCCAGGCGTTCAACAATACCTCGGCCCTTTTGCCCGGCACCACCGTGAGGGGTCCGACCGCCGGCGGCCAGGCTGACCGCTTCCTGCAGACGACCGGCGTCGCCGGCGCCACCGGCACCGCCGCCAAGCCCTCCGCCCAGCCGCTGTTTGTCACCACTCCGACGATCAGCGACAAGGGCATGTACGACTGGTCGTCAATCAACCTGTCCGCGCCCAACCGGCTCATGGACCGGACAATCACCACCAACGTCCAGCTCGAACAGGAGTTCTTAAACACCAACCGACAATTGCTGGTGGCCCAGGTGGCGTTCATGCGGGAAGATTCGCAGCGCTATCAGCGCAATCTGCTCGGCATCGGCAACACCGAAGGCCAGTCGGGCCAGCTGGAGATCGATCCCAACGAGAAGCTGCTCGACGGCACGCCCAACCCGTATTTCCTGCGCACGTTTATCGCCTCGGACAAACCCGCCACCTTGTGGCTGCCCGCAAAGTGGGATACCTACCGCGCCCAACTCGCTTACAAACTCGATCTCACCGGGGAAAATAACCTCCTCAAGTGGCTGGGGGTGCAGCAACTCTCCGCCTACGACGAATACAAATACCAGATCAACCGGCAATACCGGTTCAGGGAGGCGATGTTGGACGCCAAGCCGTGGCTCACGCCGGGCGTCTATCGGAGCTACCAAGCAGTGCCCGCGGGGACCCCGACAGCTCAAGGCATCACCAACGGCCTTTTCCGCTATTATGTCGGCGATAATCAAGGCAACAACGTCGATTACGCTCCGCCGGAATTCAACAACAACGGCACCTACAACTTCGTGTGGGGCCGCGCCGCGGCGGGCGCGCTGCCCGCCCTCTGGAACAGCGAACCCACGACGCTGGGCCTGGCGGCGGCCGACAAAACCGGCGGCGCCAACAATACCAAGTGGATTCTCAAGACGGTCGGGGCCGTGCTGCAAAGCCATCTTCTCAACGACGCCGTCGTCGTGACGTTGGGCACGCGTGAGGACAGGCTCTATTCGAAGTTCGGCAATCAAACCGCGGCAGGAGCCGTGCTGCTCGCCGACGATGGCATGAACATTGATTACAATTTCGCGAACGCATGGCAGGCGGGAGACTACGGGTTTAACAATGGCAAGACCACCAATGTCCAATATGTCGTCCGGCCCTTCCGCGATTTGTCTTCGTTCCTCAAGCAGGTCGACGAGGGCGGCGGAGTCGGTCCCTACCTCGCCGAAATGCTCCACGGTCTGTCCCTCAACTTCAACCATTCGAACAGCTTCGTTCCGCAGAGCCCCGGCCAGGATCTCTACGGGCATTTACTGCCGAATACCACGGGCGAGGACAAGAGCTACGGCTTGGGACTCAGCCTGCTCGACGGGAAAGTCGTCCTCCGGGTTACTCACTATCAAACCGCGCAGTATGCTATTCGCAACGGCGACGCCAACACGACCGCCCAACGTGTCATCCGCACCGACCTCCTGCTCATCAATGCGACCCCGGCGAGGTTCGTGCTCCAGAATGTCGCGGGCGGAACCACGGCGACCTTCGGACCCAACAACAACCAATACGGCTGGATTAAGACGCTCAATCCGACGTGGTCCGATCAGCAGGTCTTCGATGAGTTCTCCCGGCAGATCGGCCTTCCCGAGACCACGATCAACGCCCTGATGAATCCCCAGCCGGGCATCGCCGCGACCAATGATCTCGCCGCCCGTGGCACGGAAGTGGAGCTCAATGTCAACCCGACCAAGTACTGGACCTTGTCGGCCAACTTTGTGGACACGCAGGCCTACATCAAGAACGTGTCCAGCACCCTGCAAACGTGGATCGATCAACGCATGTCCGTCTGGACCACGATCGTCGACCAGGCCGCCAGCGTCAATTGGACGGCGGCTCAGTTGGCCGCCGAGCCCCAGCACCTCTGGTGGACGCACAACTACGGCGGCTCGCAAACCGCGCAGGCAAACTTCATCGCGTTTGTGCAAACGCCGTATTCCGTCATCAAACAGCTCGAAGGTCAGGCGAACCCCCAGACCCGGCGCTACAATGTCCGGCTGTCCACCAACTACCGCCTGGCCGGGATCACCGACCAACGCATCCTGAAAAACTTCAATGTCGGCGGCGCCGTGCGCTGGGAGGACAAGGGCGCGATCGGATTCTACGGCAGGCAGACTCTCCCGGCCCAGATCACCGACCTGGATGTCACCCGGCCGATCTATGACAAGGCGCACACCTACGTGGACTTGGTCGTTGCCTACCAGGTCAAAATGTTTGGCGGCAAAGTGCCGGCAACGTTCCAACTGAACGTGCGCAACGTCACGGAAAGCGGCCGCCTCCAGCCGATCGCTGCCTACCCGGATGGTACGATCAACACCTATCGCATCATCGATCCGCGAGAGTTCATCCTGAGTGCGACCTTTGATTTGTAGCGGCCGCGGCGGAACCGCCTGCCTCCGCTGGCGTCTTTGACCATCACCGCCATCCGCATGGGTGGCGGTGATTTGTTGGCACCTGTCAGGTGATGGCGGATTCGCGACTGATTAGTATCGCCGGTTCCCCCCCGAATTCCTTAGAAATCCGGTTATGCGCCAGCGCCGCGACCCGCCTCCGGGCTCCCCATCACCGCCGGCCGTGGAGGGACGCCTGTTCTCCCGGTGGATGTGCGCGCTGATTTTTTGTGCGACCCTGCTCGCCTATTTCCCCGCGTTCCGGGGCGGATTCATCTGGGATGACGCAGGGCACGTCACCCGGCCCGAGTTGCGCTCGCTGCAAGGACTGGGACGCATCTGGTTCGAGGTGGGCGCGACGCAGCAATACTATCCGTTCCTGCACACGGCGTTTTGGCTGGAGCACCGTCTGTGGGGCGATTCGCCGCTGGGATATCATGTCTTGAACGTTTTACTCCATGCTGCCGCGGCGTGCCTGCTCGGCGCCGCCTTGCGGCGGCTGATCAACGGGGGAACCAGCCCTTCGACTCCGCTCAGGGCATTCGACTCCGAAAAGGTGGCCGCAGGCCATGAGCGGAGGCGGTACGCCGGAGTCGAATGGCTGGCGGCGCTGCTGTTCGCCCTGCATCCGGTGTGCGTCGAATCGGTCGCGTGGATCGCCGAACAGAAAAACACCCTCTCAACCGTGCTTTATTTGTGCGCGGCACTCTCGTATCTGCGCTTCGATGAACACCGCCGCGGCCGGGGGTATGCGCTGGCGACCGGCTGGTTCCTGCTCGCGCTCCTGACCAAGACGGTCACCGCTACGCTGCCGGCCGCATTGCTCGTGGTTTTCTGGTGGCGGCGCGGCCGCCTGTCGTGGCGGCGCGACGTGGCGCCGTTGCTGCCGTGGTTCGCGCTGAGCGCGGCCGCCGGCTGGCTGACCGCCTGGGTGGAGCGCGCGCTCATTGGTGCCCAGGGAGCGGACTTCGCGTTGACTTCGGTGCAGCGGTGCCTGCTGGCCGGGCGGGTGATCTGGTTCTATCTGGGCAAGCTACTCTGGCCGGCCAACCTCATTTTCATCTATCCGCGCTGGACGGTGAACGCCGCGGAGGCGGGGCAATGGATCTTCCCGCTCGGCGTGCTGGCGCTGCTGGCGGCGTTGTGGTGGTGGCGCCGGCGCGGGCTGCTGGCGGGAATGCTGTTTTTCATGGGAACGCTTTTCCCCGCCCTCGGCTTCATCAATGTCTACCCTTTCATCTACTCGTTCGTGGCCGATCATTTCCAGTATCTCGCCTGCGCGGGCATCCTCACGCCCGTCGCGGCCGGTCTGATGCTGGTGATGGCGCGCCTGCCGCGGTGGGGCGGTCGCGCGCTGGCCGGGTTTTTGTTGGTCGTGCTTGGGACGCTCACGTGGCGTCAGAGCGGCATGTATCGCGATGTCTTCACGCTCTATCAGACGACCATCGAGAGAAATCCGGCCTGCTCGATGGCTTACAACAACCTCGCCGAGGCCCTCGCCAGCGCCGGCCGCGCCGGCGAGGCCATCCCGCACCTCGAGCAAGCACTCAAACTCCGGCCCGATTTTCCCGAGGCGGAAAACAACCTCGGCGACGACCTGAGACTCCTCGGCCGCCCGCAGGAGGCGATCGCTCACCTCGAGCATGCGCTGCGATTGCAGCCGGGCTTTTCGGAAGCGCACAATAATCTGGGCGCCGCGCTCATGATGACGGGGCGGTCGTCCGAGGGCATCGCCGAATTCAGCCAGGCGCTGAAGCTGAAACCCTATTACGCCGTGGCCCGCTTTAATCTTGGCCTCGCCAAGGCCAATGCCGGCCGGACCGCCGAGGCCATCGCGGATTTTGCCGAAGCCGTGCGCCTGGATCCCGCCTACGCCGAGGCCGAGCTCAACTGGGGCATCGGGCTGACGCTATCCGGCCGATTTCCCGGGGCGATTGCGCACTTTGAACGCGCGTTGCAACTCGAGCCCAATTCGCCCGACGCCCACAACAGTTACGGGCGTGCGCTCGCCGGCGCGGATCGACTGGATGAGGCGATTGTCCAGTACGAGCAGGCGCTGCGCCTTGCGTCGGACTTTGCGGAAGCCCATCTGAATCTCGCGCTCGCGCTGCGGCGGGCCGGCCGGCTGCAAGAGGCCGACGCCCACTACCGCGAGGCCATGCGGCTCAACCCGACCGGCACGCCGGGCCGCAACTAGGACGGCCGGCTTCAGCCTGGATTGCGTAACGGCGGCAAGGCCGTGCGCGCGATCATGCGCGACCACATGGACCTCCCTCAGGCCGGAACCGGCCCTTCGACAGGCTCAGGACGGTGCAGCTCGATGGTGAATACGGCGCCGCCGTCAGGATGGTTCGCCACCGCCACCGTGCCGCCATGGGCCTCGACCAGTGCCTTCACGACGCTGAGTCCGAGTCCGAGCCCGCGTTGCGAGCGGCTGTGGTCGCCGCGGTAGAGCCGCTGCCAGATTTTTTCCTGTTCTCCCGGAGGAATGCCCGGTCCGGTGTCGCGCACGGTGATGGCCACACGGCTGCCGCGAGCTTCCGCTCCGAGCCAGACGGATCCGCCCGCCGGGGTGTATTTCACCGCGTTGTCGACCAGGTTGGCCATGACCTGTCGCAGGCGGGTGGAATCAGCCCATGCACTCAGGCCGGTCGCCGGGGCGACCTGGAGGGCGATCGCCTTCTCCTCCGCGACCAGTGCGTAGAGCTCGGCCACACCCTGTAACAGGCCGCTCATACCGACCGGTTCCCGCTCCAGTTTCAGCACGCCGTTTTCCGCGGCCGAGATGTCGAGCAGGGTTTCAAGCAGGCGCTGAATGCGGTCGGTTTCCTCGATGCAGTCGGCCAGCGCCTCGCGCGTCGCGGCCGGATCATTCGTCTGCTGCAGCGCCGCTTCGGCGCCGGCCCGAAGGCGGGTCAGCGGCGTGCGCAGGTCGTGCGCCACGTTGTCGAGCGCCTCGCGCATGGCGCGGAGCAGATTGCCGTTCCGTTCCAGCAGGGTGTTGAACTGCCGTACGAGTTCACCCACCTCGTCGTCGCGCTGAACGCCTTCCACGCGGGCGGAGAGGTCGCCGGTGGCGACGATGCGCCGGGCCGTGGCTGCCACCGCGCGCACCGGCTTGGTCGCGCGCCAGGCCAGCCAGGCCCCGCCGCCCGCCGACAGCAGCACCGCGGCGGTGCCGGCGAGCCACATCGTGCGGCGCAGCGGCGCCAGCAGCACGGTGCGGTTGTCGGTGCTGCGCGCCACCTGCAGCAGGGCGCCGCCGGGCAGTCCGCGCGACACGACCGCCAGATCGCGCTGCTCGTCGCGCGGCACGCGCACGGTCTGCACGCGTCGCGCCTGCGGCGCGCCCCAGCCGTCCGGCACGAGGACCTGCGTGTCCTCGTCGATCCAGTTGTCGGGCACTTTGGCAAAAGTCACGTCCCCGCCCGGTCCGACGATCCGCACGAGCAGCGACCGCACGTGCGGCTGCTCCCGCTCGCGTTCGAGCAGCGCCCGCACGGCCGTCACGCCGCCGGCCTCGAAGGCGTCGGCGTATTCGGCCGCCCGCACCTCCAGCGCCTCGCGTTCGCGGGCGTCGAGCGCGCGGGCCAGCAGGAAATAAACCGCGGCAAAGACGACGGCGGCGCCAATCCCGAACAGTCCGGCGTGCCACAGGCCGAGCCGCAGCGCCAGCGACCGGCCCAGCCGGCCCCTTTCACGATTTGAGGACATAGCCAACCCCCCGGACGGTCTCGATCCGGCGGTGCTCCGGATCCACCTTGGCCCGCAGGCGGTGCACCAGTACGTCGACCACGTTGGTCTGCGGATCGAAACTGTAGTCCCACACGTGCTCCAGAATCATCGTCTTGGTCACGGGCCGCCCGGCGTGCCGCAGCAGGAACGCCAGCAGTGTAAATTCCTTCGGTTGCAACTCGACCGGCCGGTCGCCGACCCGGACCGCGCGCGTGGCCAGGTCGAGCCCGATGTCGCCGGATGCCAGACGCGTCGCCTCCGGCGCGCGCGTGGCGCGACGGATGAGGGCCTGCAGCCGCGCGAGCAGTTCGGAAAAAGCGAAGGGCTTCGTGAGATAGTCGTCCCCGCCCGCCTGCAGGCCGCTGATGCGGTCGTCCACGCTGCTGCGCGCACTCAGGAACAGCACCGGCAGCGCATTGCGCCCGGCGCGGAGCCGCCGCACCAGGCTGAGGCCGTCGAGGCGCGGCAGCATCACGTCGACGACGGCCGCGTCATAGGTGGTGGTGGCGGTCAGCGCGAGCGCCTCGTCGCCGTCGCAGGCCGGGTCGACCGCAAAGCCGTGCTGGCGCAGGCCGCCGGCCACGAAGGAGGCGATCTTGGGGTCGTCTTCTACCACGAGAATGCGCACATCCATTGCCTAGGGGATCGCCGGCCCGGCGTCTATGCTGCAATGCAACCGGTCCGGCTGAAAGGAAACCCGCGCGCCCCGAAGGGCGCGCGGGTTGCACAACCGATCAAATTTCCCGATCAAGAGGATGGCTTGCTGTCAGTTTCGTCCACCACGAGAAAATGGGTGCCGCCATGGCTCCAGAGCTTGAGCAGCGTCTTGTGGGTTTCCGAGTGCTCGGTGAGCCGCACCGCATCGTCCGCCGAGCGGACTGGCTGATGATTGATCTCCTGGATCACGTCGCCCGGCGCCAGGCCGGCCTCGGCGGCGGCCGACGAGGGATCGACGTTGGTCACGAGCGCGCCGTGCACCCGGGCGGGCACTTCGAATTCGTTGCGGGCGGCGGCATCGAGATCGCCCACCTCCACGCCGTCGAGCACCCCGTTGTCTTTGTTGCCGCCGGCGCTGGTGAGCTGTTTTTCGCCCGGCAGCTCGCCGACCTGCACGGTGACGGTCTCCTCCTTGTCGCTGCGCAGCAGCCGCAGCTTCACCTCGTGCCCGGGCTCCGTCGCGGCCACCGCAAACTTGAGCCGCCGGCTGTCTGGTGCCGGCTTGCCGTTGTAATCGAGCACAACGTCGCCGCTCTTCAGACCGGCCTTGGCCGCCGGGCTGTCCGGCGTGACGTCGCTGATGATGACCCCCTTCGTTGCCTTCAGGTGAAATTGCTCCGCGAGATCCGGGGTGACATCCTGAATCGTCACGCCGAGGAAACCGCGCACGACCTTCCCGCTGGTCACCAGGCTGTCCATGATATGGCGCGCGAGGTTGGAGGGGATGGCGAAACCGATGCCTTGGAAGCCGCCGCTGCGGCTGAGGATCGCGGTGTTGAGCCCGATCAGGCGGCCCTGCATGTCGACAAGCGCGCCGCCCGAGTTGCCAGGATTGATGGCCGCATCGGTCTGGATGAAGTCCTCGTAGTCGAGCCCGAGGTCGCCCGACCGCCCCGTGGCGCTGACGATACCGCTGGTGACGGTCTGGCCGATGCCAAAGGGATTGCCGATCGCCAGCACCCGGTCACCGACCAGCACGTCGTCGCTGTCGGCAAAGGTGACGGCCGGCAGGTCGTGGGCATCGACCTTGATGACGGCGATGTCACTCTTCTTGTCGGTGCCGATCACCTTGGCGGTCATCTCCCGGCCATCCCCCAGCGTGACCTTTACCTTGTCCGCACCGTCCACCACATGGTTGTTGGTGAGGATGTAGCCGTCGGCGCTCACGATGATGCCCGAGCCGAGGCCGATCTGCGGCGGCTGCCGGATCACGCGCCGCCCGCCGCCCGGTCCGTTGAAAAACGGGCCGAAAAACTGCCGGAACTCCGGATCGTCAAAGGGGGAAGCGCCGTTGACCTCCATCTCCTTCGCGCGCTCGCGGGTGACCACCTTCACCACGCTGGGCGTCACGCGCTTGACGATGGGGTTGAACGACACCGCCGTATCCTCCGTGCGGGGCAGCGGCGCGGCGTCGACCTTGATGTTCACCGACGGTTTCTCGTCGCGCTTGGATTCCGCGACGACCCACGTCGTGCCGCCGGCCAGCATGGCCATAATGGCCAGCACCAGCCAGCGCCGCCGGGGATAAAATTGATGTGCATTCATAGTTTGGTTTTTCGTTTCAGAGGGTTGGAGTTGTTTGCGAACCGCCCCCACGATAACCGGTCCGTCTGACCGGCGCCTTGCGGCGACCTTACAGTTTTGTAATTCGGCGGACGCCCGGCCTCACCGAACCCGGCTAAACAAGTCCCACGCCGGCCACCGCAATTTCCCGGACCTCCGTCCAAGGCAAAAGGCCGGCCCCGAAACGGGACCGGCCATTGCTTCTCGCAACCGCGGAAAAAAGGGGGTCGTTCAGAGCGCGGCTTCGCCGCGCTCGTCGGTGCGGATGCGCACGGCGTCCTCAATGGGCAGGACGAACACCTTGCCGTCGCCGATCTTGCCCGTCTTGGCGGCCTTGACGATGCCCTCGACGACCCTGCCGACGAGATCGTCGGCGACGACGACTTCAATCTTCACCTTGGGCAGGAAGTCCACGGTGTATTCGCTGCCGCGGTAAATCTCGGTGTGTCCCTTCTGGCGGCCGAAGCCTTTGACCTCGGTGACCGTCATGCCCTGGATGCCGAGCTGCGAGAGGGCCTCCTTCACCTCCTCCAGTTTGAAGGGCTTGATGATGGCAATAATGAATTTCATGAGCGTACGGGTTGAGGGAACGGAGGATTATTCGATGTAGCCTTCCTCGCCATGTTCCATGAGGTCGAGGCCCTGGCGCTCGACCTCGGGCGCGGGCCGCAGGCCGATGACAACCTTCACGATGGATGCGATGATGAAGGTCGCAACCACCGACAGGAGGAGGGTGATGCCGATGGCCTTGAGCTGTTCATGCCAGAGGCCGCCCTCGGTCACCAGCCGGGCGAGGCCGTTTTTCAGCGCGGCGCCACTGGTCAGGTTGCCGTTGACCTCGCCGGTGGCGAGCAGACCGGTTAGAAACGCGCCCAGCGTGCCGCCGACGGCGTGGACGCCGAAGGTGTCGAGGGCGTCGTCATAGCCGAACCGGGCCTTCACGATCGTCACGAAAAAGTAGGACGCGGTGGCGGCCAGCACGCCGATGATGACGGCGCCCGTGGTGGTGACAAAGCCGGTGGCGGGCGTGATCACGACGAGCCCGGCGACGGCTCCCGAGCAGAAGCCGAGGATGGAGGCGTGACCGCGGAAGATCCGCTCGATCATGCCCCACGTAAAGGAGGCCACCGCGGTGGCGATCGTGGTGGTGGTGAAGGCGTTGGCGGCGATGCCGTCGGCCGCGACCGCGCTGCCGGCGTTGAAGCCGTACCAGCCGACCCAGAGCATGCCGGTGCCGACCATGCACAGCACCATGCTGTGCGGGGCCATCTTCTCCCGGCCGAAACCGAGGCGGGGACCGATGACGAGGCAGAGGATGAGCGCCGACCAGCCGGAGGACATGTGCACCACCGTGCCGCCGGCAAAATCGATGGCCTTGATCGCCGCGCCGGCGTTCCACACGCCGTTCATCAGACCCGTGGCGCCCCACACCATGTGGGCGAGCGGGAAATAAACCACCAGCATCCACAGTGTCATGAAGACCAGGATGGCCGAGAACTTCATGCGTTCGGCGACGGCGCCGACGATCAGGGCGGGCGTGATGATCGCGAACATCAGCTGGTACATCGCGAAGACGTTATGCGAAACCCAGTAGGCGTAATCGGTGTTGGGCGCGGAGGTCACGCCCCTGAGCAGGGCGAACTCGGTGCCGCCGAGAAAGCGACCCAGAAAACCCGTGCTGAAACTCTTCCCGAAAACAAAGCTGTAGCCGAACGCCCACCAGATAATCGTGACAAGCCCGGCGATGCCGAGGCATTGCGCCAGCACCGAGAGGACGTTCTTGCGGCGGACTAGGCCACCGTAGAAAAGCGCGAGGCCGGGCAATGTCATGAAGAGCACCAGAGCGGATGAAGTCATCATCCAGGCGTTGTGGCCGGGACCCGGGACGCCGGTCAGGCTTTTCCCTGGATCCGAGTTGTTGACGTACGCCTCGAGCGCAGCGACGCGCTGGTCAATCGTGGGCGCGGCCTCGTCGGCCAGCACCGGCAGAGAGATGAGCGCGACGGCCAGAAACGCGAACGCGGCGCGCATGGGGTTGAACATGGGCAGCTTCATGATAGAAAATATCCCAACATGAGCAGAATCGATGCCATGAACCGTTTTGATTGATGAGATGGGCAATTCTATCCAGCCGTCGGCGGAGCGCCGAGGGGAAGCATCGCCCGTCCGCAATGAAAAAGGCCGGCCCAGCCGGGTCGGCCTTGGCCCCATGGCTAAAAAGGAGCAGCCGGGGGAGCGGTTGAACTTCCGCCGTTCAGATGGCGGACTCGCCGCGCTCGTCAGTGCGGATGCGCACCACTTCATCGAGCGGCACGACGAAAACCTTGCCGTCGCCGATCTTGCCCGTCTTGGCGGCCTTGATGATGGTCTCGACCGTCTTGGCCACGAGTTCGTCCCCCAAGGCGATCTCGATTTTCACCTTGGGGAGAAAATCGACGGTGTATTCGCTGCCGCGGTAGATCTCGGTGTGGCCTTTCTGACGGCCGAAGCCCTTGACCTCGGTGACCGTCATGCCCTCGATGCCGATTCCGGAAAGGGCGTCCTTAACTTCCTCGAGCTTGAAGGGCTTGATGATGGCGATGATGAGCTTCATTGATGGGAAGAGTTAACAGTTAGAAGGTTGGAAGGATGGAGGTTGTCAATATTGCGATAACACAGGTTGGTTCAATGACGTGGCGCCGAGGCGGGCACGGTGGACACCCTGCGCTGGCGCAGTTGCCAGAACAGCAGTCCGCCGTAGCCCCCGGCGACGCCCGCCGAAACCCACCACTGGCTGCCGCCCGCAAACAGTGCGGGACTGATGATCTGCACGAGCGCCAGCACAATCAGCAGGTAGGCCACGCGCCGCATCGAGCCCGGCATGACCGCCCAGCCGCTCTGCAAGCCGCCGCCTTCATGAAGCCTCTCATGCCGGCGGTGGGCTGCGGCCTGGATCAGGCCGAACCCGAGACCGATGGTTCCGCCCAGAATCAGTCCCAGCAGCGACCGGAGAATGTCAATCAGGTGAGTTTCCATGGGCATCAAGTTTTTATCGGGTGTGCATTGGTTCCGCCCGGCCGCGCGAGGAGAACCTCCCCGCGCAGCCCGACGATTGGTTGAATCAGCCCCTGGGCATGGGTGTCTCGGATTGCTTGTCCATCACCATGCCACCGTAGCCGGGAATGCCCATCTCGGGAATATCAAGCCCCTCGATCTGGATTTCATCACTGACGCGGTTGCCCACGAGCATCTCGGCGATGTAGAATACGAGAATGGAGAGGAGGGAGAGCGTGACGAAGCAGGTGGTCACGCCAATGAGTTCGGCCCAGAACTGGCTCAGTCCGCCGCCGTAGAACAGGCCGCGGACCGTGCCGCTGACGCCGTTCCAGCCGTCGCCGTAAGTGCCGTCGGCGAGCAGACCGATTGAAAGGCAGCCCCAGGCGCCGTTGACACCGTGCACGGAGATCGCGCCCACCGGATCGTCGATCTTCCGTTTGTCGAAGAAGAACACTGATTCCACCACCAGAATGCCNNGCCGTGATGGCCACGAGCCCGGCGAGCATGCCGTTGCACATCATGGTGGGATCGGGCTTCTTGGTGCGGAACCACCACATCCACAGGGTGGCCGCCACCGCGCTGGTCGAGCCCGCCAGCATCGTGTTCACGGCCACCACGGCGATGCGCAGGTCGGTGCCGGCGAGGGTCGAACCCGGATTGAAGCCGAACCAGCCGAACGCGAGGATGAAGGTGCCGAGCATGACAAAGGGAATGTTGTGGGCCGGCATCGGATTGATGCTGCCGTTCTTGTTGTATTTGCCGAAGCGCGGGCCGATCAGCCACGCGAAGATGAACCCGATCACGCCGCCCTGCATGTGCACCACCGAGGAGCCGGCGAAGTCCACATGGCCGTGGCCGAGGCCGAAGTTGGTGCCAAGCTGGGAAAGCCAGCCGCCGCCCCAGACCCAGTTGCCGAAGATCGGATACATGATGATGCCGATGCACACGCCGTAGATCATGAACGCGGAGAACTTCCACCGTTCGGCGGCGGCGCCGGTCGGTATCGTCGCGGTCGTGTCCATGAACACCATCTGGAACAGGAAGAGCGCGAAAGCCGCGGTATCATAGCCGGCGCCTTGGAGCATGAATCCCTTCCACCCCAGCAAGCCGATGAACTTGTCGCCGATGTGGAAGCCTAGTTCGTTGTTCAAGCCGGTGTATCCGCCCATGGTACCGATGGCACCTACGCCGCCAAACATGAACGCAAACCCGACAAGGTAGAAACCCAGCATGCCCATGGGATAGATCATGAAGTTCATGGACATGGTGTGGCTCGAGTTCTTGGCGCGGCACAGGCCGGTTTCCACCAGGGCAAAGCCGGCCTGCATGAACATGACGAGGAAGCCGGTGATCAGCGTCCACATGAAGTTGATCGCCACGCGATTGTGGCCCACGCCGTCGGCCAGCTTGACGGCGAGGGGCTCGATCTTCGATTGGGCCACATAGTCGTCGTAGGCTTTTTTGGCCTCCGCATAGGTCTTCCCCTTGGCGGGATCCTTTTTGTCGTCATCGCTCAGGTCGGCCGGCGCGCTGACAACGAAGTGATTGCCGCCCGCATCCTGGACGTCGATGGCGGAGCCGGTGGCGGTGCCGGCTGGGTCTGGTTTCGGGTCATCGGCCAGTGCCTTTGACGTGGCCAGACCACTGCAGAGCGCAAATCCCAGCAGGGCCGCGCCCAGCCATCTTGAGCCTGAATATCGGTTTATCATAGTGGTGTTGCCCGCATCCGCATGATGCGGTGATGTGGTTATGGATTGAACAGACGGTTCCCCGGGATCCGCCTTGGTGGATTCGAAACGCATCGTCGCCGCGCCTGCCCAGTGGAGAGCTGTTCAGGTGCAGCAGGAGCTGCGATGAGCGCGGTTTCTAGCAGCCAGCATGCCAAGGGTTCCCGCTTCCCCGCTTAACCCTCCGGGAAACCCACCCCGGATTTCGCTCGGAAAACCCGCCTGGATTCCCCGGCCGATGAAAAGAATTTATGCCAGAATTGGCCGCCCAGAGAAGCCGCGGCCCAAGATGCGGCCAGGCCTACGCCGGCTGTACCGTCTGAATGTGCAGGTCGCGGAGCTGCTTCGCGGTCACCGGCGCCGGGCTCTGCGTCATCAAATCCTGCGCCTTTTGCGTCTTGGGGAAGGCGATGACGTCGCGAATGCTCGTCGTGCCGCGCAGCAGCGCGACCAGGCGGTCGAAGCCGAACGCAATGCCGCCGTGCGGCGGCGCGCCGTACTTGAACGCGCGCAGCAGGTAGCCGAAACGGCTCTCGACCACGTCCGCCGGAATCTTGAGCACGTCCTTGAAGACCTTCTCTTGCAGCGCCGGCTGGTGGATGCGGATCGAGCCGCCACCGATCTCCATGCCGTTGAGCACGACGTCATAGTGCTGGCCGCGAACCTTCTGCGGTTCGGCGTCGAGCAGCGGAATGTCCTCCGGCACGGGCGCCGTGAACGGATGGTGCGTGGCCACAAAGCGTTTGGTCTCCTCGTCGAAGGTCATCAGCGGAAAATCGACGACCCAGAGGAAATTCCACTGGTTGGCGGGGATCGCCAGCTTGCCGCGCTTCTGCAGCAGCGCCGCGCACTCCAGGCGGATGCGGCCGAGGATGGCGCACGCCTTCTCCCACGGCGCCGCCGCGAAAAAGATGATGTCGCCGTCCGCGATGCCGAGCCGCTGCGTGAGCGCCGCCTTCTCGGCGTCGCTGAAAAACTTCACGATGGGGGATTTCCACTCGCCGCCCTCGACCTTGATGAAGGCGAGGCCCTTCGCCCCGA
Organism: Opitutia bacterium; assembly: GCA_003142615.1. GTDB lineage: Bacteria > Verrucomicrobiota > Verrucomicrobiia > Opitutales > Opitutaceae > Fen-1467. Next base: position 77,527 of record PLMW01000009.1, on the reverse strand, counting down.
GCGACCGGGCGGCTTCCTCCAGGCTGGTGAGCTCGCTCTGGGTGAGGTCGGCGAGGCCCCGGGCGTTGAGCGCCTTCACCGCCCCGCCGCCCGCCGCGGCCGAGGCGAAGACCTTGAAGGCGGATTTCTTGAACATCTCCGTGAAATCAACCAGCTCGAGTCCGAACCGCGTGTCGGGTTTGTCCACGCCGAAGCGGTTCATCGCCTCTTGGAAGGCCAGCCGCGGAAACGGCACCGGCAGGTCCACGTCGAGAATGTCCTTCCAGATCTTTTTCAGCATGCCCTCGAAGAGCGTGTAGATGCCCTCGCGGTCGATGAACGACACCTCGACGTCGATCTGCGTGAACTCCATCTGGCGGTCGGCGCGCAGGTCCTCGTCGCGGAAGCAGCGGGCCATCTGGTAATAGCGCTCCACGCCCGCGACCATGAGGATCTGCTTGAACTGCTGCGGCGACTGCGAGAGCGCGTAGAACTCGCCCGGGTGGATGCGCGACGGCACGAGGTACTCGCGCGCGCCCTCCGGCGTGCTCTTGAACAGAATGGGCGTCTCGACGTCGATGAAACCCAGGGCGTCGAAGTAGTCGCGCACGGCCTTGGTGGTGCGGTGGCGCACCTCCAGGTTCCGGCGCATTTTCGGCCGGCGCAGGTCGAGGTACCGGTAGGTCAGGCGCAGGTCCTCGTTGACCCGGTCGCCGCCCTCGTCATCGAGCGGGAACGGCGATGTCTCGGATAGGTTGTGAATCTCCAGCGTCGTCGCATCGACCTCGACCTCGCCGGTGGGCAGGTTCGGGTTCACCGTGCCCTCGGGGCGCCGGACCACCCTGCCGGTGACACCGATCACCGACTCCGGCTTCAACTGGGCGGCACGCGCGCCCACGTCAGCATCGTCCTGCGGGTCGAACTTCACCTGCGTGATGCCTTGGCGGTCCCGCAGGTCGACAAAAATGATCCCGCCGTGGTCGCGGATGGAATCCACCCAGCCGGCAAGCGACGCCGTCTTGCCGAGGTCGGCCGTGGTCAGCTGGGCACAGTGGTGCGTGCGCTTCATGAGGTGCGAGGGACGAAAGTCGGCCAACTAAGCGTGGGCCGCCACCGAAGCGCAAACCTGAAATTGGGCGGCGGGGAGCCGCGCATGCCGCGCCTCAGCGCACAATCATACTGGTGAAGGGCCACACCACGGCCTGGAGGTAGACCAACACCCCCATCAACACGGCCAGCGCCACGCTGTGCAAAAACACAAAGCGCAGGATGCTGCCCTCGTGACCGAACCAGTTGGTCGCGGTGCTGGCCACCACGATGCTTTGCGCGTCGACCATCTTGCCCATCACGCCGCCCGAGCTGTTGGCCGCCACCATGAGCACGGGGCTGAAGCCGGTCTGCTCCGCCGTGATCTTCTGCAGGCTGCCGAACAGGACGTTGGACGCCGTGTCGGAACCGGTCAGCGCCACCCCGAGCCAGCCAAGCAGTGTGCCGAAAAACGGATACATTCCGCCGGTCCGGGCCATCGCGAGCCCCAGCGTCGCGTCAATACCGGAGTATTTGGTCACGTTGCCGATCGCCAGCATGCCCGCGATGGTCAGCAACGAGTAGCGCACGCGCCAGATCGTCTGCCCGTAGGTGCGGAGCATCTGGCGCGGTCCCACCCCCATCGCGAAGCCCGCCAGAAGGGCCGCGGCCAGGATGCCGGTGCCGGTGGCCGAACAGAGGTTCAAGTTGAACACGGCGGCTTCGGGCCTGGCCTGGAGCGGCGCCACCGGCGGCACGCGCTGCACGACGTTGTGCAGATGCGGCACAAAGATTTGCACCGTCGCGATTCGATCGAGGGCAACCCTGAACCCGGGCGTGCCCCAGCCGAGAAGGAAAATCGTCAGCAGAGCCCACGGTAGCCACGCCCGCAGCACCTCGCCCTGTCCATGACGGGCGCGCCGGACGGCCTCCACCGCGACGTCTCCCGGGGGCGACCCCACCGACGAACCATCGGCCTCCAAGGGCCAGCGGGTTTTCGGCTGCCAGAAGCGCAGCAAACCGATCGTGGCAGCCATGGAGCACGCACCCGAGACGATGTCCACCAGCCAGGGACCATGCAGATTCGAGACCAGAAACTGCGGTATCGCGAACGCCGCTCCCGCGGTGAGCGCCGCGGGCCAAATGCCCCGCAGCCCGCGCCAGCCGGCGAACGCCGCGACCACCCAGAATGGAATCAGCAGCGAAAAGAACGGCAACTGCCGACCAACCATGGCGGAGATTAGCCGCGCATCCAAGCCGGTGACCTGCTCGAGCGTGGTGATGGGAATACCCACGGACCCAAACGCCACCGGTGCGGTGTTCGCGATCAATGCCAGACCGGACGCATGCAGCGGCTTGAAGCCAAGCTGAATCAGGATCGCGCCGCAAATGGCGACCGGCGCACCGAAGCCGGCCATGCCCTCCAAAAACGCCCCGAATGAAAACGCAATCAGAATGAGTTGAATGCGCGGATCCGGCGCCACCGTGGCGAGGTTGTCGCGCAACACCGCGAACAACCCGCGCTGCACCGTCAGCTGATAAAGAAAAATAACGTTGAGGATGATCCATCCGATCGGGAACAAGCCGAACGCCGCACCGTAGACCGTCGCGCTCGCTGCCGCCACCACCGGCATCCGAAACACGCCGGACGCGATGGCCAGCGCCACCACCAGGCCGCACAGGGCCGCGAAGTGAACGCGGATCCGTAGAATTGCGATCGATCCCAGCAGCACGACGAGCGGCGCCGCCGCCAGCAGCGTGGACAACGTCGGATTGTGCAGGGGATCGTAGTTCTGGGTCCAGACCATGCGTGGGAATCCGCCAATGCGTGGCCGTCAGGAAACAGAGCCTGGCCGGTGGCGTCGAGTCGGATCCGCCACCGCCGGACGGCGCGGGTTTCGTACCCAAAGCCCGCGACGAGCAACCGCGGACTTTACCCGGCGATCAGGCTTTCGCCGGTCATCTCGCCCGGTTTGGGCAGGCCCATGAGTTCGAGCAGCGTCGGCGCGAGGTCGGCGAGGCGGCTGCCTTGGCGGAGCTTCGTCTTGCCGGCGGCATACCCCTCGCCCACCACGAACACCTCGACGAGATTGAGCGTGTGCGACGTGTGCGGGGCGTTGTGGACCGGGTCCCACATCTGCTCGCAGTTGCCGTGGTCAGCGCAGACCACCGCCGCGCCGCCCATCTTGAGCACCGCCTCGAGCAGCACGCCCGTGCCGAGGTCGGTCGCCTCGACCGCGCGGATGGCCGCGGGCAGCGAACCGGTGTGGCCGACCATGTCGGGATTGGCATAGTTGACGACGAGCAGGTCGTACTTGCCGGAAAGGATGGCGTCGCGCGCCGCCACGGTCACGCCCATCGACGACATGTCGGGCGCGAGGTCGTAGGTGCCCACCTTCGGGCTGGCCACCATCGCCCGGTCCTCGCCGGGAAACGGCTCCTCGCGGTAGTCGTTGAAGAAAAACGTCACGTGCGGGTACTTCTCGGTCTCGGCGCAGCGGAACTGCTTGAGCCCGCGCGCCGCCACGTAATCGCCGAGGATGTTATTTATCTTCGGCGGCTTCATGAGGATGGTCTCGACGGGCAGGCCCTTCTTGTACTCGGTCAGGCCGGCGAAATAGAGGTCGAGCTTCCGGCCGCGGTCGAACTCCTTGAACCCCGCCTCGCAGAACGCGCGGCAGAGCTCGCGCGGACGGTCGCCGCGGAAGTTGAAGAACACCACGCTGTCGCCGTCACCGATGGTCGCGACCGGCCTGCCGTCGGCACCGGCCACCCAGGTCGGCACCACAAACTCGTCGCCCTTCTGCGAGTCGTTGGTCGGCTTGTCGTAATACTGCTGCAGGGCGGCGGTGGCGCTGGCGGCGGTGGCGTCGGCCTTCACGCCCGTGAGCATGGCGTAGGCGCGGCTCACCCGTTCCCAGCGGTTGTCGCGGTCCATGCTGTAGAAACGGCCACACACGCTGGCGACGCGGCCCACGCCGAGCTCGGCCAGCTTCGCCTCGAGCTGCTTGATGAAACCCAGGCCGCTCGTCGGCGGCGTGTCCCGCCCGTCCATGAAGGCGTGGATAAAAATGTTCTTCGTCACGCCCGCCGCCTTCGCGAGCCGGAGCAGGCCGTAGAGGTGGTCGAGCAGGCTGTGCACGCCGGCGTCGGAGGCGAGGCCCATGAAATGCAGCTTCGTGCCTTTTTGCTTCACGCGGTCGAGCGCGGCGCGCCACACGGCGTTGGCGGCGATCTCGCCGTCGGTGATCGCCTTGGTGATGCGCACGATCTCCTGGTCGACGATGCGGCCGGCACCGATGTTCTGGTGGCCGACCTCGCTGTTGCCCATCACGCCGTCGGGCACGCCGACATCGAGGCCGCAGGCCTTCACCAGCGTGACCGGATAGTTCGCCTGCAACCAGTCGTCGCAGGGCTTGCGGGCGAGGTGCACGGCATTGAACTTGTCGTGGGCGGGGTTCGGGTTCTTGCCCCAGCCGTCGCGGACGACAAGGAGCACAGGTCGGCGGTTTGAACTCATGGCAAAAGATGATCTTGGGTGGAAGGCGCGGACGGGCGCCGGGTCGCAGGGCAAACCTCCCCTTGATGCGGTTGCGCTCCGCCACCGGCAACGTCAAAATCCGGCCGCCCCGAAGATCAGCCATCCAGGTCCGCCATCCCTGGCCGGCCGGGCCGCTTCGGCCGCCTGCGTTTGACATCCGGTGGGAATCTCCCGACCAGTAGCTAGCGCCCATGTCCCCTCGCGCCGTCCTCCTCGTCAACCTTGGCTCGCCCGACTCCACCTCGGTCGCCGACGTGCGCCGCTATCTGGCGGAATTCCTCGACGACGAGCGTGTGCTCGACGTGCCGCAGCCGCTGCGCTGGCTGCTGCTCCACGGCATCATCCTGCGCACCCGTCCCTCGAAGTCGGCCCACGCCTATGCGAGCATCTGGACGCCCGAAGGTTCGCCGCTGATTCTCACCAGCCGCCGCGTGCAGCGGAAGCTCGCCGCCGCGCTCGGGCCGGACGTGCCGGTCGCCCTGGCCATGCGCTACGGCCGCCCCTCCATCGCCACGGTCATCGCGCAGCTCGCCACAGGCGGCGTGGAGGAGCTGCTGCTCATTCCGCAATATCCGCATTACGCGATGTCGAGCTGGGAAACGGTGGTGGTGAAGGTCCAAGCGGAGGCCGCCCGGCTCGCGCCGCGTCTGCGCATCGAGACGGTGCCGCCGTTTTACGCGGAGGCCGACTACATCGAAACACTGTATGCGAGCATCCGGCCCTACCTCGCCCAACCGCACGACCACCTGCTCTTCAGTTATCACGGCATCCCCGTGCGCCACCTGCGCAAGGCCGACTCCTCCAAGGCGCACTGCACCATCGTGCCCGATTGCTGCAACACCGGCAGCCCCGTGCAGGCCACCTGCTACAAGGCGCAGGTCATGCGCACCACGCAGCTGCTCGCCCGCCGGGCCGGTCTCGATCCCGCCCGGTACTCCCTTTCGTTCCAATCGCGCCTCGCCGGCGAACCCTGGCTCCAGCCGTACACCGATTTCGAGCTGAAACGCCTCGCCGCCGGGGGCCGGAAACGTCTGCTCGTCATCACCCCGGCCTTCGTCGCCGACTGCCTCGAAACCCTCGAGGAAATCCGCGTGGCCGGGCGGGAAACCTTTCTCCGGGCCGGTGGCGAGTCGTTCGAACACATCCCCTGCCTGAACGATCAGCCGGTTTACATCGATTTCCTTGCCACCCGCGTGCGCCGGTGGCTTGTCCCGGACCTGCCGGCCGCGCAGCCGTAGCTGTCAAAAATTACTGAAAGTCTCAGCCGGAAAGTCCCGGCGGAGCGGGATAGGCCATTTTTCTCTTAACAAGGCGCCGGGATCAGTCACGGTTTAGGCTGCGGGAACGGTTGTGGCCCGGCCATCGTCGCGCCCGCATCTGGCTCCGTGGGAACTCCATTGCAAACCCAATCGACTGGAGCCACCGGTACGAACGCCCGTGGTACGGATGAAGCTCTCTTCGTGCTTGATGGAAATGGGAAAATTCTGATGGCTGACGCCGCCGCGTGCGCCCTCTGGCGGGCGGGCGACTCGGAGTTGATCGGCGAACATTTCTCCACCCTTTTCGCCTTCGAGGTCACGACGAAGGACTCCCGCTGGCTCGAAGTGCAATGGGATGTACTGCTGAACGCCGCCGCGGTCGCCCCGCTCAAGCTGATCGCCCAGCCCAAGGACGGCGCGCGCCTGGGCGTATCCGTGCGCCTCGAAAAAACCGCGTCCGCGTCCGGCCCGGGCTGTTTCGCGTTTGTGGCGCCCGATGACGCGCCGGGCGTCACCGGCGTGGACTTGCTCTCGCTGCTCGCCGAGCGCAGCCCCCTCGGGGTCTTTGATCTCAATTTCAAGGCCGGCATCTTTTACTATTCAGCCGCCTGGAAGAAGCAGCTCGGTTATGCCGTGGCTGAACTCGACGCCACCTTCGAGACGTGGCGCAACCTCCTGCATCCGGAGGACTCCGCCGCCGCGCCCGACCGCGCCGCCACCAAATACTTCAACGGGACGCGCAGTTTCTCGGTCGAGTATCGCCTCCACCACAAGAAGGGGCACTACGTGTGGATCCACAGCGTCGGCCTGCAGGTGTTCGGCTCCGACGGGGAGCTCGAGCGCGTCGCCGGCATGCATCTCGACATCACCGAACGCAAGGAGTTTGAGGAAACCTCGCTCGAGAGCGAAGAGCGTTTCAAGAAACTCACGGAGCACGGCCACCTCGGCGCATTCGACCTGAACTTCGCCAGCGGCCGCCACTGGTTCTCGCCGGCCTGGAAGCGCTTGCTCGGCTACACGGGCGCCGACCTGCCCGATGGACCCAAGACCCTTGCGAGCGTGCTGCATCCTGACGACGCGCCCGCCGGCCTGAAGGAGTTTTTTCTCTCCCGTCATCGCGGCGAATCCACCTACCTCGACCTCTGCCGCCTGCGGCATAAGGACGGCCGCTATCTTTGGGTGATGGGCGGCGTGTTCCGCCAGATGTCGCGCCGGCACGAACTGCTCCGCGTGATCGGCTTCCATTGCCTGTTGCCGGCGGAGTTGCCCATGCCGGGCGGGCAGGCCATTTCCCCCGCCCTGTTGGCCGGGGCGCTGGCCGAGCTGCACGAAGGCCTCTTGCTCACCGACGCCGCCGGCCGCGTCACGTTTGCCAACGACAAGGCCGCGCAGCTTCTCCGCGAGCAACCGGACGCCCTGCGCGGCCGGCTGCTCTTCGAGCTTTTCCCGCTGATACACCGTGTGAGCGGCCAGCGCACCGAGTTTCCCGCCGGCCGGCTCCTTGACCTCGGTGAATCCATCCCCCTCAACAACGATTATGTCCTGGCGCTCGGCAAGGAGGCCGAGCCCCAGGCCATTTTGTTCAGCGGGAGCCCGGTGCGGGACTCCGACGGCCGGCTTGCCGGCGCGATCATTGTCTTCCGCAACCCCCTGGAGATGACCCTGACCCCAGAGGAACTCGTCAAGGCCAACCGCTTCGAATCACTCGGCGTACTCGCCGGCGGCATCGCGCACGACTTCAACAATCTCCTGACCACCATCCTCGGTGGCGTCTCGCTCGCGAAGGACAATCGCAACTACTCGGCGCTCGAAGACAGCGAGAATGCGTGCATGGCCGCCAAGGGATTGACCAAGCAGCTTCTCACCTTCGCCAAGGGCGGCACCTCTGTGCAGACGGTGCTGGCCCCCCTCACGGTGCTGAAAGAGGCCTCGCGCATCGCCACCGCCGGCGCCAGCACCGAGGTGGTGGTCGAGGTGGTGCCCGGCGTGGACAACATCCTCGCCGACCGCGCGCAAATCCTGCAGGTCTTCCAGAACCTCGTGGTCAACGCCGTCCAGGCCATGCCCGAGGGCCGCCCGGGCCACGTGTGGCTGCGCGCCGGCAACACCCCGCTCATCGAGGGCCAGATTCCGCCGCTGCCCGCCGGCAACTACGTGCAGTTCGAGGTGCAGGACGACGGCAACGGCATCCCGCCGGAGAACCTCCAGAAGATCTTCGACGCCTTCTTCACCACCAAGAAACACGGCACCGGCCTCGGCCTCGCCACCGTGCTCGACATCGTGCGCAAGCACGGCGGCCAGATCGGTGTCGAATCCACTATCGGCACCGGCACGACCTTCACGATCTTCCTGCCCAAGGCCGACCGGCCCGCCGAGCTCGAGGCCCGCCGCGCCCCCACGCTGCGCTTCGGGACCGGCCGCGTCCTGTTCATGGACGACGACGACAAGATCTGCATGCTCACCGCCGGCATGCTCGACGGGCTCGAGTACAAGTACGACATCGCGAAAAACGGCGAGGAGGCCATCGCGCTCTACACGCGCTACCTCAACATCGGCCGGCCCTACGATGCGGTCATCATGGACCTTAACATCATCGGCGGCATGGGCGGCGAGGCGACCTTCAAGCAGCTGCGCGAACTCGATCCCGATGTGCGCGCGATCATTTCCAGCGGCTACGACAGCGAGGAGATGTCACGCCAGTATCTCGACATGGGCTTCTGCGGTTATCTCACCAAGCCCTACCGCGTCATCGACCTCGGCCGCATTCTCAAGACCGTGCTGGGTTGAAATCAGGCTCCCGTCCCGGAAGCGAACGGAGGCGCGGCCGCCGTTTGATCTTCTCCCCGGTTTCGCCGCCGGAAGCCGGCGCGCGCGGGCCTGGGCGGTGCCCACCGACCGATCTTCATCGCGGGCGGCCGGCTTCCTCCCGCCACGTGAGGGCGTGACACACGGCCACACCGGCGGCGTCGGCCTCGTCGGGCGCCAGCGGCGCGCCGTGACCGAGCAGCGCCATGATGGTGCGCTGCATCTGCTGCTTGCTCGCCCGGCCCACCCCCACCACCGCCTGCTTGACGCGCAGCGGCGGATATTCGAACACCGGCAGGTCGCGCAGGGCCGCGGCCGCGATGGCCGCGCCGCGCGCCGCGCCGAGGATCTGCGCGGTCTGGAAGTTCTGGACGTAAATCGTTTGTTCGAGCGCCACGTGCCGCACATCGAAGTCGTCGAGAAAGGCCGCCACCGCGCGGTGGATCTCCGCCAGCGCCTCTGCCATGGGGCGCCGCGCCGGCACGCGTACCGTGCGGGTGCGCAGCAGCACCGCCGGCTGCCCGGACCGGAACTCGATCAGCACCAGACCCGTGCCGCGGAGACTGGGATCGATGCCGAGCACCTGGCCGGTGAAGGCGGGCCGGCGCAGATCGGGTGCCTCCGGCCAGTCTTTGGCCGCAAGCTTCCCTTCCAGCTTCGCCTTCCAGAGTTGCCTGACGGACATTCGTGGCATCGCTGGAACCACGGAATATACAGAACGCCCGGAAATGAAATGATTATCCTCCGTCAGGTTTGACCACGGATCACACGGATGGGCCCGGATGAAGAAAGATTCCCCCGAATGCAGCCAAGGCCATAAGGCCCTGGAATCAGGGCCGGTCCAGATTCCTGCGAGTTCGGCCTTGCAGTATTCTTCGTTTCCTCCGTTGCCTCCTGTGGAATTTGACCCTGCATCTGACTGCCCGCATATCCGTGCTCATCTGCGTACCGAGCGGAGCGCCATCAGCCAATCCGTGGTAAAAACAATCTCCGGTTAGAACAGCAGCTTCAACCCGGCGGCGAAGGTCAGCCCGAGCGCGATGTTTTCAAACCACTGCTGGTTGATCCGATGAACGGCCCAGCGCCCGGCCAGCGCCCCCGCCACTACCGCCGGCGCGAGCATCAGGTTGGTGAGAAAACTCGCCGGGGTGATCATGCCGAGGCCGGCCATGAAGGGCACCTTGAAGAGATTGAGGCCGAGGAAGAACACCGCGCCCGTGCCAAGGAACTCCATCTTCGGCAGGCGCATCGCCAGCAGGTAGAGGATCATGACGGGGCCGGCGGCGTTGGCCACCTGCGTCGTGAATCCCGCCAGCACCCCGGCCGCCGGGGCAAACCATGCCGGCGCCTGCGCCACCAAGGCTTCGTCGCCCCGGCCACGGCGCGCCGACCACTTTCGCCAGACATGCAGTGTAAACATCGCCACGATGATGCCGCCGATCAGGCGGCGCACCGCCGCATCATCGAGCCGTCCGAGCGCGAGCGTGCCGAGGATCACGCCGAGGATGGTCCACGGAAACAGCCGCCCGAGGTGGCGCCACACCGTGTGCCGGCGGTAGCTGGCCGCGGCGAACATGTCCCCAATGATCAGGAGCGGCAGGACCAGCCCCGTGGCCTGCTTCGCGGGCAGGATATTGGCAAAAATGGCGACGCACAGGATGCCGAGGCCCGCAATGCCGGTCTTCGACACGCCGGCGATGAAGGCCCCGAGGACGGCGAGCGCCCATTGCCAGGGTTCAAGATTCATTCAACCCGAATTACGTTTTTATTTTTTACCCCGGATAACACGGATGGATTATCAATCATTCATGCTGAACGAAGTGAAGCATCCAGATGGGTGGACGGAGGGGACGCGCTGCCAGCCTCGGCACACAAGCTGGACCCAGCGCCCGGCAACGCAATCCCTCGCCGCTACCGACTGGGATCGGAACCGGCGGCGACGCGACGACGGAGCTGGCCGCAGGCCGCGTCGATGTCCCGCCCGCGAGGGCGGCGGAAATGCGCCACCACCCGCCGCACCCGCAGTTCGTGCATGAAGGTCTCCGCCGCCTCCGGTGGAGACGGCTCATAGGTCCGCCCGGTCAGGCTCGCGCCGGTCGGGTTGTAATGGAGCAGGTTGACGTGCATGCGCCGGCCGGCCAGCAGTGCGGCAAGCTGCCGCGCCTGCTCCGGCGAGTCGTTCACGCCCTTGAGCAGACAATACTGGATCGATACCGGCCGGCCGTTGTTCTTCGCCTGAAAGCGAACGGCCGCCGCCATGATCTCCTCCACGCCGAACCGCCGGCCCGACGGCACCAGCTTCGCGCGCGTGGCGTCGTCCGGGGCATGCAGGGACACGGCCAGGTTGATGTTCAAGTCGGCGGCGGCCATCGCGTCGATGCCCGGCACAATCCCGACCGTCGACACCGTGACCTGCCGCCAGCCCAGCGCGCCCATGTCCCCGCCGGCCATGCGCCGGACCGCCTCGAGCACGTTCTCCAGATTCAACATCGGTTCGCCCATGCCCATGAACACGACGGTCTGCAGCCGCCGGCCGATCGCCTTCGCCTCACCGCGCAGATGCAGAAACTGCTCCACCATCTCGCCAGCGGACAGGTTGCGCGCGAATCCGCTCTGGGCCGTCGCGCAGAAATCGCACGCCAACGCGCACCCCACCTGCGAGGAGAGGCACCCGGCCGCCCGGTCTTCCTGATAAGCCGGCATAACCACCGATTCGACGGTCCGCCCGTCGGCGAGTTTCAGAAGCAGCTTGACCGTCCCGTCCCCGGCGACCTGCCGCGCTACCAGCGTGGATGCCATCATGCCGCATTCCGCCTGCATGCGGTCCCGCAATCCGCGCGGTGTCTTCAACTCCGGCCAGTCGACCGCACCCGCATGGGAATAGTAATTCCGTAGCAGCGGCTTCGCATGCGAAGCCTTGAAACCCCACGCGACGATCTGCTGCTGAAGCCCGTCAAGGCTGTAGTCGGACAGGGCTCTCACGCGCGGACAGGGTTGGACATGGCTTCACTTTTAAACTCCCAAGATGGAATGGCCACAAAAACACTTGGCAGGCAGCCGCCAACCAAAACATCGGACGGAATGGCCATATCAGGCGCAAAAAGCACCAGCCGCCGCCAGGTTCGCAAAGGAGATTCCCCGGCAAGAATTTCTTCGCGCTCTCCGCGATCTTCTGTCTAATCCAAGCCATGAATTTCGACGCCTGTCTGCAGGAGACCGTGCGCACGTTCGAGGCGATGCCGACCATCCGCCCGCAGATCGACCGCGCCGGTGACACGATCCTCCGCACGCTGAAGGCCGGCCACAAGCTGCTCCTCTGCGGCAACGGCGGCAGCGCGGCCGAGGCGCAGCACTTCGCCACTGAGCTCGTCGGCCGCTATTTCAAGACCCGCCGCCCCCTCCCCGCCGTCGCGCTGACCGCCGACGGCACGCTGCTGTCCTGCATCGGCAACGATTTCAAATTCGACGACGTCTTTGCGCGCCAGATCGAGGGTCTCGCCCAGCCGGGCGACCTGGTGGTTGTCTTCACCTCGAGCGGCAACTCGCCGAACATTCTGCGCGCCCTGGAGGCGGCGAAACGGCTCAAGCTCGAGAGCCTCGCCTTCCTTGGCCGCGGCGGCGGCAAGGCGAAGGGTCTGGCGACCTGCGAGCTCATTATTCCAGGCGCCAGCGGCCGCACCGCCCAGGAGGCGCACCTGTTCCTCATCCATTGCTTCTGCGAGTTGATCGACGCGGATGCGTTGTGAGGGTTGGTGGAGAAGCACGCCCACCTTGTAGGTAGGGGTTTATCCCCGACATTGACGACGGGAGACACGTGTCGGGCATAAAGTCCGACCTACATTCTGCTGACGCCTCCTGCCATGTCTTCTTTCTTGCCGGCCGTCCTCGCTGGCGTCTTGCTGCGCCTTCATGAGCACTCCGCCCACACCCGTCGAACATGCCATCATCAAGACCGCCTACGGAGAAATGACCGTGGCCTTCTGGCCCGACGTCGCGCCCAAGACCGTCGAGAATTTCAAGAAGCTCATCAGCGAGGGCTTTTACGATGGCACGGCGTTTCATCGCGTCATGAAGGGCTTCATGATCCAGGGCGGCTGCCCCAACACGAAGGAAGGCGCCACTGGCATCGCCGGCACCGGCGGCCCCGGCTGGAAGCTCAAGGCCGAGTTCAACGCCAAACCGCACGTGCGCGGCGTCCTCTCGATGGCCCGCTCGACGCATCCCGACTCCGCGGGCAGCCAGTTCTTCATCTGCCACGGCGAGGCGCGCTTCCTCGACCGGCAGTACACCGCCTTCGGCGAGGTCGTGAAGGGCCTCGACGTGCTCGACCGCATCGCCAGTGTGCCGTGCACCTCGAGCGGCGGCGAGCGCAGCCAGCCCGTCGAGCGCATCGCGGTCGAGAGCATCCGCCTCGTGCCGGCGGCGTGACGGGAAACCTCAGGCCGGTTTCGGGCCGCCCGGCGGTATCGGCGGCTTCTGCGCCTCGGTTTTGCAGGTGCTGATGCCGAACGGCACGTAGGCCGGGCAGAAGCGCACCACCGCCGTCAGCAGGGGCAGCAGGCCGATCAGGCCCCACCAGCTCCGGAAGCAAATTCCCACGCCGATGATGACGAGACCGACTACCACTCGCACCACGCGATCCACGGTTCCAATATTCGCATTCATGACTGTTTCCTTGGTTGTGCCGCGGCGGACCGGGCCGGCCGCGGCGCCGCGTTCGTAAACGGGCAACCTGCCCCTTAACCCCGCCGGTTCTGTCCGGTCAAGCCCGCCCCTGCGCCGGCCAGCGCGGGCTTGGCAGCCATGTCCCTTCCGATCACAACGGAAACGATGAACCAGAAGGTTATCCTGTACGCACCCACCGCCGGCATGGCCCTCGGTCTGCTGTTCCTCTGGGGCAGCCTGCGCCTGCGCCGGAAGCGCCGCCTGATCGACGACCTGCCCACGGCCAAGACCCAGGGCGTCTTCATCGGTCTGGTGGAACTGAAGGGCACCGCCGAGGCCGAGGCGCCGCTCACCGCCTTCCTCAGCAGCCAGCGCTGCGTGCATTACCGCTACCGCGTCGACGAACACTGGTCCCGCACCGTCACCGAGACCTACACCGACAGCAAGGGCCGGTCCCAGACGCGCACCAGGCACGAAAGCGGCTGGACCACGGTGGCGGACGGCGGGGAGGCGGCCGACTTTTACCTGCAGGACGACACGGGCGCCATTCTCGTGCGGCCGAGCGGGGCGAAGATCGAGCCGGCCGGTTTTTATGACGTCACCTGCGACCGCGGCAACCCGCTCTATTACGCCAAGGGACCGCCGCAGGCCGTGGCCGACTCCGACCACCGCCGCCGCTTCGTCGAAACCGGCATCGCACTGCATGCGCCGCTCTATCTCGTGGGCCAGGCGCGCGAACGCGCCGACGTCATCGCCCCCGAGATCGCCGCCAACAAGGAGGCGCCGATGTTCCTGATCTCGACGCGCACCGAGGAGAAGGTGCGCGCCGGGCTGGGCCGCGGCATCTGGGCGCTGGCGCTGCTGGGCGTCATCGCGTTCCTCGGCGGCTTCGCCCTGCGCAACCACGGCGGGTGGCACCGGCCGTTCGTCGAATGCCTTCCCTCATACGCAGAGCTGGTCGCGGCTTATGTTGGCCTGGCCGTGCTCGGCTGGGTGTGGATGGCCTTCAACAGTCTCGTCGGCCTGCGCAACCGCGTGCGGCAGGCCTGGTCGCTCGTCGACGTGCAGTTGCAGCGGCGGCACGACCTCATCCCGCGTCTCGTCGAAACCGTGGCGGCGCTGCGCACGCACGAAGCCGCCACGCAGACCGCGCTGGCCGCGCTGCGCAACCAGCTCACCGCCACGCCGCCTGGCGTGAGCGGGCCGGACTTCTCCGGCTGCGCCCCTGCGCTGCGCGCCGTGGTCGAGGCCTACCCGAACCTCAAGAGCGACGCGGCCTTCCTCGCGCTGCAGCGGCAGCTCGCGGAGACCGAGCAGCGCATCGCCCTGGCGCGGGCCTATTTCAACGACATCGCAACCTTTCTCAACACGCGGCTGGAAATCGTCCCCGACCGCTGGCTCACGGTCCTCGGCCGGATGCAGCCGCAGGCGCTGCTCGCCGCCACGGACTTCGAGCGCGCGCCGGTATCGGTCAAGCTGGTGGAGTGAGCTACTGCTATGGCTGACGCTGTCTCTCAAGCGCGGCGTGGGCCTGCGCGACCTCGACGTACTTCTCCGCCCATTGGCGCAGGCCGGCCTGCTCCTCGGGGGTGAGCGACCGCACCACCTTCGCCGGCACGCCGATCACCAGCGAGCCTGGCGGGCAGATGAAGCCCTCCTTCACCAGCGCGTTGGCGCCGACGATGCTGCGCGCGCCGATGCGGGCGCGGTCGAGCACGGTCGCGCCCATCCCGATGAGGCACTCGTCCTCGATCATGCAGGCATGCACGATGGCGGCGTGGCCGATGGTGCACCACGCGCCGATGACGGCGTCGCCGTCGTCCGCGAGGTGGACGATGGCGTTGTCCTGGATGTTGGTGCCCTCCCCCACGACGATGCGCGCGATGTCACCGCGCAGCACCGCGCCGTAGAAGACGCTCGTCCGGGGACCGAGGGTCACGTCACCGACGACGGTGGCATTGGCGGCGATCCAGCCGGCCCGGGCGATGTCGGGCGTTTTGCCGAGATGATCTTTGAGTCGTTCCTGGACAGTCATGATGCGCCGGTTTTATTGCTCCTTGGCATACGGCACGCCAATGGCTTTGGGCGCGACCGCCTTGCCGACAAAACCGGCGAGCAACAGTACCGTGAGCACGTACGGCAGCGCCAGAATGAACTGCACGGGGATGACGCCGACGAGCGGCAGGGCCACCCCCTGCAGGCGGGTGGCGAGCGCGTCGGTGAAGGCAAAAAGCAGGCAGGCCCCGAGCGTGGGGTACGGGCGCCACTTGCCGAAGATGAGCGCGGCGAGCGCCAGGTAACCCTTGCCCGCGGTCATGTCGCGCACGAAGCCCGAGCTCGCGGCCGTCGAGAGATACGTACCGGCCACGCCGCACAGCATGCCGGAGATCAGCACCGCCTGGTAACGCAGGCCGTTCACCGAAATGCCGGCGGTGTCGACCGCCGCCGGATTCTCGCCGACCGCGCGCAGCCGCAGACCGAAGCGCGTCCGGTAAAGCACCCAGGCGCCGGCCGGCACGAGCGCGGCCGCAAGATAGACGACAAGGCTGTGGCCGCTGAGCAATTCCGCGTAAAGCAATCCCGGGAACGGCGTTTCGCGCGCCCGTTCGGCCCACGGCCAGACGATTTCGACAAACCGCTGGCCGGGCGCGTCGAGTTGCGGCGTCTGTCCCCCGAGGTGGAACCACGCGAGCGCCAGCGACGGCCCAAGCCCGGCCACCATGATGTTCACGGCCATGGCCGCGACCACCTGGTTGCCGCGGTGGGTGATGCACGCAAAGCCGATGAGCAACGCCAGCGCGACTGAAGTCAGCACACCCGCGGCGAGCCCCGCCCACGCCGAGCCGGTGACCGCCGAGACGGCCGCGGCGGCGAACGCCGCACCGAGCATCTTGCCCTCGAGGCCGAGGTCGATCACGCCCGAGCGCTCGGAAAACATTCCGGCCAGCGCCGCAAGCAGCAGCGGCGTGGCCACGCGGAGGGTGGCGGCCAGCAGCAGGACGATGAGCGTGTAGGTTTCCATCGCCTATTCCCCCTCCCCGGGGTGGCGCCACCGCGCAAACAGCGCCGCGAGCGGCGTGCGGAACAGGTTTTCCAGCGCGCCGCAGGCGAGGATCACGAGCCCCTGGATGACCACGACCATGTCGCGGTTGATGCGCGGCAGGTCAAACGACAGCTGCGAGCCGCCCTGGTAAAGCGCGCCGAAGAGCACAGCCGCGAGGAAAATGCCGACCGGGTGATTGCGGCCCATGAGCGCGACCGCGATGCCCACGAAGCCCGCCCCGCCGGGAAAATCGAGCAGCAGCCGGTGCTGCACGCCCATGACCTCGTTGAGGCCGAGCCCGCCGGCGAGCGCACCGGAGAGCAACATGGCGATCAGCATCATGCGCGGCGGCGAGATGCCGGCATAAACGGCCGCCGACGGATTCTGTCCGACCGTGCGCAACTCGTAACCCCAGCGCGTGTGCCAGATGAACACCCAGACGAAGGCCGCCGCCGCCAGCGCGAACAGGAAGGCGAGATTGAGCGGTGAGGCGCTGACGTTAAGCCCGAGGCGGCCGAGCAACGCGGACAGCGACGGCAGGCAGGCGGCGGACGCGAACTCGCGCGTCTCCGGCGACTGCTGGCCGGGCTTGATGAGCACCTCGACGAGGAGATACGTCATCAACGCCGATGCGATGAAGTTGAACATGATCGTCGTGATGACGATGTGGCTGCCGCGCCGCGCCTGCAGCCAGGCTGGGATGAACGCCCACGCGGCGCCGAAGCCAGCCGCGGCGCACATCGCGACGGGCAGGATCGCCCAGAACGGCCAGTGATGATCCAGGCCCAGGCACACCAAGCCGACCCCCAGCCCGCCGACGTAGGCCTGGCCCTCGCAACCGATGTTGAACAACCCGGCATGGAACGCCACGGCCACGGCCAGGCCGGTGAAGATGAAGTTCGTCGCATAATACAGTGTGTAGCCGGCCGCCTCCTGCGAGCCGAAGGCGCCCGCCGCCATCAGCCGGAGCGCCACCCACGGACTCTCGCCGACGATGGCGATGATCGCGGCCGAAGCCGCCAGCGCGGCGAGCAGGCTGACGATCGGAAGCAGCCCGAGATCGGCCCAGCGTGGCAGGCGGCCCGGCGCGCTCATACAGATTCCTCCTTCACGCCGGCCATCATCAGGCCCAGCTTTCCCTCGGTGGCGTCGGCTGACGCGACTTCGCCGACGATCTCGCCGTTGAACATCACGAGAATGCGGTCGGCGAGGCCGAGGATTTCATCGAGTTCGACCGACACCAGCAGCAGTGCCTTGCCCGCATCGCGCAGCCGGACAAGGCGCCGATGGATGAACTCGACCGCGCCAATGTCCACCCCGCGCGTCGGCTGGCCGACAAGCAGCACCTGCGGATCGCAGTCGATCTCGCGGGCGAGGACGAGCTTCTGCTGGTTGCCGCCGGAAAACGCGGAAAGACGCAGTCCGGGGTCGGGCGGGCGTACGTCGTAGTCGCGCATTTTGCGCGCGCAGCCGGCCTGGATGGCGGTCCCGCGCAGCAGGCCGCCGCGGTTGTAGGCGGGCTGGTCGTGATAACCCAGGATCGCGTTGGCCTGCGCGGAAAACGCGGCCACGGTGCCCATGCGCAGCCGGTCCTCGGGCACATGCGCGAGGCCGAGCCGGCGCCGGGCGCGCGGGCCGAGTCCGCCGCGCACGAGGGCCGCGCCCTTGAAGACGATCTCGCCGCGGCTCGGCGTGAGGATGCCGGCCAGCGCCTCAAGCAGTTCCGACTGGCCGTTGCCGGCCACGCCGGCGATGCCGAGGATTTCTCCCGCGCGCAGTTCGAAGCTCGCCCGCCTGACGCGCGTCACCCCGAAGCGGTCGCGCACCTCGAGGTCCTGCACCGCCAGCAGCACGCCGCCGGGCCGGGCGGGGGTTTTTTCGACCTGCAGGGAGACCGCCCGGCCGACCATTTTCTCGGCCAGCGTCCGCTCGGAAGTTTCGCGCGTGGCCGTTTCATGCACGACGGCGCCCTGGCGCAGGACGGTGACGCGGTCGGTGACAGCCATGATCTCGCGGAGCTTGTGGGTGACGAGAATCACGGTTTTCCCCTGCTCCCGCAGCCGGGCGAGCATGCGGAAGAGCTGGTCGGTCTCCTGCGGCGTGAGCACCGCGGTCGGCTCGTCGAGGATGAGAATCTCCGCCCGGCGGTAGAGCGCCTTCAGAATTTCCACACGTTGCTGCAGGCCGACTGGCAGATGCTCCACCACGGCGTCGAGCGGCACGGCGAGGCCGTAGTCCCGGGCGATGCGCTCGAGCTCGGCGCGGGCGCGGGCGAGGCCGTCCGCCAGCCGCCGGCCGCCCTCGACGCCGAGCACGACGTTCTCCAGCACCGTGAAATTGTCCACGAGCATGAAGTGCTGGTGCACCATGCCGATGCCGGCGGCGATCGCGTCGTGCGGGCGGAGGAGGTCGACACGGCGGCCATGCACCCAGACCTCGCCGGCGTCGGCCCGGTGAAAGCCATAAACGATGTTCATCAGCGTGGACTTGCCCGCGCCGTTCTCGCCGACGATCCCATGCACGGTGCCGCGCGCGATGGCGAAGGAGACCCCCCGGTTGGCGTGCACCGGGCCGAAACGCTTGTCGATGCCGCGCAGCTCCAGCGCCGGGGGCGTGTCACGCACCGGGCTGGCCGATGCCGCCGGAGGATCCGTACGCACCGCGCTCACGGCGCCCTGTATTCGGGGACCTTCACCTTGCCACTGATGATGTCGGCGCGCGCCTGGTTGACGCGCTGCTCCATCTCGGGGGTGACGAGTGGGCGGTTGTGCTCGTCGAGCGCCCAGTCCACGCCGTTCTCCGCCAGCCCGAGGAAGAGCGGCCCGGCCTGCCACGTGCCGTTTTTGGCGTCCATGAACGCGCGGTAAACGGCCACATCCACGCGCTTCACGGCGGAGGTGAGCACGCTGCCGGGGTGGAGATAATTCTGATTGCTGTCGCAGCCGATGCTGAACCTACCCTCGTCCCTGGCGGCCTGCATCACGCCGATGCCGGTGGCGCCGGCGGCATGAAAGATGACGTCGGCGCCGCGCCCGAACTGGCTCCGGGCGAGCTCGGCGCCCTTGGTGGGGTCGCCCCACGCCGCGGGGGTGGTGCCGGTCATGTTTTCAAACACCTCGATGCCCGGATTCACGTATTGGGCGCCGGCGCGGTAGCCCAGCGCGAACTTGCGGATGAGCGGAATATCCATGCCGCCGACGAAGCCAACCCGGCCGGTCTTCGAGGCTAGCGCGGCGAGCATGCCGCAGAGAAACGACGACTCCTGCTCGCGGAAGTTGACCGACTGGACGTTCGGCAGGTCGACGGTGCCGTCGATGATCGTGAACTTCACGGCGGGAAACTCCTTCGCGACCTTTTCGACGGCCGAGGCCTGCGTGAAGCCGACCGCCACAATGATCGCCACGCCGCGCCGGGCGAACTGGGTCATCACCTGCTCACGCTGCGCGGCGTTGGTGATCTCGAACTCGCGGAAGGCGATGCCGGTTTCCTTCTTGAAACGCTCCGCCCCCTCGCTGGCGGACTGGTTGAAGGAACGGTCGAACTTGCCGCCGAAATCGTAAACGATGGCGGGCAGGAAATCGCCCGCCGCGGCAAGTGGCAGGAGCGCCAGCATCGCGGTCAACGCGGCGAGCCGGGCCGGGGCGGGTAAGGACGCTGGGTGCATGCGGGGAGGCCGTTCGGGTGTTCGTGACCGTGCGGTAAAGTGGCCAATTTTTCAACCCCGGAGCAGACGACTGCAACTGCCATTCCCTCATCGACATGGGGCGCGACCACGTCCGCCGTCGCGAGGGTGATGGCGCTCATTCATCCATCTGATTCTTGGTCCACGCCGGGTCAGCCAGCTTGATCGATGGTTGGCGGGGCCGATAGGCTTGCTGGGTCCACTCCGTCTAAAAAAATGTCCGCCGAGAAAGTACCGCCTGAACTACCCGCCCAGCTGGGCTCCTGGAAGGACGAGGAGGCCGCGCTGCACCCGCGCTACACGGCCCGGCCGTTGTATAAACGATGACCGGCGCCTTCCTCACCGCGCTGTTCTTCGCCGGCAACGCCGTGTGCGCGCGGCGGGCGGCGCTGCACTATGGCGGCACGCTGGGCAACTTCCTGCGGCTGCTCCTCGCCGTCGCCCTGCTCGGCGCGTGGGCGCACGCCGCCGGCCAAGGAGCCGCCGGCGGCGCCTTCACCTGGTTTTTTGTGAGCGGCTGCGTGGGTTTCGGCCTCGGCGGGCTCACGATGTTTCACGCGCTGCCGCTCATCGGCTCCAACCTCAGCATGCTCATCGTGCAATGCGGCTCGGCCGTGGCCGCCGCGGCCGTCGAATGGCTCTGGCTCGGCACGCGGCTTTCGGCCGCGCAGGCCGGCCTCGCGGCGTTGACGCTCGCCGGTGTAATCATCGGGCTCGTTGCCAGTCCAAACGGGGCGCGTCCGGCCTGTTCCAACGGCGCCAACCGCGAAAAACCTGCGATGGACGACACCAAATCACAGTTTGTTTACGAGAGGACCTCCGCGCCCGGCGAGTCTCACGTCCTTCTGGTCGGCAGTATCTCTGGGTTCGCCCTCGGCGTCGGGCTCGCGATCGTGTCCGCCTGCGCGCAGGGCGGCGGCGCCGTCATCAGCCGCAAGGCTTTCGCCGTGTTGCGCGCCCAGGGCTTTTTCATGGACGCGGCCACCTCGGCCTACCAGCGCGCGCTCGGCGGTCTCGCCGTCGGCGTGCTGGCGCTGATCATCGTGCGCCGGTGGCCGGCGGCGGAACGGAAGCTGACCACCGAGAGCGAGCCGGTCCCCGCGATGGCGGTGCCGTCGTGGATCTGGGTCGTTCTCAACACGCTCCTCGGCCCCGTGCTCGGCGTGACCTGCTTCCAATGGGCGCTGCGGACGACGCCGGCCGGTCTCGTGCTGCCGATCGTCGCCACCGCCCCGCTGCTCACCGTTCCCATCGCCCGTGCGCTCGAACACAGCCGGCCCACGCCGCGCTACTGGCTGGGCGCCGTGCTTGCCGTGCTGGGAGCAGCCGGTTTGGCTGTGGTGAAATGAACTGCCGCTCCGCCGTGGCGATCTGGCTGCTTGGTGCCGGCGTGCTGCTGGCCGCCGGCCGGGCCCAGACCGCGACCTCCGCCGCGGACGAGCCGGTTCGCCTCGAAAAGCTGACTGTCTGGGGTGAAGCCGTGCCGGGATTGCTGGATATCATGCCCGGACAACTCCAATGGAGTGTCCCCTCCAACATGGCCTCAATCGCGGAGTCAATCCCGGGTCTGGCCATGCACCACATGGGGGCCGCCGCGGCCGAGCCGCTGCTGCGCGGCCTCGGATCCGACCGGATCGTGACGACGCTCGACGGCCTGCCGCTGCCCAACGCCTCCCCCACGCGCACGGCTTCTCCGTTTGCGCTGATCACCGCCGGTCTGCCGGCCGCGCTGGAGGTCAGCAAGTCGCTCCCTTCGGTGACGCTCGGGCCTCCGGCCAACGCCGGTTACATCGGCCTGTCGCTGGCCCCTGCTGACAAGACCAATCGGACCAACAGGACTTATGCCGGCACCGCGTGGAACTTCGACCGCGGCGGCGGCGACATCCTGGCCGGCGAAACCGCCGCGCAGGGAGCATGGAACGTCCGCACTGCCCTGGCCGCGCATTCGCTCGGCGATTATACCGCAGGCGACGGTACGGTGGTTCCCGCCCGCGACCGCAACGTGGGCGCGGCATTGCATCTCGACCGGCAGCCGGACCCAGAGCACCGGCTCCAGCTCGGCGTGCTTTTTTCCCGGCAGGAGCTGGCGGTCAACTCCGCGCTGCCGCTCGACACTCGCGACACCAGCACCAGCGCCTTCACCGCCGGCTATGGCTGGGCCGCCTCCGGCCGGACCTGGATCGACACCCGCCTCGGCCTGGGGATCAGCCGGCCGCATCTCGACAACGCCGGGCGCCCCGCGCCCGCCCTCATCACGGCGGATGGCCGGACCCTGAGCCTGGCGGCCGGAGTTTCCGTCCGGCACCAAACGGAGGCCGGAGAGTTTGTGGTGGGCCTCGACGCCACGCAGGAAGAGCGCCGCCTCGAACGGAAACGTCCGGGCGCGGTGGATCTGCTCTGGCCGGACCTGCACCAGAATGATGCCGGCGGATTTGCGGAGCTCACCTGCGCGCTGACGGCGGACTGGAAACTCCGCCTCGGCGCCCGGCTCGATGCCGCGCACAGTGAGGCGCGCGCGGCGGACGGACTGGCTTTCAACCGCTCCATCCGCGATCTCTACGCCGCCTACTACGGCCCCGACGCCGTCCAGACCAATCGGAGCGAAACCGTCGGCGCGGCCAATGCGCTGCTCACCGGCCGGCTCGCGTCCGCCGTCACCACCACGCTGGGCGCCGGTTTCAGCCGCCAGCCGCCGGGAGCCAGCGAGCGCTACCGGGCGTTTTCCGACGCGCTCGGCGGCGGCTACGAGATCGGCAATCCCGCCGCCAGGGCCGAGGACAAGTATGAGATGGACTGGGGCCTGCGCTGGCAGCAGCCGAAGTTCGCCATCAACGTCGATCTGTTCGCCAGCTATCTGCCCGATTACCTGCACCGCACCCGCGTGGGCACCACCACCCCGCCGTCTCCGCCGCCGGCGGGTGCCATCGTGTATGGTTATCGCTCCACCGAAGCGACATTTCTGGGCGGCGAACTGGAAGTGCTGTGGCAACCCGTCACGGACACGTGGTGGCGGCTGGCGGCGGCCGGTGTCGAGGGCACCGACCGCAAGGCCCACCGCCGTCTGCCGGAAATCCCGCCCGCCTCGCTGACGCTGGCGGCGGGCAGGATGTGGTCGGGCGCCCGTCTCAAGCCCTGGGTCGAGGTGGGCGCGCGCGCCGTCGCCGCCCAGCACAATCCGGCGCCCGACGACATGCCCGTCTTTGCCGACACGCCGGCCTTCATACTCGGAAACGTGCGGGGCGGCCTGACCTGGCGCGGGCTGCGCGTCGCGCTCTCCGTCGAGAACGTCTTCGACCGACTCTATTATGATTATCTCTCACCGCCCGCGGCCGCCACGCCGCCGAGCGGCAGCCTGCTGCCCGGGGCGCGCATCCCCGGCCCCGGCCGCACCTTCACGCTCACGGTGAGCCACGGGCTGCCGTGAGCCGCATCGAAGGGTTTACCTTGAGCGACGTCGAAAGGTCGGCCGCGAGGCCTCACCGCCTGCCGTCCGACATCTAACTTCTCTGACGTCTGCCGAGGCTAGTTCGAGGTCAGGTGCCATTGTCTGCAGAGCGGACAGAGGTAGGCTTTGCGCCGGCGTTCGACCCCGGCGAGGAGCGCGGCGTCGAGGGCGTCGCCCTGGCTGCGAAACTTCCGCTTGCTCGTACACATGCGCTTTTGCTCTTCCTGGGTCGGCTTCTTCATGGTTGTGATTGCCGTGCGGCGGGCGGTGCGAGCGCCGCCTCGGCATCCAGTCTGGATCACAAACGAAGAGACCCAGACTGGATGCCGAGGCGGAACGTGTCCCGGTCCGCCGGTGGTCTGTCTAACGAGCCTCTCCGGCAGGCGTGTCGGATTCGATTTTGATCGTCTGTCCCCCGGCCTGGAGTGGAAGTCTGCGGCCATGCCAGAGGAAATAGCCGCTGACTGCGGGAGGCAGTGTGATTTCCCCTTCGATACCGTTCCCGGTGCGGTGCAATGCGACCCGGATATCCCCGGCGGGATGGGGTACCGTGCCTTGAACGCGCGTCAGGTAGCCGAGATGTGGCTCTATCCTGACCGTGCGAAAACCCGGCGTGGCCGGCTCGATGCCGCAGACTGTCGCGAGGAATTCATAGTTGGGTGAGGCGCTCCACGCATGGCAATCGCTGCGGGTCGGATCCGGGCGTTCGGCAAAAGTCGTCAATCCCTTGGCCAGCATCGCGTGCCAGGGTTGCAGCATCGAGACATATTGATCGCCGAGGCCGGCGGCCTTCATCGCCCGCAGCAAATAGAACCGGAAATACTGCGTGCACTGGGTCAGTCCCGTTTCCGTATTGATCCGCGTGACGAGCGCCTTGGCCTCCTCCCCGGCGACGCAGCCCGACAATACAGCCATCACGTTGGCATGCTGACTGAACGCCTTCCGCTCGGGCGTGTCGGCGAACAGGCGCCTTGGTTCATCCCAGCAATGTTTCTTGGTCGCCGCCCGCAGGCCCTGCGCCAGGTCGCGGTAATGGGCCGCCATGGTCGGCCGGGCAAACGCGTCGAACAGCGCCGCCGCGTGATCCAGTGAACATACCAATTGCAAGGAAACGATCGAAGATCCGCCCTCGGCCGCGCCGTCGGGCTGCCCGCCGAGGTGCTTGGCGTTATCCCACGGCCATTCGTCCGGCCAATCGACAAAGCTCCAGTACGGCAGGCCGCCCAGCATTCCGGTATTCGCGTCGAGGTGTTTCTCGAACCAGTCGAGCACCGCCTGGATGCCCATCAACCGCGCCTCGATGAAGGTCCGATCATCCCGGTGCATCCAGTAATCGTGCACCATGTCGATCCAGAAGAGCGAAAAGGTGGTGATGATCTGGGGTGTCGAGGCCGGGACCCGGCTTTGGGTCAGCCCCTCGGGAATCCTCGAGAGATCGTACAATTCAATGGCGTTGCGCATCAGCCGGTCGTCGCCCGCCACGTACAGGGAGATGAGGGACTGGATACGCGTGTCGCCCACATACTGCATCTGTTCGTAATAGGGGCAGTCGAAATAGGTCTCATAGGCGCACAGGCGGGCGGTACGCCAGCCCACCGTCCAAATATCGGAGAGCCGGGCATCGTCGCAGGTAAAGGCGCCGCGTTCCGTGAACGGATAGCCGGTGAAGTTACCCAAAAAATCGTGCAGGATCAGCGGCTCGGCTGCCGTTTCAATCGTCATTTCAATATAGCGGTAGGTTCTGAACCAGAGGGTGGTGAACCACCGGTCGGCGCCGCCATCGGGAAGAAACACATCGCTCGCGCCGATCATCTCCCGACCCGCGATCTCGTTGCGGTTGCCTTTCTCTCCCTTCTCGTCGACGAGGGCTTCACTGTAGATCAATCGGACCGTGCTGCCCTTTCCTCCGCTGAGATGGAGCTGCGGAAAGGCGTTGGTTTCGAAGGACTGGTCGAACAACATGACCGCCCTCGTATGGGCCGGGATCGTGAGCGGTGCCCGGCCGAGCAGAAACGCCGGATCGACGTCGATGCCCTGCGCGCTCCTGACGGTGGCAATCCGCTGCGCCCGCTCCTCCATGAGCGGGATGTTCCGCGGGACCAGCCACCAATTGACATCCGTCCCCACCCCGTAGGGAAACCCCTCCGTGATCATCTGCGGTTGCTGCCACTGCGCATCGTCAAATCCCGGCTCCTGCCAGCCCCACGGATAGGCGTTGCCGTCGATCCGGTCACCCGGGCCCACGACCATGAACTGGTTGATCGGCCTGGGGGCCACCGCGGACGGAGCGTACGCTTCATCCTTGAGCACCTTCCAGCTGCCATCGGTGTTGAGCGCTTTTTCGACCGGTGAGTCGCCCGCCACAATCAGCCCGGTTCGCAGGCTGACCTGGGCAAACGGCTTTAGGAGACCGAAATTCCAGACCACGACCGCCACCACGTTTTTCCCCGACCTGAGCCACGGGGCGATATCCACGGTTTCGAAGCGCCAGTGAAAAAGCTCCCCGCGGGCGGGCCCGAAGCAGACCGAGGTGCCGTTCACAAACATCCGATAGCGGTTGTCCGCCGAGACATGGATGACGCAATGGGCGGGCTTTTCGTCCAGGTTGAAGGACTTGCGGAAATGGAAGACCCCGTAGTCGTTTGGCGATGCCGTGGGGTGAGCGATCCACGAAGCGGGCCAGGCCTTTTTCAGCAGATCGGGATTGATCGGCGGAGCAGGATCATCCGCGCGGGAGCAATGCATCGCCACGCAGAGCAGGAGCAGGAAGAGGGGGCGCTTCATGGAGGCAGGGCGCGACGCTAGTCGATGCACGGGACTGGAGGCAACGGATTCCGCCCGGCTTCTCTCGACGCCCCAGCCGGTGACACGGGGCCGCATCGCCGTGGCGTTCGACGTCGACTGAGTCGGCTTACTTGGCCGGCACTGTCAGCACCAAGTCCAACCGCTTCACCTCCTTCACCGGCCAGCGGGTGACGGTGAGGCCCTTGGCGGAGCGGTTGCTGACGGACACGCGGGTGAGGTCGAAGTCGAATTCGCGGATGCGTGCCCGGCTGCGGCCGTCGAGCGAGACGTGCAGCGATTTCGCCATCTCCTTCTCGCTCGCGTTCACCTCGAGATAGACGACCCGGGAGCCGGGTGTCTTTACCAGCGGGTAGAGTTTGTCGCGCGTCACGCCGCCGATCTGGAATTTCTTTGCGAAGGCCCTGCCGGTTGCCTTGTCCTGGTAGACCATGGTGTAGAAGGCCTGGTCGCCGTCCTTCGGCAGCACCGCGCAATGCAGGATGCCGGGGCCCATGAAGACCCGGTCGCCCACGCGGGCAACCTTCATCGAGCCGTCGGCCATGATGGCGAGCGCGTCGTCGAGAATGCTGCATTCGGCCACGAACTCGTGGTTGCGCCAGTTGAGGCCGATGAAGCCCTCCGCGCGGTTGACGTAGAGCCGCTGGTTGGCCGACACGACCTCGGCGGCGCTGATCTGCTCGATCTCCTCGTACTCGGTGCGGCGCCTGCGGCCCTTGCCGTACTTCTCCTGCAGCGACTCGAACCACTTGATGGCATAGGGCGTGAGGTTCTTGAGGTCGTGCTTCACCTCCTTGATGCCGGCCTCGATTTTCTGAATGGCCTCGTCGGCCTGGAAGCGGTTGTAGGCAGAGATGCGTTTGATTTTGATCTCGGTGAGGCGGACGAGGTCGTCGTCGGTCACCGGCCGGCGGAGCTGTTTGCCGAAGGGCTTCAATCCCTCGCGAATCTCCGCCAGCACGCTCTCCCACGTCTTCGACTTCTCGATGCGGCGGTAGATGCGCTCTTCGATGAAGATGCGTTCGAGCGAATCCCAGTGCCACTGCTGTTCCAGTTCGCCGAGCTTGATCTCGAGCTCCTGCTTCAGCAGCGCCCTGGTCCGGTTCACGCTGCGCTTGAGGATGTCGCGGACGCCGAGGAAGACCGGCTTGTCGTCCTCGATGACGCAGGCGGCGGGCGAGATGGAAACCTGGCAGTCGGTGAAGACATAGAGCTGCTGGATGACCTGGTCGGGGTCGGAGCCTTGCGGCAGTTCGATGAGGATCTCGACCTTGTCGGCGGTGTTGTCATCGACATGCCGTACCTTGGTCCTGCCCTTGGCGTTGGCGGCGAGGATCGACTCGATGAGGGAGGAAGTGGTGGTGCCGAAGGGGAGCTCGGTGATGGCGAGGAGGTATTTGCTGCGCGGTTCGATCCGGGCGCGGATCTTCACCTTACCGCCGCGCTCGCCGTCGTTGTACTCGGAAAAATCGGCGATGCCGCCCGTCGGAAAGTCGGGGTAGATGCGGAAGGTTTTCCCCTGGAGGTGGTTGATGGCGGCGCGGCAGAGGTCGTTGAAGTTATGCGGCAGGATCCGGGTGGCGAGGCCGACGGCGATGCCCTCGGTGCCCTCGGCGAGCACGAGCGGGAATTTCACGGGGAGCGTGACCGGCTCCTTCGCGCGGCTGTCGTAGCTGAGCTGCCACGTCGTGGTCTTGGGGTTGAACACGACCTCGCGCGCGAACGGCGTGAGGCGCGCCTCGATGTAGCGCGCGGCCGCGGCACCGTCGCCGGTGAGCACGTTGCCGAAGTTGCCCTGCGGCTCGACCAGCAGTCCGCGCTGGGCCATGCCGACGAGCGCCGCCTCGATGGACGCGTCGCCGTGCGGATGGAAGCGCATGGTGGCGCCGACGACATTGGCCACCTTGTGGAAGCGGCCGTCGTCCATTTCCCAGAGCGTGTGCAGAATCCGGCGCTGGACAGGCTTCAAGCCGTCATCGATGTGCGGCACGGCGCGGTCGAGGATGACGTAGCTGGCGTAGTCGAGAAACCACTTCCGGTAATGCTGGGCCAGGGGCGCCGCTTCCAGGTTTTTGGTTTTCGCTTTTCGATTGCCGATTGAGACAGCCGCCGGAACGGAGGCCTTGGATGCAGCGGTCTTTGCCGCCGGCTGGTCCTCTGTCCTCTGTCCTCTGACTTCTGACTTCTGTCTCCTTTCCTCCGCTTCCGCGGAGGCACCGCTAAGCGGCAGTTCGATCTGCTTGGTGTCTTTCTTGCGTCTGACCATCGAGGAAAGGATTGGGGGGGCCGCTAATCTGTGTTCATGGCCGCTGATTTCCGAAGCCATCAGCGATGATCAGCGGGCATTAGCGGTTGAATGCTTCAGGCTTTGATGAGGTCCTTTTCGACCTTGAGGTTGCCGATGATGAATTCCTGGCGCTCGGGGGTGTTCTTGCCCATGTAGAAGGAGAGCAGCTCGTCGCTGTCGTGCAGGTGCGCGAGGGTCACCGGCTCGAGGCGCATGCCCTCGCCGATGAAATCCTTGAACTCGCCCGCGGAGACCTCGCCGAGGCCCTTGAAGCGCGTGATTTCCGCGCCGGGGCCGAGCCGGGCGGCCGCGGCCTGCTTTTCCGTTTCGGAGAAGCAGTAGCTTGTCTCCTTCCGGGTGCGCACCCGGAAAAGCGGCGTCTCCAGGATGTAGAGGTGGCCGCCGGCGATGAGTTCGGGGAAATACTGCAGGAAAAACGAGATCAGCAGCAGCCGGATGTGCATGCCGTCCACGTCGGCGTCGGTGGCGATGACGATGCGCGCGTAGCGCAGGCCGTCGAGCCCCTCCTCGATGTTGAGCGCCGACTGCAGGAGGTGGAACTCCTCGTTCTCGTAGATGACCTTCTTGGACAGCCCGTAGGTGTTGAGCGGTTTGCCCTTGAGGGCGAAGACGGCCTGGGTCTGCACGTCGCGGCAGGCGGTGAGCGAGCCGGCGGCGGAGTCGCCCTCGACAATGAACAGCGTGCTTTCCTCGGCGTTCTGCTGGCCAGCAGGAACGCGGTCGCCGAGGTGCAGGCGGCAGTCGCGGAGCTTGCGGTTGTGCAGCGAGGCTTTTTTCGCGCGCTCGCGGGCGAGGCCGCGGATGCCGGCCAGCTCCTTGCGCTCGCGCTCGTTCTCCTCGAGCTTGCGCTTGAGCGCGTCGGCGGTCTCGCGGTTGCGGTGCAGCCAGGCGTCGAGCTGCTGCTGGATGAACGTGCCGAGGAACTGGCGGATCGGCGGGCCACCGGGGCCCAGGTCGGCGGAGCCGAGCCTGGTCTTGGTCTGCGACTCGAAAACCGGCTCGATCACGCGGATCGAGACGGCGGCGACGATCGACTGCCGCACGTCGGCCGCGTCGTAATCCTTCTTGTAGAAGTTGCGCAGCACCTCGACAACGGCCTCGCGGAACGCCTGCTGGTGCGTGCCGCCCATCGTGGTGTGCTGGCCGTTGACGAACGAGTAGTACTCCTCGCCGTAGTGCGAGCCGTGCGTGAACGCGATCTCGATGTCCTCCGCCTCGAGGTGGATGATCGGATAGAGGATCTCGCCGCTGAGGTTCTTCTCGAGCAGGTCCTTCAGGCCGTGCTCGGACTTGAACGGCCGGCCGTTGAACGTGAGCGTGAGGCCGCGGTTGAGGAAGGCATACTTCCAGAGGAGATCCTCGATGAACTCAGGATGGAACTTGAAGTCCGCGCCGAACAGCTCCCCGTCGGGCGTGAACTCGACCAGGGTGCCGTTGCGCTCGGCGGTCTTCGCCACCCGGTGGTCCTTCTTCAATTCCCCCCGGGAGAACTCGACGATCTTGGTCTGTCCGTCGCGCACGGCCTGCGCCCGATAGGTGGCGGCGAGCGCGTTGACGGCCTTCTGACCGATGCCGTTGAGGCCGACGGCCTTCTTGAAGGTCTCGGAGTCGTACTTTGCGCCGGTGTTGATGACCGACACGCATTCGAGGACCTTGCCGAGCGGAATGCCGCGGCCGTAGTCGCGCACGCGCAGGGTGCGGTCGGTGAGCTCGACCTCGATCTTTTTTCCGTAGCCCATCGTGAACTCGTCGACGGAGTTGTCGATGGTCTCCTTGAGCAGCACATAGATGCCGTCCTCAGCGTGGCTGCCGTTGCCGAGGCGGCCGATATACATGCCCGGGCGCAGCCGGATGTGCTCCGTCGAGGACAGGGTCTTGATGCTGGCTTCGGTGTAGTTGTGATTGGCCATGGGGTCGGGTGCGGTAAAAAACAGAGGGCGGGCCGCAGGCGGTGACAAGCGCAATCCGGGCCGCCTGGCATTCAAATCCGATGCTGACGCCATGATACAGTTGCCGCAATCTGGTCGCATGCAACCGACGTTCACCGGCATCCCGTTTTTCGTCTATCCGGTCCGCGACATGGCCCGGGCCCGGGCGTTCTATGGCGGCGTCCTAGGCCTCACCGAGGGCCATTCGTGGGAGGACAAATGGGTCGAGTATGATGTCGGCAGTTCCACCCTCGCGCTTTCCAGCATCATGCAGGGCGCGCAACCCGGCGCCAAGGCCGGCGCCGTCGCCCTGGAGACGGAGCAGTTCGACGAAACCGTCGCCCACCTCAAGGCGCAGGGGGTGAAGTTCCCGCTGGAGCCGATCGACTCCGGCGTGTGCAAGTTCGCGCGCTTCGAGGATCCCGATGGCAACCATCTGGTGTTGCATCGCAAGCACGCCGGGCCGCAGCGCTGAGCACTCCGCGGGGATAAACCCTGCCGGCCGGCGCTCCCACCTTCGTGCGCGGAGCAAAATGCTCCCGCCGTTTGTCATTCCTTCCTGCCCGGTTTCCCTTTGATCATGCGCCGTTCCACCGCCTTTTACTCCACCCTCGCCATCCTGGCTGCCCTCGCGGCCGGGATGTCCGCGCGCGCCGGCGGCGCCGATTCCACCATGAAACCTTCCGATTCTCCAGCGGGCGCCGCCTGCGCGGTCACCGGTGAAAAATCCGCGTGCGGCCTGCCCTCCAACGTTGTCATCGACATGAGCCAGGCCCGGGTGAAGCACACCGATGCCGAGTGGCGCGCGCGGCTCACCCCCGAGCAATACCATGTCGCCCGCCAGCAGGGCACCGAGCCGGCCTTCCACAACGTCTATTGGTACAACCACGAGGACGGCGTCTATTTTTCCGTCTGCAGCGACACGCCGCTGTTCGACAGCCGGGACAAGTTCGACAGCGGCACGGGCTGGCCGAGCTTCACCAAACCGATCGAGCCGAAATTCATCACCGAGGACACGGATTCCAGCTACGGGATGGTCCGCACGGAGGTGCATTGCATGGTCGACGGCGCCCATCTCGGCCATGTGTTCAACGATGGCCCGGCCCCCACCGGTCTGCGCTACTGCATCAACTCCGCCTCGCTGCGTTTCATGCCGCGCAAGGAGTACGACGCGTGGGTTCTTAAAAACAGCGCGCTGGCCGCGAAATGACGGCCGGGTGGAAGGTCCCGCCCGGCAGGACCGGTCACGATGCCGGCGATGACCCACCCGCCGGTTGACGTTGGCTGATCATTCGCCGAGCCTTCCCGCATGGCTGACGTCACCCTCACCTACTATCTCGAAATCCTTTCCTCCTGGTGCCATTGGGCCGAACCGGCGTGGGCCGAGCTCAAGGCGCGCTACGCCGGCCGCGTGCAGTTCGAGTGGAGGATCGCGCTCATGAATCCCGGCGACTTTCCGCTGTCGCGCGCGCAGTGCGACTGGTTCTACCGCCGCAGCGGCACGATCATGCGCTCGCCCTACATGCTCCATTCGGGCTGGCTCGAGCCCAAACGCAAAGGCCGCTACCTCGCGCCCAACCTCGTGGCCGAGGCCGGCCGGGACTTCGGCTTCACCGACGACCGACTTCGCCTCGCGCTGACGCATGCCGGCACGCGCGAAGGCCGCAAAATCGGCGGCATGACCGAGGCGGTCGCAGTGGCCGCCGCGGCCACCGGCCTCGATCCGGCAAAACTCCGCGCCGGTGCCGAGTCCCCCGAGGTGAAGGCCCGCGTCGACGCCTCCACGGCCGAGTTTCACGCCCACCAGATCTCGCAACGTCCCGCGTTCGTGCTGACGGATGCGATCGGCGACAAGGCGGTGTTCTCCGGTCTTGTCCGCGCCGAGCCGCTGGCCGCGGCGATCGAGGCCATGCTCGCCGACACCGCCGCCTACGCCACCCACGCCGCCCACTTCGGCAAACCGCCGCCGGAATAGGGCACCCGTTGTCCATTTGCGCCTCTTCCGGGAAACCATGCCTTCGCGGCGTGGAAAGATTTGATCGGTTGCGGGAACAATAGCGGCATGACTTGAACGCCACTGACTGTTGCCTATCCTGTCTGGCAGCATGGAGCTCAAATGGCGGCTTTCGCAGGCCCGCGGCTATCTTGGCCTCGGCATGGTCGAGGAGGCCGGGGTCGAACTCGACCGCGTGCCCGCCGAGGCGGCGCAGCAAACCGAGGTGCTGGTGCTGCGCGCCCTCGTGCTGCAGGAACAGGCGAAATGGCCGCCGCTGGTGGATGTCGCCCGCAAACTGGTGCTGCGCCAGCCCGCGGAAAGCGGCTGGTGGATCACCTGGGCCTACGCCACCCGGCGGAGCCGGTCGCTCAAGGCGGCAGAGGCGATTCTCCTCGAGGCGGAACGCACACATCCGCAGGAGGCCGCCATCCAGTTCAATCTTGGCTGCTACGCCTGCCAGCGCGGCGACCTCGTCGAGGCGCGCCGCCGGGTCGACCAGGCGATCGCACTCGACAAAACCTTCAAGGAAGCTGCGGCTACTGATCCCGACCTCGCCCCCCTGCGCGAAACGAAAAGCGGTTCACGCCGGAGCGCCGAAGGCGCGGAGTGAGGGTCAGCCTCCGTTGGCCCTGGCCAGCAGCCCGAGCCAGCGTTTCCAGCCCTCGGCCATGGCCTGCTGGTTGGCTGGAGAAGCATTGTTCTCTTCGCCGGCGCGCATGAAGCCGTGGCCGGCACCTTCGTAGCTGACCGGCTCGTAGGTTTTGATGGCCGTCTGCATGAGCTGCGTGGTCCCCGGGACGGTGGCACTGACCCGCGCGTCGTTGCCGCCGTAAAAACCATAGATCGGGCAGTTGATGCGGGCGATGTCCTCCGGCCGTTCCGGACCGGTGCCGTAAAACACAAACGCGGCCCGCAGGTGCGGATTATTGGTCGCATAACGGAACGCCTGGCTGCCGCCCCAGCAGAAGCCGCCCACCGAGACCCTGCCGTTGCAAGCGGGCAGCCTGGCCACGTAGTCGGCCACCGCGTTCAGGTCCGCAGTCACCTGGTCGGGCGACAGCGACATGACGGCCTTGGTCACGGCGTCGCGGCCGCCAAATTCGCTGGTGCCGCCGCCGCCCGGCGCCATGCCGGAGAGCAGGTCGGGGGCGATGGCGATGCAGCCATGCTCGGCCAGCTGGTCGGTCACGCTGCGCGCCCAATCGCTCAAGCCGAAGATCTCGTGGATCACCACGACGGCCGGGGCCTTGTCCTTCACCTCGGGATACGCGATGAAGCAGGCGATCTCGCGGCTGCCGGATTTCACCTTCACCCATTCAAGATGGCGGGGGGAGTTTTCCAGACGCGATTTCACCGCCGGCTGGCCGAAGGCGACCGCAGCGGTGAGGAGGAAGAGCACAAGGGAGGTTTTCATGGGCGGAATGATGGTCTCACAAGGAACACACACCGGGCGCGTCTTCAAATCAGCCGGCGCTTTCGGAGGGTGGAACTGCTTGTTCTCAAGCGGTTCGAGCGCGTCAGGGACTACCGAGGCCCCGCACTTGGGGGGCCGATACTCCGCCACGCGCTCCACGGCATATGGCTGTCCCCGACTACGAACTGGGCTCAGCCGACTTTGGGCAGGTGCTGCAGGGCTTCGGCGATCTTCTCCTCGGGATGCTCGTAGTCCTCGAGCTTGCCGGCGAGATGGTCGTCATACGCCGACATGTCGAAGTGGCCGTGGCCGCTGTAATTAAAGACGATGCACTTGCCGTCATCCTTGCGCGCCTCGTCGATCGCGGCCCGGATCGCGTGCGCCGTCTCGGGCGCCGGGATGAAGCCCTCGGTGCGCGCAAACTGCAGCGCGCCTTCGAACACGGCGTTCTGGGTGTAGGCCTTCGCCTCGATGATCTTGAGATTGGCAAGGTGGGCGACGATCGGGGCGGTGCCGTGGTAGCGCAGGCCGCCGGCGTGAATGCCCTCCGGGACGAAGGTGTGCCCGAGGGTGTACATCTTGACGATCGGCGCGAGCTTGGCGGTGTCGCCGTAATCGTACGCGTAGACCCCCTTGGTCAGTGACGGGCAGGCGGAGGGTTCGACGGCGATGAGGCGCAGATCGGGACGGCTCAGCTTGTCGGGCAGGAACGGCAGGCTGAAACCGCCGAAATTGCTGCCACCGCCCACGCAGCCGATGAGCACGTCGGGCCTTTCGCCGATGAGCTCGAGCTGGCGCTTGGTCTCCAGGCCGATGACGCTCTGGTGCAGGATGACGTGGTTGAGCACGCTGCCGAGGGAGTATTTGGCGTCGTCGTGCGTGGCGGCGTCCTCCACGGCCTCGGAGATGGCGATGCCGAGGCTGCCGGGCGACTTGGGATCGGCGGCCAGGACGGCGCGGCCGGACTTCGTATGCCGGGAGGGTGAGGCGTAGACCTTGCCGCCCCAGATATGCATGAGCGAGCGGCGGTAGGGCTTCTGGCGATAGCTCGACTTCACCATGTAGATGGTGCACTCGAGGCCGAAGACCTGGGTGGCAAAGGCGAGGGCGGAGCCCCACTGGCCGGCGCCGGTCTCGGTGCAAAGGCGGCGCACCCCGGCGAGCTTGTTGTAATAAGCCTGGGCGAGGGCGGTGTTGAGCTTGTGGCTGCCGGCGGGGCTCACACTTTCGTTCTTGAAATAAATCCGGCAGGAAGTCTTCAGCGCCTTCTCGAGGCGCACGGCGCGGATCAGCGGCGTGGGGCGCCAGATCTTGTAGAGCGCGCGGACTTCCTCGGGAATGGGGATCCAGCGCTCGGGGCTCATTTCCTGCTCGATGAGGGCCATCGGGAAAATCGGGGCGAGATCAGCCGCCACGAGCGGCTGGCCGGTGCCGGGATGCAGTGGAGGCGGGAGCGGCTTGGGCAGGTCGGCGAGGACATTGTACCAAGACGCCGGGATTTCGTTGAGGGGCAGATCGACGCGTTCCTTGTCCATAAAGGCCCCATGGCTAGGCGAACACGCCGGCGGAGGCCATCTTTTTTCGAAACAACGCATGCGCATGCCGAATCGTCTCCCCCGGTTTACTTTCGCCGCCGACTCGCTATCCTCGTCTGCATGAAACAGCGCAAACTCGGGGCCGGCGGACCGGTGGTGTCGATGATCGGGCTCGGCTGCATGGGCATGTCCGATTTTTACGGCCATCGCGACGAGGCGGAGGCCGTCGCCACGATTCACCATGCCCTTGACCGGGGCGTCACCTTCCTCGACACCGCCGACATGTATGGCTACGGCCGCAATGAGGAGCTCGTCGGCCGGGCCATCCGCGGCCGCCGCCACGAGGTTTTTCTGGCGACCAAGTTCGGCATCATGCGCGCGGAGAACGATCCCAATGTCCGCGGCATCAACGGCCGCCCCGAATATGTGCGCGCCGCCTGCGAGGCGAGCCTGTGCCGGCTCGGCGTGGACGTGATCGACCTCTATTACCAGCACCGTGTGGATCCGGCCACCCCCATTGAAGAAACGGTCGGCGCGATGGCCGACCTCGTCCGCGCAGGCAAGGTTCGCTGCATCGGATTGTCCGAGGCGGGCGCCGCGACGCTGCGGCGCGCCCACGCCGTGCATCCCCTCACGGCGCTGCAATCAGAGTATTCGCTATGGACGCGTGATCCCGAGGAGGGCGTGCTGGCGGCCTGTCGCGAACTCGGCATCGGCTTCGTGGCCTACAGTCCGCTCGGCCGCGGCTTCCTGACCGGCCGGATCAAGCGCATCGAGGATTTTGCGCCGGACGATTATCGTCCGCACACGCCGCGGTTTCAGGGGGAGAACTTCCAGCGGAATCTGGACCTCGTCCGCCGCATCGAACTACTGGCCGCGCAGAAGGGCTGCCGGCCCGCCCAGCTCGCGCTCGCCTGGGTGCTCGCGCAGGGCGAGGACATCGTGCCCATCCCCGGCACCAAACGCCGCGCGTATTTCGACGAAAACCTTGGCGCGCTCGACCTCGCGCTGACGCCCGCCGAGGTGAAGAAAATCAATGGCTTCTTCCCTCCCGGCGCCGCGACCGGCACGCGTTATCCCGAAGCGATGCAAAAAAGCCTGGGACGCTAGGCGGGAGACAGTGAGGGAAGGGGCGGCGGCGGACAGTCCGCCGTGTTGTCGCGAGGCATGCGGCAGGTTGTCGATTACTGCCCAGATGAAGGATCCCTGATGCCTGATAGGGGTTGAAATCAGGGATCTGGAGTGCTCCAATCCCATCGCAATTCAAACACCGAGCCGAACTGCCAAAGCCTGATCGACCTATTTTTGATGCCCGTGTAGAATTAGTTGGATTGATAGCGCTTCCCTACCCCAGCCATTGGATTTTCCAAGCCCCACGTTTCGGCAGATCTCGTCGTCAGCGTAATCCCCCAACTCCAGAGAAGACCCCGCACGCAAAGGCATTCCACTCTTCGGGCCCCCGTTCATTTTGGCGATCCCCCGCAACGCTCGATCACCGACCAATGACCGCGGGCGAAGCCAACATTAAAAATCACATGAGCACCCTCCAAGAATCAATCGAAGTTTACGTTGGAGAGGACGGCAATGTCTGCATTGCCCATGTCGACATGAGCGAGGATTGCTTCGTGGCGATCCCGCCGGAGCAGGTCGACGTCTTGATCAACTGGCTTAATGAGAAGCGGGCCGAGGCGATCAAATACCGCGATTCGGTGTCCATTCCGAAATAGCCGGGCGAACCACCGGCAGGCTCTGGCGATCGCGCTGTTCCCTTGTCACCAAATGCCGGGCGCGCATACTGACCCAGTTCCGTTCGGCGAATGAAACGACTCTTTTCAAAAAAAGGTTCGCCCGCCCGTGACGACCCTGCCGCTGCTCCTGCCTCCGGAGTTTCCCGGCGTGATTTCTTGAAGGGCCTCGGCACGACGGCCCTCTCCGCCGCCGCGATGAGCGCCGGGAGTGTGGCAAAGGAATTGGAGCAAACCAGCACCGAGCGCGTATACGGCCCCGGGCCGGTGCCCGTGATCCTTTCCATCAACGGGGAGAAGCAGATCTTCCAGCTCGAGCCACGCGTGACGCTGCTTGAGGCGCTGCGCACGCAGGCCGGCCTGACCGGCGCCAAGGAGCCGTGCGATCGCGCCGCCTGCGGCGCCTGCACCGTCCTGCTGGACGACGTCCCGGTGTATGCCTGCTCGCTGCTGGCGATCGAGGCCCAGGGCGCAGAGATCACCACCATCGAAGGGATCGCGAAGGACGGCCGGCTCACGAAGCTGCAGCAGGCTTTCGTGCAGAAGGACGGTCTGCAGTGCGGCTATTGCACGCCGGGCATGGTGATGACCCTCACCGCGCTGCTCCGCAGGAATCCCCATCCCACCGAGGCCGAAGTGCGCAAGGCCTGCTCGGGCAATCTCTGCCGCTGCGGTTCCTATCCCCGGATTTTCGCCGCCGCTCTTGACACAGGCGGTGCGCCGACCGTTTCCAAACTCGAAGTCATCACTTTGCACGACCATGCCGTGGCCTAGCGCAAGCAAGCATCTCGGGAAGCCGACCCCTCGCCTCGACGGCCCCGCCAAGGCGGCCGGCCGCGCCAAGTACACCACGGACATCGCCCCGGCCGGTGTCCTTTATGGTGCCATCTTCCGATCGAAATGGCCCGCGGCCCGCATTCGTTCGATTAATCTGGAGAAAGCCAAGGCGGCACCCGGGATCAAGGCCGCCATCCGCGTGCACGAAGGCGAACACCAGGTGCGCTACTACGGCGAGGAGCTGGCGGCGCTGGCCGGCATGAGCCGGCAGGCCGTGCTCGACGCCCTGCGCCTCATCGAGGTCGAGGCGATGCCCCTCCCGTTCACGGTCAATGAACTCGACGCCATCCAGCCGGATGCGCCGCGCGTGGTGGCCGAGCGCCCCAATCTCGGCCCAGCCGAGAGCGAAAAGACCGGTGACGTGGATGCCGCCTTCGCCGCCGCTGCCGCCGTGGTCGAGGGCACGTTCACCACGCAGGTGGAGATCCACCATCCGTTGGAACCGCATGCGGACATTGTCGCCCTCGAAGGGGACGAATACACCGCGTGGTGTTCCACCCAGGGCATCTTCGAGACGCGCAACGATCTCGCGAAGAGTCTCGGCGTGCCGCAAAACAAGGTGCGCGTGCTCTGCGAGCACATGGGCGGCGGCTTCGGCTCCAAGATTGAGAACTGGGCCAACCGCGTCATCTGCGCCCGGCTGGCGCAGGCCGCCGGCGCCCCCGTGAAGCTGGTTCTCACGCGCTTCGAGCAGGCGCTGTCGGTGGGTAACCGGCCGTCGTCCTTCCAGAAGCTCAAGCTGGCGGCGGACGCCAGTGGCAAACTCACGGCCTTCGAGATGGTGATGTTCGGCACGCCGGGCCATGCCGCGGGACCCGAGGACATGGGCGGCGGCGTTACCTTCCTGCCCGCGCCGTACATTTATCCGGCGCCGAATACCCGGGTGAAGAAGTCCAAGCTCGCGGTGAACGCCGGGCCGGCCACCTGGATGCGGGCGCCGGGCCATCCCGTGGCGTCATTCGGCATGGAGAGCATCCTCGACGAGCTGGCCGTGAAACTGGGGATGGATCCAGTGGAGATCCGCCTCAAGAACGATCCGCACCCAATCCGGTGCCGCGAATACCTGATAGGCGCCGAGAAGTTCGGCTGGAAGGACAAGTACCGGAAACCCGGCTCATCGCCCGGTCCGGTCAAGGTGGGCGTGGGCTGCGCGGGCGCCGGCTGGATGAGCGGCGGCGAGGGCACCCAAGCCGAGGTCCAGGTGAATCCCGACGGAACGGTCGAGGTAAGGTGCGGCACGCAGGATCTCGGCACCGGCTCCCGCACCGTGGTGGCGGTCGTGGCCGCGGAGATGCTGGGCCTCGATCCGGCGCAGATCACCGTGCGCGTGGGTGACACCCGTCTGCCGCCGTCCGGGCTCAGCGGCGGCAGCGCAACCACCGCCTCGGTCGCCCCGGCCATCTACGACGCCTGCGAAAAGACGCTGGCGGAGTTGAAGAAGCTCAGCGGCATCGAGGATCCGCGTGGTGCGCGCTGGCTCGAAGCCTGCGGCAAAATCGGCTCCAATCCGCTCGTCGTCGCCGGCAAATGGCGCGACGGCTTGTCGACCGGCGGCGCCGGCGGCGTGCAGTTTGCCGAGGTGGCGGTCGATACCGACACCGGATTCGTGAAGGTCCGCAAAATCCTGTGCGTGCAGGACTGCGGGACGGTGGTGAACAAGCTCACGTGCGAAAGCCAGTTGAACGGCGGCATCATCATGGGCATCGGGTATGCGCTGTACGAGCAGCGGATCATGGATGCCCGCAGCGGGGTGGTCCTGAATCCCAACTTTGAAACCTACAAGCTGACCGGCGCAGCCGACACTCCGGATATTGAACTCATCCTGCTCGACATGCCCGAGCGCGGCGTCATCGGTGTGGGCGAACCCGCCACGGTCCCCACCGCCGCGGCCATCGCCAACGCCGTGGCCAACGCCTTGGGCGTCCGGGTGACGAGTCTGCCCATCACGCCCGACAAGGTGCTCGCGGCGCTCGGCAAACTGCCCAAGGCGGCCAGTCAGCCCACCGAAGGCCGGATGCTCGACGAGGCGTTCGCACGAGTGGCGTTGGCCCCGGTCATCCCGCCCGCGTCGCCCGCCAACGTCCGTCGGAGGAAAGCCTACGCATGAAGCCCTTCGCCTACGTCATCGCCCAGACGCCGGAGTCCGCGGTCGAACTCGCCCGCAACCAGGGCCGGTTCATCGCCGGCGGCATCGATCTACTCGGCGAACTCAAGGAACACCTCGCCGAGCCAAAGCTGCTCGTAAACGTGAAGGTGCTGCCCGGCACGCAGGAGATTACCCCGGCCGCCGATCGGTGGGTCATCGGCGCCAACGTCACCCTGGCCGCGCTGGCCGCGCACGCCGGATTGCGCCAAACGTTTCCCGGCCTCGCCGAGGCCGCCGGGGAGGTCGGCTCGCCGCAGATGCGCAATATCGCCACCGTGGGCGGCAACCTCGCCCAACACTCGCGCTGCTGGTATTACCGGCACCGCGACATCCGCTGCCTGAAGAAGGGCGGCGCGACCTGCTACGCGCGCGAGGGCGAGAACAAGTACCACAGCCTTTTCAGCGGCGCGACCTGCCTCAGCCCGGTCGTGTCGAATCTCGCCGTCGCCCTGACAGCGCTCGGCGCCAGCGTGGTGGTGCAGCGCGGGGCGAAGCCGGCGACGCTCACCATGGCCCAGCTCTACGAGTCGGCGTGGGAGAATCCGCGGGCGCACCACTCGCTCAAGCCGACCGACCTGATTCTGCGCGTCGAAATACCCGCGGTCGCCGGCAGGCGCAGCACCTACCTGCAGATGGGCGAGAAGAGCGGTTTCGACTGGGCGCTGGTGAGCTGTGCCGCCGCGGCGCGGGTCGAGGGCGGGACACTGCACGATACCCGCGTGGTGCTCGGCGCAGTGGCGCCGATTCCCTGGCAGGTCGATGAGGCCAACGCATGGCTCGAGGGCAAGGTACTGACCGATGAGGTGGCCGCCCAGGCGGCCAATCTCATTCTGCGCGACGCCGAACCGCTCGCGCACAACGCCTACAAGGTGCCGCTGGCACGCGCGCTTGTCCGTCGCGCGCTGGCGAAGCTGGTGACTTGAGCCGAACATCCACAGATAACCAAGCGGTCATTCCTATCCGGGTTGCGGCCCGCTTTTTCGGGTCAATCGGCGTGGTTGAATTGATGGCGCGCATCAGCGGCCCGGCAAGGACCACGCCTGGCTGATCGAAAGCCACGGGGCGAAGTGCCGGGATTGATCGCTCCACGGCGTTCCGGAATGCGAGGCGTGCCCATCGCCCTCACCGCCATTCGACCGCAATCATGTCAATCCGCCTCAACGATTGATGGGGGGGGTCGATGAGCCGGCGGTTATGCGATTCAAACCGTCGCGCGCCTGTTCGTTCCGTGGGTCAAGCCGCAGCGCGGCTTCGAATTGCTCTTTTGCGTCCTCAATCCGATTCAGCTGCAGCAGCGCCATGCCGAAGTTGGCATGCGAATCAGCGGCGCCCGGTTCGAGTCGCAAGGCTTCCTTGAAATGGGCCAGGGCTTCCTGGGCGGAACCGAGTTGGAAAAGGGTGTTAGCCAGATTGGCGTGCGCGGCGGCATAATCAGGCTGGTCACGCAACGCCGTTTCATACTCATGAACCGCATCCGGCAGCCGGGACACGGTCACCAGCGCATTGCCCAGATTGTAATGAAGGCGGGACGAGCGTGGCGCGAGCTTCAGCGCCGCTTCATACTGAGCGATGGCCTCCGGCACCCGGCCCGAGGACAGGAGCAGGTTGCCAAGGTTGCAGCGCGCGTCGATCAGCTCCGGATCGAGGCTGATGGAGGCCTCATAATGATGTGCCGCCTCCGCCAAGCGGCCCAAGTGTTCCAAGGCTTCGGCGAAATAGAAGTGGGCGTTGGCGAAGTCCGGTCGCAGACGCAGGAGCGCCTCATAGGTTTCGCTGGCATCCTCCAGGCGGCCTTCGCGGGAGAAAGCGTTGGCCAGATTGAACCGTGCCACGACATTGTCCGGGTCAAGACGCAACGCTTCCCGGTACTGATCGAGGGCAAGCGAGCTGAAGCCGGATTCAAGCAATGCCTTGCCCAGGTTGACGTGTGCTCGTGGATTGCTGGGGCATTTATGCACGGTGTCCTGCCACAGGATTATGCCGCTGCGATAGTCCAGGTTGCGCTGCATCGTCAGCCAGCCAAAGGCGACGGCCAGCAGACCGAAAAGGAGCATGCTCCGACGCCCGATCAGGGCGTGAACGCCAAGCACGCCTGCGGTCACCACAGCGGCCAGCGGAAGGTACATCCGGTGTTCCACGATCATCTGGATTGTGCCGGGCATGAAACTGGTGGGGGCGAGGATCGCGAAGAACCAGGCGCCCAGATACCCCGCGCCCGGAGATCGCCGGAGCGCCACGCAAGTGGCCGCGGCCACCGGGACAACGATCAAGGCGTAAGGAACCACC
This sequence comes from Opitutia bacterium, assembly GCA_003142615.1. GTDB lineage: Bacteria > Verrucomicrobiota > Verrucomicrobiia > Opitutales > Opitutaceae > Fen-1467. The sequence continues at coordinate 35,085 of PLMW01000009.1, read as the reverse complement.
GCCAAGGCGCGATGCACCCAAAACGTTTCGTAATCGAGGACCAGCGGATGAGGCCACAAGGAGAGCCACAGGTAGCGCGCAACGGCCTGGAACTGGGTGGGCCAATACGCCCAAGGCGTAACACCAACGCCGAAACCCGAAGTCCCACCGCGGTTCCATCCGGTGCGCGCGACCAGCCAGGCCAGCGGTAGCCACGTCAACGCTAGCGCTCCGTGCAGCCATCGGCGACGTCTCCAGGCCTCAAGGAATGACCCGGCGACAAACGTGCGGTCGTAAAGCAGCACGAGGATCGGCGCCGTCGCCATGACTTCTTTCGTGGCCATGCCGAGCAAACACGTCGCCACGGTAAACACCTGCCAAGCGCGGCGAGCCGAGGGTTGGGTCGAGCGGATAAAGCCATACAGCGTCAGAAGGTACAAGAGTCCCATGAGAGACTCGACGCGCTGGACCACATAGGTGACCGCTTCGGTCTGCAATGGATGCACCGTCCAGAGGAGCGCGATGGCCAAGGCGAGCGGCCATGCCGGTTGGCCAAACCGGGCGCGCAGCAGCGGCTGTCGCAGGGTACGACGCACCACGCCAAACAGGGTCAAGCCTGCCCCGAGGTGAATCACCAAGTTGAGGAGGTGGTAGCTCCAGACTCCAGTACCACTCAGCGCATAGTTGAGCGCCAGAGTGAGATTGGCCAGCGGGCGACCTGATACCGTATAACCCGTGTCCGGGGGCGTCGAAAGAGCATCCCCGACGGGCCAAAGGTGACGGATCGTGGGATTCTCCAATATCGACTGCTGGTCATCAAAAACGAACGGACAGGAGAAACTATTGTGATATGCCACCAAGCCCGCGAGCACGATGACCAAAGCGGACAGATACAGCGTGACGATTCCAGAATCGTCGCGGACGTTCGACGCATGTGCGATAGCAGGCGCGTGGCCAGGGACGCTCATGGCTCAAGAAGGGTTCTTCAAAGGCATGAAACCGTGATTAAATGGCAAGGCGAGCGCCTTCCGGCCGATCTTCGTCGAAGCGACGCGCCATGCATCCAGACGTCACCCGAACGGGTCCGCTCGCGCACCGACTCCGATAAGGCCTTCCCTCACCCAGAAAGAAAAAGGCGGCTGCGCGAACGCAGCCGCCTTGAGGGGGAAGCAATGGCCGTCAGATGATCAGCTCAGAACTCCAGGCGAGCGCCGAGTTGCACCTGCCAGCGCGAGAGGTCGGTGAAGGGCGGCTGCGCGCTGACGGCGGTGGGATTCCAAGTATAGGTGTACAGGTTGGTGGCGGTACTATACGTGGGCGTTACGCCGGCAAAGCGGTTATAGCCGTTGTTGCCCGTGCCGAAATCAAGGCCGGTGATCGCGCCCCACCGATCGTTGAGGAGATTGGCGAAGTTAAGGCAGTCGAGAAAGAGGCTCAGCCTGACCTTATTATAGTAAGGCAAGGGAAGCTGTTGCTCGATGTGCAGATCAACGGTCTGCTGCTCGGGATTGAAGGAGGTGTTCGGCTGCGCAATCTGCCCCACTTTATTCTTCAGGTCCGTGTTGCCCAGCCAGGCGAAGAAGGCGTCATGCGCTGCCGTGGCCGATGCAAAAGTACCGGCAGCCCAAACGACTTTGGTATCATCGATAGTCGGCACATAGATGGCGTCATTGCCCGTGGTGCCGTCGCCGTTGGCGTCGCCGTTGAAGACCCAGCTATAGGCGTGCCCGGTCTGCCGACGGTAGACCACGGTGAGCCTGGTCATCGCATCCGTCCGGTTGAAGAGGTTGAACTCCCGGGTGGCCGACACGACCAGCTTGTTGGGAATGGCATAGTTGGAGTGCACGGCCGCACCCGCATTGGGGTTGATGGTCGCCCGGTAGTTGAAGTTCGACGTGGCGACCGAGGAGGTCAAAGCCTGGACGTCGGTGGCATGGGTGTGCGTGTAGTAGGCGGAGAACGCCCAGTGGTCCTTCATCGGGCGGCGCATGCCCACGGTGTAAGCCTGCGATCCGCCTTTGCCCGTGTTCACCAAGTCGAGGACCTGGGCGAAGTTCGAATAGATGTTGCCGACATAGCGGATGCGGCCATCAGGCATGGCTCCGGATGGATTGAGATTGAGGGAGCGGTAGTCGATGCCCTTATCCACCACGATGAAGTTGGCTTCCGCGGTGGCCACGAGGCCGAACCACGGGAGGGTGTGATCGATGCCGATGTTGCTCTTCCATGACGTCGGAGTCTTGAAATCCGGATCGGTGACATTAATGATCGCCTGCGGCGCAGCGGGAGGCGGCAGCGTCTGCACGTAGGTGGGACTCGGATTGAAGGCCGGCTCGGTAAGGTTGGTGATCGGGGCATTAGTCGTGCTCGTGGTGCTGGCGCCGTACTGAACGGCGTTCAGCACACCCGCGGTCTGGTAGGAATTGGCCACCCAGACGGCGGGATTCGTTCCCTGGAAGAGGCCGATGCCGCCGCGGATCTGCGTCTTGCGCCCGCCCAGCACCGCGGGCAACCAGGACTTCGGGAAGGTATAATTGATGCCCAACCGCGGCGCGAGCGTGGTGTTGCCGGTCGCGGTCGTGTTGTTGCGGAAACCGAAGGCGGTT
>PLMW01000009.1:0-25000 GCA_003142615.1 Opitutia bacterium | reverse complement strand
CTTTGCCGCGGGGCGTTGAAAGAAGGGAGCGTGACAATGGGAGCGTGAACCCTTGAATCAAGTTCTTTCTATCCATATTCCCCCACGTTCATTTATACCCATTACTACCAATGTATTGTGCATTATCTCTTGTAAGGCCTTCCGCTTCAAATGGGCGCCCGACGGCGCCTGAATTGACTTCACTTGATGACATCCAACCTGGCTGACACGGCTGAAGCAGGCCGACCGACAATCTGTATTTGATATACAGCTACGGATCAGATTCTTCCTCCCGCGCCGCCCCTCCCAGTGATGCTTTCTCCGCAGGCGGACTGTCATGTGTTGCCGGCGGACGCCCGATTAATCGCCGGCTCTGCGCAGACCGCCACCCATGTCAGTGGAAGAGGTTCCTGATGCAGCGATTGGCGCGGTATCCTACCGTGCATGCAAGGCCCCAAATGGACAATCACCCATTGCGATATGGCCACATATAAACCGCTGTACTTACTCTCTCAGCCTGCGACTTACCGCTACTGAAACAAATACGCACCTTAGCCCTTAGCCAGACACCGGGTGTGCGGGTTTGCGTGATTTGCGTGATTTGCCTGGCGCGATGTAGCTGACAGATCGGCCGACGAGCCGGCTTCCCCGGCTAGGGTCGTGCAGCCGGCCCCACCGGAACGGAATCGAGTTTCCAGATATCGCCGGCATATTCGCGGATGGTGCGGTCACTGGAAAATTTCCCGACACGGGCGGTGTTCAGGATGGCCATCCGTGCCCAGCGTTTTTTATCGCGATAGGCGGCGTCGACGAGCAACTGGCAGTCACTATAAAGACGAAAATCAGCAAGCACCATGAACGGATCGCCACCGTCGAGCAAACTGTGATGCACGGGGGTGAGCACCCCGGGCGGCTCATTGGGCGTGAAGTAGTTCGAGCCAAGCCAGTCGACCACGGCATGCAACTCCTCGTCGCCGTGATACCAATCCCACGGATTGTAGCCCTGGCGGCGCAGCTCCTCGATCTTCTCCACCGTCTGGCCGAAAATGAAGATGTTCTCCCCCCCCACCTCCTCCCGGATTTCGATGTTGGCGCCATCGAGCGTGCCGACGGTGAGCGCGCCGTTCAAGGCGAGTTTCATGTTACCTGTGCCCGACGCCTCCTTGCCGGCCGTGGAGATCTGCTCGGAAATATCGGCCGCAGGAATGATTTTCTCCGCGAGCGACACGCGATAATTGGGCAGGAACACCACCTTGAGCCTGCCGTTGACGCGGGAATCCGCGTTGATGTGGGCGCCGACCGCATTGATGGCCTTGATGATATTCTTGGCCACATCGTAGCCGGGCGAGGCTTTGGCGGCGAAGATGAAGACCCGTGGTACGATATCGTAGCCGGGGTTCTGCAGCAACCGACGGTAGAGTGCGAGGATGTGCAGCAGGTTCAGGTGCTGGCGTTTGTACTCGTGCAGGCGTTTGATCTGCACGTCGAAGATGGCGTCGGGCGAAACTTCAAGCCCATCGCACTCGGCGCGGATCACCGCGACGAGGTCCTGCTTGTTGGCATGCTTGATAGCCATGAACTCGCGCTGGAAACCAGGATCATCGGCCCATTTCTCGAGCTTACGAAGCTGATTAAGATCGCGCCCCCAGGCCGCGCCGATGCGGTCGGTCACGAGCCGGGCCAGGCGCGGGTTGCATTGGAGGAGCCATCGGCGCGGGGTGATGCCATTGGTCTTGTTGTTGAATTTGCCCGGGTAGAGTTCGTTGAAGTCAGGAAAGACGTTGCGTTTAAGCAGTTCCGTGTGCAGCACGGCGACGCCGTTGACCGCGTGACACGCGACGACGGAGAGGTGTGCCATTCGCACCATCTTGTCGCCATTCTCCTCAATCAAGGAACAGGTGCGCTTCTTCTGGTTGTCGCCGGGCCACTGGCGTTCGCACGCCTCCATGAGATGCACGTTGATGTCAAAGATGAGCTGGAGGTGCCGCGGCAGAACGCGCTGGAAGAGCGGCACACTCCACCGCTCGAGCGCTTCCGGCAACAGGGTGTGGTTGGTATAGCTGAACGTGCGCGTGACGATCTCCCAGGCTTTCTCCCACGGCAGATCCTCCTCGTCGATCAGGATGCGCAGCAGATCCACGATGGCGATGGCCGGATGGGTGTCGTTGAGCTGGATGGCGACCTTGTTGGGGAAGTTATCCCACGAATTGCCGGGCTGCTTGCGGTGGCGGCGGATAATGTCGCGCAGCGAGCAGGCGACGAAGAAATACTGCTGCACGAGGCGCAGTTCCTTGCCATTCTCGGTTTTGTCGTTCGGATAAAGGACCTTCGAAACGCTCTCCCCGACCGCCTTCTCGCGGACGGCCTCAATGTAGCCGCCTTGATTGAAGGTGGCGAGGTCGAACTCCTCTGTGGCCTTCGAGCCCCATAGCCGGAGAAAGTTCACAGTCTTCGTGCCGTAGCCGGCGATGGGTATGTCGTAAGGTACGCCGAGAACCGTCTTCGTGTCGACCCAGCGAGGCCGCGAGTTGCCGCGATCGTCGAAAACGTGCTCGACCTGTCCGTAGAGCTGTACACGTTGCGTGTATTCGGGTCGGACGATCTCCCATGGATCGCCAAAGATGATCCAGTTGTCCGGATGCTCTACCTGATGGCCGTTGACAAATTCCTGTTTGAAGAGGCCGTACTCGTAATGGATGCCGTAACCGATGGCGGGAAAGTCGTGCGTGGCGAGCGAGTCAAGAAAGCACGCAGCGAGGCGGCCGAGGCCACCGTTGCCCAGCCCCATGTCCTCCTCGGCGTCGCGCAGGGCGGTAAAATCAAGACTCAGCTCGCGGACGGCGGCGACCGCATCGTCGTACAGGCCGGTATTATGGAGGTTGTTCTCCAGCAAACGGCCGATGAGATATTCCATTGAGAGGTAGTAGACCCGGCGCACGTTGCCTTCGTTGTGCACACCCTGGGTGGCGATGAAGCGTTCCAGAATGCAATCGCGCACCCCCATGGCGGTGGAAATCCACCAATCGCGGACGGTGGCCGTGCCGGGATCGCGCGCGAGGGTGTGCTTCAAATGGTGCAGGATGGCCTGTTTGAACGCCCCGGGGCCGGCGGCAACCGTGGTGGGTGTTGCGCGGGATTTTGCCGCCTGTGTTTTACCGGGCTTCTTGCTGACCTTGGTGGGCATGAAAATGTGTGTTTGAACTAGTAGGGCGGGATTGGTGCCATGGCTCGACCCGCCTGCGTCTTGCTGATTATTTTTGAAAACGTCGTGCGAGTTCACCGTAGCTTAACTCAATATAAGTCGGCCTGCCAGCAGGATTGGTTAAGGGTTGTCGGCAGGAAAAAAGCTGGGTGACCAGCGAGTGCATTTCAGGCTCGCTGGTGCCGTCAGGCATGCGCACCGCCCTGACGGCGGCAAGTCGCGCCAATTCGTCCCGCGCGAGATCGATATCCTTCGCCATCAGGAGACCCTCGCGCAACGCGCCCAGCAGATCGCGCAGAAATGATTCGGCATCGGCCGGATCCATCCATTCGGGCACGCCTTCTACGCGGAAAAAGTTGCGGCCAAACTCGACGATCTCAAAACCATGGCTGTTGAGGAACACCAGCCGGTCGAAGAGGAGGGCGGTCGTGATGGCGTCGAGTTCGACGGGCACGGGCAGCAGCAGACGCTGGGTGCCCGCCCGTCCGGCGGTGAACTGCTCGCGGAGGCGTTCGTACCAGACCCGTTCGTGCGCCGCCCGGCGGTCGAGCAGCACGAGGCCCGCATCGGTCTCGAACAGTGCGTAGACCCCGTGGGCGAGGCCCACATAACGCCAGCCGATTCTTGCCTTGGGCACTTCGTTTTGAAACTGGGAAGACGCGGGTGGCGTGGCCGGAGGAACGCCCGCTGCCGGTGCCACGGTTGGAATCGGCACGGCCATCGGCCGAAAAACCGGGAACGGCGCAGCGATGCGGGATTCCGCGGGTGGTGGGATGCCGGCCGAAACGGCCGGTACTTCCAGGCTTTGCTTCCCCTCCGGGGGCTTTGCCAGGACCGGCCCTGCGACCGGCGTCCCGGTGAGTTCCCGCAGCCGCTCGAGAACCGTGCGAATGACAAAAGCGCGCACCTGCGTTTCGTTGCGGAAGCGCACCTCGCGCTTCGCCGGATGCACGTTCACGTCGACCGCCGCGGAATCGATCTCAAGGAAGAGAAACGCCAGGGGATAGCGTCCCTTCGGGATCGCCTCATGATAACTTTCGATGAGCGCGTAGCTGAGCGTGCGGCTGTCGACCGGCCGCTGGTTCACAAAAGTGATCATCTCGTGCCGGGTGGCCCGCCCCACCCCGGGCCGGCCAATGAGTCCGCGCAGGCGTAGCCCGGCCTCCGCCGCTTCGATCACCAGCAGCGCCTCCGCAATCTGCCGCCCGAAAATCTCCGCCACGCGCTCGGCTGTCGTCGCGCATTCCGGCGAACGGAAGATTACGCGCCCGTCCTCGATCAGAGTGAACGCCGCCTGCGGACAGGCGAGCGCATACAGCCGCACACAATGAATGATGTGCGCACTCTCGGTGGCGTCGCTCTTCAAAAATTTGCGCCGCGCCGGCACGGAGTTGAAGAGATGCGACACCACCAGGCGCGTGCCCACCGGCCGGCCGCAGTCGCGGACGTGCACGAACTTGCCACCGTTGACGAGAATCTCCGTGCCCGCCTCGTCGCCCGCGCAGCGCGTCTGCAGTTCGAAGCGCGACACGCTCGCGATGGAGGGCAGCGCCTCGCCCCGGAAGCCGAAGGTTGTGAGCCGGTCGAGATCGGCGGCCTCGGTGATTTTGCTCGTGGCGTGGCGCTCTAGCGAAAGCAGGGCGTCGTCGCGCGTCATTCCCGCGCCGTTGTCCTCGACCCGGATATAGGCGCGCCCGCCGCTGCGGAATTCCACCTCGATGCGCGTGGCGCCGGCGTCGAGACTGTTCTCGACCAGCTCCTTGACCACGGCGGCGGGCCGCTCGATGACCTCGCCGGCCGCGATCTGGTTGGCAACCCGGTCGGGCAGGATGCGGATGGTGGGCATGACTCCGAAAATGACGCGAATCAATCCAGCATCCTGCGCCAGCGCGTCAACTGGCGCTGGAGCTGGACCGGGCCGGGCATGCCCGTTCCCCTGCGCTTCGCCATGGCGCGGCGCAGGTTGAACATGCCGGTCCAGTCAGAGGCGAAGGCCGGGTGCACGGACCTGACCTGCGCGAGCGTCAGACGGTCGAGACGGACGGAATTTTGCTCGGCCAGCCGGACGACGGCGCCGACGGCCTGGTGCGCCTCGCGAAACGCCACGCCCTTGCGCACGAGATAATCAGCGAGGTCGGTGGCGAGCAGCGCGGGATCGGCCACGGCGGCGGCGCAGCGCCCGGCGTTCACCTCCAGATCCGCGAGCATGCCGGCGAGCACATCGAGACAGAGCGCGGTCTGGTCGAAACTGTCGAAAACCGGCGGCTTGTCCTCCTGCAGGTCGCGGTTGTAGGTGAGCGGCAGGCCCTTCACGAGAGCCAGCAGCGTGTGCAGGTTTCCCTGCAGGCGCGCGGCCTTGCCACGCAGCAGCTCGCAAGCGTCGGGATTCCTCTTCTGCGGCATGAGCGAGGAGCCGGTGCAGAACGCGTCCGGTAACGCCACAAAGCCAAACTCCGCGCTCGCCCAGAGGATGAGATCCTCGGCGATGCGCGAGAGGTGCACGCCGGTCAGCGCGCAGGCGGAGGCGAACTCGATGAACACGTCGCGGTCGGCCACGGCATCCATGGAGTTTTGCGTCACCCGCGGCCGGCCGCGCCGGTCGACGAAGCCGAGTGCCCTGGCGGTGAATTCACGGTCGATGGGCAGCGAGGTGCCGGCCATGGCGCCGGAGCCAAGCGGGCACCAGTTGGCGTGGTCGGCCGTTTCGGCCAGGCGCTGGTGGTCGCGCTCGAGCATCTCCAGCCACGCCAGAAAATGATGCGCCAGCGGCACCGGCTGCGCCCGCTGGAGGTGGGTGTAGCCGGGAATGAGCACGTCACGGTTCGCCTCGGCCACGGCCAGCAACGCGCGCCCGGCTCCGTGCAGCTTCGCCTGCAGGACCGCGCACGTCTGCTTGAAGAAGAGCCGCATATCGGTGGCCACCTGGTCGTTGCGGCTGCGGGCGGTATGAAGCCGGGCGGCGGCGGGCACACGCTTCGTCAGCGCCTGCTCGATGTTCATGTGCACGTCCTCCAGCCGGGTATTCCAGCGGAACCTGCCTGCTTCGATCTCGCGCAGGATTTTATCCAGCCCCGCGCGGATGGCGTCGCGGTCTTTTTTGGTGATGAGGCCGACGTGTGCGAGCATGGCTGCGTGGGCCTTGCTGCCTTGAATGTCAAAAACGGCGAGGCGCCGGTCGAACGACACCGACTCGCTGAACTTCAGCATGAGTGCGGAAGGCTTCCCGGAGAAACGTCCGCCCCACATGACTTGAGCTTTCGTGGCCATAAGCGCGCCAGATCATCCTCCGGGCGTGGCAGGGGGCAATTCGAAAGATGGATTGCCCGGCGGAATCAGTCCCGCACAGTAAGTGCGTGCTCCGCCGTGTCGTCCATGCACTTGCCCTCGTTGCCATAATTTCCGCCGGCTTTGCCGCGGCTGAGAGTCCGGCGCCGGCACACCTGCCGCCGGACGACTCTCCGCTCGGTGGACGCTATGCCCAGGTGACGGTCGAGCCGACGAAGACGTCGATCTACATCGGCAGCGTCAGCCTCACCATGCCGCCCTTCGCGCGGCGGGCCGGCGTCTACTCAACCGACTACTCGGCGAAAGTGTTCCCCTTCTTCTTCTACAACGAGCGCGGGCATATCTTGATCGAGTTCTCCGACGAAAATCTGCGCCAGCTCATGCGCGGCGAGACGGTTTATTTCAAGGGGCACGCAAGCAACAGCGACGGGGCGGAGCGCCGCATCGAGGGCCGCGCCATTCCTGACGGTGCCAACGCCGGCCACGGCAAGATCAAAGTCCGCGTGTGGGTTGGCAGGATCGAACTGATCTTCAACAGCGTGTACCGGTTCACCGGCGCAGGGTGAAACCCGGCGGCAGCCACGGTTTCCCTTCACTCCTGCCAGTGGAGCACGATGGGCACGTCGATCGATGGATAGAGGCTCTTGTGCACGGGGCAGGTGCGCGCGGCACGCTCCAGCACGTCATCCCGGTCGACGTCGTGTGACACGGGCAGCCAGATGTGCGTCGCGAGGCGCACGATGCGCCGGGGGGTGTCGGCCGACATCTCCTTGCTCACCTCAAAGCGGGCGCCCTTAAGGTCGAGGCCAAGGCGCCGGGCGGCGAGGCCGATGGTGGTGAGGATGCAGGTGCCGAGGGCGGCGGCCATCAGGTCGGTCGGCGAAAACGTCTCGCCGCGGCCCTGGTTGTCTACCGGCGCATCAGTGTCCAGCGTGCGGCCCGACGGGCCGTGGGTGGCCACGCAATGCAAATCGCCCTGATATTCGCCGGTGATCTTGACCATGCGGCGAGTCTCGCCGAAAACCCGCCCGCGGCAAGACGCAAGGTGCAGCGGACCATCGGTGACCACCGCTCGCCAATCATTTCTTGTCGCGAGTGCACCGGGTGGACAGAGTCCGAATCGAAGACCGCAAAAAATCGACCCCACAAAGGAGCCTCTCACCGTGGCCGATCAAGACCGAATCTACCGTCTCTTGCAGCAGCATCTTGACCAACAGCCGGTGGGTTTCCCGGCCACTTGGTCACGTGCCGATCTTCGCTTTCTGCGGCGGATGTTTACGACTGAGGAGGCAATGGTGGCCCTGCACCTTTCCTATCAACCAACCCCCACGGATGCGATCATCGAACGGACGTCCCCCGAGTATTCGGCCGAGCAAACCGGAGAGCTGCTCAACAGCATGTTCAGAAAGGGCTCTGTCGGATGGAAGGAGAAGGGCGGCGTCGACCATTGGTATGTCTTGCCGATGGTTGTCGGCATGTTCGAAGCGCAAGACGGTGAGCCCACTCCGGATTTCCTGGCTGATGCCGACGCTTACATGAAAACCCTGGGCTATGGGGCATCGCTGCTGGCCGTCAGCCCGCCGCAAATGCGGACGATTCCCATCAACCAGAGCATCCCGGTGGAGCACAACGTCGCCACCTACGACCAGATCCGAACCCTCGTCGAGGAGTCGCGCGGTCCTTTTGTCGTTCTCAAATGCATCTGCCGCCAGCGCATGGCCCTCAAACGTAAACCGTGCAAACAAACCTCCCGCCTCGAGACCTGCCTCGGATTCCGCGACATGGCCGCCATGATTCTGCGCCGGGGTCATGGGCGCGAAGTAACACACGACGAGGTGCTGGCGATTCTCCGCCAAAACGAGGACGACGGCCTCGTTCTGCAACCTGCGAACGCCCAGCATCCGGAGTTTGTCTGCTCGTGCTGCGGCTGCTGCTGCGGGATGCTATCGATGCAGAAATCGCTACCGCACCCGGTCGACTTCTGGACCAGCAACTTTCGCGCGGAAGTCGACAGTGCGGTGTGTTCGCACTGCGGGAAATGTGTCTTCCGCTGCCAAGTCAACGCGGTCACATTACCCCGCGCCAAAGGCCCGGCGAGGATCAACTCGAGCCGGTGCATCGGCTGCGGTCTGTGCGTCTCCACGTGTCCGTCCCAGGCCGTTCACCTGAGCAAGAGAGTCCCGGAAACAATTCCCCCGGAGACCGAAGAGGATCTCTACGCCGAGATCGCGGCAAAGAAAAAGGGACCCTGGGCGCGGCGGCGCATGCTCGCCAAGGTGGTCTTGGGGATGCGGCAGTGAGCCGGCCTTGGCAACGGCACGGCGCCCAGATAAGATGCCGCCATGTCAATCGCTCCCGCCAGGATCCTCGACTACCTTCGCGCCTTGGACGGAGTCACGCCGAGCTTGTGGCTCACCGGCGGAGTGGCTGTGGATTTTCTCGTTGGTCGCTGGACGCGACCGCACAAAGATCTCGACCTCTTGGCGTTCTCGCCGAGCCGCACCACCCTGCAATCCGAGCTGACCAAGCGGGGCTTCGCCCTAGTACAGGACGGAGCATGGACGACGCGATGGACCTTTACTGGCGTTGGCGCCGCTGATGCCGATATCGAGATCGTGTTCATCGAGCCGGCCGAGCCGCGGACCGGCGTGCTCGTGATTCCGGATGATGACAACGCTGGCGGCCGCGCGGGACGATACCCCTTGCTCCCCGACTCCCTCGATCCTGACCGCTTCGCCACCCTGGATGGCGTGCGGTTTCGCGTATGCAGCGCGGAAGGTGAATGGTTGAGCCGGGTGACAAGTGGCGATTTGATCCCCGGCCGGACCATGGAACCGAAGATCGGTCACGATCTCGATCTACTGGAGTCCCTCGTGTCCGAGGCGCGCCGCGGCGAGCTATTGGCGCAAGCGCGTCGGCGAAGGATGAGCGGTAGCACCAGCGTGCGAAGACCTTGGCATGCCGAGCCGTAGCTTCCAGGATCTGGAAGCGAAGGCTGGCGCGGTGGGCGGGACTCGAACCCGCGACCGACGGTTTAGAAAACCGTTGCTCTGTCCGGCTGAGCTACCACCGCTTGAAAGCTGTGGCTGACGGGATAACCGTGCCTCCCTGCATCGACAAGGGAAAATCCCATGCCGCCCCGTTTCGTCAACGTCACCTGTCCGTCCTGCTTCCAAAGCTTTGAGGTCGCCACTCCTCCGCCGGAGGAACTGCCGGTGGAACTCGATTACGACTGCGAAATCTGCTGCCGCCCAATGGTGATTTTCATCGACGGGGACGGGGACGAAATCCGGGCGGAGGCGCACGGTATCAACGAATAGCGCCGGCCTTTAACCGCCGCCGGGCGCAGAAGCAAACTGCACTTGACTTGCCTACCTCGCGTTCTACGTTCGCCCTCCTTTCCGGCACGGGGTGGTAGCTCAGTTGGTTAGAGCGTCTGCCTGTCACGCAGAAGGTCGCGAGTTCGAGTCTCGTCCATCCCGCCATTTACTGAATCTCGCATATGATGCAGTGACCATTGGTCACCAAGTAAAGGCCGGCCTGCTGGAGGAACGAGCACAACAGCGAGAGGTGGGATCGAGCTTGGGCATAGCCGGGCAACCGTTCTTCGGCCCCTCTATGTCAGCCAACGGGGCATGCGCAGGATTGGCTTGGCGCGCCCGTGTCTTTGCGCGACAACAGGAGGCCTTGAGTCCCGCCACCGAAAACATCGATCCCGACACCGACCAGGTCCAGCACATCGCGGGCTGGCGACGGCTGGTGCTGTGGCCGCTGGGCCTGCTGGCGCACCTGTGGGGCCGATCCCTTCGTTTCGAGGTGGCGCCCGAGGATCTGCGCAATATTACCAAGCGCGACGAACCGGTGGCCATCATTCTTTGGCACAACCGGCTGTTTCTGTCGGCGGAGATTGTCCGCCGTTTCCGGCAGGGCCGGCCCACCTATTCCCTGGTGAGCGCCAGCAGGGATGGCGCATGGCTCGATGCCTTTTTCTCGATGGTCGGCATACGCACGGTGCGCGGATCCAGCCAGAAACTCGGCCGTGAAGCCGTGCGGGCGCTGATCGCAAAGCTGCGCGAGGGTCACGATATCGGCATCACGCCCGACGGACCGCGCGGCCCGAGGTATGATTTCAAGGCCGGTGCTCTCGTCGTGACCCGGCGCGCGGGTGTGCCGGCGCTGCTGATCGGCGCGCGTTTCACCTCGGCGCGACGGCTCAAGAGCTGGGACGGCTTTTACCTGCCCCAACCCTTCTCCCGGGTGCAAATGGTCTGCACCCAGGTGTCGGCGGCCGAACTCCGCGCCCCGACCATGACAGCTGAGGTACTCCGGGAGCGTCTGCTGGCGACCAACCCGGATTAATGCCGGGGCCGCACCCGCCTGCATGGCAGGCGCCCCCGTCCGTCAGAACGCGGGCACCAGGACAGCGCTGCCACCGGGTTCGACGACGAAGTCGTTGCCGACACACCAGGTGATGTCATTCAGCAGGAATTTGAAGACGACAGGCACGGTGGCGTCACTGATGGTGATGATCCACTGATCATCGGCGACACAATCCATCACGAGTCCTTTGTCCCAGCTCAGGCCGGGACCCTCGCCACGGATGTAGAGTGCATTGCCGAAACCGACGTCGATCTGTGCGTTGATGGTCGTGCGGGTGGTCTTGACCGCGGGTTTTTTGGCGGGCGCCTTGCGCACCGGCTTCGCAGCGGCGGCCTTCGCTCCCTTGGTGTTCTTGGTTGTGGTCTTCTTCATTGGTGAACTTTGTTTTCTAATTTAGATGATTATTCCGAGCTATCCGGGCGATGATTGAATCGCCGGGAGGTCCAGCAATAGCAAATTGGAGACCAACTTGACAGCCGGGAAATATCGCGGTGACGGAGTTGATACGCCGCCCCGTGAAAAAAGAGATTTACTCGCCATGAAGCATCGCCCTAAATGCGGCCCTTTCTGGCCGGGGCAGTAGCTCAGTTGATAGAGCGCCTCGTTCGCAACGAGGAGGTCGCCGGTTTAAGTCCGGTCTGCTCCACCAATTTCCGTTTGGCACAAACCACGTGCTAACCGCTTCGGTGCTTGTCACTTACGCCACCGCCTCGACGGAATTCACCTCAGAAGGTCTTGGCGAACAGTAAGCCGCTCGAACGGCCGTCGCTGTAGGGAACGAGCGTAAATTTCGGCGCCTTGGATTCGTCGTTATGTTTTACGACGGAGCGAGCGACCGACCATCCGATCAGCGCGCCGGCAACGACGTCACTGGTAAAATGCGAATTCTGTTCGACGCGGCAGCAGCCCACCAGGCCGGCGGATCCGTAGGCGAGCACCTCGACCCACCACGCCGGATAGTGCGAGGCGATCACGGTCGCGACGGCGAAGGCCTGGGTGGTGTGCCCGGAGGGGAATGAGTTGTGATTGGTGAAGGGACGAAAGCGGTAGGGATTCCCCGTGTCGGACGGCCGCTCGCGACCGACGGAATATTTGAGGATAGGCGCAATGAAACCGGACGCGATCAGGGAGGCGGCGAGTCCGTCGACGAAGACCGCCTGGGAGCGCCGGTCATCCTCCAGGAAATGGTATCCCTCAAAGCCCGCCAGAACGACGAAGGAGTAGTCCGCGCCCAGGTGCTCAAAAGCCCGGCTGAAACGATCCAGCCCCGCTGAACGGTGGGCCTGGACGGAGTCGCGGATGGAACGGTCGAAGACGGTGGTGCCAAGGGCCAATCCGCCGGCCCCTGCCGCCGTCAACCAGTCGGCTCCGTCCCATCGGGTCGGCGCGGTGAACACGTATACCGTGTCGTCGGCAAACAGCCGGAGCGTGTCCAGGGAGAACGCGTTGTCGGGTCGGCGGCCGGAGGCCGCGATTGAATCCAACGGTGCCGAGGTGACCGGCTGCGCGCCAAGACCGGAGCCCGAAAACGCAATCAGCGCAGTCATGAGAAGGAGCCCGTGGCGCGCGCCAGTCCACAATGATTGCATCCGACCAACGTACGCAAAAATCCGCGGAGCGAAAGAGGAAAGGGATGCGGGAGCGCCCAATCCCACTGGGGCGAATACCCCATTGTAACGCCACCGCAAGACCCTTATGTTCCGCGGGAACGCCGATCCAAACACCATGCGCTTTCCCGCCACCCTGTCCACTCGGCTTCGGCCGGTCCTCACTCCGCCTCGCTGCACCGTCGCGGCCCTCCTGCTCTTCGCCCTAGGGGCGGGCGTCCGGGCCCAAACGGTGGCCCCGTCCGACCCGGTCCCAGCCGTGGTGCCGTCCGTCGGACACGACGCCGTCCTCAACTGGGACACCGGCAAGGGAAAGAGCTACGTGGTTCCGGCCTTCGAAGTGACGGGGTATCTCGCCGCGCTCAACGTCTTTGACCGGATCGCCAACCCGCACGACGTCTACGATACGACGCTGCACAGCGCGTGGAAGCACCTGCATGAAGAGCACTGGGTTTTCGATAAGGATGCCTTCAACATGAATCAATTCAGCCATCCCTACGGAGGCTCGATGTATTTCGGTTTTGCGCGGTCAACCGGCGTCTCCTTCTGGCGGTCGCTCATCTACAGCAACGTAGGCAGCTTTGTCTGGGAGATCGCCGGGGAAACCGACCTGCCCTCGATCAATGACCAGATCACGACGGGTACGGCCGGAGCCCTCCTCGGTGAATCGTTGTTTCGGATGTCCAGCCTCCTGCTGGAGGGCGGCGGCGAACATCCGGGATTCTGGCGCGAACTTGGGGCCGCGGTGCTCTCTCCGCCGACTGGCTTCAATCGCCTCATGTTTGGCGGCCGCTTCAAGGCCGTGTTCCCGAGCCATGACCCGGCGATCTTCACGCGCCTGCGCTGGGGCGTCAGCACGGACCTCTTCAAGACGAACAACCTCCTGCTCAACGAAGGGTCCGCCTACACCGACCGGAAGCATAGCGAGGCGATCCTGGACTTTTCCTTCGCCTACGGACTCCCGGGCAAGACGGGTTATACGTACAACCGGCCCTTTGATTACTTCAAATTCGAATTCGCCGCCCAGACCAGTGCGCACGGGCACAACTTTATCCAGGATATCATGGTCGGCGGCCTCCTTTACGGGACTGACTACGAGGTCGGGGAAAATTACCGGGGCATCTGGGGGCTCTACGGCAGTTACGATTACATCGCTCCTGCGATTTTTCGCGTCTCCTCCACCGCCCTCTCGCTCGGAACGACCGAACAGTGGTGGCTCTCGCGCCACGTGGCGATGCAGGGATCGGCCCTGGCCGGCGTCGGCTTCGGCGCCGCCGGCACCATCCCGCGCGCCGACGGCCTGCGCGACTACCACTATGGCGCGACGCCCCAGGGATTGCTCGCCCTCCGCTTCATCTTCGGCCGCCGGACCATGCTCGATTTCACGGCGCGTGATTATTACGTCAGCGGGACGGGCTCCGACGACCGCACCGGATCGGAGCAGATTTTTCGTGGTGAAGTCGGCCTGACTTTTCGGCTGTTCAAGCACCAGGCGGTGGGACTCGAATATGTCGAGTCGCATCGTCACAGTCACTACGGCCACATTCCCGACCGGTACCAATCGGAAGGGACGTTCAGCCTCGTCTACACTCTTCTCGGCGGCAGCCGGTTTGGCGCCGTGGACTGGCGCAATAACTCGGAGCCCGAGACGGAGTAACCTTGCCCGCCTCCCCGGCGTCATTCCATCTCCAACCCCATAACCAACCTCTCCCAGTCATGAAATCATTCCGCATGATCACCGCGGCCTTTGCCGCCGTTTGCCTCACCAGCGTTCTCGCCTTCGCCGGCGATCCCACCGGCACGTGGAAATGGACCGTGCCGGGCCGTGATGGTCAGCCCAGGGAAGTCACTCTCAAGCTCGAACTCAAGGATGGCCAGCTCGCCGGCAGCATGAGCGGCTTCCGGGGCGAAACACCCCTTAGCGACGCTTCGTTCAAGGACGACCAGATCGCGTTTTCCGTCGTGCGCGAGTTCAACGGGAACAAGTTCGCAACCAAGTATCAGGGCAAACTCGACGGCGATACCCTCAAGGGCTCCTCCGAGGGACCCGGCCGCGACGGCCAGATCACGAAGCGGGAATGGACGGCCACGCGCGCCAAGTAAACCGGGCGGCCTTTCCATAAATTCCAGCGCCATCCGCTGGCTTCCGTTTACCTCGAACCGCGTGCTCCGGCATGCGGTTTTTATTTACCCCGCCGGCGAACTGCCGCCGTGGCCGCCCGGCAAGGCACTAGGCCGCCTCGCCCACGAAGCGCGCAAACACCATTTTGCCGCCGGCCGAGGGTAGCACGCTGGTGATCTCGGCCGTCACGCGCCGGCCCACATAGGAGCGCGCGGCGTTGACGACCACCATTGAGCCGTCCTCAAAGAAACCCACGGCCTGTCCCTCCTCCTTGCCGAGTTTGACCAGGCTGATTTCGATGGTGTCGCCGACGCTGAGTTCCTGCCGCAGCGCGGCCGCCAGGTGGTTGAGATTGAGCCACGGCACGCCGTGGAATTCAGCCATCTTCGCCAGGTTGTAGTCAGTCGTGAGCAGCTTGGCGCGCATCGATTGCGCGAGGAAGATGAGCTTGGCATCTACGTCCTGCCGCTTGCTGACCTCGCTCTCGTGAATGCGCAGGTCGAGGTTTTTGATCCGCCGCAGGTCGTTGAGCACTTCCAGCCCGCGACGGCCGCGCGCCTGCCGCAGTGGATCCGACGAATCGGCCACTTGTTGCAGCTCCGTGAGCACAAAGCGGGGGATGACGAGTGCCGCGTTGATGAAGCCCGCCTCGCAGACCTTGGCCACGCGGCCGTCAATGAGGGCGCTCGTATCGACCACGACCAGCGGGACGTCCACATCGTGGGGCACAAAGCGCACGTAGGGAATGACCAGATTGAATTCGTCCTTGCCCCGCAGCGCGATGACCGTGCCGAGGTAGGAGCAGACCAGGAACAGCGCCAGCCGGAAAAGATACACCACTTGTGGGTCGCCGTACTCGAAGAGGGGCGAGCTGGAGATGAAGAACGCGACCACGGCGCCCACCGCCAGGCCAAAGGTGATCGCCGAAAGCCCCCGCAACGAGAAACCCTTCAGCATGATGTCCACCAGGACCACCAGCACGCCAATCAGCAGGCCGATGATGGTGGCGCGCAAACGGTAATCATCCCACTCCTGGATCGTGTAACACACCAACCAGCCCCCGGCGGCGCAGAGCACCATGAAAACAAGACGGATGGGCAGCAGGGTTTTGTTCATGTCCGGAGCGAAAACCGCCAGGATGTCACCGCTTGAGCCACAAGAGCACAAACGGCAGGAGAATGCCGGCCGCCATCAGAGCATAGAGGAGAATCATCGCCCGCTGGGCTTTGGATTTTCCCTCCGGTTCTCCGTTCATAAATTTAATACGACTACACCAGCCGCGACATGACAATGCAATATTGGCTCGTACCGCCGGCCGCCGGGCCATCCGCACCGGGCTCGACAATCCCCCGGCCGGGGCTTTTGTGGAAGGGGTGTTCGAACAGCTCACCATCCTGGCCCCCGGTTTGCTCGGCGGCTCGGTGGCCAAGGCCGCGCGCCAACGCGGCCTCACGCACCGCATCGTGCTCTGGTCGCGCCGGCCCGAGAACCGCGTGCGGCTGCGCTCCCAGCCCTGGTGCGACGAGGTGCGCGACACCCCGGAGGAGGCGGTGCGCGGCGCCGGCCTCGTCGTGCTTGCCGCCCCGGTCGACAAGATCATCACGCTGGCGCAGACGGTCGGCCCGCGCCTTGCCGCGGGCACGCTCGTCACCGACGTGGGCAGCGTGAAGGGCGAAATCGCGCGCCTCGGCCACGCGGCGATGCCGCCGGGGGTCCACTTCGTGGGCGCGCACCCCATGGCCGGATCGGAAAAGACCGGCTGGGAGCACGCCACCGAGACCCTCTTCGAGCAGCGCCCCTGCTTCGTCACGCCCCTGGGCGGGACCGACGCGGGCGCCCTCGCCGCCGTGGTGCGCTTCTGGCACGAACTCGGCGCGGAGGTGACGACCCTCGATCCCGATGCGCACGACGAGATCGTTGCGCACATCAGCCATCTGCCACAGGTGGTCGCCACAAACCTGTGCCAGTTTCTCGCCCGGAAAAACCCGGCGTGGCGCAACTTCGCCGGCGGCGGCCTGCGCGACACCACCCGCATCGGCGCGGGCGACCCCACCATGTGGGTCGAAATCCTCCAGCAGAACCGCGAGGAGGTGCTGCGGGCGCTGCGACAGTTCCAGGACGAATTGCAGACCTTCCAGTCCGCGCTGGCCAACCGCGATTTCGTCGAAATCCGCGCCCGCCTCGAACGGGGCAAGGCGTACCGGGATGGTTTCCGCCCGTGAGCGGCGGACATTCGGATTGCCTACAAAGCCTCCGTGGCGTCGGCTGTTGAACTGCCGGCCCATCGTCCCAATGGTCCCCTGACCGATGACTCCCTTGCCCGATCCGCTGCCCATCACGCCCTTCACGCAGCCCGCGCGTGACAGCGGAATAATTCTGCCCGGCTCCAAAAGTCTGACCAACCGCGCCCTGCTGCTCGCCGCGCTGTGCGACGGCCCGGTGACCCTCACCCACGCGCTGTTCAGTGAAGACACCGCGCTGATGGCCGCGGCGCTCAGCACGCTGGGCCTCGCGGTAAAAACCGACCCCGCGGCGCAAACCATCCGCGTGACCGGCCAGGGTGGAAAAATCCCGGCGCCATCGGCAAAACTTTTTGTCGGCAACGCCGGCACCGTTGCGCGCTTCCTGACCGCGCTGTGCGCCGCGGCGCCGCGCGGCGTCTACCAGCTCGACGGCGTACCGGCGATGCGGAAACGACCGATGAAGGGCCTGCTCGACACGTTGCGCACGCTCGGCGCCGACATCCGCTGCCCGGGCGAGGAAGGCTTCTTCCCCATTGAGATCCATGCGCGCGGTCTGCGCGGCGGCCCGGTGCGCATCGACGCAGGCGAGAGCAGCCAGATGCTCTCCGCGCTACTCATGGTCGCCCCGCTCGCCCAGGCGCCGCTCGTCGTGACGCTGGCCGGTGACGTGCGCCGGCCGTTCGTCGAGATGACCGCCCGTCTGATGGGCCACTTTCACCAGAATCCGAATATCCGGGCGGATGAGACGGTTTTCCGGATCGACAACGGAACCGCCTACCGTCCGCCCGCTGGAACCTACGCCATCGAATCCGACGCGACCGCCGCGAGCTACTTCCTCGCCCTGCCCCTCGTCACGGGCGGAAGGCTCACGCTGCCCGGCCTGCGCGGCCCGGGGGGCGCCGGGCTGCAGGGGGATACGCGGTTTATTGCCGTCTTGCGCGCCGCCGGCCTCATAGTCGAGGAGGCCGGCGGCGGACTGGTGGCGGCGTTCGATCGCGGCCTGGCTCCACGGGGAGTCGATCAAAACTTCAGCGAGTTCTCCGACACCTTTCTCACCCTCGCCGCGGTCGCGCCGCTGCTCGCCGGCCCGACGCGCATCACCGGCATCGCCCACACGCGCCGGCAGGAGACCGACCGCGTGGCGGGAGCGGCGCGCGAATTGCGCCGGCTCGGCCAGGAGGTGGCCGAGGAGGAGGGCGCGCTCACGATCACGCCGCGTCCGCTCACCCCGGATGTTGCCATCGAGACCTATGACGACCACCGCTTTGCGATGAGCTTCGCCATCCTCGGCTGCCACGACCTGCGCGGCAACGGCCGGCCATGGCTCCGCCTCCGCAACCCCGGCTGCTGCGCCAAGACCTTCCCAAATTTCTTTGAGGTCCTGGCGCAGGTCTGGAAGAACTCGCACACCCGCCCGTGAGTTCCAAGGACTTCATCATTGTCGCCATCGACGGCGGCGCCGCCTCGGGCAAATCGTCCACGGCATGCGCGCTCAGCGAGCGGTTCCAGCTGCTGCACGTCGACACCGGCTCGTTCTACCGGGCGGTGACGGCCGAGCTGCTCCGCCGCGGCGTGAGCCACACCGATCTGCCGGCCGTGCGCGCGGCGCTCGCCGGACTGAAGCTCGGCACCCGCGTCACCGGCCGCCGCGCCGAGATGGAAATCGACGGGCGCGTGGCGGGCGGGGAAATCCGCAGCAGGGACGTGAATGAAAATGTCTCGCTCTTCTCCGCGCTGCCCGAGCTGCGGCAGTGGCTGCTCTCCTACCAGCGCGGCCAGACCGGCGTGGCGCGCCGCCACGGGTTCCGCGGGCTCGTGATGGAGGGCCGCGACATCGGCTCGGTGATCTTTCCCCGCGCGGACTTCCGTTTCTTCCTGCGCGCCGATCCGTCCGAACGCGCCCGCCGCCGCGTGGCGCAGGGCCAGCAGGACACCATCCACGAGCGCGACCGGCTGGATTCGTCGCGCAAGACCTCGCCCCTCACCTGCCCGCCCGGCGCCATTGCCATCGACAGCACGCGCCTTACCCTGGAGGAGGTCGTCGCGTCCATGGCCGCGCCCATCGCCGCCTACCTCGCCGCCCCATGAGCCATGATTTTCCGCAGGTCGAGATGGACTTCATCTACGGCTTCTTCCACTACGGCATGGGAACGCTCTGTGACATCCACTTCCATGCCGCGGTGAGCGGCGTCGATAACATCCCGCGCCACGGCGGATTCATCGTCGCGGCGAACCACGCCAGCATACTCGATCCGCCGATCATCGGCGCGCAGGTGCCGCGCCAGCTGTGCGCCTTTGCCCGCAAGACGCTCTGGAAGGGCGGCATTGTCAGCTGGTGGCTGGATGCCGTCGGGGTTATTCCCGTGGACCGGGACTC
This sequence comes from Opitutia bacterium, assembly GCA_003142615.1. Lineage (GTDB taxonomy): Bacteria > Verrucomicrobiota > Verrucomicrobiia > Opitutales > Opitutaceae > Fen-1467. The sequence goes on along the minus strand of PLMW01000009.1, from coordinate 5,805 downwards.
CGGCTCGGACGTCAGCGCCATTCGGCGTGTCTTGCACGTCCTCAGGGAGGACAAGGGAATCATCCTGTTTCCCGAAGGCACGCGCACCCCGACGGGCCGGTTGCAGCGGCCCAAGGCCGGCGTGGGCCTGATGGCCTGCCGCACGGGTGTGCCAGTGGTGCCGGCGCGCATTTTCGGCTCGTTCGAGGCCTTCGGCCGCAACGGACCGCTGCGGCTCGGCACGCCGGTCTCGGTGGTGTTCGGCCGGCCGCTGCTGCCCGGTGATTACGATAACCAGGCGGAAGGCAAGGAGCGGTACCAGCACGCCTCGGAACGCATCATGGCCGCCATCGCCGCGCTGGAACTGCCGCGGCCGAAGGTCATCTGAGCGTCAGCCGCGCCGTGCCGGCGGCGAGATCGGCCGTGACCGCGCGCAGGCGCGCCACGATGCGGCCGGTGTCACCGAGGTTTTCCTTGATGCAGTTGACCAGCGCGCTGCCGACCACGACGCCGTCGGCCCAGCGCGCCACCTGGCTGATCTGGTCGCGACGCGAAAGACCGAAGCCCACGACCACGGGCAACGTCGTATGCGCCTTGATGCGCGCGACCGCCTCGGGGATGCCGCCGGCCATCTCGTCGCGCACCCCGGTGACGCCCTCGCGCGAAACATAGTAGACGAAGCCGGTGGCTGCGGCGGTGATCCTCGGGAGGCGGCGGTCGGAGGTGGTCGGCGCCACGATGAAGACGGTTTTGAGATCGTGCGCGCGGCTGGCGGCGAGCAAATCGCCGGCCTCCTCGGGCGGCAGGTCGAGCGTGAGCATGCCGTCGACGCCGGCGGCCTTGGCGGCGCGCACGTAGGCATCGACGCCGTTGGCAAAGACGAGGTTGTAGTAGGTGTAGAAGATGATCGGCGTGTCCGGATGGCCGGCGCGCAGGGCGCGCACCAGCTCGAACACGCGGGCGGACGTCATGCCCGCCTTGAGTGCCCGTTGGGCGGCGAGCTGGTTGGTGAGACCGTCGGCCAGCGGGTCGGAGAACGGCACTCCCAGTTCGAGCAGGTTGACGCCGCTCGCGAGCACCGCGCGGCAGGCGGCAAGCGACGTGTCGAAGTCGGGATCACCGGCGCACAAATAGGCCACGAAGGCGGCCCGGTGTCGGGCGCGGACGCGGGCAAAAGCCTGGGCGATACGGTCCATGAGCGCCGGAAGAATTAACCGCAAACAGGCGTGAAAGACACCAAAAAGTGGAGCCGCCGGCCTTCGCGACGACGACCGGCGTCACTTCAACGTGAACTCCACCATTACGGGCCGGTGGTCGGAAAGATTGCAGCGCACGACCTGGCAGTGGAGCACGCGGCAGGCCGGCGGCAGGAAGATGAAATCAAGGGAGCGCCGCGGCCACGGGGCGGGATAGGTGCGCACTCCCTGCGGCGGATGCAACGTGTAGTGACCCTGCAGCGAAAAGTAGTGGAACAGCGAGGCCGTGGCATCGAGCCGGTGGGAGGGATTGTTGAGATCGCCGCAGAGGATGGGCGGCGCGGCCCAGTGCGTGCGGCGGTGTTCGCGCTTGGTATTGAGGTACTCCATGAGTTTCTCGATCTGCCGGAAGCGATGGACCCGCGAGCGGTAGTGCAGGTGGATATTGACCACGGGCAGCAGGCGGCCGCCGACATCGATCTCGGCAAAAAGAAAGCCCTTTTCGCCGACTTTGCGCGTGCCGAAGTTGATGTTTTCCCAGGCGGCGATGCGATGGCGGGACAGGATGGCGTTGCCGTAGTTGAGGTGATAGCCGCCAGTGCGGCGGTTGTTCACGCCGAACACGGCATAGGGGAAATCGGCGAACGCATTCAAGTAATCGAGATGGTTGAAGCTGCCGCTCCAGCGCGAGTTTTCATCGATTTCCTGCAAGGCCACGATGTCAGGCTCGAGTTCGTCGAACAGCCGGGCAATCCTGCGGAGATTGCGCTGGAAGCGCTGCCGGCCATGCAACCCCTGGAACGGCGACAGCCCGCGGCCGTGCGCAATGTTGAAGGTGACAATCCGAAAACGCTGCATGCAGTCTCTGCAGCCTAAGCGGACAACCGGACGGTGCAAGCCGGGCGGCACCGGCGCAGTCCTGCGCCGGAAGAAAATGGGGCGCCCGACGTTCTGCTGTCCAGCAGAACGAACCCGCGACACCCATTCTGCTGTCCAGCAGAATGCTCTCCAGCAGAATGCTCTAACCGGAAGGCCCGAATCCTGTTCTGGTTACGTCCGCGTTTGGCGACTGATCTTGATGACGTTGTTTGGACTTATGCCAACCTGAGTTGGGTGGAGTGGAAGAACGTCAACGGTGACCAGCGACCGGGGCTGGCACCCGAAGCTGCTCCGCAGCCAAAGTGCCAGCGAAGGTCGTCGGGGCTGCCGATTTGTTGGGCTCTCTACTGCTTGCGCTCGCTGAGGTTTAAGGGGACCGTTCCATCGAAAGTGCGCCCGAAATACCCGAGCAAAGTAGTCGCTAGGATTCGAGGTTCATATCCCAAGTTTGTGTCGAAAAGACCCTCCCAAGCCGGTTCCGCCTGTTTTCCCGTCGGCAGCGGAAGCCGGTAACACGAGACATAGAGGTAGGAAGGATGCGCATCGAGGGGAAGAGCATGAGCACTGAACTGGTAGTCCACCCGGTATTCGGCCTCGGATTCAGGCACGATCGTCACACCTTTGGCCGCCAACTCCGCCGCGATGAGTTGCGTGAGTTGCGGGGCAGGCACGATCTGGTCAGCCGGGTCTTTCGTAGGCGGACACCTGACTGCGGGTGGAATTGCGTACCGCGCATCGATGTTACCTTTGAACTTTGGGGTCGGAAAAGGCCCTTCCGCCACATAAACCTTCACGGAGCCCGGGATGGGCTGTGCCGGTTGAACAAAAGTATGAACGGTGGCCCATGGAGTGCTGCAGCCCGACAGCAACCCAACAAGAACAGCCATTGTGGATATCACAGGTAATTTCATAAGCTTCCAAGGTTTCACGGATATTCAGGCCGGAATCCGGTTACCCCGTCCGTTCGCGTGGTTCAACCGATTAGTGGCTTGTGAAAACGGCGGGGCCGTTGTTTGGACTCATGCCAACCTGAGTTGGGTGGAGACTCCACACCGTCTCGGTCGTTTCAACACGGCACTGAAATCAACGGTGACCAGCGATCAGAGCTGGCCCCCGAGGTTGCTCCGCAGCTGAAATGCCAGCGGAGGTCGTCGAGTCTGCCGCCTTATTCGTCCGTTTTTCAGTTTGGAGCAAGCAGGGTAAACTCCGATTGGGTCTTGTGCTTCTCGGGGTCGACCACAGTTACAATGCAGAGTACGCTACGCGGTCCGGCAGCTCCCGGTTTTGTCTCCAAGTATAGCTCCTCGCCCGTGCCATAGATCGTGCCGGTCTTACGAGCGGCCTTCCCGAACGGCGCTGAGAGACCTATGCCAGGTAAGCTTTCGACTTTCCCGTCTGACAAAATCTTCTCGAACGTGACGGATACCTGGTAATCTCGCCCAGAGTCCTGGAGTTGAAGATACGCTGCAGTCTTGTATGAGCTTCCGGCGTCCGCCCCCAAGAGGCCGCCTCCCGAAGCCATCAAAAACAGCGTGAATAATATCCGTATTTTCATATGAGATGGAATTTGACGAATAGTGTTATTAGGTCAGAATCCATGTACCCCGTCCGTTCCCGTGGTTCAACCGATTAGTGGCTTGTGAAAACGCCGGAGGCGTTGTTTGGACTTATGCCAANNGAAAATGGGGCGACCGACGGTTCTGCTGTCCAGCAGAACGAACCCGCGACACCCATTCTGCTGTTCAGCAGAATGCCGGCCAGCAGAATGCTCTAACCGGAAGCGCCAAATACCCGTAAACCCGCTGTGATCAGCTCGTGTTTCACGCGGTGACCAGACCCGGCTTTGAAGTAGCGCTCCCTCCGCATAGCGTCCGCCCGCGTCGGGTACGCCTCCCAGTGCACCATCACGGGGCGGATGAGCTTTTCGCGCGTTGTTCGTGTCGAGCCCTCGCGATGGAGGCGGAACCGTCGCAGGAGATCGTCGGTCTGGCCGACGTAGGAGCGCCCGCTGTCAAGGCACGCGAGGATGTAAACGTAATACATGCTTCAACGTGGGGAACTGAAAATGGGGCGACCGACGGGGATCGAACCCGCGACACCCAGATCCACAATCTGGTGCTCTAACCGACTGAGCTACGGTCGCCGTGAAAGAGCCGGGAAAGCTCAGACCGGTGCCTTTCGCTGTCAATCCCGATTCCCGGTGCACCGCCTCCGGCCGCCGGGGTTCGCGGCCGGCCGCGCGCCGGGTCATTTTCGGGCTATGCTTTCGGCTTTTTCCGGCCAAGCTGGCCGCATGTTCTGGCTGAAAAAGTTCTTCTCGCCGTTCCTGCTGCCGCTGCAATTCGTGCTGGTGTGCGGTATCCTCGGCGCGGTGCTGCTTGGGAGCCGCCGGTGGCGGCGCACCGGCCGGGCACTGTTGACGCTCGCAGTGCTGGTGCTGCTCGCCGCCAGCAACAAGTGGGCGAGCGGGCGGCTGATTGCGCCGCTGGAATCGCGTTACCCGGCGGTGGGCGACCTTCAGCCTGGCGAACCGCTCCCGCCGCCGCTGGCGGCCTGCCGTTATGTGGTGGTGCTCGGTGGCGGACATGAAGACGGCGATGTCCGCCCAGCCTTGAGCCGGCTGAGCACGTCGGCGCGGGCGCGCCTGACCGAGGGCCTGCGGCTGCTGCGGCTGCTGCCCGCGGCGAAACTGGTGGTGTCGGGACCCGGCGACAACGGCGGCCCCACGCACGCCCGGATCCTGGCCGACTCGGCGGTGTCGCTCGGGGTGGAACGCACCCGCATTCTCATGATCGACGACGCCCGCGACACCGAGGAGGAGGCCGCGCGGCTGCGCGCCCTGCTGGGCGATGCGCCGGTGGCGGTGGTGACCTCGGCCTGGCACCTGCCGCGGGCGATGGCCCTGTGCGCCGCGCAGGGTCTGCACGCCCTGCCCTGCCCGACCGACTACCTCTACTTCACCCCGCCACGGTGGCGGTTGTCCGATTTCACCTGGGACGTGCCGTCGCTCGAACGCAGCACCGCGGCGGTGCACGAACGGCTGGGTCTGTGGTGGTCGCGGCTGCGCGGGCGGACGTGAGGGTGCCGGCAGCAGTAGCGCCACCGGCCGGCATTAGTGATCGGAAATAGCCCGGCGACGCCGCGATTTTGTTTCCCCTTCGTCACAATTATGAATAGCCAAAGCCCTACCCATGTTTTCTCTCAAAAAACTTTTGGGAAAGGACGAAAGGTTCTTCGATCTGCTGGAGGCGAGCGCCGAGGAGGCCCGGGCCAGCACGGAATTACTCAGCCGTTATCTACGGGAGCACCCCGGCGACGGCCCGCCCACCAGCATCGATGACTTTGTCCACACCCGCCGGAAGGACAAACGCCTCACCCAGCAGATCACCGAGGAGCTCTGCCGGACCTTTGTGACGCCGCTGGAGCGCGAAGATATCGAGGCCCTGGCCTTTGCGCTCTACCGCATCCCCAAGATGGTCGAGAAGATTGTCGAACGGCTCGCGATCTATCCCGGCCGGCTGCCGCATGCCGGGCTCGTGCGCCAGGCGGAACTCCTGCAGCTCGCGGCCGACAACGTGGCCTTTATGGTCGGCGAACTGCGCAAAGGCACGAAGATGGACCGGATTCGCGAGGCCAACGAAAAACTGCAGTACGCCGAGGGTGAGGCCGACAAGGTGATGCTCCACCTCGAAAAAGAGCTTTACCAGGGACCGTACGACGCCAAGGAGGTCATTTTTCTGCTGCAGCTTTT
>PLMW01000039.1 GCA_003142615.1 Opitutia bacterium | reverse complement strand
GTCAACCGCGCCGACGCCCAGGCCCTCCAGCTTGCCCTCCTTCGAAGTGCGCGCCGTGACGAAAATGACCGGGATGGAACGGGTTTCCTCGCTGGCCTGCAGCCGCTGGCAGACTTCGATGCCGTCCATGTCAGGCATCATCACATCGAGCAGGATGAGATCGGGCTTGTCCTGCTGGACCAGCTCCAGCGCCTCCGGGCCCGAATAGGCGGCCGCCACCTGCATTCCCTCGCGCTCCAGTTTGCGTTTGAGGAGCTGGACGTTGATGGGCTGATCGTCCACCACGAGGATCTTAGGCACAGCCATGTTGGATGATTGAAAGTTCGGTTGGACGCAAAGGCAAGAGTGCCGTGCGTCGCAATCAGGCGGGATGCTGCTGTCGGTACGCCTTGAGGGTGTTCTTCATCAGCATGGCGACGGTCATCGGTCCGACGCCGCCGGGCACAGGCGTGATCTTGCCGGCCAGCGGGGCGACGGAGGCGAAATGCACGTCGCCGACGAGGCGGTAGCCGTTTTTCCGCGAGGCGTCGGCCACGCGGTTGACGCCCACGTCGATCACGACCGCGCCGGGTTTCACCATGTCGGCGGTGACGAACTCCGCGCGGCCGATGGCGGCGATCAGCACGTCGGCCTGGCGGGTGAGGGCGGGCAGGCCGGTGGTCTGCGAGTGGCACACGGTCACGGTCGCGTTGGCCCAGGACTTTTTCTGCATGGCCAGCAGGGCGACCGGCTTGCCGACCAGCAGACTGCGGCCGATCACGACGACGTGCCTGCCGGCGAGTCTGACGCCGCTGCGGGCGAGCAGCTCCATGATGCCGGCCGGCGTGCAGCCCACAAAGCCCGAGTCGTCGTCCTGCGCGATCTTGCCGAGATTGATGGTGCCGAGGCCGTCCACATCCTTGTGGGGGGTGATGCGGCGGAAGACAGCGGTTTCGTCGAGGTGCGCGGGCAGCGGTGACTGCACGAGGATGCCGTCGATGGCGGAATCGGCGTTGAGCTGGTCGATCAGCGCGAACAGCTCAGCCTGAGAAATCGCCACGGGCGGCAGAATGACGCGGCTCGTGATGCCGATCTCCGCGGCCGTCTGCTCCTTCCTTTTGACGTACGAGACCGAGGCCGGATCCTCGCCGACCCGCACGAGCGCGATGCACGGTTTGCGGGCAGGCAGGGCGGCCACCGCGGCTTTTAACTCGGCGACGATGCCCGCGGCGATCTTGTTGCCGTCGATAAGCTCCATGAGGAAATGACCAGGCCGGCCGCGTAGCGCGGCCGGCTGGGAAAGACTTATTTGGGCTCGAGACTTTCAACCTCGATCACGAGGTTTTTGCCATCGGGGGTTTGCTTGAGCACGCCTGAAACCGTCACGAGCCGGTCAAGGTACGGTTCCATTTTTTCGGTGACGAGCACCTTGCTGACATCGAGGAAGGCGACGCGCTGGTCTTCGGTATTGTTGAGCTGGTAATCATAGTCGCGGCGGGGTCCGATGAGCAGAATGCGCTTGGTCTCGACCAGCATGCCCTGGAACGTGTGCGGCAGCGCGGAGGCTGGTCCGCTGCTGATGACCGGCGCCGGCTGGCCGGCTGCCATTGCCAACGGCGCGGGGGGCGCTCTGCTGTCCAGCAGAGCGGCGCGGGGCGCGGAAGAGCTGCCGCCGACATTGATGTAGCCGATGACGGTCTTGGAGAGCTTGATCTGCGTCCAGCCGCTGCGAAGGCCGGTGATCTCGGTCTTGTCGCCCTCCTGCATGGTGGTGAGGATGGGGGCATCGGCCTTGGGCATGAGGCGGATCACGGCGCCGGGATGGATGTCGAGACTCTTGCTGAAGTCATTATTGCTCACGTAAGCCTCGTGCGGCCCGGGCAGCTCGATGGCCATCCAGCCTTGCGGGGCGGTGGTGTTGGCTGCGGCGGTCGGTTCGGTGCCGGCCTTGAGGTAGCCGATGGCGGACGTGGCGGCGTCGGGCTGGGCGTGAATCGCCGTGGTTTCCATGAGCGGCGCGGCGGCCAGGGGGGCAGCCAGCAGCAGGACGGCGGTGGAAAGGCGGAGCGTGGTCTTCATAGGCAGGCGTGGTTTCAGCGGGGTGGGCCGCTTACAGGGCAGGTACCATGACTCAATTCGATCTCCTTGTTAGAAAGTTGTTTCACCCCGCGCAAAGGAATTCCTTGGGGTGGGAAAGCGTTGATCTCCCGTGCGGAGACGCCTGCGGTCGTGGCACGGCAGGGCCGAATCGTCCCCTTTGAGGGCCTTATTAGCTGCTTTTCCGCCAGTTCCGCGAGCGTGGCATTCATTGATTTGCAAGCCGGCAGCCCCAAGCGGGGCGCGGGACTGCATGCCACCGGTTTGCTGAAAAATCGGCTCGCTCATTGCATTTCGATCCACGCTACTTACGGCATGACCTTCAACAATCGCACCGCTCTTGTCACCGGCGCCGGCCGGGGCATCGGCAAGGCCATTGCCGGGGAACTCGCGAAACACGGCGTCACGGTCATCTGCGTCAGCAAAACCGCGGCGAATTGCAGTGCGGTCGCCGCCGCCATCGAGGCCGCCGGCGGCAAGGCCCGGGCCCTCCCGGTCGACGTCGCGGATGGGGCGGCCGTCGCCAAGACGGCGGCCGACCTGCTCGCCGAATTCGGCGCCATCGACATCCTTGTCAACAATGCCGGCATCACCCGCGATGGACTGTTGTTCCGCATGTCCGAGGACGATTGGAACGCCGTGCTCACCACCAATCTCACCAGTTGCTACCACTGGACGAAACACCTCGGCCGGGCCATGACGCAGAAACGCTGGGGCCGCATCGTGAACATCGCCTCCGTGGTCGGCCTCACCGGCAACGCGGGCCAGGCCAATTATTCCGCGGCCAAAGCCGGCCTGATCGGCTTCAGCAAGAGCATCGCCAAGGAGTTTGCCCGCCGGAATGTCACCTGCAATGTGGTTGCGCCCGGCTTCATCAAGACCGACATGACCGCCGGCCTGGGGGAGGAAGTCACCAAGGCCGCCCTGCAATTCATCCCCCTGCAACGGTTCGGCGAACCCGCCGACGTGGCCCATATGACCGCCTTTTTATGCTCAGAGGAGGCGGGATATATAACTGGCCAAGTTTTTACCGTTGACGGCGGCATGGTGATGTGATCCCAAAGAGCAGCCCAAACCCTTGCCCTCCCATAATATGGCTGATCAGAAAACCATAGAACAACGCGTCAAAGAGATCATCGTTAACCAATTGAATGTTAACGAGGAACAGATCACCCCCGAAGCGTCCTTCCTCGACGATCTGGGCGCCGATTCACTCGACACTGTCGAGTTGATCATGGCTTTTGAGGAAGAGTTTAAAGACGAGATCAAAGGGGAAATCCCGGAATCTGACGCTGAAAAACTCCAGACGGTCGGCGACGTGATCGCTTATATCGAAGAAAAGTCTTCTTCGAAATAATCCGTCCCCTCGCTTTGCGGCGTTCTACCGTGTTTCCCTTGGAAACTCTTCGGTAGAGCGCTTTTTTGTACATGGAAGCAGCTCCCTCCATTCCACGGATCGTCGTCACCGGCCTCGGTGTGGTCACCTCGCTTGGTCACGACGTGGATGCTTTCTGGGCCAACATCCTGGCCGGCAGGAATGGCATTGCACGCGTGACGCAATTCGATGTGACGGACTACCCGTGCCAGATCGGCGCCGAGGTGCTCGGCTTCGATCCGGCGAAATACATGGATCCGAAGGAGGTCCGCCGCAACGACCGCTACACGCACTTCGGCTTCATCGCCTCCAAGATGGCCGTGGCCGACGCCAGCCTCCATCCGACGGTCGAGAACGCCGATCGTCTGGGCGTCATCATCGGCTCCGGCATCGGCGGCATGCACACCTATGAGAACCAGCTCAAGATCCTCTGGGAACGCGGTCCGCGCAAGGTGTCCCCCTTCACGATTCCCTCGCTCATCAGCAACATGTGCAGCGGTCTCGTGGCCATCGAATTTGGCGCGCGCGGGCCGAATTTCGCCGTGGTGAGCGCCTGCGCCTCGTCCGCCCACGCCATCGGCGAAGCCTTCCACGCCATGCGGCGCGGCGAAGCGGATGTGATGATCGCGGGGGGCAGCGAGGCGGCCATCACGCCCTTCTCCTACGCGGCCTTCTGCTCGATGAAGGCCATGAGCACGCGCAACGACGAACCGCACAGGGCCAGCCGGCCCTTCGACAAGAACCGCGACGGCTTCGTCATGGGCGAAGGCGCGGGCATCCTCGTGCTGGAGACGCTCGACCATGCCCGGGCGCGTGGCGCCCGCATCTATTGCGAGCTCGTCGGGTACGCCGCCACCTGCGACGCCTTTCATATCACGCAGCCCGACCCCGATGGCCGCGGCCTCTCGCTCGCCATGACCCGCGCGCTCGCCTCCGCCCGGATGCGCCCCGACCAGATCGATTACCTCAACGCCCACGGCACCTCCACGCCCTACAACGACAGGTTCGAGACGCTCGCCATCAAGCAGGTTTTTGGCGACCACGCGCGCAAGCTCATGGTCAGCTCCACCAAATCAATGACCGGACACCTGCTGGGTGCGGCCGGAGGCGTCGAAGCGATCATCTGCGCGAAAACCATCCAGCAGGGTGAAGTGCCGCCGACGATCAATTACGAGGTACCCGACCCCGACTGCGATCTCGACTACGTGCCCAACACCAAGCGGGTAGCGCCGGTCCAGGCCGTGCTGAGCAACAACCTCGGCTTCGGCGGCCAGAACGCTTCCTTGATCTTCCGGCGGCTGGAATAGACGTCTGCCGCGGCCTTTGGACGGCCAGCATTTTCTTGGCGCCGGCGCGTCTTTGCGCGAGGCTCCCTGCCGCGTGAAACGCGCCCTCTTTGCGGTCCTCGTTCTCATGGTCATGACCGGCTGCTCGACCCGTCGCGAGCCGGTTGACCGCCACGAGGTGTGGCTCGCCATCCAGCAGCCGGCGTCGCGCTACCGTCTCGATCCCGCCTTCATCTATGCCCTGGTGGCGGCCGAATCGGGATTCGACGCGCGGGCGCGCAATGGCGAGGCCCGGGGCCTGCTCCAGCTCAAGCCGGCGGCGTGGACGACCGTCTCCGCCCGGCCCTTCGAGCCCACGGTGTGGGATTGGCGCGCCAACCTCGAGACCGGCATCGACTATCTCGCCTGGTGCCGGCATGCGCTCCACGCGCACGGCAAATTCTCGGAACGTCTGCTGCTCGCCGCGTTTCATTACGGCTACGATTATGTCGAGTCGCGTGACTTCGACGAGGGACGCATTCCGCGCCCCGACCATCCCATCTACCGCGAGCTCTGGCGCGGCAATCTTCATCCCCTCCCGCCGCCAGATGCAATGTCAACCAATAGTTGACATTGCACAGGAACCCCCCCCATTGGGGGAAGAGGCGTGAAACCGGCTGGTGTTGCCGGCAGCCGGAGCCTGCGGCGAGCAGCATAAAGTCGCGTTTGAACCGGCGGGGATTTGCGCCCAACCTTGCCGCAACCCCATGGCCGCGCCCCCGCCCAACATCCTGTGGATCGTCACCACCCAGTGGCGCGGTCTGGCGACGGGTTATGCCGGCGACCCCAATGCACGCACGCCGCACCTGGATGTGCTGGCGGCCGGGTCGGTCAATTACGCCCAGGCCGTGACGCCGCATCCCTTCGGCCCGTTTGCCCGCGCGGCCCTGCTCACCGGAGTGCGGTCGCCGGAGAACGGCGTGCGCGATTACCATGATCCGCTTCCGCTGGAGGCGCGCACCATCGCGCACCGGCTGCACGCGCGCGGGTACGCGACGGCGTTTTTCGGCAAGTGGCACCTTTATCAACGCGATCCCGGGGCGGAGCTGGTCGGCGAGGCCCACGCCAGGATCGTGGTGCCGCCGGCGTGGCGCGGCGGTTTTGAGTTCTGGGAGGGATTTGAGAGCGGTTTCCTGATCAACGATCCGTGGCTGCATGGAACGCGGCTGCCGGAGCCGGTGAAATTCCCGGGCTATCAATCCGAGGTGGTGTGTGCGCGCGCGGGAGCATGGATCGGTGAGAGTGGAAACCGGATATCGACTACCGGCAAGGCCGAGGCCGGAAGCACGCCTGCAATCCGGTCTCCGGTGTCCGGTATCAAAAATCATGCCCGACCGTGGTTTTGCGTGGTGAGCCTTGAACCGCCGCATCCTCCTTATGATGCGCCGGTCCCCCGACTGGATGCGGGACAAGCCGCGAATGGGCGGCCCCGCGATCCGCGCGCGATCGTGCTGCCAGCCAACGTGCCGCTGGGCACGGACGTGGAGGTGAAGGCCCGCCGCGAGCTGGCCGGGTATTACGCCCATCTCGAGGCGACCGACCGGGCGATCGGCCGGTTGCTGGCCCGGGTGCCGGAGGAAAACACGGTCGTGGTTTTCACCTCCGTCCACGGCGATATGCACGGAGCCCACGGGCTGTTCCGCAAGGGCTGGCCGCACGAGGAAAGTGTCCGCGTGCCGCTGTTGGTGCGCGGGGCGCACCAGGATGGTCATGGGTCTGGAAAACGAAGCGAGGAGCTTGTCTCGCTGCTCGATCTGCCGCGCTGGACACTGGAGTGGGCGGGAACTCGAGGGCACAAAACTCAAGACTCAAAACCCGCAGCCGAAATCCAACGGATTTCCATGCCGAGCGTGGTGCGGCTGCCGCAGCAATGTGATCGGGTGTGGCGCGGCGGGCGCACGCGCACGCACAAGCTGGTGCTCAACGAAGACGGTACACCGTGGTTGTTCTTCGACCTCGCGCGTGATCCCGGAGAGGAGCACAATCTGGCGGGCGATCCCGGCCGGGAGGCGGAGATGGCGGAATTGCGGCGCCGGATCTGAACGGCGGCCGGGGCTTGTCTGTCGCCGTCCCGGGGAGAGGCGCGGCGTCCGGCCGGGTCAGGCCGATGCCTTCGGGGCGAAGTTGCGACGGATGGCGGCCGCGAGCACCTCGAGCTTGAGCGGCTTGGTGAGGTAATCGTTCATGCCGGCGGCGAGACACTCTTCACGGTCGCGCAGGACCGCATCGGCGGTGAGGGCGATGATGCAGGGCTGGCGTTCGGACGGCAGGCGGCGGCGAAGTTCGCGGGTGGCCTCCAGCCCGTCCATGGTGGGCATCTGCAGATCCATCATCACGAGATCGTAATCCCGGGTTTCGAACGCGTTGATCGCTTCGCGGCCGTTGGCGGCGGCATACGCCTTGTAGCCCAGCCGTCCCAGCTGGCCGAGGGCGACGCTCCGGTTCACGGGATTGTCCTCGACCAGCAGAATATCGAGCGGGATGTCGTCGCTGAGCAGCCGGCTTTCGGCCGCCGCCGCGGCCGGCGTGGCGCGAGAGACAAAGAACGAGCGGATCGTCAGCAGCAGGGGGGTGCCCTTGAGCGGTTTGACGAGAGGGAGGACCGGAGCGAGTTCCGCGAGCAAGGCCCGCGGAATCGGTTCGCCGGCGGACAACAGAAGCAGGACCGGCAGCAACGGCTGCCGCCAGTGTTTCCGGAGGTCAAGGACAAGCTGTCGGCCTTCACCGTCCGGCAGCAAATGATCCACGATGAGAAGGACGGGCGGCTGGATGCGCTCGGCCAGCAGCCGTGCCGCCTGGACCGACTCCGCCGTCTCACAGGCGAGTCCGGCCCCCGTCAGCGTGTTCGTGAGAAAACGGCGGCTGGCGGCGTGGCCGTCAACCACCAGCACAGAGCAGCCCTGCATCGCGGCGGGAATCGCGCCGGCCGGCGGCGGGCCGGACAAGGGCATGGGCTGCACCGGAATTGTGAAGGCAAACACCGAGCCGCGGCCCGGCTCGCTCTCGACCCGAATCTCGCCACCCATGAGGGCACAGAGCCGCTGGCAGATGACGAGACCGAGGCCGGTGCCGCCATATTTGCGCGTGGTGGAGGAGTCGACTTGCGAGAACGGCTTGAACAGCAGCTTCTTTTTTTCCTGCGGAATGCCGATGCCGGTGTCCCGCACGGCGATCTCGATGAGGCAGGGTTCGGCCAGGGCGGTCGCCGGACCGGCCGCGGGGGTTGGCGCAGTGCCGGAACCCTGGCGCGGGCCGGGCGGGGGCACCTCCGCCGGGGACACTTCGACGGAGACGCAGCCGCGAGGGGTGAATTTCACGGCGTTGTTCAGGAGGTTGACGATGATCTGGCGCAGCCGGGTGCCGTCGCCCACAATCCAGGCCGGCACGCCCGGGTCGATGAAGTAGGCGAGATCGATGTGCTTGCCCGCCGCCTGCACGGCGAACATGTCGAGCGACTCCTCGATGCATCCGGCCAGCTCGAAGGGCTGCCGCTCCAGCTCCATCTTGCCGGATTCAATCTTCGAGAAGTCGAGGATGTCCTTGATGATGACCAGGAGCGCATCGCCGCTGGAGCGGATGGTGTTCACGCAGTCGCGCTGCTCGACAGTAAGCGGGGTCTCGAGGAGCAGGCTGGTCATGCCGATGACGCCGTTCATGGGCGTGCGGATCTCGTGGCTCATCGTGGCGAGGAATTCCGACTTGGCCCGCGAGGCGTCGTCGGCTTCCTCCTTCGCGTGGCGCAGGTAGTTCTCGGTTTCCACGCGCGCCGTGATGTCGGTGAGGATGGCGATGAAGTTCTCGACGGCGCTGGTCTCGCTGTGGACGGGCTGCAGGTCGAGGTGGAGGTGGTAACGCCGGCCGTCGCGGGCGTGACAGACGAGGTCCGCGTGCAACGGCACTTTCCGCTGCAGTGCGTCGCGCAGGCGGGAGACGGTGGACGGATCGGTGTCAGGGCTGACCAGCAACTGCGTGAGGTGGCGACCGATCACCTCGGTGAGGTTGAATCCGAGCAGGCGGACGAAGCTGTCGTTGATCCACTCGAGGTGGCCGGTGGCCTGGGTGATGGCAACGAGGTTGTCGGTGCTGCTGGCGACGAGGGAGAGCTTGCGGGTGGCGGCCTGACTGGCGCGCAGCGCCTGTTCGGCGCGGCGGCGCTCTTCGTTCTCGGCCACCAGCCGTTTGTTGACCTGTTCGGCGGCGCGGCGGCGCACATGGGCGGTACGGGCGAGATTGACGATGACGCCGAGCAGCACGCTCAGCCCGAGTCCCAGTCCCGTGACGAGTTCGGGGAAAAGCTGGCGACCGCGCCTGAGCGCGACCTCCGAAGGGGTGAGGCTGATGCGAATGCGCTGGTTGAAGAGATTGAAGACGGACTCCTCGCGCAGGCCCGCCCGGACGGGATCGGGGGGGAACTGCTCGAACACCCGCTGGCCGTCGATATCGATGGTCACCGCATAAAGGGCGGAAAGATGCAGGCGCTTCTCAACGGTCTCGAGCAGGACCGGATAGAAGAATTCCCCCATCAACACCTGCGGATTCGAACTGTCGGCCGCCGGCAGGGGCGCGCAGATGAGGAAACCCTGGCCGCCCAACGGCAGCTGGACGAGGCGGGAAAATGCCAGTTTGCCGGTGGTCTGCACCTGGGCAATGAGCTCGCGGTGCAGCGCGTCCTTGCCATGGTCGTAGTCGAGGAGGTGCTCGTTGCCTTTTTCCGGGAAAACCCAGCGGGTGTACCCGGTCTGGTCGATCCAGGTCAGCGAACGTAGGGCGGGGAAGTCCTCCCGATAGGCTGCGCCTTCGCGGTTGCGGATGTCGGCGGTGAGCTGGCTGATCTGCATCCAGCGCGCCGCCATGCGCTGAAGGGTCTTCGCCTCGTTATCCAGCTCGTAGTTGAGCACGATGGCGGCATTGTTGATGGTGAGCTGCGTGGTGGAGCGGATGAAACCCGTCTCGCGGTGGTGCAGGGCGGCCGTGAACAGCAGGGTGAGCATGATGCCTGCCGCCACCACGGGCACCGGCAGCCAGTTAGGAAGACCGGCGGCGCGGTCGGGATTGTCGCGCCAGATACGGCTGAGAAGCAGATGCCCGAGCAGGACGAGGGAAAGACCATTCAGCGGTGCGGGCCGGATGTTCAGGACCCACACCGAGGTCGTCGACAGTCCAAGGAGCCATCCGATCAGCGGCTCCAGCCCGATGGCAATGACCAGCGAGGCGGCGAGGGAGATCAACCATGGTCGCAGCCGCGGCAGCCGCGGCCGGGCGAACCACAGCAGGCCCAGGCCGGTGATGAAGAGTGCAAGCGCGGTGAGGCGCGACATGCGGCCGGGGGCCGACGGATCGACCGTGATGTGCACCTGCAGGAGGAATTCGTCGATGGACAGATTCCATCCGGCGACATACTGCAAAATCGTCAGGAAGCCCACGGCGGCCGGCAGCACGGCCAGCCATACCAAACGGTGCGCCTCCCATTCCAGCGCCAGCAAGACGATGCCGATCGCGATCAGGCTCAGCGCCATGTTGGGCTGCATCGGCGCATAATCCGGCTGAAGCTGCACGAGCGCATCGATCCCTTGCACCCATCCCACCAGCACGAGCGCACCCACAAGGACAAGCAGCGCGGCTCCGAGCAGTGACGCGCGGCTGAGCCAGTCGCTGGAAACAACAGGGAAACGGCGGGCCATGAAGAGACAGATCCTAGCTAGGCGCCGTTGCCATTCCGGGCAACGTGTTTTTGCATGCCTTGTTTATTTTAATCCGGTATAAAACCAGCGCCCGTGCAAGGCATCGTGGAATCTCTTGTTAACCGGAGACGGTTACTAAGGCCGCCCGAGGCTGTCACCCGGCGGATTCACGGTTGGGGGGCGGGGGCTGGAGGATTTGCCGACGGCGGTTCCTTGCCCGATAGGGGCGGAGCAGCCGCTGGAGTCAAAGGCGCCGGCGCTTTCCCGTCGGGCGCCGTCTCTGGCTGCTCTCCGGCCGCAGGCCGCGTCAGCGCCCGCAGGAGGTACGTCGGTCCGTAGTAAAATGTCCAGGAGGGTTTTTCAAGCGGACCGGTGAGTTTGAGCTCAAGCACGTTGGAGAGCGGGGTGAGCATGGCGCCCAGCACATCGGTAAGCACGAAGCCGCTCTCCTGCAGCGGGAAGACCTTCGCTTTGAAGTCGAGGGTCTTGGCATCGAGCAGGTATTCGCCCCGTGCATCAATGGCCGCGGTCGGACCGGTGAGTTTGACCTGGGAAAAGGCCAGTTTATTGCCGTCGAGCTTGAAGCTGGCGTGGGCGGCGTCGAGGCGCAGCGAGGTGAAGTTGAGCAGCTCGGAAAGGAGTCCGAGCAGATGGATTTCACCGAGTTCCCGGCCGGTGATGACGAAGTAGCCGTCGCCGCGGTAGCTGAATGGCTGCCGGTAACGGCCTTCCGCGGTCAGCGCCGCGTCGAGGCGGCCGCCGGAGGCACGCTGGAGAAAACGGCCCTTGGGACGATCGGGCGAGGCGGGCTTGCCCGCCAGTTGGAACTCGTCGAGCGCGTTGATGACGCGGGCGAGGTCCGCCCCGTTGAGAATCGCGTCGAAGGCGAGCACACGCGCCTCCGGCGGTCCGTCCAGCCGGGCCTTGCCGGTGGCGGCGCCGCCCGCGAAGCCCGTCTCGATCTGGCGCAGGTCCAGGATGCCGTCCGTGTAATCGGCGGTGAACTTCAGGTCATCCAGCGGAAAGGTGTGGAACGTGAGGCGGCCGTGGGAGGCGAGCACAAGATGGACCCGCGCATGAGGGCCGCCGGGCATGGCCGGGCCTTCGAGGCGGCCGGTCAGGCGAACCGTGGGCGGTTCGGCAAATTGATACGGCGCCACCAGTGCCGTGCCCGCCGGGCCGTAGACCCGGGCGCACTCGGCGGGATCAAAATCGGAGACCCCGTCGAAATCCAGCGTCCGGTAGGTCGCCCTTTGCGGATCGGTGGTGAGTTCAAACGAACCCTGGGCGGAGTGCCCGGCACGCTCGGTGGTGAACTCGAACACGTTGAAATAATTGGGGCGGAAGAAAAGCAGGGTGCGCGCGCGGTCGAACGGCATGCCGCGGATGCCCGGACGGGCGGCGTCCACCTGGCAGAACCCGGAGGTGAATTGCGCCGTGCCCCAGCGGCCGGTGATGTCAACGTCGGCCGCGGGCGGAACGGCGGTGAAATCGAAATTACCCCAGAAACGCGGCCACCAGGCTTTGAACCAGCCGGAGATGTCGAGCGGACGCAGCCGGCCTTGCAGGAGAAAGCGGTAGTCGCGCGTGGCGGTGTCCATCGTGTAGGATCCATGCGCCGTGTTGTCACCCTGCAGCAGGAGGAGATCGGTGACACGCAGGTCGTGACCGGCGTACGTCACATGCCCGGCGGCGGCGTCGAGCGGCACATCGCGGGCGGTGACATGGCGGACGGAAATGTCGGCCTCGGCGCGGGCGGGTTTCCAGCCCGGGGCGAATTCGACGGTGGCGTGCACGGGCGCCGGCTCATGCAACTCAATCCATTTGAGCACGGCGATACCGGACTGGTGGCGGGCGAAGTTGAGCAGCGCCGGGGTGAGCGCGCCGGAGAGTTCCAGCGTGCCCGCACCCACCTTGACATCGGCCTCACTGCGAACCGCGATGGCGGATCCTCCGGCGCGCACGGAAAATGCGGCCTGCAAACGCGGAAACCGGGCCAAGGCCACATCAAGCAAAGGCGCCTCGAGGGGAACCGCCATCACCGTGCCGCGCGCCGCGGTCATTTGCGCGGTCTGTGGCACAAAAGCAAACCGGTCCGGCACGAGCGAGCCGGCCAGGTCGACGCGCACCCCCACGGCTTGGGCCCGGTCCTCCCATTCCACGCCGTCCGCCTCCAGCTTCACGTGCACGGGGCAGGGCGCCTCGCCCAGCAGCGGGAAAACGGTCCGGGCATCGGCCATGGTCACACTGTAAGAAGGCGCCGGATGAAAGCTGCGGGCGAACAGCTCGGCCTCCACCATGGCGCCATGTTCCTCCGACGGAGTGAGCACCAGTTGCACGCACGGTTTCTCCAGCGCGTCGAGCACCGGGCGGAGTGCCAGCAGCCTGCGGCCCGCCTTGAGATAACGCGCCATCAGCAGGTCGAGCATCGGCATCGTACTGGTGCGCGAGCGGACCGCCGCCGGAAGGTGAAACCCGCCCCGGCCCGTGACAGAGAGGCCGGCGATGCGGAAGGTGCAGAGCGCGATGTCATAGTCGGACCGCGACGGACGGAAGACACCGTCCAGATCGCTCACCACCGCTTCATCGGTGCCGGAAGGCGACAGCATGGCCGGCACATGCAAGTCGAGGCCGGTCAGGCGGAGTTCATGCGGACGGAAGTCACCGACCAGCAGGGCCCAGAAATCCAGACTGGCATAAGCGGCGCGGATGGTCACCAGCGGCGTGGGGTGGGCGGGGGCGAAGAGCTGCACATGCTCAATCACGAAGCGCCCCGTGGGATCGAACACCGCGCGGCCGAAACGGGCCGTGACCCCCGAGGCGGCGAGGCGGTCCTCCATGGCGCGCAGCACGAAATCGGGCAGCGCCAGTTCGCGATGGGTGGCGATCCAGATCTGCACGGTCAGGAGCGCGGCCAGGGCCAGCCAGACCGTCCAGCAGAGGATCAGGAGAACGCACGAACCGCACCAGCGCAGCGCGAACAACACGGGTCGCTTGAGGCTCATGGTTGGAGGCCGTGGTGCGGGAAGATCAGCAAGGGCGGAGCCAAATCCACCGGAGGCATTGCATTACGGGCCGGCCGGCGGGAGCTTGGGCTCCGCCACCGGCGCAACGGGCGTGGGCGCGGCCGGTCCGGGATCGTGCGGACCGAAGGTGAGGGTGAAGAGCGCGTCGAGCAGCTTCTGGTCGGCTTCGAACACGGCGTTGAATTCGGGGGAGCCGGCCAGCTGCGTGCCGCCGCCCGTCCGTTCGGTGAAGAAAAGCGTATACGGAGCCGTCTGGATCCCGGTGCCGCCGACCAGCGACAGGGTGGCTTCCAGCGAGTATCTCCAAGGACGCGCCTGCCCGGCGATTTCGACCGTCGGCGGGAATGAATCGAGCACGAAGCTTTTCGCGCGCAAGCTGCGAAGCTGGTCGAGGAGCGCGACCAGGGCGGTCCGCCGCGTCTCGGGCTCCGCGGCGAGCGCCTGGCTCCAGGTCTCCTCCCCCGTGAGCTGGCGGGAGAACAGCACCGTCTTGGTCGTCGTGTCGGTGAGGCTCAGGCCGGTGATGCGCGTGCCGGCATGCTCGGCCGCGGGCAGTTCGCGGAGCAGACGGTCGCGATAGTAATTCACGGTGACGGGCGTCTCGCGCAGGATCTCCGGATCGACGAGATAAACGAACGGCTCGGTGGCGAGCTTGGCGTAGGCCCGGTTTTCGCGTTCGCTGGCGACGCCGATGAGGAGCGTGACCGACGAGGGCATCGCCGCGGTCGGGAGGCTGCCCTCCGCGAACGTGCCCTTGGCGGCAAAGTTAAGCGTGATCTCGCGCTCGGGGCGGTTGAAACCCCAGTTCTCGAGCTCGAGGGCCTGCGGGGCATCGCGGAGGAATTTTTGCGCCTGCAGCAGCAGGAGCTTCTCGATGATCCGCCGGACAAAGGCGAGGTCGGCAGGCAGGGTCTGGGGCGCCTGATTGGGCGTGCGCATGACAATCTGCCAGGGGTCGGTGTCGAGCGGCTGCGGGCCGGCGAGACGCTGGAGGGTCAGCTCGGGGCGGTTGGGCGCGCCGAGCGTGATGGAAGTGAGGGCGCGCGGATCGAAGCTGAGCAGCTGCTTGTCGCGCAGTTCCTCCTGGGCGCTGCGCAGGATGGCGAAAAGCTGGTCGGGAAAAGCGACAGTGAAGACGGGCGCCTTGTCCTCCATTTTTGCGTAAAATTCGGTGGCGGCTTCCGGTGGGGACTCACCCGGCCCGGCTCCGGCGCCCGGCGATTTGCCCTCCGCACGGACCGGGGCGGCGGGGTTGCCAAGCAGCAGGGTTTCCCGGCGGCCGTTGCCTTCCAGCGTGAGCCGCAAGGCGGGGTTGGTGAGGCCCGTCTGCTCGGGCGGGACGGAAGTCGGATCGATAAACGATTTTGTGTGGAGGGCGTTGAGGCCGTTGATCGCGAGTTCGACTTCGGTCCGGTTCGCACGGGTGAGGATGGGCGCTTCAAACAACCAGCGGGGTCCGTCGCGGCGGAGGCGGATGCGCAGGTTGGCTGGCGCGGCGGTCTGCAGGTTGAAGGAGCGCACCTCGAAGAGGGGGATGTTGAAAATCGTGTCGGCCCGGAGCTGGTCGAGGGTGAGCGCCAGGCTGTCGGCCAGGCTGCGACCGACGACGTGGATGCGCTCGCCATCGGGCGAGAGGACATACAGGCGGTTGCCGACCTTGGTGGTGTCGCCGACGCGGAGGGTGACGGTCTTGAGCGGAGCGGCCGCGCCCTCGCGGGCGGGCAGCGCGCTGTTCAGACCGGCGGTGAACGTCAGCGTAAGCCGGGGCTTGTCCAGCCCGTAGTCGGCCAGCGAAAGGCCGCTTTTCGGGAGATCCTTGACGAGGAAGCTGGTCTCGTGCTCGAGGAACATCAGTTCGTTGAGCATGCGGCTGACGGCATGCGGATTGGCGGGCCATTCGATGGGCTTGGTGAGCATCCAGCCCTCGGGACGCTTCTCAATGCGCACGGGTTCGGCCAGGCGGCCGCCGATGATCGTGAGCGACTGGATGGCGGCGGCCTCGGGGCCGAGCACGCGTCGCCGGCTCTCCTCCCAGATCCGGTCCGTCTGCCACTTGCGAACGAACGTGAAGATGAAGAAGAAGAGGACGACGTTGAGCAACAGCAGGACGAGCGTGACTTTGGTGCGCATGGCGGCAGGGATTTAAGAAGGAAGATGGAAAACGGCGGAGGGCGCGAGGGCACCCTGGGTTTTCGTTCGTGCATTCGCATGCTTCGTTCGCATTAGTGGCGCCGCGTCCAGTAGACGATGAAGCCGAGCAGGGCGGCGGAACCGGGGAGGAGAAACAGGAGACCCAGCCGGAGCTTGGCGAGTTCCTCCTCCGAGAGGGAGAGTTGAAAGCGCTCGATCGGGCGCGGGGGGATGTGAAGCTGGGTATCGCGGTCCACGGCCCAGTTGACCGCGTTAATGCACAGGATCTGGCTGCCTTGATCGGTCAGGCGGCGGTTGGAGAAAATGTCGCCCGAACCGATGACCACGAGGCGGCCGCCCGGCACGCTGAAAGGCAGGGCGCCGGCGGTGACGCGTTCGGAGATGACGATCACTCCGAGTGGTCCCTGCAGATCGGAACCGGGCGTGAACGCCGGCAGGACGCTCGTCAACCGGTAGCCGAACTCACCCCACGACGTCGGCGAGGAGGTGGCGAGGATGGAGACCTTGAGGGCGTTGTCGAGCGGGCGGCTGGGGTCGGGCCGGACGGAACGGGGCGGGCTGATGCGCAACGGGACCTTATAGTCAGCCAGGCCCTTGGTGACGGGATGGCTCCCATCGATGTGACGGATCATCAGGTCGCCGTTATCCGTGATGACCTCGGGATTGGTGTCAAAGATGACGTCGTCGTCGACGCGCACGCCCCAGTCGAAGAGCAGATTGTCGAGGCCGAACTCGCGCGCCGGGTCGAGGGTAAGGATGATGCGGCCGGCATGCGTGGAGAGGTACTGGCGCAGCAGTTCCTCCTCGCGCGGCTGGAAGCGCCCCTGGGGGGAGGGGATGATGATGAGATCGGTGCCGTCGGGGATGCGCTTGGTCAGGGAAAGATCGAGGCCTTCGAGATCATAATTCCGCAGGCGCAGCTCGTCGCACAGCACGGAGAGACCGCGCACCGGGCTGACATCGTCCGGGCTCATTTCACCGTGGCCGGCGAGGAAATAGATTTTTTTCTTCACCGGACTGGAGACATCGAGAATGGCGGCGGTGATGACCTGCTCGCCCTGGAAGGCCTCCCGCCGGCGCTCCTTGTGCAGGTAGAGGTCGTTGAAGGGCACGATGTGGCGGTGGTTGTCCGCGCTGAGCAGCAGGATGACATCGGGCTGGTCGATGCCGAGCGCCTCGGCGTCGCGGCGGCGCTGGTAGACGTCGAGATATTCCACGCTGATGCGGCCGTCGCGGCCGGCCTTGGGATCGTAGTTGGTCGCGGAGGCGTAGAGATATTCCCGCAGCAGGTTCTGCACGTCCTGGTAGGCCTGGGCGGCCTCGGGATTCTCGGAATCGGGCGTGAGCGTGACGACGACGCGGACGGGCCGCAGCAGCTCGCCCAGGTAGGAGATGGTCTCGGGCGAGAGCGAGTAGCGGCGGTGCTGGCTGAGGTCGAAGCGCCAGTGATAATGGATCGAGAGGTAGTTGAGCCCGCCGAAGAGCGTGAGGAACAGCACGGCCTGCAGCACCAGGTTGATGGTGCGGAGCCAGCGGGCGGCGCGATAACTTTCGATCGGCAGCATGGCGCGGGGGCTAGTGGTGGAGCAGCTTCGCCTCGACGCCCAGGATGGTGAGGATGAGCGTGAGCGTGGTGCCGGTGAAGTAGAAGAAGAGGTGCCGGGTGTCGATGATGCCACGGCTGAAGTCGTCGAGGTGCTGGAACACCTGCGCGTAGTCGAGCGCCGTGCGCACCGGCCGGAAGGCTTCGATCTGCAAAAGCTGGATATCGAGCGCCAGCTTCGGGCCGAAAATCAGCACCATGAGCAGCACGAAGCCGAGCACGGCAGCCACCGCCTGATTGCGCGCCAAGGCGCTCGCAAACACCCCGATGGCCACGAAGAGCAAACCGGACACGGCGATGTAGAGATAGCCGCCGATCAGCGTACCGGGATCAAGCAGGCGGGCGTCGGTGGCGAAGCGGTGCAGGAGGTAGAAGAGACCGCCCGTCGAACCCCACAACAGCAGGTAGAGGAAATAGGCGGCGCCGTATTTGCCCAGCACCACCTCGGCGGTGGAAACCGGCGTCGTCAGCAGGGTCTCCAGCGTGCCGAGCCGCCGCTCCTCGGAGACACTCTTCATCGTCATGAGCGGCACGATGAAAATCACCGCGAACCCCAGGAAGAGCCGGAAGAAGTCGTGGGCGGGCGACGTCTCCTGCGCCTGCTGGCTGTAAACCTCGAGCAGACCGGTGAAGATCAGGCCCATGATCGCGAGAAACAGCATGGCCGCGATGTACGTGCCGGGATTGACCAGCAGCATGCGGATTTCGTGGCCGAGGATGGTGAAGAAGTGGCGCATGGTTCTTCAGAAGGCGGCGGGCGGGAGGGAGGGAGACATGCCGGGCATGGGAAAAGTCAGCGGACCTCGGACGACGGGCGTCCGGCTTCCCGCTTCGCGGGCGCGTCGACGATGTCCCAGCTGCGCCGGGTGGCGGCGAGGAAGACGTCCTCGAGCGTGGGATGGGTGCGGCTGAGTGCGCGCACGCGGTAGGACTTCGCGGTGAGCGCCGCGAGCAGGCTCTCGCCCAGCTCCCGGTCGCTGGTGGTGGTGAGGATCACGGCGTGGAAGCCGGCGTCGTCCGGGCCCGAGGTCATTTGCACGGCCAGCGCCGTGTCGACCCCTGCGAGCATGGCGGGCAGCGCCGCCACGTCGCCCGCGATCTCAAGTTCGTAATGGGTGCGGCCCAGCACCTCGCGCCGCAGCTCGGCCGGCGTGCCCTGCGCGACAAACCGGCCGCCGTTGATGATCAGCACGCGGTCGCACGTGACCTCGATCTCGGGCAGGATGTGGCTGGAGATGATGACGCTCATGCGCCCGCGCAGGCCGCCGATGAGGTCGCGCACGATGAGGATTTGATGGGGATCGAGGCCGATCGTCGGCTCGTCCATGATGATCACCTCCGGCTCACCGAGGATGGCCTCGGCGATGCCCACGCGCTGGCGCATCCCCTTGGAAAGCTTGCCGATGATGCGGTGGCGGATGCGCTTGAGATCGCAGAGTTCGAGCACCTCGTCGAGCCGCGCATGGAGTTTTTCGCGGGGCATCTCCTTCAGCCGGCCGCGGTAGTAGAGGTATTCATTGATGCGCATGTCCTCGGGCAGCGGATTGTTCTCGGGCATGTAGCCGATGTGACGCTTGGCCTCGTCGGTGCGCGAGGCGACGGGGATGCCGCAGATGCGTACGATGCCGGAGGTGGCCGGCAGGAAGCCCGTGAGGATGCGCATGGTGGTGCTCTTGCCCGCCCCGTTGGGGCCGAGGAGTCCCACGATCTCGCCGCGCCGCACGGTGAAGCTCACGTCGTTCACCGCCGCGATCCCGCCGTAGGTTTTTACTAGGTGCTCGACCTCAATGGTGAGCGGAGCGGTCTCTGGATCGGCGGTGGGCATGCGGAGGAAGACAGGGTGGTGGACAACGATTTCCCGGCAAGGTTACCCCGGCGGCGCGTTCAACCGCCAGGCGGCGGCGAGGCCCCGCAGGGTGAGGTCGGGCACGAGCGTGAAGGGATGACGCAACGTCTTCTCTAGTAACGCCGCCGCGCCGCCGGTGGCGAGCACCTTTGGCAGGGGCTCGCCGCGCCGGGCCAGCTCGGCCAGCACCGCGTCGAGCAACGCCTGGATCATGCCGCCGAAGCCGATGACGGTGCCGATGCGCATGGCTTCGACGGTGGACCGGCCGATGACGCCCGACACCTCCAGCGAATCGTCGAGCAGCGGCAGCAGCGCGGTCTGTTCATGCAGGTAGCGCCGCATCACCCCGACGCCGGGGGCGATGATGCCGCCCTCGTAGCCGTGCGCGCGCGTGACAATGTCGAAGGTGACGGCGGTGCCGAGGTCGATGACAATGGCGGGCGTGCCGCAGAACGCCTGCGCGCCGGCGGCGTTGGCCAGGCGGTCCTGGCCGATCTCCTCCGGCTTGGGATAGCTGAGCGGCACGCCGAGCCGCTGGTCGGGCGTCAGCTGCCAGAGGGGGCGGGCGAACTTGTGCAGCTCAAAAACACGCCGGAGCAGCTTCGCCGCCGCCGGCACCACCGCGCAAAAGGCGGCGCCTTCCAGCGCGGGATGGTCGGCGACGATGCGCTCCAGCACCGGGCCGAAACCGTCGGAGGGATGGTCAATCAGCCGCGTGGGCAGCGCGCGCTGGAAGAGGGCCTGGCCGTTGGCCGCCACGCCGTAGTGCGTGTGCGTGTTGCCGATGTCGATGCAGAGGAGGGGCATGGCGCTGGGTTGAAAGGTAAAGGTCGAAAGACGAAAGTCGAAAGTCGAGAGCCGAAGGGGAATCGATCAAGCGGGATCAAGCAAGCCTTCGACCTTGGCTAGCTTTTCTCCAGCGTCACCTCGCCGGCATGGAAACGCTGGGGGCGGCCATTCTCGCCGCGAATGAGCAGCGAGCCCTCGTCGTCGATGCCACCGGCGACGCCCGTGATGCGCCGGCTGCCCTGCACCAGGGTAACCGGCCGGCCGCGCAGGAGGTCGAAGCGATTCCACAAGTCGGCAAACGTGTCCCGGTAGCCATCCTCGATGAACCGCTCGTAGGCGGAGAGCACGCGGCCGATGATCGCCGCGGTCAGCCGGTTGAGATCGAGCGGATGCCCCGTGCAGTCGGCCAGCGTGGTGGCCTGACGGGCGAGCTCGGCGGGCAGCGCGGCGAGCGGGCTGTTGACGTTGAGGCCCAGGCCGAAAACGAGGTCGCGGATCTGGTCGGAGTCGATGCGGGCCTCCGTCAGCATGCCGCCGAGCTTGCGGCCCTCAAAATAGAGGTCGTTGGGCCACTTGATGCCGGGCTCGAGGTGGCAGAAGTTGGCCACGAGTTCGCAGAGGTTGGCACCCATCCAGAGGGTGAACGGCTGCATGCGGCCGGGCTCGAGATGCGGACGGAAGACGAAGCTCATATACAGGTTGCCGTTGTCCGCGCTATGCCAGACGCGGCCGAGACGGCCGCGGCCCAGCGTCTGCCGGCGGGCGAGCACGACAAACGGCGTGGCCCGGCCGGAGGCGAGCTGGCGCTCGGCTTCGTCATTGGTGCTGTCGACCTCGGGCAGGCAGAGGATGTCCAGCTGCCGGGTGGGCGGCTTCAAGTGGGCCTGCACGAGCAGGGGGTTGAGGCTGGCCGGCCACCGGACGACCCGGTAGCCGCGGCTGCGTACGGCCTCGAACTCGAAACCCTGGTCACGCAGCTTGCCCATGTGCATCCAGACGCCGACGCGGCTCATGCCGAGTTTGCCGGCGAGGACGTTCCCGGACACGAAAGCGGGTTCGTGTTCGAGCAATTCGCGGAGGATGACGAGTTCGGGGGGAATCATGGCAGTCGAGTCCGAGGCCGCTCCCCGGCGGGCGGCGGATGGGTTTTCGGCGGAGGGGGATCGTGGCGCGGACGGCATGGAAAAGCGGGCGGTGAGGGTCGTTCAAAGTAAAAACCAAAGCGCGGCGGTTCGGCAAATGACATTTGATGAGTTTCGGCAGATGCTCCGTCGCCGCCGGCCGGGCCGAAACCAGCACCGACGCCGGAGAGGGAAGAGGGGATTGATCGCGCGCGCGATGCGGCCAGGGTGGAACCCGCTACGGCGGGTCGCGGGTGAAGGTGTCATTGCGAACCTTCGTCAACTCCTTCGCGGCCTCCGGATCGAGTTTTTTCATCTGGTCGATCTGGTCGTTCATCCATTGCAGATCGCGCAGGCGCTTGTCCTCCTCGTACATCATGCGGGCGCGGGCCTCCTTGGAGATGCCGAAGAGTGGCAGCGTGTAGCGGTTGAGAAATTCACGATCGAACGGCGTGAGATATTCCTTCACCAGCATCGCATCCAACGCCTTCGGCGTCAGCCACTCCTTTTCGTCGATGCGCGGCAGCCGGTAATCTTTGACGATGACCGGGGCCATCTGCACGACATCGGGATCGGGGGGCGGCGGGGGAGGCTGATCGACTTTCTCGGCTGGTGGCGGGCTCCAGACCGGCATTTGGGTGGACAGTTCGGCGGTGAGCTGAGGGGAAAGTCTGGGGCGGGGTTTGGGCGCAGCGGGCTTGGCGGGGTTGGGGACGACGATGGCAGCCGTCTCGTTTGTCACCTTCGGTGCGGCTGGTGCGACCGGCTCGTTGGTCGACATGGTGGCGCCGGAACCCGCCGGCTGGCCCGTTGTGTCCTTCGCCTCTGGCGCCGCACCGGCTGGCACACCCAGCGCCATGATCTGGGCGAACCAAAGCACAACGATGTGCGGGCGGAGGGTCATCACAAGGTTAGACGGGAAATCTGGGAAAAGGTTTCCCGCGGGAGGACAGGGTGATGCGGAGATTAATCAGTGCCTGCCCGCGGCCAGTTTCCGGGCGATCATTACGACCTGCGCTTTGAGCACGTCGATCACCGCCTGTTTGTAAGCCGCCGGATCCACGGTCACCTCGTAACTGCCGCCCTTGCGCTCCTCGCGATCGCGACCGCGCGTGCGCCGGATACCAGCCACAAAGGCATGCTCGTATCCGATGGCGGTGGTGAGGGTCAGCGTGGCCGTCTGGCCGTCCGGCGTGAGAAACGCCGCCGTACCCGCCGAGAGGAAGATCTGCGGCCGCGCCCGCAACGGAGGGGCCTCGGGGGGGTGTCCCGCGGGGAGAAACTCGCGCCAGTCGTAGGTGGTGGTGCGCTCGCTCGAGTAGGTGACGAATTCGACCAGAAACGAAACGATGGGCAGTGTCGCTTCAAGTTCGCGCGTGAGGCGGGTGGCGGGAAGAAAATTGGCCAGCATGAATGATTCCACCCACGGACAATGGTGCCCCACCAGGGTCATGGTTTTGCGCGCGCCCGAGATGCCCGCGATGGTCTGGTAGGTCTGGGGCACGTCCTGTTCTTTTCCACTCCGCGGGGCTTGATAAGCCAGCTCCTGGAAGCCGGGATTCACGGCGAGCGGTTCGTAGGGCATGACGTCGACGCCCTGCGCCTTGAGCTCGGCTACGAAAGCGGTGTGTACGGCATCGGCGATCTCCTGGAAATCCGCAGGCTGCAGACCCGCCAGGCGGAGGCTCGTCGGCAGGGAGCGATCGGTCTCGTCGCGTTGGGACAGACGAAAACCGGAATCCGTGACAAACGAGAGATTGACGA
This sequence comes from Opitutia bacterium, assembly GCA_003142615.1. Lineage (GTDB taxonomy): Bacteria > Verrucomicrobiota > Verrucomicrobiia > Opitutales > Opitutaceae > Fen-1467. The sequence goes on along the minus strand of PLMW01000039.1, from coordinate 15,798 downwards.
GCGGGGTGGTGAGGCGTTTCAGGCCGTGCAGGTTGTCCCACGTGGTCTCGCGATAAAAAGTCGTCGCGTCCAAGGTGGCGTCAAGGCCGGTCACTTTGATCTGGGCGCAGAGACAGGCGGAACCCGCCGACACGAGGACGGCGGTCCATGCAAGGCGGCGGAGCAAACGGCGGAGCGGCATGACAGGCAGGTAGACGGCAATGATTGCCGGAAACCGCGGCGCCGTCAACCGGACTACATCGCGGAGAGCGCGGAGCCAATGCACCACGAAGAACGCGAAAGCGAGTAACAAACTCGGGCGGACTTGTTATCCGCGCACCTGGCCGGAGCCGGTGACGACGTACTTGTAGCTGCAGAGCTCGCGCAGGCCCATCGGCCCGCGCGCATGCAGGCGATCGGTGCTGATGCCGATCTCCGCGCCGAGGCCGAACTCGAAACCGTCGTTGAAGCGCGTACTCGCGTTCCACAATACCACGGCGCTGTCCACCCCGGCGAGGAATCGCTCCGCCGCGGCCGCGTCGCGCGTGACGATGGCGTCGGTGTGTGCGGAGCTGTCGCGGTTGACCGTGGCGATCGCGTCGTCAAGCGACGGAACGACACGCACGGCCATGATCAGATCGAGAAACTCGGTCGAGTAATCCGCGGCCCGGGCGGACTTGTGGGCGAGCTGGTGCTTTTTGAGGATGACGGCCGACGCCTGGTCGCAGCGCAGCTCGACCTTGTGCGCGAGCAACGCGCGGGCGAGGCGCGGCAGCAGCGTGCCGGCCACGGCTCCATGCACGAGGAGCTGCTCGGCGGCGTTGCACACGCCGGGACGCTGCACCTTGGCGTTCACCACGATGCTTTCGGCCATGGCGGGATCGGCGTCCTTGTCCACGTAGACGAAGCACACGCCCTTGAAATGCTTGATGACGGGAATGGTGGAATTTTTCGCCACGAAGCGGATGAGGCCCTCTCCGCCGCGCGGGATGATACAGTGGATGAGCGAGTCGAGCTTGAGCAGCGTGGTAAGTGCGGCGCGATCGGTCGTGGGGATGAGCTGGACGGCATCGGACGGCAGTCCGTCCTCCTTCGCCAAGGCTTCGGAGGACGAGGGGGGCGTGGATTTTCCGGACAGTGCTTGGTGGATGATTTCGACCAGCATTCTGTTTGTATGAAAGGATTCCGTCCCCCCTCGCAGGATGGCGGCGTTGCCAGACTTCAGGCAGAGCACGGCGCAGTCGATGGTGACGTTGGGCCGCGCCTCGTAGATGATGCCGATGACACCGATGGGTACGCGGACCTTGCGGATCTCGAGTCCGTTGGGGCGCTCCGTCCGCTCGAGTTCTTCGCCGACGGGATCGGGCAGTGCGGCCACCTGCCGCACACCCTCGGCCATCTGGGCGATGCGCTCCGGTGCCAGCGTCAGGCGGTCGATCTGCGCGGATGTGAGCTTGTTTTTCTTCGCCGCAGCGAGATCCCGGGCGTTGGCGGCGAGGAGGGCGTCCGTCGAGGCGGGCAGGAGTTCTGCCAGCCGGGCCAGCGCGGCGTTTTTCTGTTCCGCAGGCGCCGTGGCAAGCACGAGCGACGCCGCACGGGCGCGGCGGGCCAAAGCGGTGACGAGTTTTTGCAGGTCGGCGGGCATGGCAGAGAAGTTGCCCACGGAACACACGGAAGACACGGAAATTTTTCAGGGAACTATTCCGGGTGATTCGGTGTGTTCCGTGGGCTCTTCCTCAGTCGAAGAGCTTGCCGCGGTTGAAACACCACACGGCCACGGCCATGACGCCGGCGGCGATGCCGGCGAGGATGCCGATGGTCGGCAGCACCTCGAGCAGCGACCGGCCCGCCCAGAGCACGTCGGTGAAGCCTTCGACCGACCAGTACACCAGGGTAAACTTGCTCACCGTCTGGATGTAGTCGGGCATGAAGCTGACCGGGAACCAGGCGCCGCCGACCGCGCTCATGGAAATGACGACGAATGTGGAGATGCCATTGGCGGCCGCCGCGCTGGGTGAGATGGCGGCGACCAGCATGCCGAAGGCCGAACAGGCCGCGGCGGCGCTCAAAGCCACCGCGAACAGCGCGCCGGCGTGGCGAAAGATGTCGAGGCCGAAGAACACGCGCCCGGCGCAGAAGAGTGCGGTAATCTGCACCAACCCGAGGATGACGCCGAAAAGAAACCGCGCCCAGAGGATGTGCGCCGGCCGCACCGGGGAGGACAGCAGGCGCTGGAAGACGCCGGAGTTCTTTTCCTCAAAAAGCGTGGTGGCTGAGGCGCTGACGGCCATGAGCAGGAACATGATGGCGTAGCCGCCTACCAGACGCGCGGCCATGGGGTTCTTGACCTCCTTGCCGGCCACCTGCTCGGTCTCGATCTTCACCATCTGCGAGAAAATGTCCGTGGAGGATTTTTGATCCTGGGGGGGCGCGGCAGCGGACTTTTGACCCTCCAGTTTCGAACTCTGGCTTTGCGCATCAGGCCCGTTCGGTGCCGGGGCCGCATCCAGGCGGCGCAGGCCCGGCGGTGGGGCGGGCGTTTTTCCTGCCTCGGTCCGATTAAGTTCGCTGAATCCCAAGTCGCCGGAGATCGCCTGCTGGTAGATCTTTTCGCGATCCCCGCCGAAATTGTCGGCGAGGGTGTTGGCGATGGTGCGGTTGAAGCGCTCAAAGCGTTCGTCACCGAGGAAACGGCGGGCGCGTTTCTGCAATGACTGGCCGAGCAGCTGCGGCACGTTGGAGAAGACGGTCTTCTGCAGAAGGCCGTTGACGGTCTGCGCCTCGATCTCGTTGCGCGGGTTGAAGAGAAACTTCATGCGCACGCCGAAGGCGTCGTCCGGGAGGAGGTCAGCGGGCAGGATCAGCGCATAACGGTACCAGTTGTCATGCAAACCGGCGCGCACGTCGGCCTCGGTCAGCGGCCGGGTGGCCCCGTTGCCGAGATCGCGAGTGGTGATGACGCGAAAGGCCTTCTCCGCCTTCAGGGCTTCGATGAGTTTCAGCGCGGCGGGTTCCTGGCTCAGGTTCACGACCGCGATCGGGATGCCGACAGGGCCGCTGTCCTTGCGGTACAGCCCAAAGACGTGCCCGAAGAGGTAGATCAGCACGATGGGCACCAGGAAGGTGATGGCGACCGCGGCCTTGGCGCGCCAGAACATGAGCAGACTTTTGCGAAGGAGAATACGGACCGGTGACATGGGGATGGTGCTGGACGGCCGCGGAGGGTTCAGGCGTCGCGCAACGTGCGGCCGGTGAGGTGGAGGAAGAGCGCTTCGAGCGTCGGGCGCTGGCTGACGAAGAGCCGCGGCGGCAGGTTGAGTGACTCGGTAAGGGCGAAAAACGCGGACAGTGGATAACCCGTGCGCGGGCGGAAGCGGTGCATGCCGTCGACCGCGGTGATCTCGCCCTCGGCGGCCAGGCGGGCCACCAGCGGCGCGGTGGCGGGATCGACGGGGAAGGTGATCTCGTCTTCGAATGGCAGTTGCACGAGCAGTTCATCCAGCGTGCCGAGTGCGAGGATTTTGCCGTGGTCGATGATGCCGATGCGCGAGCAGAGGCGCGCCGCCTCCTCCATGTAGTGCGTGGAGTAAATGATCGTGACACCGCCACGATTGAGCCGCTGCAGGTATTCGAAGATGGCGTTGCGCGACTGCGGGTCGACGCCGACGGTGGGCTCGTCGCAGAGCAGCAGTTTCGGGCGGTGCAGAAGCGCGGCGACGAGGTTGAGCCGGCGCTGCATGCCGCCGGAGAAGGTTTTCACAAGCGAATGGCGGCGGTCGGTGAGCTGCGCGGCGGTGAAGGCCTCGTCGATGCGGGTCCGCAGTTCGGGACCGCGCAGGCCCTGGAGTTCGCCGAAGATCCGGAGGTTTTCGTCGGCGGTGAGTTCCGGAAAAAGCGCGATGGTCTGGGGCACCAGGCCGAGGGCGCGACGGGCGGCACTTGCGCCGGACGCAACCGGCCGGCCGTCGAGGGCGACCGTGCCGGCCTCGGGGGTGCGCAGGCCGGCGGCGAGCGACATCAGTGTGGTCTTGCCGGCGCCGTTGGGGCCGAGCAGACCAAAAAACTCGCCCGGCGCGATCTCGAGCGAGACGTCGTCAAGCGCGGTGATGTTGCCAAAGCGTTTGGTGACGTTGCAAAAGGCGAGCATGAAGGATTAGCCCAATCTAGAGGAAACCGGCAATGGGCGCGAAGGTTACAGGAAAAGACAAGGTTCTTGTGGCTCAGCACCGCCGGGCGGTGTGGCTCCAGGCGAAGGGGAGGATCATTTCTCCGACAGGATTTTGTCGAGCGACGAAAGAGACGGCGCGCCGACAAGCATCAAAAGCAACGTTGGGAATCTGGTCATCATGGTGGGTTGCAACGGAGCCACGACCCGGGATGGGGTGGCCGGGCGGCTGGGTGGGGTGGCGCGCGGAGCTTACGAGAGATCTTTGGCTTTCAGAATCGATGTGAGCGCAGCCACGTGGCCCTCGAATGCGCGCCGGCCCGCCGCCGTGGCCGCGACGAAGGTCTTTGGTTTTCGAGCAACAAAGGTTTTTTGGACGGCAATATAGCCGGCTTCCTCGAGCGTAAGCAGGTGCGCGCCGAGATTGCCGTCAGTAAGGCCGAGCTTGATTTTGAGAAAAGTGAAGTCCACCTGCTCGCGGCTGCCCAGGTGGTTCAGCGCGGCCATGATCTGCAGGCGCACCGGCTGATGGATGATGGAGTCGAGATCGGGCATGGCGGGGGCCGGCGGGTCAGCGCCAGAAGTAACGGATGTAGCAGCCGGTAAGAATCATCGTGCCGCCGCCAAAGATGGCGATCCACCACCAGAAGAAGGCGGAGAAAACAAAAAGCCCGACAAGGATGAGCACGGCAATGACGAGCCCGAGCCAGAGCAAATACAGATCAAACCAGATGCCGGCGATCATGTAGCAGAGCATCGCGACCAGGCCGATGTAGGCGAATAGAGCCTTGTCATCCGGCGAGGCGTGCAGCACCAGCGGCCCGAGGGACGCAAAGAGCACCACCACGGCGAGCACGGCGAGGAAACGCCTGTCCACCGGTGCGCGGACCTGGCTGCTTTGAATGAACCCCAGAATCCCCGAGCCGGCGATGCCGGCGGCGCAGAGCCAGGGAAAGAGGCGGATGCCGGCCAGACCGCGGAATTCGGCGAGCAGCGCCATGGCGATCCAGATGACGCCCCAGAGCCAGAGATGGTAATGGCCGCGATGCGCCCGCACCGCCGAACGCATCACTTCGCGCGAGGCCCGGATGGCGGCGAGGGCCCGGGCGGCTTCTTCAGATGAGAGTTGCATGTATAGAGTACTCTATAAAGCAGAGTACTATGTCAACACCTATTTTCGGGGTTTGTGGCGATGGGGTGAGGTCTGTAGCGTCAAGGCATGATGGCAACCGCCGACCATGCCCACGTGATCGCTTCGCCGCCTTTGATTGCCGCCGCGGCGATGCTCCTCGGAGCGGGCCTGCATTACCTCTGGCCCGTGCCTTTGTGGCCGTGGCCGCACGCCTGGGCACCGACGGCCGCATGTTTCGCGGCGGCGCTGACCCTGGCCGTGCCGGCGGTGCGCCTGATCTGGCGGGTGAGAAGCACGGTTCTGCCCCATCGCGCGACCACGGCGCTGGTCATCTCGGGTCCGTATCGCTTCACACGCAATCCGATGTATCTCGCAACGGGGCTGCTGCTGGCCGGGGTGGCGTTCACGATGAACAGCCTCGCGATGCTGCTGGTCATCGTGCCGTGGACGGTCGTGATACGCCATGGGGTGATCGCCCGAGAGGAACGCTACCTCGAGGGGAAGTTTGGCGAGGACTACCGCGCCTACTGCCGGCGCGTGCGCCGGTGGCTGTGATCCGTCCGCGCGGCGCGGCGCCGGTCAGCGGGCGGGAGCGAGGGCCATGGCGCGGGTCTTTACCGCGGCCCAATCGGTGTCGGGAATGATCGGGCCCATGCGGCGGACGGTTTCCGCGCCCATCAGCGACGCGAGCGCGCCGCAGGCCGGCAGCGGCCAGCCGCGCAGATGGCCGAAGAGAAAGCCCGCCGCCCAAGCGTCGCCGGCCCCGTTGGTATCGACGACGTCGGGAACCACGACGGGCGCGATGCGGTGCAGGGCGTCGCCCTGCGCGAGCCAGGCGCCGTCCCGGCCGATTTTCACGGCGGCGAGGACGCCGTGGCCGGCGAGCCGGCGGGCGAGCGCGGCGTAGTCGGAGGTCTGGTCCTGAAACAGCGCGCGGATCTCGTCCTCGTTGGCGAAGACGATGTCGAGGCCGCGTCGCAGCTGCGCCAGCAGCCAGTCGCGCGTGGCGTGCACGACTTCGAACGACGAGAGATCGAGGCTGACGGTGCACCCGGCGGCGCGCGCGGCGTCGAGTACGGCGTCCGCGAGCGCCTGATTGAAGACGAGATAGCCCTCGATGTGCGCGTGGCGGCAGCCGCGGAAGTCGGCCGGGGAGATTTCCCCGGGCGCGAGCGTCATGGCGGCGGCGAGGCAGGTGCGCATCGTGCGCTGGGCGTCGGGCGTGACGAGGGCGAGGCAGCGGGCGTTGGGCAGGGGGCCGTGCTTGAAGCGGCTGCCGTCGACGCCGGCCGCCTCGAACCGGCGCCGGTAGATGTGCGCGAGCCCGTCGTTGCCCAGTTTGCCGAGAAACGTCGCGCGCAGGCCGAGTCGCGCGGCGTTGAGCGTGGCGTTGGCCGCCGAACCGCCGGTGGTGCAGGCGGGCTCGCGGTCGAGCAGCGCGAGGATGCGCTGCATCTCGGCGTGGTCGACGAGGACCATCCCGCCTTTCGCGCCGGTGAGGTGGGCGAGAAACGCGTCGGACACCGGCGCCAGCAGGTCCATGATCGGCGAGCCGACGCCAATCAGGTCGAAAGGAGCGGGTGTGGAGTTCATGCAGAAGCGGGCGCGGGGCAACGCCCCGTCAATTCGACACCGTCAGGCTGGTTGCCAGGAGCGGTTCGTCGTCGATCTCGATGAGGATGGAGTATTCACCCGGCTGCTCGAAGGTGAGGTTGCGGATCTCGTTGATGAGATTGATGCGGTGCAGCGGGCTCTGCGACTCGAACGGACGGTGGATGAGCTCGGCGGGATTGGTGGGATCGCGTCCCATGGAGATGCGGACGTGGTGCGTGCCGGGCGCGACGTCGGTGAGCATCATGAACCAGATCATGAACGGGTGCGTCACGGGGAAGGCGCGGGCTTTGATGTTCGAGAACACGCCGAGGATGGTGTGCTTGCCGGAACCCGGATCGATGTGGACGCCGTCGCAGGTGATCCACACGAGCAGTTGCGGCTTCGATTGCACCGGCTGAACATGGGTGGCGCGCGCGGCGGAGGGCAATCTTTTTGGTGACGACCGGACGGTGGGCGTCCAAACTGGCGGCATGGAGCTGTTCCAACGCCTGCTCGCGCCGCTGGCCGCCTATCCCCGATGGTTCGTGGTCGCCTGCCTCGTCCTGGTCGCGCTGGCGGCGGGGTGGCTGCTGGCCAAGCTGTTCAAGTGGACGCTCTCGCTGCTGTTCGCGGCCGTGGTGCTCCTGCTGATCCTTGCTGCGGTGGCCTGGCTGGTGGGCGGGTGATCCGCGGGCGCGGCGATCCGGCCGGGTACGTCGAAGGCAGGCCGGCGTCCGTGGCGCATCAGTTGCGCGCAAGCGATGCGGCGAGCTTTGGCTTGCATCACCAAGGGCGTCCGCCATTCATGGAATCCCGTGAAGTACATTTTCGTCACGGGCGGGGTGGTCTCCTCATTGGGCAAGGGATTGACGGCGGCGTCGCTGGGCGCGCTGCTCGAGATGCGCGGATTGCGGGTGCGCATCCAGAAGTTCGATCCCTATCTCAACGTCGATCCGGGCACGATGAGCCCGTTCCAACACGGCGAGGTTTACGTGCTCGACGACGGCGCGGAGACCGATCTCGACCTCGGTCACTACGAGCGGTTCACGTCGGGCCGGCTGTCGCGGCTCAACAACCTCACCTCGGGCCAGATTTACGAGTCGGTGATCCAGAAGGAGCGCCGGGGAGACTACCTCGGCTCGACCGTGCAGGTGATCCCGCACGTGACCAACGAGATCAAGGCGCGGATTCACCAGGCCGGCCACGGCGTCGACGTGCTCATCACCGAGATTGGCGGCACCACGGGTGACATCGAGGGGCTGCCGTTTCTCGAGGCCATGCGCCAGTTTGCCCTCGAAGTCGGCCCGCACGAGGTGGTGTTCATTCACGTGACCCTCGTGCCCTACCTGAGCGCCGCCGGCGAACTGAAGACCAAGCCTACGCAGCAGAGCGTCGCCAAGCTGCGCGAGATCGGCATCCAGCCGCATATTCTCGTGTGCCGCTGCGACCATCCGCTTATGCCCGAGCTGCGCGAGAAGCTCAGCCTCTTCTGCAACGTGCCGGTCAAGGCCGTCATTGAGGAGCGCAACGTCGAGGCCTCCATCTACGAACTGCCGCTCATGCTGCAAAAGGAGGGTCTGGACAGCCTCGTGGTCGCGATGCTCCGCCTGAGGGCGCCGCCCAATCCCAAGAACATCTGGGCCGGGATCCTGCGGCGCATCAAGGCGCCCCGGCACGAGGTCACCATCGGCGTCGTCGGCAAATACATTGAACTGCAGGACGCCTACAAGTCCGTCTACGAGTCGATCACCCACGCCGGCATCGCCAACAACTGCAAGGTGAACATCGTCCGCATCGACGCCGAGGCGCTCGAGGCCCGGGGCGGCACTGCGATTCTCCGGAAGCTCGACGGCATCCTGGTGCCCGGCGGCTTCGGTGAACGCGGCATCGAGGGCAAGATCGCCGCGGCCCGTTACGCGCGTGAACACGGCGTGCCCTACTACGGACTTTGCCTCGGCCTGCAGGTCGCGGTCATCGAGTTCGCCCGCCATGTCATCGGCCTGCGCGGCGCCAACAGCACCGAATTCGATCCACGGACGCCGCATCCCGTCATCAACATGATGGAGGAGCAGAAGAAGATCGTCGACAAGGGCGCCACCATGCGCCTCGGCTCCTACGAATGCCAGCTCACGCCCGGCACGCGTGCGCAACGCGCCTACCGGACCGGCAGCGTGCGCGAGCGGCACCGTCACCGTTACGAGGTCAACAACGACTATCTCAGCCGGCTCCAGCGCGCCGGCCTGGTGGTGAGCGGACGCAACCTGCGACGCAACCTGGTCGAAATCGTCGAGCTGAAGGATCACCCGTGGTTTGTCGCGGTGCAGTTCCATCCCGAGTTCCAGTCGAAACCCAGTTCGGCGCATCCGTTGTTCGCCGCCTTCGTGGCCGCGGCGATCAAGCACCGCCGCGCGAAACCGGGCGGCGTCGCGAAGACCGGGAAGCGGAAGCCCGCCTTCACCAAGGCGGCGGCGGGCAGGCCGGAGACACGCAGGCGATGAGGCGAAACCAGGATCAAGGCCGGGCCCGGAAAGGATGATGACAATTTGGTCATTCGACCTTAGGTAGCAATCATTCTGCTCCATGCTTTTTGATTCGAAACAGCTACTCCTCATCGCCGGCCCGTGTTCGCTGGAGAACGAACGCGTATGCCGCGCCGTGGCCGAAAAGCTGCTCGCCCTCGCCCTCAAGCAGCCGGAGTTGAAAATTGTCTTCAAGGGTTCCTTCGACAAGGCCAACCGGACCTCCGTCGCCGGCCCGCGCGGCACCGGCCTCAAGGCCGGCCTCAAGCTCCTCGCCATGGTCCGGCGCGACTACGGTCTGCCGGTGCTCACCGACGTGCACGAGACGCCGCAGGTGGCGGCCGTGGCCGCGGTCTGCGACGTCGTGCAGATTCCCGCGTTCCTTTGCCGCCAGACCGACCTGCTGCTCGCCGCCGCTGCGAGCGGGCGGGTGGTCAATGTGAAGAAGGGGCAGTTTCTTTCCCCGCAGGAAATGCCGTTTGTCCTTGCCAAGCTGAAGCAGGGCGGGGCGCGGGAAATCTGGCAGACGGAGCGCGGTACGACCTTCGGCTATCAAAACCTTGTCGTCGACATGCGCAGCTTCGCCCTCATGAAGGCCAGCGGCTGGCCGGCCATTTTCGACGCTTCGCACAGCGTGCAACTGCCTGGGGCCGCCGGCGGCAAAAGCGGGGGGCAGCGCGAATTCATCCCGCCGCTGGCCCAGGCCGCGCTCGCCGCCGGGGCCGACGGACTCTTCATTGAAACGCATCCCCGGCCCGGAAGAGCCATTTCCGACGGCCCCAACATGATCCCGCTGGCCGGGCTTCCCGCGCTGCTCGAGCGATGCCTGGCCGTCTGGCGCGCCGTGCGGCAGCCGGACTGACGGTCGGAAGCTCGGCCCGCCGGAAAAGTAGGCCCTCACGGCCTGCGCCGCATGGCCAACCCGATCCGCGAAATATCGTGCGAAACCTCCTTGCACGCTCCCCTGCGAAGGACACGTTGTTGCTGCCTGGTGGGAGAGGAAAAATCTGTCATGATCGCCACGGACCACGAGATTGAGGTCGAAACCGAGCGGCTGTTCCGCCTGCTCATGTCCGTCGATTGCGAACCGGGCCGGCAATGGAACTACGCGGCCTGCCGTGGCATCGCTCCGCTCACCCTCGAGATCAACCGCCTCAAGCGCGAACGCGGGGCCGTCGTCCTCGCACATTCTTATGTCGAGCCGGAGATCATCTACGGTGTGGCCGACTTCAAGGGCGATTCCTACTTCCTCAGCCTCAAGGCCCGCGAGGCGCGGGCGCCGGTGATCGTCTTCGCCGGGGTCGTGTTCATGGCCGAAACGGCCAAGATCCTCTGCCCCGAGGCCACCGTGGTCGTGCCCGACCGCGGCTCCGGCTGTTCGCTGGCCGACTCGCTAACCGGTGCGCAGCTTCGCGGGCTCAAGGCGCTCCATCCCGACGCCGCGGTCGTGTGCTACATCAACAGCGCCGCCGAGGTGAAGGCCGAATCCGACGTCTGTGTCACCTCCGGCAATGTCGGCGACATTGTCGCCCGGCTGCCCCAGCGCCGCATCCTGTTCGTGCCCGACCGGCTCATGGCGGAAAACCTCCGCATCGAGCTCAAGCGCCGCGGCGTCGCCAAGGAGATCGTGTCCTCCGACGGCACCTGCATCGTTCATGACGAGTTCAAGGCGGACAGCCTCGCTGAGGCGCGTATCCGATTTCCCGGCCTCAAGATCGTCGCGCACCCGGAATGTGACCCGGCGGTCGCCGCCGCGGCTGACTTCGTCGGCAGCACCGGCGCAATGATGAAGTACGTGCGGAGCACGCGCGCGCCTTATTACCTCATGCTCACCGAGTGCGGACTGGTCGGCCGGCTGCAGGTCGAGGAGCCGGAAAAGCGCTTCATCGGCGGCTGCCGCCTCTGTCCCTACATGAAGCTCAATTCGCTGGAGAAGATACGCGAGGCCCTCGCCGCACCGCGGCCCGAGCAGGTGGTTACACTCGATGAGGCGGTACGCCGGCGCGCCCGCCGCTGCCTGGAGCGAATGTTCGAGCTTGCGCCCGGGGATTGAAATCCGACAAGAGCCTTCTGCTGCCGGCGATGAAACCATGAATACTCCGCGCACCGACCACTTGATCGACCTCGCGCTCGAGGAGGACGCCGGCCTCGGCGATCTCACCAGCCGGGCCATTTTTCCCACCGGCCACCACAGCCGTGCGGTCATCACCGCGGGCCAGGATCTCGTCGTTTGCGGCCTCGACGTCGCGGTGCGTGTCTTCACCCGCGTCGACCCCGGGCTCCGGACAACCCGCCTCACCCGGGACGGCGAGCGCGTGGCCAGGGGCCGCGCGGTGCTGCGCGTCGAGGGCCCGACCCTCCCGCTGCTCATGGCGGAGCGCACCGCGCTCAATTTCCTCCAGCGCCTCTCGGGCATCGCCACCCAGGCGCGGCGGTTTGCCGACGCGGCGAAGCCGTTCGGGGTGCGCATCGTCGACACGCGCAAGACCACGCCGGGCTTCCGGGCACTGGAAAAATACGCCGTCGGTTGCGGCGGTTGCCACAACCACCGCTCATCGCTCGGCGAACATGTCCTCATCAAGGACAACCACATCAGCGCCGCTGGCTCGCTGGCGAAGGCCATCGGGCTCGCGCGCGGCGCCGCACCGCACACCGCAAAGATCGAGGTCGAGGTCAGGACGCTCGCCGAGGTGCGCGAAGCCTGCCGAGCGGGCACGGACGTGATCCTGCTCGACAACATGACACCCGGCCAAGTCCGCGCCGCGGTGGCCGTCGTCGCGGGACGGGCCATGGTTGAGGTGTCCGGAGGCGTGCACTATGAAACGCTCGCCGATTACGCCGTCCCCGGCGTGGACGTCATCAGCATCGGCGCGCTTACGCATTCCGCCCCAGCCGTGGATTTGAGCCTGAGCATCCTTCCCCCGCGGCGAAACCGACGCAAATAAACCGCTGGCGGGAGGCCCCGACCGGCGACGGGTACCGGCGTTCTCCACTTTCTTCCTGCCTGTCCACGATGAACATCATCCAGACCGACTGCCTCGTGATCGGCGCGGGCCTCGCCGGCTCGGCGTATGCCTTGCACACCGCCCGGCAGGGTTTTCAGGTCGAGCTGCTGTCGCTGGCCGGTTCGTTCGAGGCCAACAGCGACCTGGCGCAGGGCGGCATCATCTACGACACTACGCCCGATCCGCAGCTTCTGGCCCGCGACATCCAGGAGGCCAGCAGCCAGACCGCCAATCCCGCGGCAATCGAACAGCTGGTTCGGGAAGGTCCAGCCGCCGTGAAAGAGCTGCTGCTCGACGAGTTGGGCGTCGGCTTCGACCGCGACACTGCCGGTGCGCTCGACTACACGCGCGAGGGTGGCCACAGCGCGCGGAGGATCATCCACACCAAGGACGCCACCGGCCACGCCATCCTGGAATCCGTGGCGAGACAGGTGGACCGGACACCCGGCATCACGCGCCGGAACGGATTCGCGGCGATCGACCTGCTCACGCTCTCACACAACTCCGATGATCCGCGCGACCGCTACGAACCGCTCACCTGCTTCGGCTGCTACGCCCTCGACACCGCGACCAGTGGGATCCTGGCCTTCGTTGCGAAAAAGACCGTCCTCGCCACCGGCGGGCTCGGCCGGATCTATCTGCACAGCACCAACCAGCCCGGCAGCGTCGGGCACGGTGTGGCGATGGCCTACCGTGTCGGCGCGCGCATGGTCGACCTCGAATACGTGCAGTTTCATCCGACCGTCTTCTACCAGCGTGGCGCCCAGCCGTTCCTCATCACTGAGGCGTTGCGTGGAGAGGGCGCGGTGCTGGTCGATGAGCGCGGACAGCGGTTCATGGAGGCCGCCCATCCGCGCGGTTCGCTCGCCCCGCGCGACATCGTGGCCCGTACGATCAAGCAACATCTGACGGCGACGGGTGATCTGTGCGTCTACCTCGACCTTTCGGCCCTCGCCCCCGGTTTCATCCGCGAGCGTTTCCCGGGGATCTACGAGCGCTGTCTTGCCCATGGCGTGGACATCACCCGCCAGCCCATCCCGGTGGTGCCCGCGGCGCATTTCTCGTGCGGGGGCGTGCACACCGATCTGGCCGGCCGCACCAACGTGCGCCATCTCAACGCCGTGGGGGAGACCGCCTGCACCGGGCTGCACGGCGCCAACCGGCTCGCCAGCACCTCGCTGCTCGAGTGCTTGGTCGGCGCGAAGGCCGCCGCACAGGCCGACGCCGGGGACTTGCGCCGCGGCGGGTTCCGGCTGCCCGCGCCACGCCCATGGCTCAGCCCGGCGCACGAGCCCGACCCTCTCCTGATCCGTCAGGATCTGCTCCAAATCCAGCACACGATGTGGAACTACGCCGGCATTATCCGCTCGCCGCGGCGGCTCGCCCGCGCCCGCCGGATTCTGCTGGACTTGCGCGAGGACATCCAGGCTTTCTATTGCGACTGTCGCCTGACGCGCGAACTCATCGAATTACGCAACGCCGTGCAAACCGCCCTCCTCGTCGTGCATGCCGCCTCGCTCAACCCCGTCAGCAAGGGTTGCCACTACGTGGTGGAGGAGGAATAGCGGGGTTTGCATGAGAGATGAGCCGGGCCCGGTGCCTCCGGCTGATTTCCGAGCCTTGGCGTTGACCACGTCGTTTCACCTGCGTAACAGTTGTTGCCTGCAAAACCTCCGAACTGCATGGAAACCTTCCTGATCGACGTGCCGGTTCCCTCGATGGGAGCCACGGTGAATGAATTGACGGTCATTGATCTCCTCGTCGCGCCCGGAGCCAAGATCACCAAGGGCCAGAAGATCGCCGAAATGGAGAGCGACAAGTCGATATTCGACTTCGAGGCGCCCTGTGACGGTACCGTGGTCGGAGTGCAGGGCCGGGCGGGCGACATTCTGCCTTCGGGCGCGCCGTTCCTGCGCATCGAGACCGCCGATGGGAGCCTGAAGCATTTACAAGTGAAGGAGTCAGGAGTCAGGAGTCAGGAGTCAGGCAAGGCTGCCCGGTCGGTCACTCCGATGACGGCCGCAGCACCTGCTCCGACTCCGGCCTCCGGAGGCCTTTCCGGTCTCCGGTCTCCGAAATCCGAAATCCAGTGGACGCCGCGGGCCACGAAGCTGGCCCAGGAGGCCGGGCTCGATCCCGCCACCCTTACGGACATCCCGGCCACCGGTCCAGGCGGACGCGTCTCCGGTGACGATGTTACGCGTTACCTCGCAGGGCGAAGTGGCGCGAAATCCCAAGTTTCCCGTCCCAAGTCCCCTCTAACAGCAGCTGGCTTCGAGGCCTTCACCGCCGAGACCGTTTGCGTCGCCGGCATCGGGTTTGCCGTGCCGGACAACGTGCGGCCCAACAGCGAGATCTTGAAGGCGTTCCCGAAGATGACTGAGGCGGAGATCGTCAAGCTCACCGGCATCCAGGAGCGCCGTTATGCCGCCGAGGATGAAACCGCCACCCATCTCGCGGCCATCGCCGTGCAGCACGCGCTGGCGCAGGCGCGCCTCCATGTGAGTGAAATCGACGGCATCATCATGGCGACGCTGCTGCCCGACCAGCCGGTGCCCAGCGCCGCCAGCGGCCTCGCCAAGCACCTCGGCATCAAAACCGCGCTCGCCTTCGACCTCAACGCCGCGTGCGCCGGCTGGCTTTACGCCCTGGAGGTCGGGCGCGCCCTGATCCGCGCCGGCACGGCCCGCAAGCTGCTGGTCGTCACCGCCGAGCTGCTCTCGCGTATCACCAATCCGAATGATCACAACACCGCGTTTCTCTTCGGTGACGGGGCCGGCGCGGCCGTGCTGCTCGAGGCAAAGGGCGGACACCGCCTCAACCGCATGCACTTGAGTGGCGACGCCGCTTTTTTCGAAGCGATCCAGCGCCCGGGCGGCGGCGCCATGCGCCCGGTGCCGCAAGCCAACGGCGACGACCTGCACCATTTCTATCTGCAGATGAATGGAGCGGTGGTCTTCAGGAACGCCGTCATCGCCTTTGGCGACCTCATCGAACATACTTTGGCGCGGCACCGGCTCAAATCGGAGGATGTGCAGTGGATCGTGCCGCACCAGGCCAACGAACGCATTCTCAAGGCGGTCAGCAAGCGGGTCGGCATTCCGTTCGAAAAATTCGTCGTGACTATCGGCAAGTACGGCAACACCTCGGCGGCATCGATTTCGATGGCCCTGGGCTGGGCGGCCGAGGAAGGGATCTTCCGTGCCGGCGACAAGATCGTCTGCTGCGCCGTCGGGGCGGGTTTCACCTACGCGAGCGGACTGTTGACATGGTGAGGCTGCCCGTGTGGCGCAGCCACTGACGCTAAAAGACCGCTGGCGGGAGTAATCGCTAGCTAGGTGAGTGCCGTGCCGGCGCTGATCAAGCGGCGGCGGTGGGGGTCGGGGTCAGTTCTGGACGAGTTGC
>PLMW01000088.1 GCA_003142615.1 Opitutia bacterium | reverse complement strand
ATGGGGCCCACGCCCGGGCCGCCGCCGCCGTGCGGGATGCAGAACGTCTTGTGCAGGTTGAGATGGCACACATCGGCACCGAGCGCCGCGGGATCGGTGAGTCCGACCAGCGCGTTGAGGTTGGCGCCATCCATGTAAACCTGGCCGCCGTGCCCGTGCACGATGGCGGCGATATCCTTGATGCCGCTCTCGAACACGCCATGGGTGGACGGGTAGGTGATCATGAGCGCGGCGAGGTCCGGCGCATGCTGCGCGGCCTTGGCGCGAAGGTCGGCCAGATCGACGTTGCCCTGCGCGTCGCAGGCCACGGGCACGACCTTCAGGCCGGCCATGGCGGCGCTGGCGGGGTTGGTGCCGTGCGCGGACGTGGGGATGAGGCAGAGGTTGCGGCGGCCCTCGCCGTGCGCCTCGTGCCAGGCGCGGATGGCGAGCAGACCGGCGTATTCGCCGTTGGAGCCGGCGTTGGGCTGGAGGGAGACCGCGGCAAAGCCGGTGATGTCCGCGAGCCACGCCTCGAGATCGGCGAAGAGTTCCTGGTAGCCGCGGGTCTGCTCGGCGGGCGCGAATGGATGCAGCCGGCCGAACTCGGGCCAGGTGACCGGGAACATTTCGCTGGCGGCGTTGAGCTTCATCGTGCACGAGCCGAGCGAGATCATCGAATGGCAGAGCGAAAGATCGCGCGACTCGAGCCGCTTGATGTAACGCAGCATCTCATGCTCGGTGTGGCAGGAGTTGAACACCGGATGGGTGAGGAAGGCCGACTGCCGGGCATGGGGGGCGGGATAGTCGGCGGCGCCGCCGGCCGCCGGAGGCGGCTGGACGGTGCTGAACAGCTCGAGCAGGGCGTGCACGTCCTCGAGCGTGGTCGTCTCGTCGAGCGAAATGCCCACCGTGCGCGCGTTGATGCGGCGCAGGTTCATTCTCCGGGCCTGCGCGGCGGCATGCACGCGGTCGGCGGTCACGGTGCCGACCGTCAGCGTGTCGAAGACCGGCTCGGCGTTGACCCGGACGCCGAGGGCGGTGAGGCCCTGGGCGAGGAGCTGGGTGAGCTGGCGCACGCGCCGCGCCATGCGGCGCAGGCCCTCCGGGCCGTGGTACACCGCGTACATCGAGGCCATGACCGCCAGCAGCACCTGCGCGGTGCAGATGTTGGACGTGGCCTTGTCCCGGCGGATGTGCTGCTCCCGCGTGCCCAGGGCGAGACGGAGGGCGGGGTGGCCCTGCGCATCCTTCGACACGCCGACGAGGCGGCCGGGCATCTGGCGCTTGTAGGCGTCGCGGGTGGCGAAAAAGGCGGCATGCGGGCCGCCGAAACCCATGGGCACGCCGAAGCGTTGCGCGGAACCGACTGCAACATCAGCCCCGAATTCACCCGGGGAGCGCAGCAGTGTCAGCGCCAGCAGGTCGGTGGCGACGACGCAGAGCGCGCCGCCGGCGTGGGCCTGCGCGAAAAAGCCGGCATAGTCGTGGATGGAGCCCCAGGTGTCAGGGTACTGCACCAGCACGCCGCAGACACCGCCCTCGACCTTGAACGTGCGGTGGTCGCCCACCACGACCTTGATGCCGAGCGGCCGGGCGCGCGTCTTGACGACGTCGATGGTCTGCGGGTGGCACGCGCTGGAAACGAAGAACACGCCGCCCGTATCCTCTTTCAGACGATGGCAGAGCATCATGGCCTCGGCGGCGGCGGTGCCTTCGTCCAGCAGGGAGGCGTTGGCGATCTCGAGCCCCGTGAGATCGCAGATCATCGTCTGGTAGTTGAGCAGCGCCTCGAGCCGGCCTTGGGAGATCTCGGCCTGGTAGGGCGTGTAGGCGGTGTACCAGCCGGGATTTTCGAGAATGGTGCGCTGGATGACGGGCGGCGTGAACGTGTCGGAGTAGCCCATGCCGATGAAGCTGCGGAACACCTGGTTTTGCGCGGCCATGGCGCGCAGTTCGGCGAGCGCGGCGCTCTCCCCGGCTGCCTCGGGCAGGCGGAGCGGCCGGCGCCCGCGGATGTGCGCCGGCACCGTGGCGTCGATCACGGCGTCGAGCGACGGATAGCCGAGCTGGCCGACCATCGCGGCAACGTCGGCCTCGCTGGAACCGAGGTGGCGGCGCGCAAAGGTGTCGGACGGGGCGAGCGGGTCGCGGTTCATGAATATATCCCCGGACGGTAGGCGAGGGCGGTGGGTGCGCAATAGCGATTTGAGGTGGCCGGCATCTCCGGGGTTGTTTTCCGGACAAAACGGGTTCTGTTCCTTCGTGGTCCGAGTCATTGCAGGGGTGAGGCGATGAAGCCGTCCGGCGGGATCGCCCCGGCCGGTGGTGACGCGGGCCTCGCCATGACCAATCGTTTCACCACCCCGGCCGCCCGCGCCGCCTACCTCGACCGGCGGCTCGCGGAGCTGTATCCCGAGACGCCCGTGCCGCTGTGGCACCAGGACGCCTACACGCTGCTGGTGGCCGTGCTGCTCTCGGCGCAATGCACCGATACGCGCGTGAACGGGATCACGCCAGGCCTCTGGGCCGTGGCGGACACGCCCGAGGCCATGAGCCGGGTGCCGGTGGCGCGCATCGCGGAGATCATCCGCCCCTGCGGGCTGGCACCGCAGAAGGCGCGGGCCATCGCCGCGTTGTCGCGCCTGCTGGTCGAGCGGCACGGCGGGCGGGTGCCGCGCAGCTTCGCGGAACTCGAGGCGCTGCCGGGCGTGGGACACAAGACCGCTTCGGTCGTCATGGCGCAGGCGTTCGGCGAGCCGGCGTTTCCCGTCGACACCCACATCCACCGGCTCGCCCAGCGCTGGAAGCTGACCGACGGCCGCAGCGTGGAGCAGACCGAGCGCGACTTGAAACGACTCTTTCCACGGGAGCATTGGAACCGGCTTCACCTGCGCCTGATCTTCTACGGCCGCGAACACTGCACTGCGCGCGGCTGTGACGGCACCGTCTGCGAAATCTGCCGCACCCTTTTTCCCAACCGGCGGCGGGCGATACCCACCCGCAAGTAGGAACGGACGGGGCCGGAACCGGTTTCCATGGTTGCCAATCGCGGGGAAACCGGGAAGCTGTCGGGCTTTAATCTGACATGTTGCGCAAAATTTTCGCGTCGATCCGGAAAAGCCTGACGGCCAAGCCCGCCGGCTCTCCGGCGAAACCGGCGCCCAAGCCCTCCCACCGGCCCGCCGGCCCAGAACATCCGTCGGCATCCAAACCGTACCCGGTGGGAAGACCCGGCCGCGGCCGGGGCCGCGGCCACCGCCAGCAGACCGGCCGTCAGCAGACCGGCCAGGCGCCAAGATTCGCGCCCAAGACCGAACCAAGGCCGGCACCGAGATCCGTGCCGCGGTCCGCCCCGTTCGCACCGAGCCAGCCGGCGGCCGGTCAGTCACATCCGTCGCCCGAGCCGCCGCCCCCCGCCGTGCCCGCCATGGACACCGTCTTCACGCAGCTCGGCCTCACCGATGCGTTCGCCTACGCCGTGCAGAAGATGGACTACACCGAACCGACGCCCGTCCAGCAGCAGGCCATCCCGCTCGTGCTCGCCGGTCGTGACGTCATCGGCTCCGCCCAGACCGGCACCGGCAAGACCGCCGCCTTCGCGCTGCCCATCCTGCAACAACTCGGCCGCCACGGCACGCTGCGCTGCCTCATTCTTGAACCCACGCGCGAGCTGGCGCTGCAGGTCGAGGAGGCGTTTCGCGACTTTGGCAAGTTCACCAACCTGCGGGCGACCGTGATCTACGGCGGCGTGGGCTACGGCCGCCAGCGCGATGACCTCAAGCGCGGCGTCGACGTCGTTGTCGCCACGCCCGGCCGGCTGCTCGACCTCCTCGAGCAGCGCGACCTGACGCTGCGCGACGTCAACGTCCTCGTACTCGACGAGGTCGACCGCATGCTCGACATGGGCTTCCTGCCGGACGTGAAGCGGATCGTGCAGCAATGCCCGCGCGAGCGGCAGACCTTGCTTTTCACGGCCACCCTTCCGCCCGAGATCGAATCGCTCGCCGCCTGGGTGCTGCGCGACCCCGTGACGGTCGCGATCGGCCGGCGCCAGGCACCGGCCGAGACCGTGTCGCATGCGTTTTATCCCGTGGTCGGGTCGCAGAAGTTCGACCTGCTCCGCACGCTGCTCGCACGCACCAATTTTGAGAGCGTCCTCATCTTCTGCCGCACCAAGATGGGCGCCGATCGCGTGGCCGCCTGGCTCAAGTCGCACCGGCATTCCGTCGCGGTGATGCACGCGGACCGCAACCAGAGCGAACGGCAGGAGGCGCTCGCGGGTTTCAAGGCCGGCCGTTACGAGGTGCTGGTCGCCACCGACCTCGCCGCCCGCGGCCTCGACATCGCGGGCGTGACGCACGTCGTCAACTACGACGTGCCCGAGAATCCCGAGGACTACGTGCACCGCATCGGCCGCACGGGCCGCGCCCACCACCTCGGCGACGCCTTCACGCTGGTGACCGAGGAAAGCGTGCGCGATGCGCGCAGCATCGAGCGTTTCATCGGCCGCGCCATCGAGTGGAAGCGGCTCGAGGACTTTCCGTACGTTTACTCAGCGCTGTTCGACGAGCGGTCGCTGGCGGCCGAGGACGCGGCCAAGCCCCCCAGCCGGCTCCACCGCGGCATGCGGCGCTGAACGGACCGGTCGCCCGGGACCGGTCATCGCCGAGGCCCGGAGCCGCGCGGGAATTTTGTCTGCGTCTTTTTGCTCCCTTCCGCGTCTGCATGGATGAAAACCAATCCATCCATGAAAACCAACGAGCAGACCCAGCCGCGCCCATGCCTTTGCCCGTGCTGCGGCCCGGACACGAACAACAACGACGCCGGCGGTGGCAACCCGTCCGGCCCGTTCCCGATCCCTGCCGGTCACAAAGTGAACTGGATGGAAGGCCTGCGTCCTTTTCTCGGTTTCTACGTCTTCAAAGGGTGAACTCACATGACCACCAAGAACCTTGATGCCACCCAGATCAGAGACTACGTCCGCGAGCGCTACGGCGCCATCGCCGAGCAGGACGACGCCCCGACCCCGTCCGGCTGCGGCTGCGGAGATGGCAGCAGCGGCAGTTGCTGCAACGCGGCTGACCCCAGCTACGCCGAGCAGCTCGGCTATTCCGCGACCGATGTGGCCGGCGTGCCCGCCGGCGCCGACCTCGGCCTTGGTTGCGGCAATCCGCTGGCCATCGCCTCCATCAAGCCCGGCGAGACCGTGCTCGACCTCGGCAGCGGCGCGGGCTTCGACTGCCTGCTCGCCGCGCGCCAGCTCAACGGCACGGGCCGCGTGATCGGCGTCGACATGACGCCGCCGATGATCGCCAAGGCCCGCCGCAACACCGCCAAGGCCGGCTTTGCCAATGTCGAGTTCCGGCTCGGCGAGATCGAACACCTGCCCGTGGCCGACACCACCGTCGACCTGATCATTTCCAACTGCGTCATCAACCTCTCGCCCGAGAAAGCGCAGGTTTTCCGCGAGGCCTTCCGCGTGCTCAAGCCGGGCGGCCGGCTGGCGGTCTCGGACGTCGTGGCCACGAAGCCGGTCCCGCCGGGCTTGCGGCAGAAGCTGGAGGCGATCGGCGCGTGTGTGGCCGGCGCGGCGCTGATCTCCGACCTCCAGGCGATGCTCCGGGAGGCCGGCTTCGCCCGGATCGACATCCAGCCCCGGGAAGCCTCGCGCAAGACGGTCGCGCAGTGGACCGAGGATCCCACGGTCGCGGATTTTGTGGTTTCCGCCTACCTCACCGCGTATAAGCCATGAGGATGGTGAAACCTGCCGCCGCCCCCATCGCCATTTCCGCCGCCGTGCCGGACGACGAGGCGGCCATCGCCGCCTTGTTGCGCGAGGCGGCCCTGCCGCACGAGGATTTCGCCGGCCACCTGGCGCATTTCCTCGTGGCGCGCCGTGCAGGCGCGGTGGTCGGCGCGGTCGGTTTCGAACTACACGGCCGGAGCGCGCTGCTGCGCTCGCTGGTGGTCGCGCCCACGCTGCGCGGCAACGGCCTGGGCGATCAATTGGTGCGACGGCTCGCCGCGGTGGCGCGGCGCAAGAAGGTGGAGCGATTCTACCTTCTCACGACGACCGCCGAGGCCTTTTTTGCGGGACGTGGCTTCCAAAGAGTCGCGCGCCAGGCCGTGCCGGCGGCCATTGCCGCCACCCGGGAGTTCAACAGCCTGTGTCCGGTCAGCGCGGTCTGCATGACGAGGGCGGTAGTGATCGCCGCGAAATCATGACGACGGCATTCGACACCGGGGTCTTGCAGATGGCGCCGCGGCTGCGGGCGTTTCTCCGCCGCCGCGTGCGCGACGACGCCACTGCCGACGACCTGACGCAGGAGACGCTGCTCAAGGTCTACCGCTCGCGCGCGGCGCTGCGCGACGACGCCCGGCTGGAGGCCTGGCTCTACCGCGTGGCGCGCACGACGCTGATCGACCACTACCGCCGGCGGAAACCGACGGAGGAGCTGCCGCCGGCCCTCGCGGCGGAAAGCCGCGACGAGGTCGCGGCCATGCGCGCGGCCATGGCGGCGTCGATGCATCATTTTCTGGCAGAGTTGCCGGAAGCCTACCGCGAGCCGGTGCGACTGGCGGAACTGGAGGGACTGCCGCTGGCGAAGATCGCGCTGCGGATGAACCTGTCGCTCACGGCGGTGAAGTCGCGCGTGCGGCGCGGCCGGCAGATGCTGAAGGCGAAGCTGCAGGCGTGCTGCCGCTTCGAGTTCGACCGGCTGGGCCAGGTGATCGGCTGGGAGCGGCGCAAGCTGCTCTGCTGCGAATAGCGTCGCGGCCGGCACGACCCACGAGACAAAACCTCGCTTGACTATTACGCCAAATGGCGAAATAGATGCCGCCGTGAGCACCTCCAAAATCCAGCTTTGCCGTCAGCGCGCCGCGGTCTTCAAGGCCCTCGGGCATCCGGCGCGCCTGCAGATCGTCGAGCAGTTGGCCGGAGGCGAGCGCTGCGTGTGCGAGCTGGTGGACCTCGTCGGTTCAAGCTGGTCGACGGTGTCCCGGCATCTGGCGGTGCTGAAGACCGCGGGAGTGCTGGAGGACGAAAAACGCGGCCTGCAGGTCTACTACCGGCTGGCGCTGCCGTGCGTCACGTCGTTCACCGCGTGCCTGGATGCCGCCCGGAAGGGCGAGCCGGTGGAGGTGCGCCGCTGCTGCGGGTGAGGTTTTGGGGCGGCAGGGACGCTACTTCGCGAGAAACCGGATCATGAACCAGCGCAGAAACCTTTCCGCCGTGGCCCGGGCGGCCGCCGGCCTGGCGGCGCTTGCGGCATGGTGGCTGGTCTACCGCCAGCTGGCGGCGGTCGCCGGCTGGGCGACGTCCTCGCTGCTGGGGTTGCGCCGGGAATCATCCCTCGGTTCGGCGGTGGAGTTCTTCATCTATGAGACGCCCAAGGTGCTGATGCTGCTGGTGCTGGTCGTCTTCGGTGTGGGCATCGTGCGGTCGTATTTCACGCCGGAGCGCACGCGCGCGATGTTGGCCGGCCGACGCGAATCCGCCGGCAACGTGCTGGCTGCGCTGCTGGGCGTCGTCACGCCCTTCTGCTCCTGCTCGGCCGTGCCGCTGTTCATCGGGTTTGTCACCACCGGCGTACCGCTGGGGGTCACGTTCTCGTTTCTCATTTCCGCGCCGATGGTCAACGAAATCGCGCTGGTCCTGCTCTTCGGCCTGTTTGGCTGGAGGGTGGCCGCGCTCTATCTCGGCACCGGATTGCTCATCGCCCTCGTCGCCGGCTGGATCATCGGTCGGCTGAAGCTGGAGCGGCACGTCGAAGACTGGGTGTATGCCACCAAGACGGATGCGGCCGCACCGGCGGAAGAACGATTGGACCTGGCCGCCCGCATGGCGGCCGGGCGGGCGGCGGTGCGCGACATCGTGGGGCGGGTGTGGCTGTATGTCGTGCTGGGCATCGCGGTTGGCGCGGGCATCCACGGTTATGTGCCGACCAACGCCATGGCTGCCATCATGGGCAAGGGCGCGTGGTGGTCCGTGCCGCTCGCCGTGCTGATCGGTGTGCCGATGTATTCCAACGCCGCCGGCATCATTCCCATTGTGCAGGCGTTGCTGGGCAAGGGCGCGGCGCTCGGCACGGTGCTGGCATTCATGATGTCCGTCATCGGCCTGTCGCTGCCCGAGGCGATCATCCTGCGCAAGGTGCTCAAGCCGCCGCTCCTCCTCGTCTTTTTCGGCGTGGTGGCGGTGGGCATCATGGCCGTCGGATTTCTCTTCAACTGGCTGCTGTAGCGCGCCTGCTGCCGCCGCCCCGTTGTTTTTCCTATGAAAAAGATCCAGATCCTCGGCACGGGTTGTGCCAAATGCCAGAAACTCGCCGCCGTGGCGGACGAAGCCGCGAAGGCCCTCGGCCTGGCCTACGAACTTGAAAAGGTCACCGCCCTCGAACGCATCGCGGGTTTCGGCGTGATGTTCACGCCCGCACTGGTCGTGGATGGCACTGTGAAGGTGGCCGGCAAGGTGCCGTCGCTTGAGGAGATGAAAAAACTGCTCGCCTGACCTTCTCCAACCATGAGTGCCAGGACCCCAAAATGTTCGTGTAGTTGCAATGAGGAGTCCGGCCCGAGCGCCCTCGTTTATCCGTGTTCCGGCGCCGCCGACACCGGCGAGATCGCCGACCGAGCGGCGCGCCGGCTCGACGCCGACAACGTCGCCTGGATGTCGTGCCTCGCTGGCATCGGCGGACGCGTGAGCGGCCTGATCGCCAACGCCGCCGCCGCGCCCGCGCTGCTTGCCATCGACGGCTGCCCACACGACTGCGCGAAGAAGACGCTCGAACTCGCCGGCTTCGCCAACGTCAAGCATGTGCGCGTGACCGACCTCGGTCTCAAGAAGGGCAAAACGCCCGCCAGCGACAAAGCGATCCGGCAGGTGGCCGATGCCGCCGCTGCACTCCTGAAAAACTAAACCCGAATTCCCCTCTATGAAATCAATGTCACTCCTCCGTCCTTTCCTTATCGCTTGCGCCTGTCTGGCGATGCTGGTGACAGGTCTCCGCGCCGCCGAGGGTGCGCCTGCCGCTGAAGCCAAGCCCGCCTTTCCGCGCCTGGTCGACCTCGGGGCCGACAAATGTATTCCCTGCAAAATGATGGCCCCGGTGCTCGCGGAGTTGGCGAAGGAGTATGCCGGTCAGCTCGACGTGGTGTTCATCGACGTCTGGAAAAACCCGGGAGAGGCGCCGCGCTACCGCATCAACGTCATTCCGACGCAGATCTTCTTTGACGCGGCCGGCAGGGAACTCTTCCGGCACGAGGGCTTTTATGCGAAGAAAGACATCCTCGCAAAGTGGAAGGAACTCGGCGTCGAGCTGAAGGCGCCACCGGCGCCGAAGGAGAGCTGAGCCGATGGACTCGATTTTCATCTGGCTGACTGACGCGATGAACGGCGCGCCGTGGCTGGCCGTGCTCGCCGCCGCAGGCTGGGGCGTGGCGAGTCTCGTGCTGAGCCCCTGCCACCTCGCGAGTATCCCGCTGGTGGTCGGTTTCATCGCCGAGCGCAAGGACACGACGCCCCGCCAGGCCTTCGGCTACGCGCTGCTTTTCGCTCTCGGCATTCTCGTCTCGATCGCGACCGTCGGCGGCGTGACCGCCGCGGCCGGGCGCTTGCTCGGCGACGTCGGCCCGTGGGCGAACTACGCGGTGGCCGCGGTGCTGCTGGTCGTGGGGCTGCATCTGCTCGGGGTTCTGCCCCTTCCGTGGGAACACGGCCTGTCGCTGCCGCGCTACCAAGGCAAGGCGGCGGCGCTGCTGCTCGGGCTGATCTTCGGCATCGCGCTCGGACCGTGCACCTTCGCGTACCTGGCGCCGGTACTCGGGGTAATCTTCGGCGTCGCGCGCACCCAGCCTGGCTTCGCCGTGCTGCTGCTTCTGGCTTACGGGATCGGGCATTGCACTTTGATCGTGATCGCAGGTGCGTCCGCCGAGAAGGTGCAGCGGGTGCTCGACTGGCACGGGAACTCGCGCGGAGCGGTGTGGCTGCGCCGCGCCTGCGGCCTGTTCGTGCTCGGCGGCGCCGGCTGGCTGGTCGTCACGGCAGCGGGGTGATCGGGGCCGTTGCGGAAATGAAACAAATACCGATTACGGACTATCTTTGCCGACATCGAGGTCCAATGAAAGCGATGAAAACGTGCAATCTATTGTTTTGCGGGTTTGCAGGGGTATTGGCCAGTGGGTGCAGCCTCAAGATGGCGAGCACGCCGGAAGCGACCGCAAACGTTCCCTCGTTGACCGAATCGACGGAGCTTACCGTTCCACTTCCGGCGCAGACCCAGTTTGATGGGAATCCCAAGGCCAGAGCCGCCTATCTCGAGTTTTACGCCATGGGTTACCGCCTCGCTGCCACAGACTCAGAATATACCTCGCTAGGCTGCATGTGCGGCTCCGAAGGCGATGCTGAACGTTATGAGGCAACCGTGAGTGGATTCTTTGCCGGCAAAGAGGCCGGTTCTGCAGCCTTTGCCAACAAGCGGCGGCAGAACCAGGCGCCGTCCACGGCCACATCTGGCACTCCGATTGCAACGCCGCCGTTCCGTCAACGGTAGCGGCGCGTCATTTCGGACCTTCGCAAAGGACATGCCAACGCGAGCACAGGTTTGTTCGATCACTCTCTCGACCGTGGTCTTTGTCGTATATGCCGGCATCGTCAGCTGCTACCCCCAGTCGACATCACATCGAAGACTTCTTCGGCCGCGCCAAACGCTTCCAGCGCATTCCGCCGTGTCACTCATGAGGCTTGGAAACACTCCCTAGTGGTTGGGGCGGCAGGCCGAATGGGGTCGTTGCAGGATTGTTACAATATTCCGCTTGAGGAATATAGAAAACGGTGTTTCCGTTCCGGGCGTGGACCTGATCGCCATCTACGAGTGCCTGTGTGACGTCACCCGGCTGCGCATCCTGAACATGCTGCTGCGCGGGCCGCTCTGCGTCTGCCATTTCCAAGCGGTGCTGCGGGAGCCACAGGTGAAGATTTCCAAGCACCTGGCCTACCTGCGCGCGCGGGGATTTGTGGCCGCCACGCGCCGGGGCAACTGGATGGTCTACGCACTGCCGCCGCACCGCCCGCGCGAACTCGCCGCCAATCTCGCCTGCCTGCAGGACTGCGCGGCGGAGCATCCGGTTTTCCGGCGCGATCGCCTCCGGCTCGACCGGCTCGCGCCGGTGTTGCCGAAGGCCGGCCCATGCGCCTGTGCGCGGACCGCCTCCCGGCGGGCACAGACATAGTTTCCCGGAAGAATTTCCCATGACTTCACGTCCTCCCTTCAAGGTGTTGATCCTCTGCACTGGCAACTCGGCCCGGTCGATTTTCGGGGAATACCTGCTGCGGGCCAAGGGCCGCGGCCGCTTTGAAGCCTGCAGCGCCGGCTCGCATCCCACCGGCCGGGTGCATCCGCTGGCCGTGCGGGTGCTCTCGGAACGCTACGGCCTCGACGCCGGCGGCGCGCGCTCAAAGTCCTGGGCTGAGTTCAGGGAAGTGACGTTTGATTTCGTGATCACGGTGTGCGACCGCGCCCGGGAGTCTTGTCCGCTCTGGCCGGGCCAGCCGGTGGTGGGACACTGGGGTTCACCCGATCCGGCGGCCGCGCAGGGCACGGAGGAGGAGCGCTACCGGGCCTTTGTCGACGTGGCCTCGCAGATCGCGCGGCGCGTGGAGTTATTCTGCGCCTTCACCGATGAAAAACTGGCCGCCTTCCGGATGGCCGATCTCAATGCGATCGGCCGCGAAGGCCGGCTCTCGGAAGGAGAGGGGCCGGCGCGATGAACCCGGAAAAACATCCGCTGCTGGGCCGGCTTTCGTTTCTCGACCGCTACCTGACGCTCTGGATCTTCCTCGCGATGGCGGCGGGGTTGCTCGCCGGCCGCTACGTGCCGCAGATCGCCCAGGCGCTCACCGCATGGAGCGTGGGCACCACGTCGGTGCCGATCGCGATCGGGCTCATCCTGATGATGTACCCGCCGCTCGCGAAGGTGCATTACGAGGAGCTGGGCGACGTTTTTCGCGACCGGCGCGTGCTCGGCCTCTCGCTGGTGCAGAACTGGCTCGTCGGGCCGGTGCTGATGTTTGCGCTGGCGGTGATCTTTCTGCGGCACCATCCGGACTACTTCGCGGGCCTCGTGCTCATCGGTCTCGCGCGGTGCATCGCGATGGTGATCGTCTGGAACGACCTCGCGCAGGGCAGCCGCGAGTACTGTGCGGGACTGGTGGCGTTCAACGCGCTGTTCCAGGTCTTCTGCTACGCGCCGATGGCCTGGTTCTTCCTGAAGGTGCTGCCGCCGGTCCTCGGCGTGGAACTGGGCGTGCTGGACCTTTCCAGCATCACCATCGCCGCGGTGGCGAAGAGCGTGTTCATCTATCTGGGCATTCCGTTTCTCGCCGGCTGGCTTGGCCGGCTGGTGCTGCGGCGCGGACCGGCGGGGGTCGCCTGGTACGACGGCAAATTCCTGCCGCTGATCAGCCCGCTCACGCTCGCCGCGCTGCTGTTCACGATCTTCGTGATGTTCAGCCTCAAGGGCGACGAGGTGCTGCGCATTCCCCTCGACGTGCTGCGCATCGCCGTGCCGCTGCTGGTGTACTTCGCGGTGATGTTCGTCGTGACGTTCTGGATGAGCAGGCGGGCCGGGGCGGATTATGCGCAGACGGCCACGCTGGCCTTCACGGCGTCGGGCAACAATTTTGAGCTGGCGATCGCCGTGGCGGTGGGCGTGTTCGGCATCCACTCGGGCGCGGCGTTCGCGGCGGTGGTCGGCCCGCTCGTGGAGGTGCCGGCGCTGATCGGGCTGGTGACCGTGGCGCTGCGCTGGCGCGCGTTCGCATGGAAATGAAGAGGGTGGACCGTGGCCGTGCCGGCCCGCGGGAAGGACGGTTGCCGGGTGGAGCAGACGGGTTTCGGTTGCAAGGCGGGGCGGGGTTTGCTCTGTTGCGCGGCTTCATGAAACTGGTCATCCCCGCGGGCGATTTCGCCGGCTACCTCTTCGACCTCGATGGCACGCTCGTCGACACCATGCCGCTGCACTATGCGGCGTGGCGCGAAGCGCTGCGGCGCGGCGGGCTCGGGCGCGACCTCGAAGAGGATTATTTCTACTCGCTGGGCGGGGTGCCGACGCGGCTGGTGGCGCAACGGATCGGCGAACATTATGGCGTGAAACTCGACGCCGCGAAGGTCGAGCATGTGAAGGAGGGGATCTATCTCGAACGGCTGCGCGAGGCGAAGCTCATCACCACGGTGGTGGCATTTGCCCGACACGTGGCAAAAACGCATCCGGTGGCGGTCGTCACCGGCGGCATGCCCGACGTGGCCCGGAGTGCGCTCAAACTCACCGGTCTGGACACGTTGTTCCGCATCGTGGTGACGCCGGCCGACGTGCCGCCGGGCCGCGGCAAGCCGGCGCCGGACATGTTCCTGGTCGCGGCCCGGCGCATGGGGGTCGCGCCGGAGCGCTGCCTCGTGTTCGAGGACGCCGAGCCGGGCATCGCCGGCGCACGCGCCGCGGGCATGCAGGTCGTGTTCGTGCCGAGCCGCCAGCACACCCGGATTTCGACGGCGTAAAGAGCCGACGGCTGTTCCGCTCCGCGCCGCCGAGCGCGGGACCGATGAGGGAGCAGAGCAAAGGATGTAACGTATTACGTTACAAATGTGGCAGGCAGAGTGCCTGGATGTATGTAACGTATTACGTTACAAACTTGGAGGGTGGCGTCAGCCGCGGCCGGCCGCGGCGCGGCGCAGACGGTCGTTGATCGCCGTGCCCGGACCGGCAGATGGCGCCAGCTCGGCGTGCAGGCGCTTCCAGCCGCCGCGATCGAGCCGGCGCACCAGCGCAAACAACCGCCGGCCCGCCTGGCGAAGGTCGCCCGCGGCGCTGAGCCAGAAAATGTTTTTGGCGCCGCCCGCCCATCTTGGCTTGCGGAAGCAGAGCCATGCCTCGTCCGTCCCCGTCCGCGCCACCATGGCCGCCGTGATGCGCCGGTGGGTGATGAGCGGCCGGCGCGGACTGTAATGGCGGGCCAGCAGGCCCGGCGCGAGCGCGCTCTGCTGGCCAGCAGAGCGGGCGGCGTGGCGCTTGGTCACAGTGCGCACCGGCACGCCGAGCACGCGGCCGAGCTGCGCCGCGGTGATGACACCCGGCCGCAGGAGCACGGGCCGAAGCGGGTCCCGGATGTCGACGATGGTGGATTCAAGTCCGTGCCGGCACGGCCCGCCGTCGAGGATGTGGGCGATGGTCCGGCCCAGGCCCTCCTGCACATGCGCGGCCGTGGTCGGGCTGACGTAGCCGAAGGGATTGGCGCTTGGCGCGGCCAGGGGCAGGCCGCAAATCCGCAGCAGCCGCCGCAGCAGGGGGTGGGCCGGCATGCGCACCGCCACGCTCGGCAGTCCGGCGGTCACCACAGCAGGGACGACGGCCTTGCGCGCCAGGATGAGCGTCAGCGGACCCGGCCAGAAGGCGCGGGCGAGCCTGGCCACCGCGTCATTCGGCTCCGCGACCTGCTCCAGCATGCGCAGGTCGGCGACGTGGACGATCAGCGGATCGTTCGCCGGGCGGCGCTTGGCGCGGAAGATCCGGCGGCACGCCTGCGCATCGAGCGCGTTGGCGGCGAGGCCGTAGACGGTCTCGGTCGGCACGGCCACCAGGCCGCCGCGCCGGAGCACCCGCGCGAGCCGGCGCAGGTTTGTCAGGGTGCCACGATGGATCTGGGCGGCCATGAAGGAGAGGCAGCTGATCACAAAAAAGGCCGGAGCGGAAGCTCCGGCCTCGGAAAATCGGCACGATTCAGCGCTTACAGGGCCAGCAGCATGCTGCGGGCGCGCTTGATGGTCTTCGTGACCGCGCGCTGGTGCTTGGAGGTGAGGCCGGTGTATTTCCGCGGCAGGATTTTTCCGGTGTCGGTGATGCAACGGTTCAGCATGTACGGGCTGGTGAACGGGATTTCGGCCGGCGTCAGGCTGCGCGGCTTCGGTTCGGTGGTGGTCATGGCGGAAGAAAAGTGAAGAACGGGTGAGGCTGCGTCGCACACAGGCATTGTCAACCCGCATTTTCCCCGGGCGGTGGTCAGTTTATGTAGGTCGGGCTTCATGCCCGACGCCAATGCGCATCGACATCACTCTGTCGGGGATAAACCCCGACCTACAGTGACGGTCCAGTCCTGGCAAACTGACCCACCACCTTTCCCCGCGCCAGCCATGATCAACGCGGGGTCATTCGACCGCACGGAACGGCCGCCGGCCCATCGGCGGGGGCGGCGCGGGGGACCGGTCCGGTATTCAAGTTTGTGTATTGGTGAGGC
Source organism: Opitutia bacterium (assembly GCA_003142615.1). GTDB lineage: Bacteria > Verrucomicrobiota > Verrucomicrobiia > Opitutales > Opitutaceae > Fen-1467. Next base: position 42,886 of record PLMW01000088.1, on the reverse strand, counting down.
GATCCGCAGCATTGCTGCCGATGGCACTGCCGCATGGAAATGGCCCGGTGAACGGCGCGAAGAAAACACGGGAGATCGCGGTCCGGTCCTGGGCCACGCTGGTCATCGCCGCCGCGGCCGGCCTGGCCTTCGCCTGGCCGCGCCTGGCCGGCGCGCTGATTTACGAGCGCGCGGATATTTTCGCAGGGCAGGTGTGGCGGCTGTGGACCGGCCATCTGGTGCACTACAGTCCCAGCCATCTCTGGTTGGATCTGGCGGTGTTCGTGGCGGCGGGCGCGTGGCTCGAATGGATCGCCCCCCGGCTGGCGCGCTGGTTTTACGTGCTGGTCCCGCCGGCGATTTCCGCCGTCCTGCTTTGGGGCGATCCCACGCTCGAGCGTTATGCCGGGCTTTCCGGGGTCGCGACCGGCCTGCTGGTGCTGCTGGCTCTCGTGCAACTGCGGCGGAAGGCCGGCGAGCCGCGCTGGTTCTGGCTCGGTGTTCTGCTGCTGGTCGCGGTGAAGATCATCGTCGAGGCGACGGCCCGCGTCCCGCTGTTCGCGCGGTTCGACGCCGGCGTGCGGGTCGTTCCGCTCGCCCATGTCGGCGGCATCGTCTGCGCCCTGCTCGCGTTTCTGGTGACGAAGCGCAAGACCGGGAACCACTGGTCAGTCTGAATACCTTCCTCCGACAAAGAAGTTCTCTCGTCCGAGAAGCTGGTATCCCCGCTCGGACTTGAACCGGGATCTACGGTTTAGGAAACCGCTGCTCTATCCTGTTGAGCTACGGGGACAATCAGCTGATAACTAACTGCTAACACATGAAAATCAAGTCGCCAAAATTCGAAATTGTCACCCAAAGCGGCTCAAGAAAGCGAGGTCACGTCACAGACATGGCGCTTTTCCTTGTTACTTATGGTTAATAATTGTCCTGCCGCCAACTCTGCCCGTTCGTCTCACTACCCAGCGACACAGCCGGGCAATGACCATCGAAAGACTTCCCGCAATCTGGCGAAGTGGCAGCCTCCCGTTTTGGCGAATCCAATAGCGACCAGACCAACGTTGCTCAATCAACTCCACTTTGAATAACGTACGGGTGACCTATTACGTCAGGCAGCATCGTGCGCCCCTATGAAAGTTCGTGACAGCGGTATGCCGGACGAGAAGATGTGGGCGGGCTTTTTCGACGCCCGCCGCATTCTCGCCCAGCTTGATTTTGGCGACCCCAAGGCCGATGTCGCGGATTTCGGCTGCGGTTACGGCACGTTCACCATCGCCGCTGCCAGACTCACCCGCGGCATAGTCCAGGCGCTCGACATCGAGGCAGAGATGCTGAGAGCCACGGCCGCCAAGGCAGAATCTCTCAGCCTCACGAATGTCAGAACCGTCCAGCGTGATTTCGTCGGCGACGGAACAGGGTTACCGGATGGATCAGTCGGCTACGCCATGCTTTTCAACATTCTGCACGGCGAAGACCCGGTCGGCCTGCTTCGGGAGGCGCATCGCGTGTTGCGCCCCGGCGGCAAGGTGGGCGTCATCCACTGGGTTTACGACGCCGCGACGCCGCGCGGCCCGGATTTGAGTATTCGCCCGCGCCCGGAGCAGTGTCAGGCTTGGGTTCAGAAGGCGGGCTTTGAGTTGGTGATTTCATTCGTCGCGTTGCCGTCCTACCATTACGGGCTTGTGGGCCGCAAGGCACACTGAGTGATTACGCTGCAAAGCTCAGAAAGGGGCGTCTATGACTAGGTCGCGCGGCTTCTTCGGTGGCGTCATCATCCTGTACTTCATCATCGCGCTCGAGGTGCTGATCATGATTAGCCCCTTTGCAGCGTTTTTCTACGCGGCCTTCAATCCAGTCCTCCTCTTCTTCGCCCAGTGGCGAGCCACGAGCTGGTTGGCGGCGTTCTTCCTGCCGCACATGGTCCTCCCCCCCGGGCTGTTCCTCCAGACTGTTCGGGTCGCGGGTTCAGTGCTCTTTGTGGGTGGGGCGGTTATCTTCTTCGTCTGTGCGGGGCAGGTGTACCTCCACAAGTTCTTCCGGCGCGGCCCAGCCCTCGGCGGGCTCTACCGGTGGATCCGGCACCCGCAGTACGTCGCCCTGGGAGCTACCGGGTTGGGGTTGGCGATCCTCTGGCCGCGGTTCCTCACTATTGTTCTGTGGGTAGTTATGGTGGGGCTGTACTATCTCCTGGCACGGGACGAAGAGCGGCGGATGGTGAACCAATTCGGCGACCGGTACCGGGAGTACATGTCGCGGACGGGCATGTTCCTCCCACGAAGTCTGGAGCGAGCAGCGGATCGCCTGCCGTTCCAGGAACGACCGGTGCTCCGATCACTGCTCGGGTTTGTCCTCCTCGTGGTCGTGGCTGTCGGGGGCGCCTTCGCCCTTCGCGCCTACACGATCGCGCGGTTGCCTCTGTGGTCGGAGGGGCAGATCACGGCGATGGCCATTCTACCGGGAGACTCCACTATGCTCGAGCACCGGATGGCCGATGTCCTCGAGCTGCCGGCTGTGAAGTCCCGGCTCGATCAGGCATCCGGACTCATCCTCGTCTACCTCGTCCCCCCGCAATACGTGATGCAAGGAATGATCGCGGACACGGGTCCGCAGTGGCGCCTCTACGAGCATCATCAGACGCTCGCGATGATCGCCGACTGGATTTTCCATCCCTTCCGGCACCTCCAGGGCGGCCACATGATGATGCACCACGACACGGGAGGCGCGTCGGCGACTAGCTCGGCCCCGGGTGGCATGGTGCGCCGGCTCATCTTCCTACGCCTCGATTCCCGTCACCCGGCGAGCACGAGAACGCTCATCTTCGGCATCACCACGACTCGTGTGCCACAGTTCTTCGCCGACGTGGATATCCACAACCTGATCGTGTTGGACATCCACGACCTGGGCCCCGGCACGGGGTGGGGGCACGTGCCAACGCCGATGTTCTAAGCCGAGGAGATCTGGATGGCCGCCGTTCGGTAATCCCACAAAACTGGTATCTCGAACTCGATGACAGCCTCCGCTACGTATGACGAAAACGCGAGACGCGGCCCAACAATGCAATGAACCCGACTGCCGCTTCGCGGCCGCGGGTGATCGCAAGTATTGGGAAAGTGTAACCCGTTTTTGTCACCCGGTGCCGAGATTTGGGCTATTCGGGGAAAGGCCGGTGTAGTGCGCAAACCGCAGGAGTGGCTGCTCCATCCTGCGTGCCCCGATGAAGTCGGGGTTGAGCTACCCCGACACAGTCGGGGCAAGCGGGGACGATGTTCCCGCAGCTGAAGCGACTTTCACGCTGCGCGTCGAGCGAGTTTCCGCGACTTGGAGACACGTTTGGCCGGAAACCGTGAAGGGATTCGCAGCCCCGCGGTGTTTTCACCTGCAGCACCATCTACCATGAAAACATCCCCCATGCTCATCCTTGGTATCGGAGTGCTGCTTTCAGGCAGCCTCCTCGCGCAGACCTCCACATCCAGGTCTGACTGGCAGTCGCTCAAGATCCTGCAAACCGCCGACCCGGTCTTTCCATCCCACCTCATGCAGGTGGGGATGACGGAAGGTGAAGCCCGCGTGGTCATCAACACGGATGCCAGCGGCAAGCTCATAGATTGGCTGGTGGTTGGATACACCCACCCGGAGTTTGCAGAGGCCGCCGTGAAGGCCATCAAGCAGTGGACATTCGAACCGGCGCGACTGCAAGGTGAGCCGGTCGGCACCACGATCGAGCTTGTTTTCAGTTATGAGGCCAAAGGAGTCGTGGTATCGACTTCCAGCGCGACCGACATCCTCGAGGGGCGGTTGCTGCGAATGATGGCGGCTCACTACACCTATCAACCCTGCTCCCCGCGGGAACTGGACCGGATTCCCACGCCGATTGTCACCATTATGCCGCAGTATTCGGGCGCACTGGCCAAGAAAGGCGTGACCGGCAAGGTGACGGTCGAGTTCTTCATCGATGAGACGGGAGCGGTCCGCCTGCCCGCCGTGTCAGCGAAGGACGACACCATGCTGATCGCCTTGGCAATTGATGCCCTGAACCAATGGAAGTTTGCACCGCCGACGTCCAGAGGCAGAGGCGTGCTGGTGAAGGCGAGCCAGGAGTTCGATTTTGTAAACGGCAGTTGAAGCGCCATCCCCGGAAATAACTGGCGCAGCCTGGATGGTCCCTTTGTTCAGGAGACCGCGCGGTGCAGGCCGCGCGGTCTCTCTCCATATAATACCAATCGCCCGAGAGTTTTGGACCAATCCCACGGGCGAGACGCCCGTGCCACGTGGCATGGGCGTCTCGCCCATGTCCGAGGAAGTCTGATTGCTAAGGGACGTTGGTATAATTGCAGGCCATGGCACCGACTGGCGCGATGTTCCGACACGAGGAGGTCAGGCGGCCGGTTGAGGACAGGGCGATGACTGCCGCCAACCTGCTGCGGGCTTGTCTTGTAGCCGGCAACCGCGGAGATTCCCGGGTGAACACCTGCACAATGTCACGCCGGATTTCATGGCTGCTCGCTCTGTCGGCACTTGCGGCCGTCGCCGTCTTCGCGAACGAAGGATCCCAACCAAATCCACCCATGAATGATCCCCGCCAGATCATGGCTCTTGATCACGACTGGCGCTTCCACTTCGGCAACGCCGAGGGCGCGCAGCAGCCGGCCTATGATGACTCAGGCTGGGAAACCGTCGGCCTGCCACACACGTGGAACGCCGCGGACGGCACCAGCAAGGATTTCCGGCGCGGGACCGGCTGGTATCGCCTGCATTTTTCCGTCCCCGCGAACGCGGCCGGCCGGCGCAGCTACCTGCGCTTTGATGGCGTGAGCACGGTGTCGACGGTCTGGCTCAACGGGCAGGAACTGGGCACGCACTGGAGCGCGACCTCCGCATTTTGCCACGACGCCACCGCCGCGTTGAAGCCCGGCGCCGACAACGTGCTGGTGGTGCTGGCCGACAACACGTGGCGCGACGACGTGCCGCCGCTCGAGGGCGATTTCACGATTTTCGGTGGCATCTACCGCCGCGTCGAACTCATCACGGCGTCGCCGCTTTCCGTCGACCTCCTCGACCATGCCAGCCCGGGCGTCTACCTCACCACGCCGGAGGCGACCAGCGAGCGCGGCAGGGTGCGGGCGCGCATTCGCCTGAACAATGCCGGCACGGAGACGCGCCCGGCCGCGGTATCGCTCACCGTGCTGGATGCCGCGGGCGCGACGGTTGGCACGGTCCGCACCGGGCAGGCGGCCGCCCCCGGGGTCACCGAAGTCCTGCTGGAACTGGCCGTGGTGAAGCCGCGCCTGTGGAATGGCCGGATCGACCCGTATCTTTATCAGGCGGTCGTGGAGGTTGCGGCGGACGGCACGCTGACGGACCGCGTCCGCCAGCCGCTCGGCTTCCGCACCTTTCACCTCGATCCCGTGCAGGGCTTCATCCTCAACGGGCAACCGTATGACCTGCACGGCGTGAATCTGCACCAGGACCGGGAGGGCAAGGGCTGGGCGGTTTCGCCCGGGGAGCGCGAGGAGGATTTCCGCCTCATGATGGAGATGGGTTGCACGTTCGTGCGGCTCGTTCACTACCAGCACGACCAGCAGGACTATGACCTGTGCGACCGGCTCGGGCTCATCGCCTGGGCCGAGCACGGGCTGGTGAACACGCTGAGCGGGAAGCCGGAGTTTTTGGATCGCTGCGTCACGCAGCTGACCGAACTGATCCGCCAGAGCTACAATCATCCCGCGATCATCACCTGGGGCATCGGCAATGAGGTGCAGGCGCACAAGTATCCCTTCGGACCGGACCTCCTGCGCCGCCTGAGCCGGGTGGTCAGGACCGAGGATCCCACCCGACCCAGCACGCTCGCGACGTGCTACAACGAAATACCGGGCGCCTATGACAACGACCTCATTGCCCACAACCAGTACCATGGCTGGTATCACGATGCCTTCACGGATTTCGCCACATGGCTGGACGCCCAGCACGCCAAGGCGCCTGACCGCTGCCAGGGCATGAGCGAGTATGGCGCGGGCGCCGGACCCGGCATTCATAGCGCAACCCCCCGGGTGCTGGATCACTCCGAGGAATATCAGGCCCTCTTTCATGAGGTCTACTGGCGCACCCTCCGGGATTGCCCGTGGGTGTGGTGCAAGGCGGTCTGGCAGATGTTTGACGCGGCGTCCTCCACGCGCCACGAGGGCGAACGCCCCGGCGTCAACGACAAGGGACTCGTCACCCGCGACCGGAAGATCCGCAAGGACGCGTTCTATTGGTACAAGGCCAACTGGACCACGGAGCCGCTGGTCTACATCACCAGCCGCCGGTTCACTCCGCGCACTGCGGCGGGGACCGAGGTGAAGGTTTATTCCAACTGCGACGAGGTCGAGCTGATGCTCAATGGCCGTTCGCTTGGTGCAGGACGGGTCGATGATCACGTGGCCATCTGGACCGGTGTGGAACTGGCGCAAGGGGAGAACCATCTCGAAGCGCGCGGCCGCAAAGGCGGCGCCACGGCTGCTGATCAATGCGCCTGGACGCTGCAGACGACTCCCTGAGGCTGCGGCGAGGCGCCACAAGCGCTTCAGGTTTGACCCCTCGCCCTCCTTGGGGCGGAATAAAGGCAAGGTCGAGGATTTGAGAGCCCCAACCCAGCGCGCGGCATCGGCGGCGCGATATCCAGAGAAACCATGCCATCGACCCATCACCAAGGCGCCCTCTGGACTAGCTGTCGCGGCTGCGGGATGGCCTTGTGGATGGCGGCTGCGTTGTTGGGCGGAGCCGGCGGCAGAGCCGCGGACGTGGCGCCAACCGCGTCGCCGGAGGTGATCACCCGCGTCCGCCAGTTCTGGGAGATCATGGGGGATGCCAAGAGGCAGCCGTACCAGGTGCAGCTGGAATTCGTGGTCTGTTACTACGATCCCCAATGGAGTCTGTTGTGGGCCTTGGGAGACGATGGCGTCTGCTACATTCGGTGCGGGGAAAAACGCTATCCCCTCCAACCGGGGCAGAGGATCCGGGTCGACGGTCTCATGTCGCCAGCCGACGGCCTCAGCTTGGAGAAAGCCGACATCAAGATTCTGGACGACAACGTACCGCTGCAGCCGGTGCCATGGCAGTTCCAGGGCAAGGCCGAGGACGGCGCCAAGCTGCCTTCGCAGCTGGTTTCGATGGAGGGTTTCGTCAACCGGCAGGCGGAGATCGACAAGGCGCATGTCTTGTTGGACATGACCGTGGGGGAATGGCCGGTGCAGGCCCGGGTGCTACTGCAAAATCTCGGCACGGAACCGCAGTGCGAATCCGCTTTTGTCCAGGTTCAGGGGGTCCTCGTCCCCAACGTGACACCGGCCGGACAGTTGTCGGCCCTTGCCCTCTGGGTCGCGCGACCCGAGGACGTCAAGGTCAAGGGATGGCTCGGTGCCGATCCGCGGTTCAACCAAGCTCAGGTGCCGATAGAAATGTTGCCGAAGCTTGCCGCGGACCGGTTCGTGCGGGTCATCGGCACGGCCTGGAGTCAGGAGCCGGGGCACAGTCTGACAATCCGCGACGGCACTGGACAAGTGGCGATCCTCACGGGGCAGATCCAGCCAGTGCGAATTGGCCGGCGCATCGAAGCGATCGGTCATCCAGCGATCCAAGGCGAGAAATGGCAGCTCCGTGAGGGGTTGTACCGCCTGCTGCCGGGCAGCCAGGACGAGGAGGGGTCCGCCCTTGCCGCCCCGTCAATCCTGCGTCTCGCCGGGCAGGTGCTGGAGCTGGGTAACGAGCAGGCGGTTCACGCGCGCCCGGTGCGGCTCTTTGGGGTGGTGACATGGGCCTATCCCGGCGTCCGGTTTTTCTATGTGAACGATGCGAGTGGGGGCATCCGCGTGGTGCTGGATAAAAACGGGGGCCCGGTGCCGGTGCAGGGCAACACCGTCGAGGTGGGAGGAGTGTCGGCGGCGGGCGATTTTGCACCCATCGTCAGGGCGGCGAGCATCACGGTGGCCGGCTCGTTGAGCATGCCCGAAGCCCAGGACGTGACACTGGAACAGGCGCTGACCGGCGTGGAAGAGGGACAGTGGATTGAGCTCCGGGGGTATTTGCGGGAAGTCGGCCGCGATGGCCCGTGGGCACGCCTGCGGCTGACGACCTCCGCCGGCGAATTCACCGCCTACCTGCCGCCGTCGGACCAGCTCGCGACGTTGCTGGGCTCGGTGGTGCGTTTGCGCGGCGTATGCAGCGCCGTGGCCAACGACCAACAGGAGCTGGTCGGCATCCGGCTCTGGGTGCCTTCGTCCTCGTCTGATTACATCCAAGTGGAGCAGGCGGCGCTGCTAGATCCTTTTTCCGTGCCGGAGCGATCCATCGCCAGCCTGCGCCGGTTCAGCACGCTGCAGGTGATCAACCGCCGGGTGCGGATCTCGGGCGTCGTCTTGCTGCAGATCCCCGGCCGCTACCTCTACGTGCAGGAGGGGACGGACAGCCTCCAAGTCCTGAGCCGCGATACCGCACCCCTCGACCCGGGCACCCAAGTGGAGGTGGTGGGCTTTCCGGGCCGGGAGGGCAGCCGGTTGGTGCTGCGCGAGGCGGTCTATCGCCGCCGCGCCGGCGGCGGGGAACCGCCTCCGGCTGCCTTGGACACCCCGGAGGCGGTCCAGGAGGATCTCGACGGACACTTGGTCCGCGTTGCGGGTGTGCTGCTCGACATCACCAATCGGGACAAAGAGATCAGGCTCCTGATCCAGGCGGGCAAGGCGATGTTTGAGGCCGTGATGGACCACGGGGATCCCGGCGGCGGGCAGAGCCAATGGGTTCTGGGCAGCCGGCTCGCGGTCACCGGCGTCTATGAGATCCAGTTTGACGAATACCGGCATCCGCGGGCCTTTCAGGTGCAGCTGCGGTCGTCCCGGGACGTCCAGGTGCTCAGCCGGCCCTCGTGGTGGACGCTGCGGAGCGCCCTGACCGCGATGGGCGGATTCGCGCTGTGCACGGCACTTGGAATCGGCTGGGTGCTGACCCTGCGGCGGCGGGTCCGGCGGCAGACGGAGCAGATCCGCGCGCAGCTGGAAAAGGAAGCCCGACTCGAGGCGGAACTGCAGCATTCGGCGAAACTGGAATCGCTGGGCGTCCTGGCCGGCGGCATCGCCCACGATTTCAATAATCTGCTGACGGTGATCATGGGCAACCTGACCCTCGCGAAGCTCGACACGGCGGACTCCTCGGTGATGGGCGGGTGGCTGCGGGAAGCCGAGCACGGGGTGCTGCGCGCCCGCGATCTGACGCTGCAACTGCTGACGTTCGCCAAGGGCGGCGATCCGGTGCGCAAGGCCGTGATGCTGTCCGACATCGTCCAGGAAGCCGCCGAATTCACCCTTCATGGCTCGAAGGTGCGCTGCGAATTCGACATTGCGGCCGACCTCTGGCCGGCGGAAGTGGACAAAGGGCAGATCGGCCAGGTGATGCAGAACATCGTGCTGAACGCCACCGAGGCGATGCCGGACGGCGGGGTGATCCACGTCGCCCTGCGCAACACCATCGTGGAGGCCAATGCCGTGCCGGATCTGGCCGCCGGACATTATCTCAAGTTGACGGTCGCCGACACCGGCCAGGGCATCAACCCGGCGCACCTGTCGCGAATCTTCGATCCCTATTTCTCCACGAAGCCAAACGGCAGCGGGTTGGGTCTCGCCACGGTCTACTCGATCGTCAAAAGGCATCTCGGGCGCATCGAGGTGCAATCAGAAACGGGCCGGGGTACGACATTCAGCATCTGGCTGCCGGCGGCGCAGAAACCGCCCTCTGCAGCGCCGATGGCTCCGGAGCCGCTGGCGCGGCAATCCGGCCGCGTGCTGTTGATGGACGATGAAGAGGCCATCCGGCTGGCGACCGCGGCCCTGCTGCAGCGCCTGGGCATCGAGGCGGTGGTGGCGAACGACGGCGCCCAAGTGCTGCGAGAGTATGCGGCGGCGCGCGCCGCGGGGCGGCCCTACGACCTGGTGATTCTCGATCTCACCGTGCCCGGCGGCATGGGCGGGCGCGAGACCATGGAGCAGCTGCTCCGGATGGATCCCCAGGTGCGGGCGTTGGTGTCGAGCGGTTATTCGAACGACCCGGTGCTCGCGCATTATCGCGCCCACGGATTTCTGGGCATGGTGCCGAAGCCGTGCGACATCGAGGAGCTCGCCCGGGTCATTCACGCCGCCTTGAAGGGCGAGGCGGCATAGCGCCAGCGGACCACGGACCAAACCGAGGGCGATGAGCGCGTCCGGCCGGTGTCAGGGCCGTGGGGCGCCTGGTTCCGGATCGCCGTAGATGATGCCCCGTCCGCCGGTTCCGAGATAGACGCGGCCATAGGTGCGTGGATCGCCGATGACGGCGTTGATCCAGCCAAAGCGATGGCGGTTGTCGGTGATCGCGTGATTTAACCTTAAACCTGGGGCGCCCTCTGAATCCTTCAAGGCCGTTTCACTCACTCGCCACCCTCTTGCTTTCGTGAAATCAGCCGTCGGACACCCATTGCCCGAGAGCGAGCGCACCGATCGCCCTGGCGGATGACATGGCGTCAATAATGGCGACCCTTGGCGTCGACGCCCTGCCTTGTTCGCGCTGCCTGCGGTGGTCCTCCTGATGAAAGCCGATTGGGGCAGTTGGCTCCCGGCGCACTCGGCAATAATGTCGGAATGGGGTGTCAGGGAGGCCTGCGTTCAATGGCCCAAGCGGTCCGGATTCTGCCTGCCGACGGCCGTAAATTCACCGGGCGATCTGGAAACCGGCGCCGGAAGGCGGGCAGGATTTCCAAAAACTGACTGGCTTCCACCGGTAATTTAGCGCTAAACTAGTGCTCGCCTGTTTTTCTGCCATGAAATTTACCGATGGCCAATGGATGCTGCAGCCGGGCGTGTCCGCCTTTTACCCGGCCGAGGCGCATGATGTAAGCGAGCAGGACGGCACCCTCGTGATCCATGCCCCCACGCGTCCGATCCGCCATCGCGGCGACACGCTGGGCGGCCCGCTTCTCACCATCCGCATCAGTGCGCCCATGGCGGATGTGATCCGCGTCCGCATCGAACATTTCTCCGGCCCGGTGGACCGCGGCCCCCACATCCCGCTGGTGCCGCAGGCCCGGCCGTCCGTCTCGATCGAGAACGGCCAGCAGGAGGCGGTGTTGCGCTCGGGCGGTCTGGCCGCCCGCATCCGTCGCAGCGATTGGGAGGTGGCCTTTGAAGGCGATGGCAGGGTTCTGACGCGCAGTGGCGGGCGCGGCATGGGCTACATCCAGTGGCCCGGGCACGGCAATTTCGTGCACGAGCAGCTCAACCTCGGGGTGGGCGAGTGCGTCTACGGCCTCGGCGAACGCTTCACGGCGTTGGTGAAGAACGGCCAGGTCGTTGAAAACGTGAACAAGGACGGCGGCACCGCGAGCGAGCAGGCTTACAAATGCGTGCCGTTCTACCTGACCAACCGTGGCTACGGCGTGCTCGTCAACGAGACCGGCCCGGTGTCGTTTGAAGTCGCCTCGGAGAAGGTCGCGCGCCTGCAGTTCAGCATCCCCGGGGAAAGCCTGGAATATTTCCTCATCTACGGCCCCACGCCCAAGGAAATCCTCCGCAAGCTCACCGCGCTCACCGGCCGCCCGGCCCTGCCGCCCGCGTGGTCGTTCGGCCTCTGGCTGACAACCTCGTTCACCACGAGCTATGATGAGGCCACCTGCGTGAGTTTCATCGAGGGCATGAAATCGCGCGACCTGCCGCTCCACGTCTTCCATTTCGACTGTTTCTGGATGCACGAGTTCGCCTGGTGCAACTTCCAGTGGGATGCGCGCGTCTTCCCCGATCCGGTCGGCATGCTCCGGCGCTTTCACGAGCGCGGCCTGAAGGTTTGCGTGTGGATCAACCCCTACATCGGGCAGAGCTCCGCGCTGTTCGCGGAGGGCTGCCAGCACGGCTACTTCCTCCAGCGGGCCGGCGGCGGGGTCTGGCAGACCGACCAGTGGCAGCCGGGCATGGCCATCGTCGATTTCACCAATCCGGCCGCGTGCGAGTGGTTCGCCGGCCACCTCCGCCGCCTGCTCGACATGGGTGTCGACTGCTTCAAAACCGACTTCGGAGAGCGCATTCCGACGGAGGGCGTCGTCTATCACGACGGCTCCGATCCGGTGAAGATGCACAACCATTATCCCGTGCTCTACAACGAGACCGTCTTCGCGGTGCTGGAAAAGGTCCGCGGGCGGGGCGAGGCGGTGGTGTTCGCCCGTTCGGCCGGCGCCTCCAGCCAGCGTTTTCCCGTGCACTGGGGCGGCGACTCCTGGTCCACCTTCGAGTCGATGGCCGAGAGCCTGCGCGGCGGACTGTCGCTCAGCCTGTGCGGTTTCGGTTACTGGAGCCACGACATCGGCGGTTTCGAAGGGCTGCCGCCGGCGGCCCTCTACAAACGGTGGCTCGCGTTCGGCCTGCTGTCCTCGCACAGCCGCCTCCATGGCAGTTCCTCCTACCGGGTGCCGTGGAACTACGACGACGAAGCCTGCGACGTGCTCCGTTTTTTCACGCGACTGAAGTGCCGTCTCATGCCCTATATTTATGGCAAGGCGCTGGAGGCGCACCGCGAAGGCGTGCCCATGATGCGCGCCATGATCCTGGAGTTTCCCCATGATCCGGCCAGCGACACGCTCGAACGCCAGTACCTGCTCGGCGACGCCCTGCTTGTCGCTCCGGTGTTCTCCGCGGATGGCTGGGTGGATTATTATCTGCCGGAGGGCCGCTGGACCCACCTCCTGACGGGTGAAGTTCAGACGGGGGGCCGCTGGCATCGCGCCCAGCATGGTTTCCTCAGCCTGCCGCTCCTGGTGCGTCCCGGCACCATTCTGCCGCTCGGCGCCAGGGACGACCGGCCCGATTACGAGTTCGCCGACGGAGTGACGTTCCGCGTTTATGAACCTGCTGACGGCACCCAAGCCGTCTGCACCGTGCCGACCTTGCTCGGCGCGGCCGGCCTGAGCCTCGAGGTGCGCCGGCGCGGGGCGCAGATTGAAGCGACGGTCGGAGGCGCACCGACCGGCGCGTGGCGTCTGCAGCTGGCCGGAGTGAAAACCGTGGTGGCGGTCGAGGGGGGAACCACCGCCGCGGATCCCCTCGGCGTTGTGATTTCCCCGGCGCGCGGATCGCGGATCTTGCGGGTGACATTGGCGGACAACGTTTGAAAAACCAATCCGTGCCTCATCATCCGGCAACGAAGAAACCGATCCGCGCCGCCACCCTGGCGGACGTCGGCCGGGCAGCGGGAGTTTCCGCCATGGCCGCCTCGGTGGTGCTCAACGCCGCGCGCACCTCGTCGCGCATCGCTCCCGAGACGCGCGCCCGCATTCTCGCCGCGGCCGCCCGCCTGCGCTACCGGCCCAACGCCGCCGCCCGGGCCCTGGCGGATCGCCGGATGAATACGCTCGGTGTCGCCGCGGTCGTCGATAGCGGCGAGTTGAACCTCTACTTCCTTGGCCTTTTCAACGGCATCCTCGCCGCGGCCGCCCGCCATGGACAGAACACGACCGTCTTCACGCTGTTCGACTGGGAGCAGGATGCCGCCCGGCTGCCGGGGCTCTGCGACGGCCGCATTGACGGCCTCATCCTCATCGGACCCGTGCTCTCGCGGGAGGCCATCCGCGCGCTGCCTGACCATACGCCGTTTGCAGCCCTCCATCCCAACATACCCATTCCGGGCTCCATCAACCTGGAGAGTGACGAGGAGACCGGCGCTTATGAGATGGTCCGCGAGCTGATCGCACGGGGGCATCGACGAATCCTCCATATCAGCGGTCAGCGCGGCCTGTTGGGCGCGGAACGGCGCATTCGCGGGTACAAGCGTGCCCTCGCCGCCGCCCACATTCCGTTTGACGCGTCGCTATTAATGAACGCGGGTTTCAGCATGGACGAAGGCCGGCGCGCAATGAGCAAATGGCTGGAACGTTCCATAGGGCAGCCGCTGCCGCACGCTATTTTCTGCGTCAACGATGGCTGCGCCATCGGCTGTCTTGAGGCCCTTGCCGAGGTTGGCCTCAAAGTGCCGGAAGACGTCTCTCTGGCCGGATTTGACGACACGCTGGCGGCCCGCACGACCGTGCCCCAGCTCACCACCGTGCGGCAACCGCTGCATGCGATGGGGAGCCGGGCCGTGGAAACGCTGCTGGCACGCATCCGTCATCACCACGGACACGCCGCGCCCGAAATTCAGGAGACCATCGTCTTTCCCACCGAAATTGTGTGGCGGGACTCCGTGGGCACCCCCACGGCTGCACCAAAAATGGTGCCGGCATCCTAATCCGTCAGGAGCGTGATGCCGAGCAGCGCCAGGGTCGTCTCCATCGCGGGGTTGGAACGGAGGTAAAGCGTGGAGAGTTCCGCATCCGGATGGGGATTCTCCCATTCGAGCGTATAAAGGTAGCGCTCGTAGTCGAAAGGATCGCCATCCTCGGTGATCACGAGATGCCTGACGCCGGCACCGTTGAATTGCGGGAAATCAGGCCACCAGTCCTGAATATTGGGCTGGGGTGCGTCCGGCGGAGGCTCGCCCATGCCCATGCCCATGGCCACGAGCGGCACGGAAATCGGCCGTCGTCCCGTGAAATAAAAGTCGTACCAGGCAAACGGCGCCGGTTCACCTACGTATCCGCAGCCGTGCAAAAAATACACTGCCCGCACCCGCCGTCTCACCGGGATGGCCACTTCCACCGGCAGCATGCGTCCCGCCGTGGAGAGGGAACGATGTGAGCGTAACACCACGGCCGCATTGCCGCGGTTCTTGCGGTCGTCAATCACGTCGAAAGGCACCCCGTGGATGGACTTGCGTCCGGGGCCGAAGTGCAACAGCGGCAGGTTGCCCAGCCAGCTGTTATGGCGCGTGAAGGAGCGGTTGGCCAGGCCCGCAAGGTCAAGGGGCGCAAAGACCCCGGGCCGCGTCCCGGTCGTCAGCCGGTGCGGCTGCTGCCAACTCTCCTCCGCCTCGCGCAGCCGCTGCTCGCGCGCTTGTGGCCAGATGCGCGAAGTCGGTCTCTCCATGCCGCGCCCCTGGTCTGCTCCCGCCGCCTTGACGGAGGCGCGGGCCGCGACCGACGAACGCAGGCGCAGGGTCGCCTCAAGGCGCAGCCGCTGCCGCGGCAGCAGCCGGCCCGTGCGGCGCACCTCCAGCAGATTCTGGCACACCAGGTCGAGGGCCATGTGTCCCAGCATGCGCATGTCGAAGCCGGCGCAGGTCACCGCCGGCTGACTGTTGCGGGCGTCGGCCGAATCACCGACTGCCACAAGTGACAGGTCCCGCGGAATGTTGACCTTTTCCAGCTTGGCGACCGCGACGAACACAGCAATCAGATCCGCTTCGGACAGCACCACGGCGGTCGCCGCGGGGCACTCGGAACGGATCCGGCGCAGCGTGTGGCGGACCACGTCACGGATTTCCGAGGTCGCCTTGTAAATCTGCCGGGCCGAATCTTGCAGGCCCAGACGGAGGCAGGTCTCTTCATAGGCCTGCCACACCGCGGTTGAACGATGCACTCGCCGGGCCTCGCCCAGACAGACCATGTTCTTGTGCCCAAGGCTGGTCAGATGCGTGATCACACTTGCCGTGGCACCGTGCAGATCGTCCGCGACGAGGTTGGGTCCCGGCGGCGCTTCCTCGGCGACGACGCAGGGGATCTTCAGCCGGTCGAATTCCGCGGTTTCATTGTCCCATTCCCAGCCGCTTAGGTGGAGATGAAAAATCACACCGTCAGACCGTTTCTGGGCGGCAAGCCGCAGGTGATGGCGCAGGCTGTCGCGGCCGATGTACAAAATTTCCTCCACCTGCACCCCGCGTCGGGCCGCCTCCTCCGCCAGGGCGGGGAATCTCGCGAGGCGATGCGTCAGCACGGTCACGCGCGCCCCCCCCAGGGTGGCCGCTCCCAGGACGGTCGCAGCCGGCATCAGCTTGTAGCCGGAGCGGCGCAGCCGGCCCGCGGCGATCAGACGCAGAGCGGCCCGGTTGACGGCCGACTGGCTGACCTTCCACCGCATCGCCAGTTCCTTTTCCGGCGGAAAGACCGTGGAGGGCCGGTCTTGAGCCTCCCGTATCAGGCCCTCGTAACCCGCCAGCGCGATTTCGGTCGGCCGGTGTATTCCCAAGGTTTTCATTTGCAGTGCATATTATTGTTTACTGTGAGTTGAGTGGGGGCGGCGGAAATGAATCCGGCAGACTGAAATGAAGATTTCCGCCGAGTAGGAAGAGGATGGTGCGGAAATGGCGGGAGCTGCGGAAGCCGCAGGATTTACGCCTGGCGGTTTGGATCAGACTGTTGAGTGCTCCGGCGGCGGTGGAGAAGAAGCGCGTACGGACAAAAGCCAGCAATTGTTGGGAAGTGCTCATGCATCGTGAGGGCGGCCTTCTTTATCTCCGGGATAAGCGAGCGATGGGCCCGGCGGTACCATTCGTGCAGACGCGCTTCCGCGAGCGGAAGGGTGGGCCAGGAGCCCGAGGGGTGGCCCGCTCGGAGCCCCCTCGAACCCATACCGCCTGCACGCCACTTCACCAAACACCGCTGCGATTTTACCCATGATAAACGCCACTTGGCCACATTTAATGCATTAAATCCACGAGAAAATCACCCTTCTTTCAATCATGTAATTGAAAGTATCACGACCTTGTCCCTGCATGGTTTCCGTCAGCCAGCCGAGAGCAAACCTTAACCCCTCTCGTTTTCCCCGTTCCCCCTTTGTGGCATGTCCCGTGGATATGTCATCAAATCCTGACCCAAACACGTATGAGCACTGATTCTGATGCTACTCCTAACACTGGTATTAACCCACAAACCCCAACAAACCTTATGACACGCAAATATTTTACGGCGGGTGCGTTTCTTACCGCCGCCGTCTTGAGTCTCGCGGTTGTTCCGAGGTCGTTCGGTCAAGCCGCTGCAACGCAGCCCACGACTACCACCTCCACGGTGACGACCACGACCCAAACGCAGCCTACGGCTGTCGTCACCACCGAGACGACCGAAGAAGTGGTCCACCTGTCTCCATTCGTTGTCGATGCCTCCGCGGACCAGAACGGCTACAAAGCCAGCACTACGCTGGCTGGAACCCGTGTCCGTAGCGATCTGAAGGACATTGCTTCGTCCATTTCCGTTGTGACGCAGCAATTCCTCCAGGACACCGGGGCGAAGAACAACGCCGACCTGCTGGTCTACACTCCGAGCACGGAAGTCGCGGGCATCCGCGGTAACTTTACGGGCATCGCGGGAGCTCCCATCTATCAGGAAAACACGGTCAGCCCCACCACGCGTGTCCGTGGTTTGGACTCAGCGGACAATACCCGCAACTACTTCATTTCAGATATCCCGTGGGATGGCTATAACGTCGGCCGCGTCGATTTACAGCGCGGACCAAACTCGATCCTGTTCGGTACGGGCAGTCCGGCCGGCATCATCAATACCAGCCTGAATGATGCCTCCTTCAAGAACGCCTTTAATGTTGAAAATCGCATCGATCAATACGGTTCCGTCCGCAATTCGGTCAATTTCAACAAGGTTCTCATCGACAATGAGCTCGCGATCCGGGTTGCGGCGCTGAAGGACCATGAGAAATACGAGCAGCATTTTGCCTACAACAGAAGCACGCGTTACTACGGTGCTCTGCGCTATGACCCCAAGCTCTTTGGCGAAGGCAATACCACCAGCATCCGCGCCAATTTCGAGAAAGGTCAGGTCCGTTCCAATAATCCCCGCCAGCTCCCGCCCGTCGACGAAATCACGCCATGGTTTAGGAGCGGGAGGGATGCCAATGGCAACCTTGGCTATAACAAGCTGATCCTCAATCAGTTTAGCCTCTCGAATGTGAATCCTTCAGGCGTCCTCCTGCCGGGTGGCGCGGGCACCGTCCTTTCATCGGCCACTTACGAATTGGGTGGTTGGGCCGAGACCCGCACGTATTGGCCGGACGTCATCAACTATTATGAGGACACCCAAAAGGGGGTCAACAACGTGGCCAACGCACTCCCGCCAAGCGGAACTCCGATCAAAGCCATTACCGGTCAAGCCAACACTGGTAAAGGGATAGCAGATTCTGGCGGCAACCGGGTTCAGGGCATTACAGGGTTCAGGCCGTTTGGCATTCCCTCCATGAGCCAATATGCGGCTTACATCGGAACAGCGGGTGGAATAGCGCCTGACACCAATCCCAACTTCCAGTACCCTCAGCACGCCGTCCCGGGTGGTGTGTATTATAACGACACGGTGATTACCGATACCAGCATCTTCAACTTCTACAAGAATCTCCTAGACGGTCCCAACAAGAAGGAGTGGCAGAACTGGCAGGCGTTTAATGTCGCCCTCGACCAGAGCTTCTTCAATGACCGCCTGGCGATCGAGGTGGCCGTTGACCACCAAGCGTACGATCAGGGATCCTACCAATGGCTGAGTGGTTCAAATTACGCGATCACCATCGATGTCAACGCGACCTATGCCGACGGTACCACCAATCCGAATGCCGGACGTCCCTATGTCGGCAATTCAGCGTCGGCTCCATCGCTCAATAACGCTTCGTCCATCGTTCGCAACACCTTCCGGGTTACTCCCACGTACGAACTGCGCGCCTCTGACTTCCTGGGTAACACCACTCTGGCCAAGATCCTGGGGAAGCACAACTTCACCGGCCTGTATGAATCGAACACGGTCGTTCAGAACAATGTGACTTGGGCGGAGTTCGCCACCACTAACCAGTATATCGTCGACAATAATCAGGCCGGAAATACCGTTAATGCGCTGGCCTCAAATCAAGAGTTCGACTGGATCGCCTACCTTGGGCCCAATATGTCCAGCAAGTCCACCGCGAGCGGGGCCAATCTGAACGGCATCGATATGATCATTGCCCCTCCGCCGAGTCAGCAGGTCATCAACTTCAATTCCAACTGGAATGCGACGGGCATCCCGTATAACGGAGTAATCAAGCCCTACGTCGATCCGAATGCTCCGTACACTTGGACAACCCATGCTGGCCAAGTGTATAATAACACCCAGGCGCAGAATCCGGCGAATTTCGTTGGATGGGAGCAGTATAACGTTAACTGGAGGTATGCCGATAATCCCCAAGACTACCCAGGCTTGGTGCAGTCTGCGGGCCGGACCAACTACCGGGACATTTCCCAGGGATTTACGTGGCAGGGCCATTTCCTCGACGGCGACCTGGTGCCGGCCTTTGGCTGGCGCAAGGATGTGATCACTAATTTCCAGACGAGCGCCATCACAGATACGCAGTCCGGCTTTACCAGCCTGCAGTATCCCGACAATATTGCCTCCCGAAGCGACGTGCGGGGAGAAAGCAAGTCTTGGGGCGGCGTTTATCATCTCCCCAAGTCCCTTGTCTCCAAACTTCCTGGAGACATGACGATCAGTCTGCTCTACGACTACTCCCAGAATTTCAAAGCGGATGCAGCGCGCTTGGATCTGGCCGGCAACCACATCCCCAACGCGACCGGCAAGACGAAGGAATATGGAATCGTGGTCACCGCGCTTAACGAGAAACTGTCGCTCAAGGTCAATTGGTTCGAGACCAAGGTCGCCGCCGCCCCCCTCGGGCAAACCGTCGGAAATTCAATCGGCGGTCTCGGCAACAATGCCTACTTCCTCGCTGACGGCACGATTTGGGGATATGCATGGGCGGCGTCATTGCAGGACGGCCTGCGGGGTCAGACTCCGGGCACCAATTATTACGATTATGCGACCAACGATGGTTTTCAGCGCGGCACGGCGGCCCAAAATGCCGCCGCTGACAACTATAACCTCAATGGTGGCACCAGCCCCAACGGGGTTACCTACGTAGGTGGCAACGCCGTCGTTAATGCTTGGCTGGGTAAGGGTTCCAACCCGATCCCGATCGTGCAGTTCCCGCTTTTCTTCTCGAGCTTCAACCTGATCCCGAATATCGACCCAAGCATCGGCGCCAGGACCGGCAACCTCCGCGACTCCATCACCGCGGGTTATAATGACGCGAATGGCCCTCAACCCGGTGGCGGATCAAACTTCGGAGACCACCAGACGACCGTCGATAACAAGTCCACGGGCTGGGAGGTCGAATTGACGGCCCAACCCATCAAGAATTGGAACGTCACCCTCAACTACGCGAAGGTGAAGGCGACCCACGAAAGTATCGACTCGACCTCGCAACAATTCATCGGGGCGATGACCGGGTTCATGAATGGGCCGGGTGGCCAGGTCCGCGAGTGGTGGAACGGCGGTAACACCCTCGGCGGCCAGTGGAACCCCAGCTTGGTTGCTCCCTACGTGGTTTATCAAAATGCGCTTGGTCACGAGGCTCCTGAGGTCTCTCCGTGGAGAATCAATGTGGTGACGACGTACACCTTCGATCACGGGGTGATCAAGGGCGCATTTATTGGTGGTGCTCTCCGTACGGAAGCCGGGCGCATCATCGGGTACAAGTTCAACCCGAACTTCGTGAATAAGATCGCTGGGGATCCGAACTACGCGACCAACCTCGTTCCCGGCCTTGCCGCCATCACCACCGGCGGCCTTGACATCAACCAGCCCTTCCGGGGGAGCAATGAGACCCACGTGGACGCTTGGATTGGCTACCAGCGGAAGTTAACCAAGGATATTAATTGGCGCATCCAAGTAAACATGAGGAGCGTCGGTGAAAAGGATCGCTTGGTGGCAGCGCAAACCAACCCGGATGGCAGCATGGCTCTGGCCCGTATTGTCCAAGGCATGGGCTGGCAGCTGACCAACTCATTGGACTTCTAAGCAGTCCTGTGCCTGAAGAGGCTTTCCTCTTCAGAGAACAGGCAGAGACTCAAGTCCGGCGGCGAAAGCCGCCGGACTTTTTTTGCCCGCGTACCCGGGCCGTCCCCCCAACATGATAACGTCCGGATCACATGTGCGGCATTGAAGAGCCTTGAATCGACAGTGGATGGCGGCAGAGTGCGGGACGCGCCGGCACGAATACCCATGAGTCCTTTCCAACGGCCTTCCGTCCGCCTGTGGATGATCGCGCTGCTAGCGGCGCTGGGCTTCGTCGCCATGGATGCGGTGGTCCGCGTCCGGCACATCGAGAAGATCTCCAGCCTTTATGGCGTCATGGTCGACCCGCCGGCGGTCGATGCCTCATCGCCCACTGGATATGCTTTGGGGCGGCGGTCGATGTTCTACCCCATCGGCGGGTTGGACACGCTGCATTGGGTCATGCAGACGCAGGCGATGTTCGCCACGGATACGTGGCGGCTTCGCCATGTTGACTACGACAACGCTCCCGCCGGGCGCGAGGTACACTGGGCGTCGCCGTTTCACTGGTGGCTCGCGCTGCTGGCTTGGAGCGACCATATCCTGACGGGGCAGCCCATCGGCATCGCGGTGGAGCGGGCCGCCCTGTACGCCGATCCCGTGCTGCTTGGGCTGGTGCTGCTGGCGCTGGTTCCGCTCACGGCGCGCCGGTTTGGCTCGAGCGCGGCGGCATTCATGGCTGTCGGCATGGTGACGGCTTTCCCGTTCTATGCTTTCTTCATGACGGCATCCACCGACCACCACGGGCTGGCGGAGGCCTGCGCCCTGATGACGGTGCTTTTTCTCCTCGCGGGCGGGGGCGGCTGTCTGCACTCAGGCGACTCCGGCGGACTGGCCGAGGGGGAGCGTGTTCTCTGGAAATGGTTGCCGGACCGGCGTGCCGCGCGTAGATGGTTCGTCGCCTCGGCTATGGCCGGCGGGATTGGGCTGTGGATCAACGCAGCGAGCCAGGTGCCGGTGCTGATCGGGGTGGGCGTGGGCGCGCTCTTCGCTGGGTGGCTGACCCGTCGCCCCGCGCAGCCCGGATGGTGGGATTATGATCCGACGCTTTGGCGTTGGTGGGGGATCGTTGGAGGGCTGACAAGCCTCGGCGCCTACCTGATTGAATATTTCCCGTCGCACATGGGCTTCCGGCTGGAGGTCAATCACCCATTGTACGCGCTGGCTTGGTATGGGGCGGGCGAGCTGCTATGCCGGATCACCCGGGGGACTCGGGCGGGCCGGGTTGTGCTCAGTCCCCGTGAGCTGCTCGCTTGGATCCTTGCTGCCGCCGCCGTGGCGCTGCTGCCGATCGTCATCCTGCTGACAAGGAGCGAGACGTTCATCGTTGCCGATCGGTTCGTGTGGCTGCTTAGCCGCTATGTCTCGGAAGGCCAGAGCCTCGCCAATTTCCTTGTTCGGACCCCCTTCAGCCTTGCCGTGCTCGGAAAGGCCCTGCCGCTACTCCTGATTCTTGCGCCCGGGCTGCTGCTCGCCCGACCGATGCTTCCGCCAATATGGAAGGCGCATCTGGCCCTCGCGCTCGCACCGGCCCTGCTGTTCCTGGCGATGACCTTGGCGCAGGTCCGCTGGTGGGGCATCTGCTATGGCCTCCTCTTTGCGGTCCTGACCCTTCAGTTCGCGCTGCTGGAGCGATCGCCGGCGGCGCGATCCGCGCTTGGTGCATGGCGGCTGGGCTGCGCACTCGTGCTGTTCCCGGGCGCGATCGACGCAGTCTGGTCCTTCACGCGCGGTTCCGGGTTGACGCCGGACGATATTCATTTGCTGGCCGAACGGGATGTCGCTCAGTGGCTCCGTCTGCGCATGGGGCGTGATCCGGCGGTGGTGATCAGCTCTCCATCCACCACCACGACGCTGATCTATTACGGCGGTCTGAAAGGTCTGGGAACAGTGTACTGGGAGAACTGCGAAGGGCTCGAGCACGCCGCGGCAATCTTCGCGGCGACTTCTCCCGATCATGCGCATGAGCTGATCCGCCGGTACGGTGTGACCCATATCGTCTTGCTGTCGTGGAGCCTATTTACGGACGACTATGTGCGGCTCTATCTCGATTTGTCGCCCTCGCAGCCGCTGCAGGGGAATGCATTCATTCTGGGGCTGCTGCATGGCGGCGGCGCACCGCCATGGTTGCGCCTCATTCCGTACCGATTGCCGGATAATGAGATCCTGAACGGGCAGACTGTACTGGTTTTTGAAGTGGTGCCGGATCAATCGCCGGAGGTCATGGCTGTGCACACGACGGATTGCCTGTTGGAGGTGAAGCGGCTGACGCTGGCGGCATTCATGGAGCCCGTGCTGGAAAAATTTCCGCACTCTCTCCCCGCGCTAACGATGCTCGCGTACCTCCAGGGAAAATCCGGGGAGACGGACCGGTTCGCCTCCACCTTCCAGCAAGTGATCGCTGGTCTGCCGCAGGCTGGCGCTTTGGAACTGGAGGATCGCATCCGGCTGGCCATGGTGTTGGTCGCGGGAGGACGGACGGATATGGCCGGCGAGCAGGTGCGCCAGTGCGTGGCCGAGCTCGATGATCGCCGACTGCGCCGACTGACGCCGGATACGCTGCGCGACTTTCTGGTCCTGGCGGAGAAGCTCGATGTGAGGATTGCCGACCCGCAACTCCGGGAGCTCGCCAGCGAATTGCTGCCGCCCGTCATGCGCGGAAGACAATGAGAGCCGGTCCATCTGCTGGTCTCGACCCGCGAACCCGACGGGTGCGCTGCTGTGCTCCGCCCACGTGACCGCCCATGATCTCTTCCGGTTGGTGGCGGAGCGACTTACGTCGACGTCTACGGCGGCTGGGCGCATCCCCATCGCCTCTTCGCGACTCACGCGGGTGGAGGGCGATCCGCACTGAAAAACCCGCCCAAGAATCATCGGGCGGGACCCGTTCACCCGATCTCCGTGGCCTTCCTCCAGCCTTCCCCGTCAACCCTGCCACGGATGAAATATGCGGACCAATCGTTCACCTCTGCGCAGAGGATGACTATCTAGGAGCCGGTGGGGAAAGCGTGAGGCTGGAGGCGCCAGACGGGATCGCATGCTCCGAGGTCGAGCCGGCGGGCCAGCGGACCCGGATCTTGCGCGGGGGATTGGAGTCGGGGTAGCCGAAGAAGGCGGCCGCGGTGGATTGAGTGTAGTAGCCGGAGCCAGCATAGACCTCGCTGGTCTGGGTCGATCCATCGGTCAGTTCGACCGTGATGCGTGCGCCCACCGCGGTCGGATTGCCGGCGGGTCCCTGCAGTTGAATGCGGATGGAATGCCGGCCGGCCACGCCGTTGTTGCGGAAAGCCAGGGTGGAATTGTTGTTCCGGGAGATCAGAAAGTCGGGCCAGCCATCCCGGTCGAGATCGAGCACGGCCAGAGCCTTGGCATCGCCGGGCACCACCAGGTTGCTTTCCGCGGGCGGCACCGGCGCAAAATGTCCGTGGCCGTCGCCGCGCAGCAGCTGGCTGAGTCCGCCATCAAAGCGGCCGACCGCAGCGATCGGCGCGTAGGAGTTCTGCACCACGTAGATGTCGGCGTGGCCGTCGCCGTCAAAATCCCCGGCCACGAGACCTTGCAAGGGCGCGATCTGCGCCACGCGGGGCAGGGGTTCGAAACGGAAAGTGCCGTCCGACTGGCTCAGGAAAACGCCGCTCTGGAATTCCGTGGCGGCGAAGCGCTGGGCGGCCGCCAGCTTGTCGTTGCCCAAGATCTCACCCAGCGTGGCCCGGGCATAGCTGTTGCTCCTGGAAAAGCGCTTCAACACGGAGGGAATGGACGCGCCAAGATCGGTCCGGTTGCGCCACGGGAAGAGGCGCTCCCCCTCGTAGTACGCCTCGACAATCTGTGGCTCCTCACTCTCCCCTTTGAAATCCCCGTAGAACAGGAGTGCAGGGTGCGCCGGGTCGGCATGGTACTGGGTGTTGAGACCGACATTTCCCACGACGTAGTCGGGCTGCCCGTCGCCATTGAAATCTGCGGCCGCAATCGAATTCCACCAGCCGGTGCCAGCGGCGGCGAAACCGGCTTTTCCCGTCCAGTCCTCCAAGCCCCGGCCTTGATTATTGTGGAAATACTTCACCGGGCCCCATTCCAGGGTTAGCAACAGGTCCACCCAGCCGTCGCCGTCCACATCGGTCCACAGGGCGGAAGTCACCATGCCGACTTCGCGCAGGCCGGGGGCGAAGGCGTCGGTCACATCCTCGAATCGGCCGCCCCGGTTGGTCAGCAGTGCGCTCTGCGGGGCCAGGGGATACTGGCCGGGCAGCACGCGACCGCCCAGGAACAACCCGAGCCGCCCCTCATGAGTAAAGTCGGCGGCCGCCACTGCGCCCACGCTGATCGGCAGGGACGGCAGGGCCTCCGCGGGGGCCGGTCCGAATCTGCCATGCCCGTCGTTGAGGAAAAGCCTTGGCTGGTATTCCGGCGCGCCAGCCGGCAGACTGTTGCCGCCCTTGGTCACCAGCAGGTCATTCCGACCGCGACCCGTGGCATCGAACAACAGCACGGGTCCGTCGTTCACCGTTCCCACCGGTAGGAGCGCCGAAGTATCCGCACTGACGAATTGACCCGACGGCGTGCGCAACAGAATGCGGGCCGCACTCTGAGTCGTCCCCCCCACGACCACATCATCCAGTCCGTTGCCGTCGACGTCTCCCACCGCGACGGCGGGACCCCGGCGATTAAGCCGGGTGGGCAGCAACCGCTGCACCGCGACCTCGTCGACCGGCTCCTCCCGCGAGGCCAGTGCCAGGCCGGCCGCTTGGCCGACCTCGGCAAACTGGCCGGAGGCCGGAGGCTTGGTTTCCGTTTTTGGCAGCACCCGTGCCGGGCCCGCCGGTTCCGTGATGGTGAAACGCCGGTCGACGCCGAGGTCGGTGAACGTCTGGGTCAGCCCGCTCGGCCAGTCTACCGTGAGGCGCTGGATCACCGTATCCTCCCCCAGACCAAAATGCAGGATTGGCTCGCTGCTGGACTGGTAGCCCCGCGCAAGCACCAGCTGGCGCACCTGCGGGCCGGTCGCGCTTTCCAACCGCACGGTTGCGCCTACGCCAAACCGGTTGGAAACGGTGCCGCGCAAGGCGATGATCACCCGATGGCCCGTGTCACAGTCGTTGCGCAGCAGCGTGGCGCCGGCCTGATAGTTACCGTAGACGATATCAAGATTGCCATCGCCGCTCAGGTCGCCGAAAGCCGAGCCAAAACTAACGCCCCTTTTATCCAAGCCCCAGGCCTTGCTGACGTCTTGGAACTCCAGATTGCCCAGATTGCGGAAGGCCAGGTGTCGCTCGATCAACACGGGGCTGTCGCGCATGGTGCGCACCCTTTCCATGGGGGACTCGGCGGTCATCTGCCTGGCGAGGATGTCGGCATTGTTGGCCTCCCGGTACATGCCGTTGGTGACGAAAAGGTCGAGGCGGCCATCGTTGTCCAGGTCTTCGAAACGTGGCGACCACGTCCAGTCCGTCGCCGCCATGCCGGCCAGAAAACCCGCTTCGAGGCAGCGTCTGGTGCCGGTATTGATAAAGAGGCAGCTGTGATAGATCTGCGGCGCCTCAGTGGATTTGTCCCGGGGGTCGCTGGCCAGGCTGCGCGAATTGACCATCTGGCGCTGGTCCTTTTCGTGCGTGGTTGTGGCCATGTCGGTGACGAGCAAGTCAATGAGGCCGTCATTATTCACATCGCCCAGATCGGATCCCATGGAAGAGAAGGGCATGTGCGGCACCACCCGATCGATGACATTGGTGAAGGTTCCGTCCCGGTTATTGTGGTAGAGCTTATCGGGAGGGCTGAAATCGCTGGCCACGTAAAGATCGGGCCAACCGTCGTTGTCGTAATCCCACCAGATGGCGGAATGGGTCTGGGATTCGCCGTGGATTCCCGCCCGCGCGGTCACGTTCGTGAAGGTGCCGTCGCGGTTGTTGTGAAAGAGATACCCGCGCTGGCCGTAGGGATGATTGCTGTAATCCAGCAGATTGGTCGAAATGTAGAGATCGAGCCAGCCGTCGCGATCGTAGTCGCAGAAGGCGGCCATGCCGCACGCATCCTTGACGTCGAGGCCAAAGGCGTGGGCCATTTCCTTGAAGGTCCCGTCGCCTTGGTTGATGTAGAGCAGGTTTGGGGCGTTGAACCGGCACACATAGATGTCCAGCAACCCGTCGTTGTTGACGTCAACGAACGTCGCACCTTGCTTCCAGATGCCGGCGGCCTCGCCTTTGTCGCCCACGCCCGCCTTCTCGGTGACGTCTTCGAAATGGTAGTTGCCCAGATTACGGAACAGCCGGCAGCTCTCGGTCTTGCTCACTACGAAGATGTCCGGCCGGCCATCATCGTCGTAGTCTCCGATGGCCACCCCTGTGCCGATCGCGCCGTTTTCAAATTCATGGTTAAGCTCCCACCACATCTTCGGGTCGGAATAATTATTCGTGGTCACCACGCCGGTCTGCTGGGGCGGCAGTTCGGTAAACATGGTCGCGCCGCGCGGTCCGGAACGCGGCGCCAGCGGCTTTTCGGCGATTCCACCCGCAGGATCGGCCGGCCATCCGATGGCACCGCTCAGCAACATCCCGACCAGCCAACTCCATCGCAAAAAAAGCCCGGCAGCGCGCCAAGCTGTCGGGCAGTTGCTGTTCGCTGCGGCGGACATGGAGGATATCCATAGAGCGCGCCCGCGGAAGGGTAGTCAAGGTCACCTTGGGCGCGGACCGCAACCGGACTTTGCTTGCGCCGAAACTTCACGCGCGATTGAGTTCAGGTTCTGCACAACGGCATCGTGCCAGCGCCAATGAGCCCCCCGGTCCGCCTCTTCTCCCGCGCCTGGACCATCATTCCAGTTGGTGCGCTTGGATTCCTGGTCTGGATCAATCACGCCCGGATGCAACGGATCGAATTCGTCTCGAACCTGCCGGGCCGGGCCGGATCCGTGGATGCCCTCGATCCCGCATCACCGACCGGCTACGCCCATGGGCAGAGGGAGTTGATCGTACCGGAGCGCTCCGAGAACAGTTTTCATTGGATTGCCCAGACTCAGCAAATGTTCGCGCAGGGGGAGTGGCGCGTGCGGCACGTGGACTATGATAACGCTCCGTTCGGCCGCGAGGTGAGTTCCGCCTCTCCTTACCGGTGGTGGCTGGGACTGGTGGCCTGGGTGGATCATACGCTTTCCGGCCGGCCGATCGGCCTGTCCGTGGAACGGGCGGCGCTTTGGGCGGAGCCCGTGCTGCACGGATTGTTGCTTCTGGGGCTGACGGTTTTTGTTGCCTGGCGATTTGGCACGTTCGCCGCCGCGTTGCTTGCCATCGGCTTGGTCGCCGTCTTCCCGTTCGCGGCAGGATTTCTGCCCGGTGTGCCTGACGACCACGGGCTGGCGAATGGCTGCGCGTTGGGAGGCATTGTGGCGGTGCTGGCTGGAATGAAGGCACTCGGGGCCGGAGATGACCGGGGAGCCGCCGGGTCTGCTGGCCGGCAGGCGCGCCGCTGGTTTGCGCTCGCCGGCATGGTCGGTGGTTTGGGCGTGTGGATCAGCGTTTCCACTCAAGCGCCGATCCTGGCAGGTATTCTTTTGGGGGCGCTGATGGCAGCCTGGATCGTCCGTCGGAGCGGAGCGGGAAATCCGGCCGGGGCTTCGATGGTGCCGCCCTGGCGACTCTGGGCCTGCAGTGGTGGAGCCGCGATCCTGGCGGGTTACCTGATCGAATTCTTTCCCGCCCACCTGGGATCATGGCAACTGAACGTCGTTCACCCCCTCTACGGGCTCGCCTGGATTGGCGCGGGCGAACTATTGGCACGGGCGGTGACTTGGATCCAACGAGACGAGAAACCCTCCCGGCGAACGCGCGATCTGATCGTGGTGGCGTTGGCCGCCGCGGCCATCGCGGCAGTGCCCGTTGTCATGAAGCTGACCCGAAGCCGGGGATTTCTGGCGGTGGATTTGTCCTCGTTCCGGCTTACAGAACAGCCGAACGGCGTGGTGGCCTCCAGCCTTTGGGCCTGGCTCATCCGTGATGGAATGACGGCCGGGATTTGGGCCACGGTCTTGCCGTTGGCGCTGGTCTTCCCGGCGGTATGGTTGATCCTGCGCTGCCATACGGGAGTGGCAGCCCGGGCGTCGCTCGCCCTCGCGCTTGGCCCGGTGGCGGTCGCGTTTGCATTCGCCTGCCGTCAGCTCAGTTGGTGGCATGTGCTCGATGGCGCCCTTCTGGCGCTGATGGTATCGGCCATACCCGCGCACATGGCCGTTGATCGCCGGTCCGGCCGCTGGCTGTGGACCGGCCTCGCCGCCCTGCTCCTGATTCCAGGAGTGATTCCGCTCTGGCCGCAGCGGGTCACCAAAGCAGAAGACAAGATCACGTCGACGGAAGCAGAAGAGTTGATCGAGCGCGATCTGGCCCACTGGCTGGCGAAACACGCGGGCGGCGAAGGCACGGTGGTCTTCGCGCCTCCCCGCGAGACCGCGACTCTATCCTTTTACGGCGGGTTGGGCGGCATCGGGACTTTCTGCGCTGACAACGACGAGGGCCTGAGAGCGACCATCACGATCGCGAGTGTGACGACGCTTCCGGAAGCGCAAATTCTGATCCAGGCGCGCAGAATCAGATACATCATCATCCCGTCTTGGGATCCGTTTTTCGACGAATACGCGCGTCTTTATCTGGTCAAAGCTCAATCCAACCGAAAAAGCGTCCTCATTCCCGAGTTGCGCCGCCTGAATCTGCCCCCCTGGTTGCGTCCGGTGCCCTGCCAGATACTCAAGATCGGCGGGTACGAAGGGCAGTCGGTCCTGGTTTTCGAAGTGGTCGATGAACAGAGCCCCGCGGTGGCGATGAGCCGGCTGGCGGAATATCTGGTCGAAATAGGGGAGCTTGACCAGGCAGCCTCCGCAGGTGAGACGTTGCGACGATTTCCCGGGGACATTGGTGCCCTGGCGGCGCGCGCCCAGGTGCAGAGCGCGCGGGGCGATCCGGCCGGCTTGGCGCAAACGCTGGATTCCTTGCTATCCCGCCTCTCCAATGGAGCCGATCGTTTCCTGCCGTGGGATCGGCGGGTCAGCCTGGCCATAGTCCTGGCCCGGGCGGAGCGAGTCGATCTAGCCCGCGAGCAGGTGCGCCGTTGTCTGGCGGAACTCAGTGAAAAGAAACTACAATCACTCTCCACCGGTTCGCTGTATAATCTGCTCGTGTTGAGCCATTCGTTCGGATTGGTGGCAACTGATCCCAAACTCCGCGAGCTTGCGCTCGATTTGTTGCCCGGCGATTTGCGCAGCAGACTCTAGCCGTGCCACGGTCCCCCAAGCCCGGGGCGCCCCGTGTGGTTTACGGCTTTGACGCCGAAAGGGTCAGGGTGGACGCATTCGGCGGGAAGCCGTGTTCCGTGGTCACCCCCGACGGCCAGCGGACGCGGATATTCCTCGGGGGATTGGAATCCGGGTAGCCGAAGAAACATGCGGCTGTGGACTGGCTGTAGTAGCCCGATCCGGCGTAGACCTCGCTGGTTTGCGTCGAGCCGTCGGCGAGTTCGACCGTGATGCGCGCGCCCACGGCGGTCGGATTGCCGGCTGGTCCCCGCAGCAGGATGCGCAGGGAATGCCGGCCGGCCACGCCGTTGTTGCGGAAAGCCAGCGTGGTACTGTTATTCCGCGAGATCAAAAAATCAGGCCAGCCATCCTGATCGAGATCCAGCACCGCGAGGGCTTTGGCATCGCCCGGCACGAGCAGCCCGCTCTCGGCCACCGGCACCGGCGTGAAGTGGCCGTGGCCGTCGCCGCGTAGCAACTGGCTGAGGCCGCCATCGAAGCGGCCGACGACGAAAATCGGTGCGTAGGAGTTCTGCACGGCATAGATGTCGGCGTGGCCATCGCCGTCAAAATCACCCGCGGCCAGGCCTTGCAGCGGTGCGATCTGCGCAAGACGGGGCAGGGGTTCAAAGCGGTAGGTGCCATCGGGCTGGCTGAGAAACACACCACTGCGAAACTCCGTCGCCGCAAAGCGCTGGGCCGCGGCCAGCTTGTCCATTCCAAGTATTTCGCCCAGCGTAGCCGGCGCGTAATTATCGAATCGGGGATAACGTTTAAGAATCGATGGAATCACGGCACCAAGATCTCGCAGGGTACGCCAAGGATAGAGCTTGTCCCCCTCGTAGTAACCCTCGATGAGCTGCGTCGAACCGTCGCCCTTGAAGTCACCCGAGAAAAGCAACTCAGGATGCGCGGGGTCGGCGTGATACTGGGTGTTCAGGCCGAGGTTGCCGACCACGTAGTCAATCCGGCCATCGCCATTGAGGTCCGCTGCGGCGATCGAGTTCCACCATCCGGTCCCGGCGGCGGCAAAGCCCGCTTTTTCCGTCCAGTCCTCGAAGCCCTTGCCCCGGTTATTGTGAAAATACTTCACGTTGCCCCATTCGAGCGTGAGGAGCAGATCAGGCCAGCCGTCGCCGTCGACGTCGGTCCACAGGGCGGAGGTGACCATGCCGACTTCGCGCAGCCCGGGTGCGAGGTTGTCGGTCACATCCTCGAACTTGCCGCCACGGTTGGCGAGGAGCGCACTCTGCGGCGACAGGGGATACTGGCCGGTCAGAACCCGCCCGCCGATGAACAGATCGAGCCGGCCGTCGTGATCAAAATCGGCGGCGGCCACGGCGCCCACGCTGATGGGCAGCGGCGGCAAAGTATCGTCGGGCGCCGGCCGGAAACCGCCATGGCCATCATTCAGGAACAATCTCGGTTGATACTCCGGCACGCCGGCCGGCAGGGCGTTACCACCCTTGGTCACCAGCAGGTCTTCTTTCCCATCGCCATCGGCATCGAACAACAGCAGCGGCCCGTCGTCGACCGCCCCCACCGGCAACAGCGCCGATGTATCGATCCCGGTGAACCGGCCTGAAGGCGTGTCCAACAGGATGCTGGCCGGACTCTGGGTGGTCCCCCCCAGGGCCACATCCTCCCGCCCGTCGCCAGCGATGTCGCCCACCGCGATCCCGGGACCCCGGCGATTGAGCCGGGTGGGCAGCAACCGCTGCAACGCAACCTCGTCGACAAGCTCCTCGCGCGAACGCAGGGCTAGGCCGGTTGCCTGGCTCACCTCGGCATACTGGCCGGAGACCGAAGGCTTCGTTGGCGTTTTCGGCAGCGCCGGAGCAGGACCCGACGGCTCCGTGATGGTGAATCGCCGGTCAACGGCCAGGTTTTCAAACGTCTGCACGTGGCCGCTGGGCCACGTCACCACCATGCGCCTGATGCTCGTGTCTCCGCCGAGTCCAAAATGAATCATCGGCTCGCTGCTGGACATATATCCGCGGGCCAGCCAGAGCTGGCGCACCTGCACGCCCAGGGCGCTTTCGATTCTCACCGTCGCGCCCACGCCGAAATGATTGGAGACGGTCCCGCGCAGGTCGATGTTCACGCGGTGGCCCGTGTCGTTGTCGTTGCGTAGAACGGTGACGCCGCCATGGTAGTTGGCGTAGACGATGTCGAGATTGCCGTCTCCGCCCAGGTCGCCAAAGGCGGTGCCGAAACTCACGCCCTTTTGGCCCAAGCCCCATTCCGCGCTGACGTCTTCGAATTGCAGGTCGCCCAGATTGCGAAGGCCGAGATGGACTTCGGCTTGGGGGGGGCTGGCGTACATGATCCGGATGCGCTCGGCCGGCGTTTCAGCGCCCATCAAGCGTTTGACGACGTCGGTGCCTGGATCCCGCGGAAAACCGTTGGTCACGAAGAAATCTAGGCGCCCATCGTTGTCCAAATCTTCGAAGCGCGGGGACCACGTCCAGTCGGTGGCGGCAATGCCGGCGAGGAAAGCCGCTTCGAGGCATTGGCCCGTCCCGGTGTTCAGAAGCAGCGCGCTGCGGTGGTACTTCGGCGCCGCGGTGGAGCCGTCCGGGAGCTCCTGGCTTCTTGCGCGCGCGTCAGCCATCATGTGGTGGTCCCATTGGTGGGTGGTCGCGGCCATGTCGGCGACGAGGAAATCGATGAGCCCGTCGTTATTCACGTCGCCCAAGTCCGAGCCCATCGAGGAAAACGCCGTATGCGGCAGGACGCGATCGAGGGTGTCGGTGAACGTCCCGTCCCGGTTGTTGTGGTAGAGTTTGTCGGAGACCCCGTAGTCGTTCGCGACGTAAAGATCCGGCCAGCCGTCGTTGTCATAATCCCACCAGGTGGCGGAATGGCTCTGCGATTCACTGCTGATGCCGGCGCGATCGGTCACATTCGTGAACGTGCCGTCGCGGTTGTTGTGGAAGAGATACCCGCGCTGGCCGTTGGGCTGCGTGGCAATGTTCAATATATTGGTCGTAATATAAACATCGAGCCATCCATCGCGGTCGTAGTCGCAGAAGGCCCCCATGACGCTTGAATCCTTGACGTCGAGCCCGTAGGCATGGGCCATCTCCTTGAACGTTCCATCGCCCTGGTTGATGTAGAGCAGGTTCGGGGCGTTGTACCGGCAGACATAAATATCCAGGAGCCCGTCGTTGTTTACGTCGACGAACGTCGCGCCTTGTTTCCAGATAATGGCGGCGGCGCCCTTGTCGCCGACCCCGGCCTTCTCGGTCACATCCTCGAATTTCCAGCCGCCGAGGTTGCGGAAAAGATGGCAGCTCTCGGTCTTGCTCACGACAAATAGGTCGGGGTGGCCGTCGCCGTCATAGTCTCCGATGGCCACCCCCGTGCCGATCGATGAGGTCTCAAATTCCTGATAGAGTTCCCCCCGCATCTTGGGGTCGGCGTAGCGATTCTCCGTCCGCACCCCGGTCGCCTCGGGCGCGAGCTGCACGAACATGGTTTTCCCGCGCGGGAAGGGGTGCGGTGCAAGCGGCTTTTCGGTGATGCTGCCTGCGGCGTCCGCCGCCCGACCGGCCAGACCGGCGAAGAGGGCTCCCGCCAGCAACCCGCAGTGCAGGCTGTGTACGGCAGCACCCCACGTTGTTGGACAAGAGGGCATGGTCACGGCTGCCCGGCTGGTGGCGGCGGCGAAAGGGTCAGGGTGGATGCATTCGGCGGGAAGCCGTGTTCCGTGGTGACCCCCGACGGCCAGCGGACGCGGATATTCCTCGGGGGATTGGCATCCGGGTAGCCGAAGAAACACGCGGCCGTGGACTGGCTGTAGTAGCCCGAGCCGGCGTAGACCTCGCTGGTTTGCGCCGAGCCGTCGGCGAGTTCGACCGTAATGCGCGCGCCCACGGCGGTCGGATTGCCGGCGGGTCCCCGCAGCAGGATGCGCAGAGAATGCCGGCCGGCCACGCCGTTGTTGCGGAAAGCCAGCGTGGTATTGTTATTCCGCGAGACCAGAAAATCGGACCAGCCATCCTGATCGAGATCGAGCACCGCCAGGGCCTTGGCGTCGCCCGGCACGAGCAGGCCGCTCTCGGCCACCGGCACCGGCGTGAAATGGCCGTGGCCGTCGCCGCGCAGCAGCTGGCTGAGGCCGTTGTTGAAGCGGCCGACAGCCGGAATTGGGGCGTAGGAGTTCTGCACCGCATAAATGTCGGCGTGGCCGTCGCCATCAAAATCACCCGCGACCAAGCCCTGCAACGGCGAGATTTGCGCAAGGCGGGGCAGGGGTTCGAAGCGGTAGGTGCCGTCAGGCTGGCTGAGGAACACGCCGCTGCGAAACTCCGTCGCCGCAAAGCGCCGGGCTTGCGCCAGCTTCTCCTCCCCGAGAATCTCGCCCAAGGTGGCCCGTGCGTAATATTCGTTGCGGGGAAAGCGTTTCAGAATCGAGGGAATCGCGGCGCCGAGACTCCGGCGGCTGCGCCAGGGATAGAGCCGATCGCCTTCGTGGTAACCCTCGATGAGCTGCGTCGAACCGTCGCCCTTGAAGTCACCCGAGAAAAGCAACACAGGATGCGCGGGGTCGGCGTGATACTGGGTGTTCAGGCCGAGGTTGCCGACCACGTAGTCAATCCGGCCATCGCCATTGAAATCCGCCGCGGCGATTGAGTTCCACCACCCGGTGCCGGCGGCGGCAAAGCCCGCTTTCTCGGTCCAGTCCTCGAAGCCCTTGCCCCGGTTATTGTGAAAATACTTCACGTTGCCCCAGTCGAGCGTCAGCAGCAAATCCGGCCAGCCGTCGCCATCCACGTCGCTCCACAAGGCGGAGGTCACCATGCCGACTTCGCGCAACCCCGGCGCCAGCACGTCGGTCACATCCTCGAATCTGCCACCGCGGTTGGCGAGCAGCGCACTCGACGGCGGCAGCGGGTACTGGCCGGGCAGCACGCGCCCGCCAATGAACAGGTCGAGCCGGCCGGCGTGATCGAAGTCGGCTGCCGCCACCGCGCCCGCGCTGATCGACAGCGGCGGCAAGGCGTCCACCGGCGCCAGCCGGAAGCCGCCATGGCCGTCATTCAGGAACAATCTCGGTTGATACTCCGGTGCGCCGGCCGGCAGACTGTTGCCGCCTTTGGTCACCAGCAGGTCTTCCTTCCCATCACCATCGGCATCGAACAAGAGCACGGGCCCGTCATTGACCTCGGCGCCACTCGCGAGCGCCGGGGCATCGCCACCCGTGAATTGCCCCGAGGCCGCGCCACGCAGGATGCGCAGGGGATCTAGGGTCGTGCCGCCCATGACCACAGCATCCCTTCCGTTGCCCTCAATATCCCCTACTGCGAGGCCGGGGCCGCGGCGGTTGAGACGCACGGGGACCAGCCGTTGCAGGGAGGATTCGTCCACCGGTTCTTCGCGCGATCGCAGTGCCAGACCGGTTGGCTCGCTCACCTCGGTAAACTGTCCGGCCGGCGGCGGATTCACTTCGGTCGGCAGCGCCGGCGCCGGACCCGACGGCTCCGTGATGGTGAACCGCCGGTCGACGGCCAGGTTCTCGAACGTCTGCACGTGGCCGCTGGGCCACGTCACAACCATGCGCCTGATGCTCGTGTCTCCGCCGAGGCCAAAATGAACCGCCGGCTCGCTGCTGGACGAATAGCCACGGGCCAGCCAGAGCTGGCGCACCTGCACGCCCAGGGCGCTTTCGATCCGCACCGTCGCACCCACGCCGAAACGGTTGGAGATGGTCCCCCGCAGATCGATCATCACGCGGTGGCCGGTGTCGTTGTCGTTGCGGAAAACGCTGACCCCGCTCTGAAAGTTGGAGTAGACAAGGTCGAGGTTGCCGTCGCCGCCCAAATCACCAAAGGCAGCGCCGAAACTCACGCCCTTCTGGTCGAGGCCCCAGGCGGCACCGACGTTTTCAAACTGCAGGTCGCCGAGGTTGCGAAAGGCGAGATGGGTTTCGACCAGAACGGGGCTGTCGTACATGATGCGGTTGCGCTCGGCCAGGCTTCCCGCGCTCATCATGCGCGAGTAGACGTCGGGGTTGGGATCCCGGTTAAAGCCGTTGGTCACGAAGAGGTCGAGGCGCCCGTCGTTGTCCAGGTCTTCGAGGCGCGGCGACCACGTCCAGTCGGTGTGGGCTATGCCGGCAAGGTAGGCTGCTTCGAGACAGCGGCCCATGCCGGTGTTCAGGTAGAGGGCGCTGCGGTGGTACTTCGGCGCCGCGATGGAATTGTCCAGTTCCACGGCTCTCTCGCGCGCTTGGGCAATGGAGTTTTGGTCCTTCTGGTGGGTCATCGTGGCCATGTCGGCGACGAGAAAGTCGATGAGTCCGTCGTTGTTCACGTCGCCCAAGTCCGAGCCCATCGAGTAAAACGACGTGTGCGGCAGGACGCGATCGAGCGTGCCGGTGAACGTCCCGTCCCGGTTGTTGTGGTAAAGTTTGTCGGGAACGCCGTAGTCGTTCGCCACGTAAAGATCGGGCCAGCCGTCGTTGTCATAGTCCCACCAAGTGGCGGAATGGCTCGCCCCTTCGCCGCTGATGCCCGCACGATCGGTCACATCGGTAAACGTCCCGTCGCGATTGTTGTGGAAAAGATAACCGCGCTGGCCGTTCGGATGCCTGACGTTGTCCAATAGATTGGTCGTAATGTAAACATCGAGCCAGCCGTCGCGGTCGTAGTCGCAAAAGGCCGCCATGACGGACGCATCCTTCACATCGAGCCCATAGGCATGGGCCATCTCCTTGAAGGTTCCATCGCCCTGGTTGATGTAGAGGAGATTCGGGGCATTGAATCGGCATACATAGATGTCCAGCCGGCCATCGTTGTTCACGTCGACAAACGTCACCCCATGCTTCCAGATGCCGGCCGCGGCGCCCTTGTCGCCGACCCCGGCCTTCTCCGTCACATCCTCGAATTTCCAGTTGCCGAGGTTGCGAAAGAGCCGGCAGCTTTCGGTCTTGCTCACGACAAATAGGTCGGGCCGGCCGTCGCCGTCATAGTCTCCGATGGCCACCCCGGTGCCGATCGATCCGCCCTCGAATTCCTGATAGAGTTCCCCCCACATCCTGGGGTCGGCGTAGCGATTCTCCGTCCGCACGCCGGTCGCTTCGGGCGGGAGCTGCACAAACATGGTTTTCCCGCGCGGGAAGGGGTGCGGTGCGAGCGGCTTTTCGGTGATGCCGCCCGCGGGATCCGCC
This sequence comes from Opitutia bacterium, assembly GCA_003142615.1. Taxonomy (GTDB): domain Bacteria; phylum Verrucomicrobiota; class Verrucomicrobiia; order Opitutales; family Opitutaceae; genus Fen-1467. The sequence continues at coordinate 5,689 of PLMW01000088.1, read as the reverse complement.
GCCCAGGCGGCCAGACCGGCGAACAGGCCTCCCGCCAGCATTCCGCAGCGGACGGCATGCTCAGCGGCAGCCCGCATCCCGGGGCGTTCATAATTCTCGGCGGCTGACATGGTCGGGCGAAGATGGGACGAACCTCCCTCCACGGAGTCAAGTGGAGTTTACCAACTCGTGGAACCGAACTTTGCTTGCCCCATCCTGCTTGGTGCAATTGCATGCGTGATTCCGAAACCTGCGGCAAATGCAGTGACCCCATTGAGCAACCCCTTCCGACTTTCTTTCCGCGCCTGGGTGGCATTCCCGCTCTGTGCCTTCGGATTCCTGATCTGGACCAACACCCTGCGGGTGCGGCGGGTTGACTATGTGTCGGGGATTGCCGAACGGTCCGTGGCGGAGCCGGCGGTCGACGCGTCCACGCCGGTCGATTACGCCGGCTGGCAACCCCGGTTGATTGTGCCGGACCACGACGGCATCAGCTATGAGTGGCTCGACCAGACCCGGCAAATGTTCACTCGCCGGGAATGGCGGGTGCGGCACATCGATTATGAGAATGCGCCGTTCGGCCGGGAGGTGTATGCAGCTTCGCCTTATCGTTGGTGGCTGGGAGCGATCGCGTGGCTCGACCATATGATTTCCGGCCGCCCGTCCGGCGCGTCCGTGGAGCGGGCGGCGCTGTTTGCCGACCCGTTGCTGCATCTGCTGCTCCTGGGGGTGGCCACGATTTTTGCGGCGTGGCAGTTCGGCGCTTATCCAGCCGCATTGCTCTCGATTGGAATGGCGGCCATTTTCCCGTTCGCTGCGGGATTTTTGCCAGGGGCGCCTGGCGATCAGGGACTGGTGCGGGCTTGTGCATTCTGGAGTGTGCTTCCGCTGCTGGCGGGGATCCGCGCAGCGTATTCGACGGCAGCGGACGCGGGAGGTCGGGCGCGGCGCTGGTTTTTCGTCGGCGGCATCACGGGCGGCCTTGGACTGTGGATTGGCGTGGCCGGCCAGGTGCCGATTCTCGTCGGTATCGCCTTGGGTGGACTGATCGCGGCCTGCGTTAACCGTGGCGACGCGAAGGTAAACCCGGCTGGGGTGCGGGGGCCCCTGCCATGGCATGCCTGGGCACTCGGTGGAGCCGCGACCAGCCTTGGGATTTACCTGATCGAGTACTTCCCCGCGCACCTGGGGTCATGGCAGCTGCGGGTCAATCACCCGCTTTACGGGCTGGCGTGGCTGGGCGGAGGTACGGTACTGGCACGGGCGGTGGCCTGGATCGAGCGGGGGAAACCTTCCTGGAGTCTCCGTGAAATTATCGTCCTCGTGCTTGCGGTCGCGGCCTTGGCGGCGGTGCCCGTTGCGATGGGGCTGACCCACAGCTTGGGGTTTTTGGAGGTGGATCTGTCCTCGTTCCGGCTGACCAGACTGCCGGGCGACGTGCGGGAGACCAGCCTATGGGGCTGGCTGGTCGATGAATTCATTACACCCAAGGTTTGGGCCACGGTGTTGCCGGTGTTGCTGGTGCTGCCGGCGGGCTGGTTGGTCCTGCGCCGCCGCACGGGAATGGCATCCCGGGCGTCCCTCGCAGTCGCGCTGGGACCGGTGTTCGTCGCCATCGGATTCGCCTGCCGGCAGCTTAGTTGGTGGAATCAGGCCGATGCGGTTCTGCTTGCCCTGCTGGTCGCGGCCACGGCGGCGATCGGTGAAGCGTTCAGCCATCGTCTCACCCGCTGGGTTTGGTTAGGATTCGTGGCGCCGATGCTCGTGCTGGGCGCAATTCAGATTATCCCTCCAGCGGACGCCGGGATGAAGAATGCGCTCGACGAGTCCGAGATTTTTGGGCTGATCGAGCGGGACTTGGCCCGCTGGCTCGCGATCCACGCGGGGGCTGGACGGGCGGTGATTCTGGCGCCCCACAACGAGACCATCACCCTGCATTATTACGGCGGGCTGCGCGGACTGGCAACGCTCGGCTGGGAAAACCGGAATGGTCTTGAGGCAGCTGTCCGGATCGTCAGCGCGTCAACCCCGGAGGAGGCGAAGGAATTGATCGACCGGCGCACGATCACGCACATCATCATCCCGTCGTGGGATTCCTATCTCGACGTTTATGCGCGCATGGGGATGGGCCAGCTTGAGGGTACGGTTCTTAAGACGTGGCATGACTGGAATCTGCCACCTTGGCTCCGGCCGGTGCCCTATCAACTTCCGACCATTGCCGGATTTGAAGGACAGTCGGTGGCAATTCTTGAAATAGTCGAGGAGCAGGACAGTGCGGCGGCGTTAAGCCGGATCGCGGAGTATTTCGTCGAAATGGGGCAGCTCGAACTTGCGGCGTTGGCGGGTCAGGCGCTGCGGCGCTATCCGGCCGATCTCGGCGCCTTGGTGGCCCGGGCCCAGGTTGAGATCGCCCGTGGTGATACGGCCGGCTTTGTCCACACCGTTGAGCTACTGCAGCGGCGCCTTTCTGGCGGAGCCGATCGCGTCATGCTGTGGGACCGGCGGGTCAGCTTGGCCGTCGTGCTGGCGCGCGGCAAGCATATGGATCTGGCTCGCGACCAGGTGCGCCGCTGTCTGGCGGAGGTGGATGAGGAAAAATTGCGCTGGCTCACGACAGGTTCGCTTTACCGCCTGCAGGTGTTGTGCAAAGCGTTTGGTGTGGCGATTGCGGACCAACGCCTGCGCGAGCTTGCGCTGGATTTATTGCCCAGCGACTTGCGCGGCCGCCTCTAGCCATTCCGTGGGCCTTGGGCCCACGGTCAGCCTCCGCGATTGACGGCCTGGGCGGGGAAAGGGTGGGGTAGTCGGACTGTGGCCTCGGTGGATTGGCGACGGGAAAAGCGAAGAGGCGTGGCCGCGGTGGGCTGGCTGTGGCAGACCGGGCCGGCAGGGACCTATGACGCTCGCCGCAGCCCCAGCCGCCAACGTCAGGCTGTCGTCCGCGGTAATCGATAGGTACGGGGCGAAGGCAGAAGCAAGTTCGAATAGCTCAAAAGGGGATGTCTGGAGTCAAGCCGTGACGCAGTCCGCCCGCCCGATCGCAATTGTTTAGGCCGATCCCGTCTGAGCTTACCCAAGAAGCGATGGCTGGCGCCCTCGAAACTAGGCCTGTCAAGAGTTAAGGCGTGGCCCCCTCTGAGATACTGTAGAAAAACCGTAACCTTTTTGCCCGGGCTGGGTACTTGATTGGTACCGCCGGCATTCCCACCCCCATGCTCCTCGACCTCCGCTATGCCCTGAGGCAGCTCCGCAAGTCGCCTGCCTTTACCGCCGTGGCCGTGCTCACGCTCGCCCTCGGCATCGGCGCCAACACCGCCATTTTCAGCGTGATCAACTCGGCTCTGCTCCAGCCGCTGCCGTATCCGCATGCCGAACAGCTCGTGGATATCATGGAAATGCTGTCGGATGGCCGGCCCAACGGTTCGGTGTCCGGCGGTGCCTTCAAGGATTGGCGCGAACACAGCTCCAAGTTCGCCCATCTCGCCGTCTACGAGGACACACGCCGGAATCTGACCGGGATGGGATCCCCGGAGCGCGTCACGGGGTTGCAGGTCTCCGCCGAGTTTCTGTCGGTGCTGGGAGTCGCGCCGATGGTTGGACGCGGTTTTGCAGTCAGCGAGACTGCCGCCGGCGGCAACAATCAGGTCATCCTGCTGACCCATCAATTCTGGCAAAGCCATTACGGCGGTGACGCGGGAGTGGTCGGCAGCAAGGTCTCACTCGACCAGACTCCCTACACCGTCATCGGCGTGCTTCCGCCGCGTGCGCTGTTGCAGGACGAGGTCCAGTTTCTCGTTCCCGAGGTGATTGATGCTCCCGGGACGTATTGGGGACGCGACCTTCACTGGCGGCGGGTGGTGGGACGCCTGCTACCGGGAATCACCGCATCCGAGGCGCAGACAGAACTTCGGGGAATCAAACAACGGCTCGCGGCGGAATATCCTTCCTTTAAAAAGGACTGGAGCGTTTTGGTAACTCCTCTCCAGGAGATTTTCGTGAGAGGCACCCGTCCGATGTTCGTCCTCCTCCTCGGCGCGGTGGCCCTGGTCCTGTTGATCGCCTGCGCGAATGTTTCCAACCTGATGCTGGCCGCGCGGCAACGCGCGTTCGAGAGAGATGGCGGTCCGGATTGCCTTGGGCGCGCACTCGTGGCGGATCGTCCGGCAGATGCTGACCGAGAGCCTTTTGCTTGCCCTGTCCGGATGCGCGCTGGGCCTGCTGTTCGCGACCGTCAGCATGCGTTTGCTGGCGCGCACGGTGGCGGGGCAACTGCCCCAGATGCTCCATCCCCGACTCGACACCCAGGTCCTGCTGTTTTCCATTCTCGTCGCGGGCGGTTGCGGGGTCCTGTTTGGCATCCTCCCGGCGTGGCGCGCGGCCAGGGCGGATGTGAACCACGCCCTGAAGGAAACGGAACGTGGATCGGCGTCACGCTCAAAACGACGGGCCCAATCCCTCTTGGTGGTGTCCGAGTTTGCGTTCACCCTGGTGTTGCTCATCGGGGCGGGCCTGTTCCTGCGCAGCTTCACCCGTTTGCTGGAGGTCGATCCCGGATTCAATCCCCGGCATACCCTCGCCTTCGATCTGTCGTTTCCCCGGGCAAAATACCCGCGGAATGAAGACCGCCTGCGCTTCACCAAGGACCTGGTCGGACGCCTCCGGGCCCTGCCGGGGGTGGAATCCGTCGGGGCGATTTCCTCTTTGCCGCTGGGAGACAGGGGGGATCGAGGTGAATTCGTTGATCGGACGGACCGACCGCGACCGCCCGGACAACAGTATTCGGTCGGAGTCTCCAGCGTGAATGGCGACTATTTCTCCACCATGGGAATCACGCTGCTGCGCGGACGCGTGATCACGGAAGCGGACAACAGCCCGACGGCGCCGCCGGTTCTGGTGATTGACACCCGCGTCGCGCGCGACCTCTACCCCAATGAGAACCCCATCGGGCAGCAGGTGAATTTTTTGGGCAAGACCTGTGAGATTGTGGGCATCGTTGCGCCAGTCCGGCAGCGGGACATCGAGTATGATCCCCGCCCAAGAGTGTATGGTCCCCAAGCTCACTTCCCCAACGACCCCGGCATCGTCGTGCGGAGCGCACTGCCCCCCTTGACTCTCGTGGCGACCGTCAGGAAAACCATCCTCGAAGCCGATCCCGATCAACCCATCGCCAACGTCCGTACGCTCGAACAGGCCGTCCACCGGTCGCTGGCACCCCGACGCACGGCGCTGGTGCTGTTGGGTCTGTTTGCCATGGTCGCCATCAGCCTCGCCTGCATCGGCATTTACGGCGTCATGTCGTACGCCATCGGCCAGCGGACCCGGGAACTCTCCATTCGCTCCGCCCTGGGGGCTCAGCGGCGCGACATCATCCGGCTGGTTTTGATCGGCGGGATGAAACCGACTATCATCGGCATCGTGATCGGTCTGGCGGCTGCGTTCGGATTGGCGCGTCTCCTGGCGAATCAGTTGTTTCAAGTCAGCGCCCACGATCCCTTGGTCTTCATCGCTTCCGTGGGTCTGCTGGGAATTGTGGCCGCCTTGTCCGTTTACTTCCCCGCCCGCCGCGCGGCGAAGGTCGACCCAATCGTGGCGCTGAGGGCCGAGTGATATTCTGAAGGGGAGACGAGTGGGTGCGGTGGCGGAAGCCAAGAGCCAGCTTGTCTCGCCCTAGCTCGAGGAGCGACGGCGGAAGGCCAGAAGCTAGGAGCTA
>PLMW01000029.1 GCA_003142615.1 Opitutia bacterium | reverse complement strand
TCTACCATTGAGCTATCGACCCCCAGACGAAAACGGACGGACTAGTTCTCCGCTCCGTACAGGCAAGGATAAATTGCTAGTTTGGCGGGCGGCGTGCAAGCGAAGTTTTCCGGACGCGCTGATGACAACATCCGCAAGGCAAACAAGTTGGAACCCGGGACCACGGTCGTGTGTTATATAGCGTCAATGGAATTGCCGGGGCCGCCTTGACCCCCTCGCGAAACCTGCCATATCGCCATCACCTTGCCGCCGGAGGCCAACAAATTGGGAACAATTAAGAAATACGCCCATCAGAGCGCAGTTGAACGCATGTCGACTAAAGCTCAGGAAGTAGCGCTGGACCGGATGCTGATCGACCGGTTCAGGCAGGGTGACCAATCCGCCTTTGAGCAGATGGTCTCCCGCTACTGGGACCGCATTTATGCGATGGTGAACCAGCTGCTGCGCAATCCCCAGGATGCGGAGGAGGTGACCCAGGATGCCTTCATCCGCGCGCATCGCGGGTTGGTCAATTTCCGCGGCGAGTCGGCCTTTTCAACCTGGCTTTACCAGATTGCCACCAATCTCGCACGCAATCGCTACTGGTATTGGTGGCGGCGCCGCCGGGACCAGACCATTTCCTTCGACCAGCCGATGGGATCGGAAAATGAAACCACCCTGGCGGAGGTGTTTCCCGCGGAGCTGGAAACTCCGGAGGACGCCACGGTCACCCAGGAATTTGTGGATCGCGTGGCGGAGTGCATGGACAAGCTGAGCCCGAAGCACCGGGAGATTCTCGTACTTCGTAACATCAAGAACCTGTCCTACGAGGAGATCGCCGAGATCCTCGCCATCAGCGTAGGAACAGTCAAAAGCCGGATCGCGCGCGCCCGGGAAAGCCTGCGCGACAAAATGGGGGACGAATTCAAGTGAAAGAATCCAAGTTTATCGAGCTGCTTAACCTCTACATCGACCAGCAGATTTCGCCCGAGGAGGCCGCGCTGCTGGAGGAGGAGATTTTGCATAATCCGCGCCATCAGCGGATCTACCATCAATACTGCAGGATGCACCGCGCCTGCACGCTGGTCTTCGAGAACATCCGCGCCCAGGCGGATCAGGGGGCCGGGGTGGAGGAGGCAGCCAGCCGGGTCGTCGACTTCGCGCCGCGCGCGCGGCGCCCGGTATGGGGCTACTACGCCGCCGGTCTGGCGGCCGCGGCCTGCGTGGCGTTGGTGGCGGTGCAGGTTTTCCTGCGCCCGGATCGCAATTCCGCCCGTGGCAGTCTCGCCACGGCTCCGGCCGCCAGCCTGGCGTCTGCCCAGACGGGTCTGGTCAAGGCCTCTGCGCCCGTGCACATGGATGCGACAGCCTCTCCCGTCAGCCTGCGAATCGGATCGCTCAACGCCCGGCCGCTGCTGGTGTTTTCGCCGGGAAACCTTCAGGGCAAAACACCGTTAATCGTCGTCAAATCACCGGCCGCACCAGCCGTGGCGCCGCTGCCTCCGGTCTATGCCGGCCCCCTGACCCTGCGCCCGAGCATCGAGCAGTTTGTCTTTGAGCAATCGCCTTCCAGCTCCGGCAGCCCGAAGATTTATCGCAGCCGTCAGCAGATGGATGGACAGACGGAAATGACGGCCTACCAATTCCAAAAATGACGGTCTTCCAATTTTAACGCTGCGCCGGAATTCATTCCGCGGCTTTCTCTCCTGCAAGCGCGCCGCAAGGCGCGCTTTTTTGTCACCCGAGCGCTTTTTTGATCAACTGTTCGGTGGTGGCCTCCGGCCCCAGCGCAATCCAGGCCTGCCGGACAGACTTGTCGGCGTCCGCGGCCTTGTAGCCGAGGGCGATGAGGGACATCACGGCGTCGCGCTGATGATGGGCGATCTCCTGGCCCGGGCTGGCGCCGGACGGACTTCCTGCCATGGCGGTCGCTGCCGCCGCGGGCGCGAACCGTCCCTTGAGCTCGATGATCAACCGTTCGGCAGTCTTCCTGCCGATGCCCGGACATTTCGCCAGGGTGGCCACATCGCCGCCGGCAATGGCACTCTGCAGCATGGGCAGCGAAAGGCGGCTCATGATGCTGAGGGCGACCTTGGGGCCGACCCCCGTGACTTTTTCGACCAGCAGACGGAAAAAATCGCGCTCGGCGGCGCTCGCGAAACCATAAAGCGTCTGTGCATCCTCGCGATAAACCACCCAGGTATGCAGCTTCACGGTGCCGCCCCGCGCCGGAAGTCTTTCCGCCGTCGTCACCGGCACATTCACCTCGTAACCCAGGCCGTTGACTTCCACGACTGCGACCAGCGGGGTGGCCTCGACCAGCGTTCCTTGAATGCTGGTGATCATCGCGCTCAATCCTTCAAACCGAGAACGTCCTGCATGTCGTAGACTCCGGGCGGCTGCGCGACGATCCATTGCGCGGCGCGCAGCGCACCGCGGGCGAAGATCGCGCGGTCGGACGCCTTGTGGACAAGTTCGAGCCTTTCTCCCAGCGCCGCAAAGATCACCGTGTGGTCGCCCACGACGTCGCCGCCGCGCAGCGAATGAATGCCCACCTCGCGCGGCGAGCGCTCACCCGTGATACCCTTCCGGCCATGGCGAAGCGCGGCCGACGTGAGCCGGCGTTCCTTGAGGATGATCTCGAGCAGGCGCGCGGCGGTGCCGCTCGGCGCGTCCTTCTTGAAACGATGATGCATCTCGATCAGCTCGGCGTCATAATTGGCGTCAAGAATGTGCGCCGCCTGTCGCGTCAGATGGAACAGCAGGTTGACGCCGACTGAAAAATTGCCCGCCCAGACACACGGAATCCTGGCGGCGAGCGGGAGCAGGCGCCTTTTTTCAGCGGCGGTGTGGCCCGTGGTGCCGATGACGATGGGTTTGCGATGCTTGACCGCGAGTCGCAGCAAGGCGGGGGTGGCCGCCGGGGTGCTGAAATCGATGATCACATCGCACGCGCCGATGCCGGGCGCCGGATTGTCGCCGACGTCGACCGCGGCGCCGATGCGCAGGCCGAGCTCACCGGCCGCGGTGCTTACCGCCCGGCCCATGCGGCCGCGCGCGCCATTGAGAAGAATGGAGAGAGACATGGTCCTGGGCAGCTACTGGGTGAACAGGGCGAGGGTCTGGTTGAGCGAGGCGAAATTGGCCGCGCTCATCTCACAGAGCGGCAGGCGCACCTCCGATGAGCTGATGCGACCGACGGCGGCCAGCGCCGCCTTGATGGGGACAGGGTTGGTCTCCAGAAAAAGCGCCTTGAACAACGGATAGAGCCGGCGATGCAGCCGGGCCGCCCGGCGGTAGTCGCCGGCGAGGGCGAGATGGGTGAGTCTGACCAGATCGCGCGGCAGCAGGTTGGAGGCGACGCTGATGACGCCTTCCGCGCCCACCGCCATGAACGGCAGCGTCAGGGAATCGTCGCCGCTGATGACTGTGAGGTCGTCGCCGAGCGCCTGCTTGAGCTGGTCGACGCGATCGACCGACCCGCCGGATTCCTTGATGTAGCGCACGTGCGGATATTTTGCCCGCAGCCGCGCGACCACCGGCACGCTGATCTCCACGCCGCAGCGGCTGGGGATGGAATACAGGACAATCGGCCGGTCGGTCGCCTCCGCCACTTGGGAGAAATGACGGAAAAGACCCTCCTGGGTCGGGCGGTTATAGTAGGGTGCCACGACCAGCATGGCGTCGGCCCCGGCGTCGTGCGCCGCCCGGGTGAGGGCGAGCGCCTCCTGCGTGGAGTTCGAACCCGTGCCGGCGACCACCGGCACCCGTCCCCGCGCTGCTTCGATCACGCCCTGCACGACGTCCATGTGCTCCTCGTGCGAAAGCGTGGCCGACTCGCCCGTCGAGCCCGCCGGGACCAAGCCGTTAATCCCGGATTTAATCTGGTAATTAACCAGCGAGCGAAGCTCGTCATAAGCGACCTTCTGCCGTTGAAACGGAGTCACAAGCGCGGTGAGAGTACCGGTGAGCGGACGCAGCTTCATGTTTTGTTTGGATAAGTTGGTGGAATGTAGCCTTGCTGACCAAAGCAGACCCGGTTAGAAAAGCACATTCTTTTTTCATCCCACGCCCCCAACCGCACCACCTATGGAACCTGTCGATCTATTCCATGAAGTCCTCAAACTCGCCGTGGAGAACAACGCGAGCGACATTGTCATCAAGGCAAACAAGCCTGCCTATCTCCGGCTCAGTGGCAGACTCAAGCCGGTCGACATGGATCCCATTCCTGGGGACATCGTCCGGGGGTTTGTGGAAGCCACCGTGCCGCGGAATTTTCAGGCCAATTGGGAACGCGACGGCCAGGCGGACTATGCCTACGCCTTGGAGGACGTCGGCCGCTTCCGTGTCAACGGCTTCCGCCAGCGCGGCTCGGTCAGCGTGGTCTTCCGCTATATCAAAAGCCGTCCGCCCAGCTTCGAGGAGTTGAATCTTAATGCCGAACCGCTCATCCGGCTGGCTACTTCCAAGGATGGCATCCTGCTCATCTGCGGCGCCACCGGCGCAGGCAAGAGCTCGACGATGGCGGCCATGCTGAACTGGATCAACCAGAACCACGACCGGCATATCATCACCCTCGAGGATCCGATCGAATATACATTCACCGACGACAAATCCGTCTTCGAACAGCGCGAGATCGGCATCGATGTGCACGACTTCCCCATGGCCATCCGCGCTGTGCTGCGCCAGAACCCGGATATCATCCTCATCGGTGAGATGCGCGACCGGGAGACGATCGAGACCGCCATTTCCGCCGCGGAAACGGGCCACCTCGTGTTCTCAACGCTGCACGCCGCCACGGTGCAGCAGGCGCTGACGCGGCTTTTTGAGTTCTTTCCGCCCGACCAGATGGTGCAGGCGCGCCGCCAGGTGTCTGGCGCGGTGCGCGGTTTCATCTGCCAGAAATTGATCCCGGCGCTGGAGGGCGGCGGCCGCTATCCCGCGTTTGAAATCCTGGTGGCCGACAGCACCGTGCGAAACCTGCTGCTGGAGGCGCAGTTCGACAAAATCCAGCAATTGCTCGAGGTGGGCGACGAGGCCGGATCGCAGTCCTTCAACAAGGACCTTTACCGCTTGATCAAGACCGCCAAGATCAGCAAGGCCGAAGGGTTGCGCTTCTCGCCGAATCCGCAAGCCCTCGACATGAATCTCAAGGGAATCTTCATCAAGTGAGGCGGTCCTCCCCGGCACGGGAGCGGTCCGCGGCCGAGGGGAAACACTGCCCGCCGCCCCGGCGATTTATGGCTTGGTTCTTGCCCGGCCGACGGGTTTAACCTCCGCTCTTCATGATGTCAGGCGCACTCCTTTTCGCCGGCCAGGGCGCCCAAAAAGTGGGCATGGGCCGGTCGCTCTACGAACACTCCGTCACGGCCCGCGCGCTGTATGACGAGGCGAACCGCGTCCTCGGCTGGGAGCTCGCCCGGGTCAGTTTCGAGGGGCCCGACGCGGAACTGACGCAGACCCGGATGTGCCAGCCCGCGCTGTTTGTGCACGGCATGGCGCTGCATGCGATCCTCCGGGAGCAGGGACGGCTCGGCGGGGTGAAGTTCGCCCTGGGCCTCAGCCTGGGGGAGATCACTGCGCTGACCGCCGCCGGCGTCTTCGACTTCGCCACGGGGCTGCGCATCGTGGCGGAGCGCGGCCGGCTCATGCAGCTGGCGTGCGAGCAAACCAACGGCACGATGGCCAGCATCATTGGCGAGGAGCGGGCGAAGGTCGCCGGGCTCTGCCAGGAATTCGATGTCGAAATGGCCAACCTCAACTGCCCGGGGCAGATCGTCATTTCCGGTGAAAAAACCAAAATCACCGCGACGGTGGCGGCCGCGAAGAAGCGCGGCATGCGAAAAGTCATTCCCCTCAATGTCGCCGGTGCCTACCACAGCCGCCTCATGGAACCGGCGCGCGCCGCCTTTGCCACGTTTCTTGAGGGAATGCCCTTTGCGCGGCCAAACCTGTTGGTCTTGACGAACACCACCGGCCGGCCCGTCGCGGAGCCGGGCGACATCCGCGCGGCGTTGATCAGGCAGGTTGTCTCGCCCGTCCTGTGGGAGGACTGCATGCGCAACGTGGCGGCGGCTGGCGCCGGGCAGTTCTGGGAACTCGGTCCCGGCGGCGTCCTCGCCGGTCTGGCGCGGCGCACCAACCGGGACTGGCCGGTGCAAAGTTTCGCGGAGTATGCCGATTTAGCCGCTTGAAAGCGGCTGGGGGCCGCCTCACATTGGCGGTTTGCACGCACCCGACGCCCGGCGGCCGGGTCCTCCGGCACCTGCGCATGGACGTATCGCTCAAACGCAACTTCTGCATCATCGCCCACGTCGACCACGGCAAGACGACGCTCTCCGACCGTCTGCTCGAACACACCCACACGGTCACCCAGCGGGAGATGAAGGACCAGATGCTCGACTCCATGGACCTCGAGAAGGAGCGCGGCATTACGATCAAGAGCCATCCGGTGACCATGCATTATACGGCGAAGGACGGCCGGCTTTATCAGCTCAACCTCATGGACACGCCGGGCCACGTGGATTTCTCCTACGAGGTCTCCCGCAGCCTCGCGGCGTGCGAAGGGGCGGTGCTGCTGATCGACGCGGCCCAGGGCGTCGAGGCGCAGACCGTGGCCAACGCCCATCTGGCGTTCGCGCAGAAACTCAAGGTCATCCCGGTCATCAACAAGATCGACCTGCCGAGCGCCAACCTCGAGCTCTGCACCCGCCAGCTCGAGGACATCCTGACGATTCCCGCGGAGGAGGTGATCCTGGCGAGCGGCAAGGCCGGCATCGGCATCACCGAGATTCTTGAAGCCATCGTGGCACGCGTGCCGCCGCCGCGCTGGGCCGACTACAAGGGCACGCGCATTCTCGTCTTCGATTCCAAGTACGATTCCTATCGCGGCGTCATCGCCCACGTGCGCGTGTTTTCCGGCACGATCAAGGCCGGCGAAATGATGATGCTCATGAGCACCGGCCAGAAGGCCGAGGTGAGGGAAGTCGGCGTCTTCCGCCCGAAGATGGAGCCCGACGTCGAACTCGGCCCCGGCGACGTCGGCTATATCGTCAGCAACATCAGGGCGACGGAGGACATCAAGATCGGCGACACCATCACCCACGCGAACCGGCCCGCCACCGCGATGCTGCCCGGCTACAAGGAGGTGCATCCCATGGTGTATTGCGGCCTCTACCCGCTCGAGACGCAGGACTACGAAAAGCTCAAGGCGGCGATCGCGCGTCTGCGGCTCAACGATTCGGCGTTCGTCTACCAGCCGGAAACCTCGGTCGCGCTCGGCTTCGGCTTCCGCTGCGGCTTCCTCGGCCTCCTGCACATGGAGGTCATCCAGGAACGCATCCGCCGCGAGCACGACGTGGACATCATCTCCACGTACCCGAGCGTCGTCTACAAAGTAAAGGTGCACGGCGGCGAGACGTCCGAGGTGGACAATCCGATCAACCTGCCCGATCCGGCCTCGATCGAGGCGATCTACGAGCCCACGATCACGGCATCGATTCACCTTCCCAACACGTGCCTGGGCGACATCCTCAATCTCATCATGGAAAAGCGCGGCGCGTGCGACCATACCGACACGCTCGACGCCACGCGGGTCATGCTCACCTGCACGCTGCCGCTCAACGAAGTCCTCGTCGACTTCAACGACCGTCTGAAGAGCCTCACCCGCGGCTACGGTTCGATGGATTACGAACTGGGCGCGTATCGCGTTGCGGACCTGGTGCGGATGGACATCCTCGTGAACGGCGAGCCGGTCGATGCCTTTGCCAGCATCGTGCACCGCTCGAAGGCCGAGGGGCAGGGCCGCGTGGTCTGCGAAAAACTCGCCGCCATCATCCCGCCGCAAATGTTCAAGATCGCCGTGCAGGCCGCCATCGGCGGCAAGATCATCGCCCGGGACAACGTCCGCGCCATGCGCAAGGACGTCACCGCCAAGTGCTATGGCGGCGACATCACCCGCAAGAAAAAACTCCTGGAGAAACAGCGGAAGGGCAAAAAGAAGATGAAGCAGATCGGCAAGGTCTCGATCCCGCCCGACGCCTTCATTCAGGTCCTCAAGAACAACTAGCCCCGCACCCACCGTGTTCGGATTTTTTGACTCCAACGAGCGCAAGATGCGCGAGAACGCCGAAAACTGGCTGCAGCTCGCGGACAAGATCCACCATTACCAGCGCGACAAGCTGACGGCGGCGCAAGCGCAGGAGTTGCTGCAGAAAAGCGCCGATTTGCGGCTCCGGCTCAAACAGCGGGCCGACCCCGGCAAGCTCAAGCTCGGCATCGAGATGCTGGAGGGAGTGCTGCGCCAGATCGGCGGGACGTTTTATCCCAAGTCCGCCATGGTGGAGAACGTCGAGTTTTTGCTCATGGCGATCATCATCGTCCTGGGCATCCGCACCTATTTCCTGCAGCCATTCAAGATCCCGACCAACTCGATGTGGCCGACGTATTACGGCATGAAGGGGGAAAACTTTCCGACCGGAACGGCGGCGCCGGGCATCGCGGAGCGGATCTTCCGCTTTGTCGCGTTCGGCGCGCAACGGCGCGAGGCCGTGGCACCGCGCGATGGCGAGGTCGCGGCGCAGTTTTTTTCCAGCGGGACGCTGGCCTACACGGTCCGGAACGACCGCAAGTGGCTCGTGATCCCCACCCAGGTCAGGGAATACACCTTCTATGTGGACGGCGCCAAAGCCACGGTGCGCGTGCCGCTGGATTTCCACGACGTCGACACCCTGGTTCAGGAGACGTTTTTCAAAGGAGCCAACGTCGTGGCCTTCCTTGAAGGTGCCGGCCGGCGCGGCGGCGTGGAGCGCGCGGATGTGCAATTACGGGAGGAGGCCGGCGACATGGCACCCGCCTATCTGGTAAAGCTCGGGAAAACCGTGCACGCGGGCGAGCCGATCATGCGCTTCGACGTTATGACCGGCGACCTGCTGTTCGCCGATCGGCTGAGCTATCACTTCCGAAAACCGCGGGTCGGGGACGGTTTTGTTTTCCGGACCGGGAACATCGCCGGCATTGGACTGGACCAGTATTACGTCAAGCGCCTCGTCGGCCTTCCGCGCGACATGCTGGAAATCCGGCCGCCAGTCCTGTATCGCAATGGGCAGCCGATCAGCGGGGCCGCGGCCTTCCACCTTAACGCGCAGCGGATCGGCCTGTATCAAGGATACTTCAACGGCACGAAAGGCGGCGAGCTCAACCTCGGACTGCTCACGAAAGGCGAGACTTTGAAGGTCGACGATCACTGTTTTTTTGCACTCGGTGACAACTCCGGCAACAGCCGGGACGGACGCTACTGGGGTTTCGTACCGGAGAAGGATGTCGTCGGCCGGCCGCTGTTCATCTATTACCCGTTCACGCGGCGCTGGGGTCCGGCGCGGTAGCAAAGCCGTCGCGCCGGAGGGCGCGCTGACGGCCGCGACCCGTGCCCCGGGATATTGCCGCGGGGAAACAGCGGGCGCGAGCAGGAGTTCGACCCGCGGCATGAGCAAGGTCCGAGGCGCCCCGCCCATGTCAACTAATAGTTGACATTCCGTCTGGCGCGGAGGGGATTCATGATTTTGCGTTCAGCGCCAGCCGATCTGCGCCGGTTCCTCGTCGCTGTCGGCGGTAAAGCACCCGAAACGAAGTGCAGAGTGGGTAACACGAGGAGGTTGAGCGCCACCGAAGTGATCAGCCCGCCGGGGATGACCTGTACCATGGGTCCTTCGATCTCGCGGCCCGGAGCGTATTGGCCGCCGTTGCGCGCGAACCGCTGCACAATAAAACAACCGGCAACCGCTCCGCTCATGCCGGGAAGTCTCTGGCGGCCGGTTCAGCCGGCGGCGGTTGGCGGGTGTGCGGGGCTTCCCCGGAACAGCCGGATCATGAGGTAATAAACCACCGGCGTGGCGATGAGCGACAGCAGCACGGAAAAGAACAACGCCCCAATGACCGCGATCGCCAGTGGGCGAAGCATGTCGGCGCCCGCGCCAATGCCCCACGCCAGCGGCAACATGCCGAGGGCGGCCGCCAGCGAGGTCATCAACACCGGGCGCAAGCGGCGGTGGCCGGCGCGCACCAGCGCCTCGACGAGTTCCACGCCTTGGGCCTGCAGTTGCTGGAAGAAATCGAGCACGAGAATGCCGTTCTTGGCCACAATGCCGACTCCGATGATCGCGCCGAGAAACGAAACAATGTTCAGCGTGGTGCCGGTGATCCACAACGCGACCACCGTGCCGAACAACGCCAGCACGGCGCCAAACACAATCGCAATCGGCTCGTAGAATGAGCGAAATTCCACCACCAGTACGGTGAATACCAGCAGAATGGCGGCGAGCAGTACCATGATGAGATTACGGAAGGATTCCTGCTGCTGCTGGTAAAGGCCGCCGAATCCGACTGTGCCGGGCGGCAGCCATTTGTCCTGGCTGAGCCGGGCTTGAATCTCCTTCATGGCGCTGCCCAAATTACGGCCCTCGAGCCGCGCGGAAACGATCACGTCCTGCCGCAAATCGTCGCGGTCAAGTTCAACCTCGCTGGGTTCCTCCACCACATTGGCCACCTGATCCAGCCGCACGATCGCGCCCGCGGCCGTGCGCAGGGGCAGCTCGCGCAACGCGGCGATGCGATTGACGCTCGCCGGATCGGCCAGCACGCGAATGTTCACCACCCGGTCGCCTTCGAGGACATGCGACGCAACCTTGCCGAGCAGGGCGGTGTTCACCGCCTCGGCGATGTCGCTGACCGTGAGACCGAATCGTCCGGCGTCGGCGGGACGCACCCGGAGGTTGATCGAAGGTCCGGTCTTCGTCAGGCCGTCAAAGGTGTCCACTACGCCGGGCACCGACTTGATTTGCTCCGCCACGCGTGGCGCCGTTTTCTCCAGCCATTTCAAGTCGGGCGAGAGCAATTTGATTTCTATCGGGTTGGGCGTCAGCTGCAGGTCACCGATGATATCGGTCAGGATGCCGGGAAAATCCCAGCGGATCGCGGGAAACCGTTCGTTGAATTCGTGGCGGAACCGGGCGATGACTTCCTCCGTGGTATGTTCGCGGTTGGGTTTGAGCTTGACCGCAAAATCGCCTCGATACGGCTCGGTAATAAACATGCCCAGTTCCGTGCCGAGCCGGCGGGAATAACTCTCCACATCCGGATTTGCGCGGAGGTTGGCTTCCGCCTCGTCAAGCATCCGCGACGTTTCGGTCAGGCTGGTGCCCGGCGTCGCCCAGAAATCAATCACGAAGCCGCCTTCGTCAAAATCGGGCAAAAAATCGGATTCCAACTGCTGGTAGATGAAAAACGCGGCGACCAGCACCATTCCACAGGCCAGCATCGTCAGCCCACCATGCCGCAACGCCCAACGGACGGCGCCTTCGTAAAGCCGGAGGATCCGCGTCAGCAGAAACCCGCCTTCCTCGCCGGCGGGCGTGCGATCGGGCCCGACTTTGCGGCCGCCGCGGATGAACCACGCGGCGAGCGACGGCGTCAGCGTGACCGCCAGAACCAGGGACACCAGCAGCGACACGACCATCGTCAAGGCCAGCGCGCGGAAAAACACGCCCGCGACCCCGCTTAGAAAAGCCAGCGGGATGAACACCACCACCGGCGTCAACGTGGAGCCAATCAGCGCATAGAGAATCTCGCCCATGGCTTCCTGAATTCCCTCCAGCCGCGGTCGACCGGCGGCGATTCTTACCCACATGGCTTCCACGACGACGATGGCATTGTCGATGATCAACCCGATGGCTGCCGCGATGCCCCCCAGCGTCATCATGTTGAAACTCATGTTGACCAGTTTCATGGCGACAAACGTGAGCAACACCGTGATCGGGATGGTGACGATGGCCGTCAGCACGCTGCCCCAGTTCTTCAGGAAGAAATAAAGAATGCCCACTGACAGGATGAGTCCGAAGATGACGGCGTCCCACACGCTGCGCACCGAGTCGCTCACAAATGACGACTGGTCGTAGAAAAACGCGAGGTGCATGTCCGGCGGCAATTCCTGCCGGAGTAGCTGCATTTGCGCCTTCAGCGCCGCGGCAATGTCCAGCGTGCTGCCGTCGGGCTGGCTGTGAATGTTGAGCAGCACGGCGTTGCGGCCCTGCGCCGTGACGACGGTGAAGGCCGGCTCCGGTCCGCGTTCGACCCGCGCCACGTCCCTGATTTGCACTGGATGGCCGTCGTTGAACCGGATGATGGCCTGCTCGATCTCCGCCGGCGAATGAACGCGCCCGTCCACCGTCGTCAGATAAAGGTGATAGTTCTCTTCAATCAGGCCCGCGGACGAGATGAGATTGTTTTTCGTCAGCGCGTCGCTCACGTCCTGCAAACTGAGATGAGCGGCCTGCAGCTTCAGCGGGTCCACGATAACGTGGTATTCGGGTGCGTGTCCGCCGGTCAGCTCCACCCGCGCCACGCCGGGAACTTGCAGAAAGAGCGGCTTCAGCTCGTAATTGGCCCGCTCCCAGAGCTCCATCAGATCGCGGCGGGGACTGGTGAGGCTGATGCCGATGATGGGAAACGCGGAAAACGTCAGCCGGGAAACCTCGGTGGTGGCGGTCGCGGGCAGATCGCTGCGGATTTCCGACAGCCGCCCCAGCACATACAATTCCGCCTGGACCATGTCCACGCGCCAGTTGAAGAAGACGTTGATCTGCGCCGAGCCGCGTTTGGTCGCGGAACGCACCGAGACCGCCCCCGGAATCTCCTTCATCGCCTCCTCGATGGGCCGCGTGACCGTGGCCATCATTTCATTGGCGGGCATGATGCCGTTGTCCACCAGGATGACCACGCGCGGGAAATTGGTCTGCGGGAAAACCGCCGAAGGGGTGCGCCAGGCGGAAAAAACGCCCGCCAGACACAACGCCGCCGCGACAAACGTGATGGACAACGCGTGGCGGGTGGCGAAGCGGCCGAGCGCGGAAACGTCGCCTGCTTTCATGAGAGCCGGGTAGGGTGCGTCTGCCTCAGGGACTCAGCGCCTGAACTTTGGTTTTCGCCGGCAGCCCATAGGCGCCGACGGTTACCACCGTGTCGCCTTCCTTTAGTCCCGGGCCATCGATTGCGACCAGCCCGTCCTCGCGCAGGCCGGTCTTGACCACGACCTGCGTGGCCTCGTCGCCGGCCACGATCGCCACGACGCTCCGTCCACCAACGTCGGTGACGACGCTGGCCGCCGGGGCCGCCAGACAATTCGCCTGCTCGGCCGTCACGATGCGCAGGGGCACCAGCTGACCCGGCCGCAGCGCACTCCCTGGCGGCAGCGGGGCACGCACGGATACGGTGTCATTGGTCGCGTCCACTGCCGCACTGACGTACGCCAGCGCAGTCAACACGGGAGGATCGGTCAAAACCTGCACCTGCTGGCCCGGGTTGAGTTTGCCCGCCTCCGCGGAGGGAATGTTCGCCGCCACGACCAGCCGGTGCAGGTCAGTGATGTCGGCCAACACGGTATTGAGGTCGACGGCCTCGCCGGGCCGGACGCTGACGTGCGTGACCGTGCCGGACAACGGGGCCGTGACCTGCAGCAGGGCGAGTTGAGTCTCGGCCGCGGCCAGTTGCGCCTCCGCGTCCTGCAAACTGTGCAGGGAGGTGTTGTGCTCCTCGAACAGTCGTTTCTGGCGTGCCACGGTTTCCCGGGCATAGTCGACCGCCACCTTGGCCGCCCGCGGATCCAGTTCGAACAGCAGGGCACCTCGCTCCACGCTCTGGCCCTCGGCCACGCAGGCCCGGGCGACGATCCCGGCGACGGACGGGGCCACATGCGCGGTCGCCGGGGGTTGTCCTCCCTCGGCGGGAGCCGGCAGCACCGCGCCGAAACCGTCGACATAGCCATGCAACGTCGCGCGGGTGAGCTTGCCCACCTGGACGGCGACGAGCGTAGGGGAACCTTCTTCCGGCGCTTCCGCGGCGGAGCGGTGCGCCATCCGCAGGACCGCATAGATCGCCACTCCTATCACCACCACGGCCAGACCAACAAAAACTTGTTTACGGTTCATGATCGATCGTCGGTTGCGTTTGTTTGGGATTGGTCTGCGCGTTTTGGAGTACAGCGGCGGGCAACACAAGCGGGCTTTGCAGGGCGTCTTCGAGTTGCCCGCGTGCCTGCTGCGCCTTGACCAGCGCGTCCAGCCGGGAGAGCGCGCCGGTATTGAATTCGACCTTGGCGTTGGCCACCGCCAGGGCGTCCAATTCTCCCGCCTGCTGCATGGTGCGGACGGAGTCGAGCCGTTTCTGCAAATTGCCCAGCAGCGCCCCGGCCGTGGCGGATTGCTGTTGCGTCGCTTGGTAGCCAACCAGCGCCAGGTCAATTTCTCCCACGGCCCGAGCCTGCACGGCGAGAAACTGCGCCGCGGCCAGTTCCCGTTTCGCCCGCGCTTCGGCGATGGCGCCCTGGTTCTGATTCAGGATGGGCAGGGTGAGCGACACCCCCAAGGTCCACTTGTTGTCGGTCTGGTCGAACTCATAGCCGGGGCCGAGATGGATGTCGGGGTACTGGTTCGCGATTTCGAGTTGGAGCGCAGACTGGCTGGCGGCGTATTCGGCCAGCGCTCCGCGAATATCGGCCCGATTCAGGATGGCTTGGCGCCGGACTTCCGGCGCGGTCAACGTCGTGGGGAACTCGTCCAATCCCGCAAACGAAAGCTGCACATCCTGGAGCGCCGCCACGGGCAGGCCGAGGGCGTCCGCGAGACTCGCCAGGGCTTCGGCGTCCTGGCGCTGGGCCTGTAGGCGGGCGAGGCGAGTGGCATCGTGCGCGATCCGGGCCTGCGTGACTTCAAAGCCCGCCACGTTGCCGGCGGCGAGCTGGCCTTCGAGCAACCGCGCGACATCAGACTGGGCTGCCTCCTGCCGGGCGAGCAGCGACTCGGTTTCACGCGCTGAATAGAGGTTCAACAGGGCGGCCCGCACACCGCTGCGCACCCGCCAGACCGTGGCCAGGAGATTCCATCGCGCGACGTCGGAGAGATACTGCGCCTGGGCGAGACGATAGCCCCGTTTTCCCGCCGTCTCGATCGGAATATCGAACGTGACCCCCGGAATCCAGGGAGGCGGCGTGGTGGTGTCGTAGGTTCCCGAAAGGCTGACGGAAGGGTTGGGCCGCTCTCCCGCCGTGACCTTGCCGGCCGTCGCGACCTTCCACTCCGCGCGGGCCACGTCGAGGTTGGGCTGGTAGTAGTACGCCGCCAGCGCCAGCAGGTCGAAGTCCCACGCCGCTGGTGGCCATACCTCGAAGTCGCGCCCCAGGTTCTCGGCCAGGAAACGGTGCAGACCGTCGTCATTGAGCGACCGGGCCGCCAGCGCCGTCGCGGTTTTTTCCGGGGAAAGCGGCCGGGCCTGGTAATGAACACAACCGGCCAGTCCGTTTATGACGAGCGCCAGCAGCGCCGCCCTGCAGAGCGTGGAGAGAAAATGCCGGAAAATCATCAGGTGATCGTTCAGCCCCTATCGTGCGCCCGCGTGAAAGCCGGGGCTGCATTCACGGGGGCCGGACCAACGTACTACGGGTTCATCCCGTAGACCAGAATTTTGAAGCTGCCCGGGACCATCTTGGGACGCTGACGGGGGGCTCCGGGCGCTGGCTCGGGCTGGGCCTCAAACTTGGCCGAGGCCAGGTAAATATTATGCGTCTTGGGATCGAGCGTCATCGTACGCGCGCCGCGCTCGGTCGTGAGCGTCTGCACCACGGTGAGTTTGTCCGGCGTTTCTTCCTTCGCGATGGTGACGGTGCCGGCACCGCAGGAGGCAAAGGCCAGCAGGGTGCCGGGATCGAAGGCATTGGCATCGACGCCCTGGTCGATGGGCGCGGTGGCGACGACTTTTCCGTTGGTGCTATCCATCATCACCATCAGCTTGTTGCCGCATCCGAGGAAAAGGCGATGATGCTCCGCATCGATGGCCATGCCCGAAGCTTCCTCACCGGGCGCGATCGGCCAGGTGGCCACGACCTGATGGGTCTTGATGTCGATGACGGCGACTTCGCTCTTGTCCTCGATGTTGTTGTAGACCCGTCCGGCCTGCGGATCGGCCGCAGCGAATTCCGGTTTCCCGGACAGGGGAATCGTCGCGATGGCCGTGCCGGTTTTCGCATCAAACACGGTCGCCGACCTGCCGCGTCCGTTGAACATATAAACCTCCTGACGCCCCGGTTCGTAGAGCATCCCGTCGGGATTCTGGCCGGTATCCACCTTCGAAAGGGTCTTCAGGGTTTCCAGATCAACGATGCCGGCCTTGTTTTCGCGGCCGTTGCTGGTGAAGCCACGCTTCAGCTCGGGGGCGAGCGCCACGCCGTGGATTCCCGGCGTGTCGGCGATCTCGCCGACGATTTCGTTCTTGTCGACGTCGATGACCACGACCTTGGTGGCGTGACTGACATAGAGGCGGCGACCAACCGGATCCACGGAAAGATAATCCCAACCGCCGTCACCGCCGACGGGAATCTCCCGGATGAAATGGTAGGGGCCCTCGGCCCGACAGAATGGGGCAAGCGCTCCGCATAGAAGGCCGAGTGAGATGGCGGAAATGAAATACCCGGGTCGTTTCTTTATCAGGAGATTCATTGGGAGCGGGTTTCAAGGGTTGAGGGTATCATACTACGACGAAAGGGGCGGCGACTTTGCGATACTTGTCGGTTGCCTAAACAAGGTAGACGGCCTTCAGGAGAAGACAAATGCCCGACGCCGTGGGAACGCTCCGCACCGTCCCCGGACCCGGCTCCGCAGACACGTGCCTTAACTAGGCTTTCGGTAGAGGACCCTTCGATAGAGAAGGAGACGCCGTCGTTTTGATCCCTGCCTTCATCAACTCGAGGTTTTGCATTTGGCTTACGACTTCCTCCAACTGATGAACCCGTTCGAACAGATTGGCGATATCGTTGTCGTTGATCCCCGAAGGGGTGATAGCCTGTGGCTGGACGGTTTTCATTTTCATAGTGAGATGGCCTTTGATCTAGCGAACCTAGATCCACACTCCAACTCAAATGCACGTTGGTCTTGCCCAGTCGCCCAGGTGGCGCCAGAGATTATCTCGGTGTCAAGGAAGAGCAGATCAGCACGACGAAAGATGGGGAGGGCCGCGGCGGCCGCTACGCTCGCCATCGTTCCAGTTGTTGTCGCTCCGAAGAAGGAAGAGAAGGCTGAGGGCCATCCAGTGGAGCAGACTTATTCGACGGTCTCCATCGATGTGGCTCCGCGCCCAAACGTCACGGCCTCGTTTGTCGCCTCGACGTACCTAAAGCACAAAGAGTAGCAGCCCGTATCAGGCGGTAACCGAAAGCAACAGGCTCAAAAGGCCTTACCGGCTAGAGTTACGCACAATAGTTATTATGTCTAATATAAGTATAGGCAAAGATATGCCTAGGTAAGCTGACCAAAACCGCTCTCTGCGTGTGCTGCCGCTAGACTTGCTGATCCCCTCTTAACAGGCAGCTTCGTCCCTTAACGCCCAAGGAATTCTAGGCGGTCTTGGGCGGAATCATCACTCCCCGCACGATGCGGGATGACTCCCGGCTCTACTGGCTTACCCCGGACCCGGATGAGCTCCGCGTCCTGCCCTGCAACCGCCTGGGACGGCTCTGGCTCATCCCGCCTGCACCAACACTGCTCCGGTTTCACCGACCCCGCGATACTGCCGGTGTGCGACCTCGATTTCGCTGCGCATGAATTCCTGCACGCCGTTCTCGGCGGCGCGGCTCAACGGTATGTGCTCCAGACACAGACATTGATTCCATCGAAGGATCAGGCGCCATTTTCTCTGATTCGGAGATCAGGGTATGCAACGCCGAGAGGCGCATAGATCAATGTCCTCATCGCGCGGTCTATCCCGAAACAAGCGAGCACAATACGGTTGAAGAAGATTTCTGTGTTGGGTGTCTGCTGAGTGAAATGAGCGATCACCCTGTTCGCGTACGTCAGTGAAGCAATCAATGCCTTCTCCAGTTCCGCAGGCATTACATTCTCGGGCTGCAAGACAGCCAAGAACGCATCCCGATCAGGATATCCGAGGCCCAAATCCGAGATGTCGTAATCCCCTTTCTCTCTCGTTCTGCGATCTATCTGCCCGCCCGATGCCGCCTTAAAGCCCAAAAAACTTGTGAACTTCCTTATGTCGACCAGTGCCGTAAGTACAATCGGCGTGGTGAAGAAGCCGCAATTATCCCCAATCAGAATAGGCTGATCTCCTTTCCCAGAGAATTGAACACATACCTGAGGAGGAGGCAGCTTCCTTGCTATGTAATCGCGAAGCAGAGCGCAAACCTGCCGACAAAGGGCAAGATTCTCGAGTGAAAGCCTCGCTTCAACTGCCAAGAACGTTCTTGTTCGCTCGTTCATCGGCATCGTTTGTATATTTTCTCGTGCCGCTAAGAGAAGGATGAAAGTACGATGGTCGCGCATGGGCCGCGTCGAAAGGTACCGAGCCGAGCGAGAATCCCTTTTAGTCTTCTAGATGAATCATCCTGTCTGCCGAATCCAATCTCGGATATTCATGCCGATCCTGCTAATATCCTCTTTTGCGAGACTTCCACCGTGCATGATAATGTTCCGGGACTTCTCCAGTGTCCCAAGGATTCCTTTGGCCCACTCCAAGTTTCCAAGGACGTCCTCAAAAGCCGGCCAGCTGGTTACAATGATCGAGGAGAGGTCACCGAAATCACAATAGTTCATTTCGCTTGTCCCTCTCGCGCCGTGCCAACGGAATCTGGCGTCCTCCGCCATGCGCGTCTTGACTGTTTTCTGAATTCGGTCTGGGACCTTTTCCCACCAAGGCGCAGGAGCGTAATGCTCTGCCATCGCCTTCTGCACGAAATTCCGCGCTGAATTCTCGAACGCGTGAATGGCAGTGTAGACTATCGCCATTCGTTGGGCTTCAGATAGGCTATCAACGTCAAGTAGATCGTAGCTAAGGCTGCTACGGAGTTGCGCCGCATCTGCCGGCCCAAAATGTTTTCGCCTAATACGGCCAACAGCGTCCAGAGCTTCTTCAGTCAAAACACCGCGATAGACAAATGAATAGAGATTATCCATGGGGCGCCCCTAGATGCTCCCGCAAGCTCCGAAAGATGGCGTCATAGACTGATTGATCCCGAGTATCTGGAAGAACGATGTTGATGTGATATTGAAGCGAATCGAGCGCCACCGCCTGAGTCACGCTACGGATGTGACGTTCCAGATTCTGTGTGTCCGGTTTCTTGGTGCTATCAGCTGCATTCGTGGCCTCTACTGCTGGTTTTTCCACTGCAGGGCCAGTCTCGCCGGGTGTTGCAGCAGGTGGAGCCGTAAAATCAGCGTATTCACACAGTGCCACAAAAGTCGCCCCAATGCGGTCAAGGACGCCGTCGGATTTGGCGCCTTTGTATAATGTGCGAAGTTTGTTTTTCACGTCCTCAGCACCGAGCTCGTTCGCTTTGACATTTACTGCAAATAGATCGCCGTAGGCCTGTCTTATCCCGTCGGCCAGCACATATCGGGAACGCGACCGATCTAGGAAATCGAAGTAGCGTTGTTGGGGCGTTCCATCTGTATTGAGGAAACCGAGGTCTTTCAGGATCCCAATAAGCAATCGATCGTTGGTGCTCCCAAAGCCAAGGTTCTCCAAGAATCGTGTGGAGAACCGTTCTGGGGGCTGCGCATCAAGTAGGGCGTCAAAGTAAGCCGGAATAGCACTTGGCTTCACTGTGTAACTATTGGGCAATGACATCATGGAGTTCCCTCTTCTTAGAGTTGCTAGTAGTTGTGAGCAATCAGGACGACCGTTTAGTCAAATCTGCTCCCCTGTAGAATATTGAAGTATTACGCCGAGTTCTTTCCGGCCTTTGGGTTGGCCTAAGCTTTCTCCGCGATCTGCATCAGCCGGTCCGGTTAGACGGACCTGAGGCCGTCAATGCTCAGGATTCCTGCATCCTGCGCTTTGTTCATGCCGTGACTCTACAGAGTAGAAATGCGAAAACGACACAAAAATGGGCAGGCGGGGAATCTCAAGGGCGCAGCTCTGCTGGCCAGCAGAGCGCCCCTGCTCTACGAGAGGCGAAGTCGGCTCGCCGTAGCCCTC
Organism: Opitutia bacterium; assembly: GCA_003142615.1. Classification (GTDB taxonomy): domain Bacteria; phylum Verrucomicrobiota; class Verrucomicrobiia; order Opitutales; family Opitutaceae; genus Fen-1467. The sequence goes on along the minus strand of PLMW01000029.1, from coordinate 24,691 downwards.
TGAGCCTGTCTAATGGGCGAAGGCGGCCGACCCCGTGGTACAATCGGAGAAGGCGGGGTCGGGAGACCCCGCCCTACAACGTCGCAGGAGCGCTGCTGAGGAAGGCTTTGATCTCGGGTACGATCTCCTCGCCTGCGTCTTCCAGGACGTAATGCCCAGCGTCTGAAAAATAATGGGTTGCTGCCTGCGGAAAGATTTTTCTCCAGCGGTTGAAAAACCAGACGTTGAAGCAGAAGTCCGCCCCGCCCCAGGCAATCATGGCTGGATGTTCCTTGAAGCGGTCCAGTCCCCGGGCCGTCTCTTCCAGTAGCGCCCTGCTGGGATGTCCTGCGCGCATCGGAATATCGGCGATAAACCGCGCCACACCGATTCGATTCGCCCATGAATCGTACGGAAACAGGTACCCCCGCTTCACGTCAGCGGCCAGTGGCCGGCGATGCACGGCCATCCGTGTCGCCGGTCCGGCAAAGCCGTTCAATCCACGCACCAGCCATTCCCCGGCCAGCGGTGTCTGGCAAAGGCGGATGCGCAACGGCATCTGCGGCGCAGGAAATGCCGCCGTGTTGAGAATGACCATCCGCCCCACTTTATCCGGATGCCGAACCGCCCAGCCGAAGCCGATCGCGCCACCCCAGTCGTGAACGACCAGATGCACGCGCCGAAGTCCCAGGTGGGCGACGAGCCCGGTGAGATTCTCGATGTGGGCTCCGAGGCAGTAGGGATAATTCTGCGGCTTGTCGGAAAGCCCCATGCCGATGTGGTCGGGCGCCACGCAGCGCCAACCCGCGTGAACCAGCGCGCCGATGAGATTCCGGTAATAAAACGACCAGGTCGGATTGCCGTGAAGCAGCAGCACCGCCTCGTCGGCGCGAGGTCCCTCGTCGACATAGCTCATGCGTGCCTGGCCGCAGGCGAAGGTCTTCGGCTCAAACGGATAAATCCGTCGCAACCAGTCGGGCAGCTCGGTCAAGGTCACCATTCGAGTGCCAGCATCATGCAACTGATGCCGCTGCCGATGCCAAGCAGCGCGACCCGGTTGCCTTCGCTGACCGCCCCGCCCTCGATGGCTTTGACCAGGGTGGCGGGCAGTGAGACCGAGCCCATGTTTCCCAGCGTTTCGAAAGTCGAGAAGTCCCGGGCCAGATCGAGTCCGAGCGCCTCGTAGAGTTTGCTCCGGTGCATGCGGCCGACTTGGTGGCAGACATAACGATCCACCAGCGCCTCGGTCCAGCCGGTCTCTTCTTTAAACGCGGTCCAGGTGCGCCGGGCGACGTCGACGCCGGCCAGCAGCAGCTGCTCGGAGTCGGTCTGCATCTCCATACCCTCTCCTTCCGCGGTGTCGCCCTGACAGAGTCCGCTGTGCTCGGTGGCCGCCAGGCAGACGCCGCCGAGCAGCCGATGCGCCCGGCCGCGGACCAGCGAGCGGTGGCAGACAATGGCCGCGGCGGCTCCGGAGCCGATGGTCAGGTTCGCGAAGAACGGTTTGATTTGATTGCGATCCAGCGACGCGGCCAGCAGGTGCTGCACGGTGCGTTCCACCAGCGGCCGGCCGTTTTCGCCTGCCACGACCATGCCGCACCGGATCTGCCCGGATTCTATCATGGCCGCCAGGATCGTCAGACTGTTGAGGAAGCCGAGGCAGGCGTTGGACACGTCGAAGAGCTGTACCCGGGGATGGAGGCCGATCTTGCGATGGGCGAACGCCGCCGTGGCCGGCTCCAGCAGGTCGCGGCTGACCGCCGCGTGCATGAACGTCTCGATCTGCTCCGGTTTGAGCGCCGATCGGGCGAGAACCGCGCGTCCGGCCGCCGCACTGGCATCGGAGGGCTTCGTGCCCGGNNCGCAGGCGCTCCTCGAGGTCGGTGGAGGTCCACGTCTCCACCGGCAACGCCACGGCGATCGACTCGATGCAGACATGCTCGAATTTCATTCGAGAAATCCCAAATGCCAGAGCGCCAAATCCCAAACCAACTCCAGGTCCCACGCTGTCATTTGGCTTTGGGAGCTTTGAGATTTGGCGTTTGCTCCAGCGATGCTGGAGTCCGCATGGCCAGCCGGATGACCTCCTGGTCGAAGTAATTGCTGCCGAGGCCGGCGTCGACGACGAGCGTCGTGCCATTGAGGCCGCTGCTGCGCCCGCTCAGGAGAAAAACCGCGGCATTGGCCACTTCCTGCGTTTCGAGCGCCCGTTTGCGGTAAGTCAGTTTTTCCGCGTAAAGGTAGCTCTCCAAGTATCCCGGAATGCCGGCCGAAGCGCTGGTCTTGAGCGGCCCGGAGCCCACCACGTTGAAACGGACACCGGTGTCGGCGCTGAAGGACTTGGCGAGAAACCGCACGGTCGAGTCCAGCGCCGCTTTGATCGGCCCCATGTAGCCATAGTTGTCAGGTGTGACCAGCAGGGACGAGATGCCGATGGTGACGACGGAGGCGTCGCGGGCGAAATGCGGCCGGAACGCGCGCGCGATTTCCACGAGGGAGAAGCACGAGATCGTCATGGCCTGGAGAAAGTCCGCCCGCCTGGTGTCCTGAAACGATTTGAAGTCCGCGGCGTAGCGGGCGAACGCAATGGAATGCACCAGGCCCTGCAGCGGCCCATACTTGGCACCGACCTCCGCCGCGAGGCGCTCCGCCGCGCCCTCCTGCTCGACGTCGCACACATGGACGGCCCGCGCGCCCAACAGCCCGTCCAGCGATTTCCGGCGATCCTCCGAGCGGACACTGTAGACGACGCGCGCCCCCTCCTCCTCCAGGGTNNGGCGGCGGGCCGGAGCCGTTGGATGACGCATCCACCAGCGCGACGCCAAAGTCCACCGTGAGCACCTTGCGGTTGTCGGCGGTGCGCACCGAGCCGCTCAAAAACATGAAACGCCCGAGGCAGTCCTTCAGCTTGACGTCGATGATGAGCTCGTCGCCCGGCTTCACCGTGTTCTTGAACTTCACCTCGGTGATGCGCGTCAGCACGGGGGTGTAGTGGCTCAGGTCCTCCCCCTTGGCCGCGAACTGCTTCGCGAGGAAAATGCAGCCGGATTGGAAGACCGACTCGCAGATGAGCACGCCGGGCATGATGGGATTGCCGGGATAATGTCCCTTGAAAAAATCCTCGTCGGGGCGGACCCGGCGGCGGGTCGTCAGCGTATCATCGGTCTCGGCGATGATCTCGTCGACGAACAGAAAGGGCGGACGGTGGGGAATAAGCTTTTCGATGGGCGTCATGAAGGGAAGAAAAGTGGACTCGATCGCGGATCGCGACGGGCGGGGTTAGAGTTTCGCGCAGGCGGGTTCTTCGGTCGGCGCCGCGGCGCCGCGTTTTTGACCGAAGAGGTATTTATCAATATTATTGGCCGTAATCACGCCATAATTTATGGTTCCCAGCCAGCCCGACATGATGAGACCCACCGAGCCGGCATGGTAAAGCCCGGCCAGCTGGGCCGGCAGGTCCATCGAGACTTTCAGCCCCTCGAACTTCGTGCCGAAGGAGGTGCCCATCCAGTGCCGCGTGTAATGTTCGATGGTCCGCGGCGTGGCGGCCTCGGCCCAGTCGATCCGGGTCCGCACCCCGGGGACAAAGCGCTCGAGGCAGGCGATCGATTCCTCGATGATGCGGTCCTTCTCCCGCTGATACTCCTCGGCGGACAGGCGGTTCCAGTCGTCGTACCGGGCGTTGAGGGAGCAGACCACGGTGTAGCGTTCGGAGCCGGGGCGCGTTTCCGGATAGTAAACCGAGAAAGTGCGGCTGGTCGTATGAAAATCGACCAGTTCATCGGTCGTGAATCCCACCGAGTCGGAGACAAAGATGAGATCGCCGATATGGGGGATCGACTCTCCCTTGCGGATGCCGAGGTAGACCTGGCACGAACTGGTGTTGATGCGCACGGCCCGGGCCTGCGCCACAAACTCCGGCGCGAAGTTTTCCTCGCCCGCCAGCTTGAAAATGGTGCCCTTGATGTTGGCGTTCGAAAGGACGGCTCCGCAGCGGATGGTGCGGCCGTTGGCGACGACCCCGGTGACCTGCCGGGAGCCGGTGGTCGCGTCCACGAGCACTTTTTCGACCATCACGCGCTTGCGGAATTCGACGCCGTTGCGCCGCAGTTCCCCGGCCATCTTTTTGATGAGCAGGTCGGTGCCGCCGCGGAAAGTGTACACGCCACTGCTCATGAAATTCGAGAACACGATGCCGTAGGTGATGGCGGGGTCGTCGAGGGAGGAGCCGTTGGCGTACGCGATGGGCTCCATGAGAAAGCGTTTCACGTCGTCCCGGCCCGGGAAATACCGCTCGAGCATCCCGCCGGTGGTCTCCGGGTTGTGGTCGTAGAAGTTCATCGCCCGCAGGTCGGTGAAAAACCGCTCCACGGTTCCGGCCGGCACCTTGAACCGCTCGATGAGCAGCCGGGTGAAATCCGCGCGGTCGAAGGTGGTGGTGAGGTCGAACTGCGGATTGACAAAGCGGATGCCCTTGAGCTGGACGATGGAATCGGCGATTTCCTGCGACCAGTATTTGCGGGCCGACTTGATCATGCCGACCGGGAAGCCATGCAGCGAGATGTCGAAGATGTGTCCGCCCTTGCGCGTGAACCACGTGGCCAGTCCGCCCAGCTGGTAGTGGTGTTCGAGCAGCAGGACCTTGTGGCCGCACTTGGCGAGGCAGTTGGCGCCGGTCAGGCCGGCGAGCCCGCTGCCGATCACCACGACGTCGTAATAGTCGTCGACTCCTTTAAGCCAATCCTGAGGCATGAAACGTTTCACTAAGCACAGTCGGTTCCCGATGGGCAACTGGGAATTTTGGGGACTCGCCTCGCCGGGGACCTACTCGCGGGCTTCGGGATGCAGAATGTGGGCATTGGCCATGGTAATGCCGCTGAGCATCGCCCCGATGATGCCCATCAGCCCCTGATCGGTGCCGCAGAGATACAGGTTTTTCACGGGGGTGCGGCCATCGCGGATTTTCTGCGGCGCCCCGTAGATCGCCCCCTGGAGGTGGCCGGTGAACCGGGTGATGGTGCGCGGCGTGAAGATGTCGGTGGCGATCGTGGCGGCCGCGAGGGCCCCGGCGGGAATCGGCGGTAAAAATCGCCCGGCGCTTCGCGTCATCGCCTCCAGCCAGCGCTGCTTGGCGGCGCGGTATTGCGCCTCCGGCAGGTACGCCCACTGGTCGTAGTTCGCCAGACAGGTGATCCGCAGGAGCCCCTCGGGCAGCTCCCGCCCGTTGAATTCAAAATTATTGGGGAAGCAGATGATGCCGCTCCGGATGTCGACCTGCTGCCCCGGCCGGGCATACTCGAAGCGCTCCGAGTCATTGAAGAAAACAATGGTGTCGCTCCCCCACCCCAGCTCCTGCGGCTGGCATTTCAGCACGCGGATGGTTTCGACGAAGGAGAGCCGGTCCGTCGAAGGCCCGGCCAAGGCGGCCCGGTCGGCCTCCGTCGAATCTGCCAGCAGACGCGCGGTTTCGACGCTCCCAATGGAGGAGAGCACATGGTCGGCGGTGATTTCTCCGCCGTCGTCCAGCCGCAGGGCGGCGGCGCGGCCGTCGCGCTCGATGATGCCCGCCACGCCGCATTGCATCCGCCGTTCGCCGCCCGCCGCCCGGTACTTTTCCAGCAGCACCCGGAGGATCCGGCGCACGCCCTCGGGTGGACGCGCGAGGCCTTCGAGAAAGATGGCGCGGAACATGATCCCGAACTGGGTGGAATCCATGTCATTCTCCTGCGCGCTGCCATAGAACATCAGCGGGCAGAGCAGCATGTCCTCCAGCAACCGGTCGGTGATGTGGCGCCGGATGATTGCGCGGGCCGAGGTGACCGGAGGCTCAAAGGCCGCATCGTCAGAGGGCCCGATCAGGGCGGCGAGCCGGCGGAAGCCATCGATCTGCGCGGGAAATCGCTTCGCAATCTCCTCCTCCAGCACCGCCATATCGTTGGTGAATCGCAAGCCGGTCTCGCCGCGCAGCCCGAAGACGACGCGCGACTGCCGCTGGGGACAGAGGTCGAACTCGTCCCGATCGATCCGGAGCTGCCGCAGCAGCTTGCCGAGCGGCGTGCCTTTGACTCCGCGGGGCACATAATTCGTCATCGCGTGAAGTCCGACGTCATACTTCCGGCCGTCGAGGCTGTAGAAGCTGTTGAGTCCGCCGGGGGCGGAGTGCCGCTCGAAGATGCAGACGCGCCGGCCGAAGTGCGCCAGCCGGATGCCCGCGGCGAGACCGGAGAGGCCGGCGCCGATGATGGCAACATCGTAGTGGGAGCTGCGCTTCACGGGATGGCGGCGGGATTGGCTGGCGCCTGCATAAAAAAGGCCGGGGCAGCTCCCGGCCGCAAAACGATCAATGGTCCAGCCGGTCTAGGTCTTGGCCGCGAGGGCGTTGAATTTCGGGGTGAGATAGTCCGCACAGCTATCGAGGGAGGCCAGCTGGATGTAGTCAGCCTCGGGCACCTCAATGCCATGTCGCTTCCGGAGTTCCATGACAATGTCGAGAAAGTCCATGGAGTCGAGTTGCAGCTGGTCGCGGAGGCGCACTTCCGGCTTGAGATGGCTGAGATCCTCGTCGGGCGCGATGTCGGCGATGATGTCAACGACCAGCTTCTTGCATTCGTCTTTCGTCATTGGGAGGTGCGGGGTCAGGTCCGGTGGCGGCTGATGATGAGGGTGGAATTGATTCCGAGCATACCAAAGGAGTTGTTCAGAATTGCGTCAACCCGTTTTGCCTTTTTCGGCTGGTTGAGCACGAGGCCGGGCACATCGCACTGCGGATCAAGGTCGTCAACGTTGATCGTCGGATGGACCATCAGGTCATTGAAGGACGGCAGGTTGCCGGCCAGTTCGAGGGCGCCGGCCGCGCCCATGGCATGGCCGATGAAGCTTTTGGTGTTGTTGATGTTCACGTCGGGACAGCCTGCGAACACCTCGACGATGGCCTGGCATTCCTGGATGTCGCCCTGCAGCGTGGCGGTGGCGTGCGTGTTGACGATGTCGATGTCGGCCGGCGTGAGGCCGGCGTGGGCGATGGCCTTGCGGATGCACTCGGCCTGCCGCACCGCGTTGGGCAGCACATAGTCGGTGGCGTCGGAGTTGACGCAGTAGCCGGCCACTTCGCCGTAGATCTTCGCGCCACGGGCCAGGGCATCCTCGAGCCGCTCCAGCGTGTAGATGCAGCCGCCTTCACTCACCACGATGCCGTTGCGCCGCCGGTCGAACGGCCGGCTGGCCTTGGTCGGATCGGGATGCGAGGCCAGCGCGCCCTGGCTCTTGAATGCGGCAAAGATGCCAAAGGTCTGGATGCTCTCGCTCACTCCGCCGGCGAACGCCAGGTCGACCTCGCCGAGCCGCAGCATCTGGGCGGCGTGGATCAGGCCGAGGTTGCCGGCCGCGCAGGCCGCACCCAGCGTGTAGGCGGGCCCCGTGATGCCGAGGTTGAGCGAAACCTCGCCCGCCGGATTGTTGGCGACGGTGCGCGGGTTGTGGTGATGCGACCAGAACCTGGTGTCGTGCTTGAAGAGCGAGATGTTGTAGATCTCGTGCTCGGTCTCGACATTGCCGTGCTCGGTGATGCCGAGATAGATGCCGGCGCGCGACTTGTCGGCGGCCTCCCAGTTCACGCCGCTGTCCGCCAGCGCCTCGCGCGCGCAATGGATGCTGATGCTCCCGGCGCGCGTGCCGATGCGGACGTCCTTCTTCTTCTGGTACTTGAGCGGATCAAAGTGACAGACTCCCGCCGGCTGCGCGCCCATGTAGCGCACCTCGATCAGCTCCACGCCGGAAACGCCCGTGAGCAGATTCTGCCGGAATTCCGGCAGGCTGTTGCCGTTTGGCGCGGTGAGGCCGAGGCCGGTGATGACGATGCGGGACTGCTTCATGGATGGTGCGGAAAGACTCTCAGGGGCGCCCGGTCAGGGGCGCAAGAGAGTTTTGCCTAGCCATCGCTCAGGGAAAATCAATACAAGTCTCGCCTGATGAATGTACTTGTTGTGGGCGGCGCCGGTTACATTGGCAGCCATTGCGTGCGGCAGCTGGCCGCCGCGGGGCACCGGCCGGTGGTTATCGACAACCTCGTCTACGGTCATCGTCGTGCCGTCGCGGCGTCCGTGCCGTTCTACGAAACCGGTCTCGGCGACGAGGCCGCGGTTCGCACCGTGCTCGTGAAGGAGAAGATTGAACTCGTGATGCATTTCGCGGCCTACTGCTACGTGGGTGAATCGGTGAGTGATCCGCTCAAGTACTACCTCAACAACGTCGTCGCCACCCTGCACCTGCTCAAGGCCATGCACGACGCGGCCGTGCGGAAGTTCGTGTTTTCCTCCACCTGCGCGACCTATGGCATCCCGGCCGCGCTGCCGCTGGTCGAGACCATGCCGCAGCATCCCATCAATCCCTACGGCCAGACCAAGCTTGATGTGGAAAACGCCCTGAAGGCGTGCGCGCGGGCCTACGGGCTGGGCTTCGCGGCCTTCCGCTATTTCAACGCCGCCGGCGCCGCCGAGGACGGTTCCATCGGCGAGGACCACGATCCCGAGACGCACCTCATCCCGCTGGCGATTGACGCCGCGCTGGGCCGGCGTCCGCAGCTGCAGCTTTTCGGCACTGACTATCCCACCGCGGATGGCACCTGCCTGCGCGACTATGTGCATGTGGACGACCTGAGTCGCGCCCATATCGCCGTTTTCGACCGGCTCGCCGCGCCCGGCGCCGCTCTCTTCTACAATCTCGGCACCGGCCGCCCATATTCCAACCGCGAGGTGATCCAGGCGGTCGAGAAGGTCTCGGGCAAAAAAGTGCCGCTCGTCGAGGCGCCGCGGCGGGCCGGCGATCCGCCCGCCCTCTACGCGGACTCCACGCTGGCGCAGCGTGAACTCGGCTGGAAGGTGAAGTTCGCCGACGCCGAGTCGATCATCGCCACCGCGTGGAAATGGCACTCGGCCCACCCGCACGGATTCGGCGACCGGAAAAGGGCGCAGGGTTGACGCCTACACCTTCAGCCCGAGCGCATCGATGCGCTTGCGGAGCGTGGTCCGCGTCATGCCGAGCCGCTCGGAGGCGCGCACGAGGTTGCCATGCTCGTCCTTGAGCACGCGCCCGATCATTTCCCGTTCCAGACGTTCCAGCACCGGCTCCGTGCCCTCGGCTTTCAGGCGGGCATATACGAAATCCAAGGCGTCCTGCAGTGTGAGCAGCGAAGGCCCGGGGACAGACGGCGCCGGGATTGGAGGGGCCGGTGCCGCGGGTTTTGCCTCCGGCCGGGCTTCCGGTTCGACGGTTTCCGCGGGCGCCTCGGCGGACGTCACGTCCGGGGCGGGTGCCCTGTCGGCGGCGGCGGCCGAGAGTGAGGGCCCGGCGGCCCCGGCCGGGCCGCGAATCTCGGCCGGCAGGTTCTTGACCAGAATGGCGTCGCCCTGCGCGATGATGGCGCTGCGGTAGATGACATTCTCCAGCTCGCGGACGTTGCCCGGCCACTTGTGCCGCAGCAGGACCGCCATGGCCTCGGCGGCGACCTTCTTCACGCGCGTCTTCTTTTGCTTTTGCAGCGTCTGCAGCACGTAATCGACGATTTGCGGGATGTCCTCGGACCGCTCGCGCAAAGGCGGCATGTTGATGCGCACCACGTTGAGGCGGTAGTAGAGATCCTCGCGGAAGCTCCGGGCCTTCACGATCTCCTCCAGATCCTTGTTGGTCGCGGCGAGCACGCGCACGTCCACCTTGATCGTCTCCGTGCCGCCCACGCGCTGGATTTCGCCCTCCTGCAGCACGCGCAGGATCTTGGTCTGGGTGGCGAGCGCCATGTCGCCGATTTCGTCGAGAAAGATGGTGCCGCCATCGCACAGCTCGAACCGGCCGATGCGCTGGCCGGTCGCGCCGGTGAAGGATCCCTTTTCGTGGCCGAACAATTCGCTCTCGATGAGGTTGTCGGGAATGGCCGCGCAGTTGACCGCGATGAACGGCCGGGCCGCGCGATGGCTGTGCTTGTAGATGCTGCGCGCGACCAGCTCCTTGCCCGTGCCGCTTTCGCCGGTGATCATCACGGTGACGTCGCTGGCGGTGACCTGGCCGATGGTCTTGAAGACCTGCTGCATGGCGGCGGAGCCACCGACGATGCCCTCCTTGTAATCCTCGGTGTTGAGGCTCGGCTGATACTCGCCCGCCGCGTGCAGATCGGCGTAGGTCTTGAGCGCATTCTCCGCCAGGGCCAGCACCTTTTGCGGATCGAACGGCTTCATGATGTAGTCGAACGCGCCGTACTTCATCGCCTCGATGGCTGTCTGCGCCGTGCCAAAGGCGGTCATAAGGATGACGAGCTGCCGCGGATTGATGGAGCGGATGTGTTGGAGCGCCTCGATGCCGCCCATGCCGCCCATGCGGATGTCGAGGAAGACGACGTCGGGCAGGCTTTTTTTGACGGCGGCGATGCCGTCCTCCCCGCTCGCGGCGGTCGTCACCGCGTAGTCGCGCGAGGAGAGCACGCGCGATAGCGAGTAGCGGATCTCCGAATCGTCGTCGATGACAAGGATGCTGGGTTTGGCGGCGGCCATGGCGGAAAAAGTGGGAACAAACGCAGGCGGCGATTATCAATTAGCATTCCGCCCGAAACGGGCCTTACTTAAGGCAAATGCTTGGATGGTCAATTAACTTGTTCCGCGTCTTCGGCATCCGCCTGGCCGTGCATTTCAGCTTTCTGCTGCTGCTGGCCTACGTGGCGTGGGAGGGGTGGATGGAGGCCGGCTGGGCGGGCGTGGCCTGGAGCGTGGCGTTTATCGTGATGCTTTTCACCTGCGTCGTCCTGCATGAGCTGGGGCATTCGTTGACCGCCCGGCGTTTCGGCATCGGCGTGCCCCGCATCCTGCTGCTGCCCATCGGCGGCATGGCGGAATTCGATTCGATTCCGCGCCAGCCACGGCGCGAACTCCTCATCACCCTGGCCGGACCAGCGGTGAACTTTGCCATCGTGCTGGCCTTGTGGCCGTTTGTCACCATGCCCGCGTCATGGACCGATGGTGAGCTGCCGCTCAACTTTTCCGGGCTCGGCTGGGAGTTGCTGCTGGTCAATCTTGTCATGGGCTGCTTCAACCTGCTCCCGGTCTTCCCCATGGATGGCGGCCGCATCCTGCGGGCGCTGCTGGCCATGCGGTGGTCCTATCTCCAGGCCACTTTTTGGGCAGCGGGAATCGGCAAGGTGCTCGCGGTCGTCGGCGCCGGGCTCATGGCCTTCGTGCTGCACAATTACCTCGGCGCCCTGCTCTTCAGCTTCATCTTTGTCGCCGGCGACCTTGAATACCGCACGATCAAGCGCCGGGAGGAGGAGAACGCCCAGTGGCAGATGCTCATCCGCCGCCTCCATGGACCTCCGGACGGCGATGGACGCGATGCCACGGTCAACATCCTCCACGGGTCGAACTGACGGCTGCGCTTGTCCACCCGAATTCCCGTTGCCGCTAGACGACGATGCGCTTCCCGGTGGACGCCGCCTCGTAGATGGCGGACAGGATGCGGATGTCCTGGCGGCCCAGCTCGCCCGGGACGGGGGTCGCCCGTCCCGTGAGAATGCAATCCGCGAAATCATCCAGGTGCCGGGCCTGCTGGTTGACGGGCGGGTCGAAGCTGAGTCGCCCGCGGCTGGTCTCGCACTCGATGTTACGGTACGCAAATGCGCTATCCGGGAAATCGATCCAGCCGTGCGGGCCTTCCGCGCGAAAGCGATTGCTGTTTTGCGAGAAGCTCGAGCGCGCGCTACAGACCGCTCCGTCGGAAAATTCCATGGTCCAGCGCATCGTTTCCTCCACGTCCTTGAACAACTCAGGCCGCGTCTTGGGCTCCTCGTTTGCCGTCACGGCGAGCGGCGTCGCGCCGCCGGCGGCCAGGCAGGCGGCGTGCACCACGTAGATGCCGATGTCCATCATGGGCCCGCCGCCGGCGAGGCGCTTCTCCGCCCGCCACTGCTTCCCGCGCATGACGAAGCTGAAATCACCGGTCATCCGTGTGAAGGGGCCGAAACTCGGATCCCCGGCCAGCCGCATCAGCTCCTGGTGATAGGGATCGAAATGGAGCCGGTAACCGACGGAGAGTTTGACCCCCGCGTCGCGGCACGCCGCGATCATGGCGTCGCAGTCAGCGACGGAGCAGGCCATGGGCTTTTCGGAGATGACGTGCTTGCCGGCTTTTGCCGCCCGGATGGCGAACTCCGGATGCAGCGCGGGCGGGGTCACGACATAGACGATGTCGATGTCCGGATTGTCGGCGATCTGCTCGAGATGGTCGTAGTGGTAGAGGTTCTTTTTCGGAAGGTTGTACTTGTGCCCCCATTTGGCGGCTTTTGCCGGCGAGCCGGTGACGACGCCGGCCAGTCGGCAGAGTCTGGCTTTCTGGAGGGCAGGAGCGAGTTCGTTGGCGCTGTAGGAACCGAGCCCGAGCAACGCGACGCCAAGCTTGCGGGCGCCGGCCCCCGGCGGCCGGGCCTCGGCGCGTGCGCCGGTCCGCAGGAGACTGCCCCCGGCGATGGCCAGGGAGCCGATGGAAGCGAGGCGGATGAACTCCCGCCGCGAGTGGACGTGCGGCATGGCGCGAACGTTTGCCGAAGCGCCGCAGAATCGCAAGCGGCGACCGCGGTCCCTTGACTCACCATGAAGCTCCGCGCCACCGCCGCGCTATTTTTCGCGCAGTTGCCAACAGGACCAGCCCGACGATAAACCATGCCTCCATCGCGCCGCCCCCGGAGGCGCCCGTGCTTGCCGGCCCCGGGGTTGCGGCGGAGACGGTCAGCGTGGCCGCGTTGCTGGTCACGCTGCCGACGTCGTTGGTGACGGTCACCGTGTAGGTACCGGAATGGCCGGGGAAAACGGTGCCAATAGTCAGAGTCTCGTTCGCGAAATAAGAGACTAGCGGGGTGCCGTTGAAAAACCATTGGTATCGGGGTACCGGGTTGCCTGCAGCTACAACAGTGAATTGGGCTTGGCTTCCAACCGGCACGGTCAGGCTCTGCGGCTGCGTCAGGATCACTGGCGCCGTAGCCACCAGGCCCATGCGGATGGTGTGGTTCCCGGAATCCGCGACATACAGACGGCCGGCGTTATCGACCGCGATGCCGTCGGGCATATGGAAGCGGGCGGCACTGCCACAGCCGTCGGAACTGCCAATGGATTGGGTCAGACCGGCGAGGGTGGTCACGACGCCGAGTGGGGTGACCCTCCGGATCGTTGCATTCACAATCTCGGTGATATACAGGTTGCCCGATGAGTCCACGGCCACGCCCGCCGGCGCGAGGAAACTGGCGGCGCCGCCGGTGCCGTCGGTGTGTCCCCCCATATGCACCATCCCGGCCAGCGTCGTCACAACACTCTCCGGGCTGATTTTTCGGATCGTGTGCGCCCCTTGGTCCGAAACGTAGACGTTCCCCAGCGCGTCCACGGCAATCCCCTCCAATCGGGAAAATCGTGCCGCACTGCCGGTGCCGTCCGCCGTGCCGCTGGTTCCGGCCAGTCCCGCCAGCGTTGTGACCAGCCCTCCGGGAGTAATCTTCCGAACCGCGTAGAGGTCGGCGACGTACGCCGTGCCCGTGCGGTCCACGGCAATGGCGGTCGGATAAATGAACCTGGCCTCGCTGCCGGTGCCATCGGCGCCGCCAAAGAACCCGGCCAGCCCCGTCAGCGTCGTCACCGCGCCGTCCGGAGTGACCTTTCGAATCGTGCGGTTACCCAAGTCGGCCACATAGACGTTGCCCTGCGCGTCGACCGCCGCGCCTTCGGGGTCAGAGAAACGTGCGGCGCTGCCGGTTCCATCGGCGCTCCCGGAGGTCCCGGCCAATCCGGCCAGCGTCGTCACGATGCCGTCCGGCGATAGCTTGCGAATCGTGTGGTTGGCAGAGTCGGCCACATAGACGTTGCCGGAAATATCCGCCGTCACGCCGCTGGGGGAATGAAATCGGGCAGAGCTGCCTGTGCCATCCACGGCACCGTACGGAATCTCGCCGGACCCGGCCAAGGTCGTCATAACGCCGCCCGGAGAGATTTGGCGGACCGCGGAGAATTCGGTGTCAGCCACAAGGACATTCCCCGCTGAATCGACCGCGACACCGTCGGGATAAGGCAGAAAGTGAGCCCCGGAAATAGACATCAAAGTCGAAAGGGTTGTTAGCGTCGTTGACTGTCCGCCGGGTGAAAGCCTCATAATCCTGAGGGTGTCGGACAGATAAACGTTCCCCGCGGCGTCGACGGCCACGCCCTGGGGGTATTGAATCCCATCATTGCGCAGCGTAGTCACTTCGCCGGCCGGCGTAACCTTTCGTATCTGCCCATAGTAAATTCCGATGTCGTCGGCGACATAGAGATTGCCCCAGAAATCCACCGCTAGACTGCGGGGCTGGCCAAAGCGGGCCGCACTGCCGGTGCCGTCGGTGTCTCCATCGACGCCGGCCAATCCCGCCACGGTGGTCACCACCCCATCCGTCGTGATCTTCCGAACCGTATGGTTTGCCTCGTCCGCCACATAAACAGCCCCCGCCTGATCCACCGCCACATCAAAGGGTCGATTGAATCGAGCGGCGCTGCCGGCACCGTCCGTACTGCCCTCCAATCCAGCCGATCCGGCCAAAGTCATCGTAAAAGCCCAAGGACCGGTGTTAACGACTTTCCTCACTGTGTGATTGCCGGTATCTGCGACGAGGAGATTGTCGTGTGAGTCCACACAGATTCCTTGAGGGCTGTCGAAGCGTGCGGCGCTGCCCACGCCGTCCGCGCTCCCGCTCACGCCAGCAAGCCCAGCCAGCGTTTCCACGTACCCGGATGCCGTGATTTCCCTGATCGTGTGATTTTTCGTGTCCGCGACGTAGATATTGCCCTGCCGGTCGACGGCGACATCGGCCGGCTCATAGAATCTGGCGTTCGCGCCTGTTCCGTCCGCGCTGCCGATGCTCGCCTTGCCGGCAAGCGTGGTGAAGGTGTACGGCGTGTAGGTCACCTGTCCTTCCACCAACGCCGGCAGCAAACTCATCCCCAGCACCAGCACCCCCACCCTGTGGATGAGGCGCGGCTTGCAGGCGGACAGGCGGATCAACAGTCGGCACGTCTTCATGGGGATGTTTCCTCTCGTAAAGCCGGAATGCCCAAATCCGCTCGCCCCTCAGATCCAGTCTCCCGTCAGCAACTTTGGGGACCCCGGCAGGGGCAGGCCGCACAGCTTGCACTCGATGACTCGTCTGATATCACCCAGCGTGCGCAGCAGGCACAGTTCCTCGCTGGTGATCGACACCGGGAGCACGTCTTCCGCCAGCGCCACGATTTCCATCATGGTCAGCGAATCGACGCCCAGATCCTCGATCAGACGGAGGTCGTCGTCGGCCTCCCGGAGCTTGGCCCTCAGGTCGGGATCCACATGGTGTTCGATGACTCCGAGTATGATCGTGGGTAGACAGTCGGGGTCGCCGGTCTGGCGGAACCGGCAGGCGGCCTCGTAGGTGGGGGCGGAGCAGCGCTTCAGGGCTTCGCGCAGGTAGGCCTCGTCCTTAAGAGTGATGGACTTCGCGGACCTGGGAAAAGGTTCGCTAGTTTCCACATCGGTGCCGGCGGTTTGTGCCATGAGGGTTCCTTTATGCAATATGACAATCCGGCGCGCCAAACCCGCTACTCGGTCCGGGTCGCCGCGAATATTCCTGACACCGCCGGGAATTTGTCAGGGGAAGACGTGGTTGGAACAGACTTGCGCCTGGCGCGGGGCTGGTCGCATTCGCTGAGTCGGGCTCGGTGGTGACCAGCACGATGAGGAGAGCGAGGACGATGGCCACCATCAGCAGGTCGCTGATCAGAGCTAGGCGGCAGGCAGTCAAGGCGGCGACAAAGGTGAGGAAGATGGCGGCGTTCATGGGCGGGATGGGCTTCATCCCTTAATGCGCAATTTCGCCCCCAAACGGATCATCCCGATGAAGAATTCTCCGCACGGCGCCTGCCCTCGCCGGAGTGACGAGCATCCGGGCAAGATCACAACGCGGTCGCGCGCTCAGAACGTGGCGGTCAGCGACAGCGAGTAGGTGCGGCCGCGCCAGTCGCCGTAGGGCTGCACCCCGGCGCCCGAGGGATCGTTGGCGTACTTCGGCAAGTGGGCGCCGAAAAGATTGTTGATGCGCACCTGCCCGCGCAGGCCGACGCGGGAGCTTTGCCATGGCAGCCAGCGTCCCAGGTCGCTTTGCAGGTAGGTGTCGAACTGCCAGCAGCGTTCAATCCGGTCGCTGCCCTGGCTCGGCCACTCGAGGGCCGGCAGGATGCGCGAGCCGAAGTAATGTCCGTCCAGGCCGAAACCGTAATCCTTGCCGGACCAGTCGGCGCCGAAATTTGCGCGATATCTGAGCAACCCCGTCACCCACCCGTCGGGCTGGCGCAGTTCGTCCACCACCGGGGAATCCGGGAACACCTTCCGGTCAAAGCGCTGGAACCAGACCAGCCGCCCGTACAGTCCGAGCGTGCCGCCCAGGCACTTCGCCCACGCGTAATCGAGCGTGGCATTCCAGTTCTGGGAGTGTCGCCGGGCGGCGTTGATCCTGCCGGTGAGCAACGAGATGACAGGGCCGACCGTGTGTTCATCACCCGGCTGCAGCGGCCCCCGGATCACCCGCCCGGGAAACAGCGACTCCAGATCCATCAGCGGTTGGGCCTCCAAAAAGATGAGTTCATTGGTCTTCCGGGTATCGACAAAGTCCACCGCCACCCGGAAGCGATGGTCCTTGCCGCGCTGGAAAATGACTCCCGCCGTCTGGGTGGCGGCCGACTCCGGCCGCAAGTCCGGGTTGATCGCCTCTCGGGCCAGTACGTAGTAGCTTTGATTGCGCAGCGGATCGGTGATCGAAGCATAGCTGACCTCTCCGGAACCAAGATCCGATGGCGCGGCCGCCTGCTTGCTCATGTAGGGCGTCGGATAACGATTCGAAACCGTAAAGCTGCCGCGCAGGGAAAACCCTCCGACAAGGTCCACCTTCAGCCCGCCCGTCGGCGCCACGTAGGCTTCCTTGCCCGTGTCCGCCGCCACATACCGCACGGCCACGTCGGTCTCGATCTTGCGCAGCCAGCGCGGGAGCCGGCGCGGCGGCAGCAGCGGCGCCTGCAGCTCGCCGAATACGCTGTAGCGTTGCAGGATACGCCCCTGCCATTGGACCGGATCCGCCGCCAGCGAGCCGTCGCCGAAGCGCTGCACGTTCGTGTAATCCGCCAGATGCATGCGCCGGTAGTCGGCGCCGAAGTTCACCGCGCCCAAGCCGGTCGGCAGCACCAGGGATTGATTCGTGATCCGCACTGAGGCGTCCACCGTGTCGTAGTTGCCGAGCGTCACGAACCGCCCCCGGTCGCCGTAATAGATCAGCACGTGATCGTAGAACTCCGGCGGCGGGCCGTGGACCTGGGTGTCGCGCAGCGGATTGTAGACNNAGGTTGTGGGCGTACTGCGCATCCAGCGCCGCCCGCCAGTCCGCCGGAAGCTTGAGCAGCAGGCCCAGCACCGCGGAGCCGAATTCGATCCGCGCTTCGTTGTAACCCTCGCCCAGGAGCGGAGCCGCCTCGATCAACGAGACGCGAACGTCCTGCTTGAACGGATTGAGCGGGGAATCCGCCTGCAACGCCAGGTCCGCCGTCTGCACATCGTAGCCGCGGTTGACCACAGTGCGCGCATAGGTGCCGTCCAGGCCGATCTGCAGCCAGGGGAAAACGTCATACGTGGCGGAGCCAAAATAGGTGGCGCGACTCTGCCGCCGGCCGTACGGATAGTCGAGACTGTCGGGCGATGCCGCCAGGCCGCCGGGCGAGTCGAACAGATCCAGATTGCGCACACCCTGCCGGTCGGCGAAGGCCGCGAAGCCGCCCGTGCCGTCCGCGCCCGGTGCCACCGAGGTCACGGGCGACGAGCCCGGTCCAAAGAGCGGGGAAAGATTCGCGCTGCGGATGTTCGGGGTCGCGCGGTAGAGCGGATCGCCCGGTCCGGCGGCCGGCCGCACGTTGGCCCGGATGTAGCCAAGCTCCGACTCCGTCGGCGGCATCGTCTGCATGAAGCTGGCGTTCAACCGCACGCGCAGCGCCCCGTCGAGCAGCGTCCGGCCGTGCAGCAGGGAGAAGGAGGATTGCGGCGCGTCGAAGCGGTGCAGCGCGTTCGTGTAGGTGGTCGTCACTTCGGTCGCCTCCCCCTCCGCGTCCGGCCGCAGCACGATGTTGATGACGCCGCCGACGGGATTGCCGCTGTAGAGCGACGCCGCCGAGGCCGGCAGCACTTCGATCTGCTGCACCAGGCTGAGCGGGATGAAATTGACGTCCGGAGGCAGCGTGCCGACTCCACCGCTGGTCACGACTTCCGGCAGGCGCCGGCCGTTGACGAGCACCACAGTTTCTTCGGCGTCATAGGCTCTCAGGTTCAGATTAGTACTGCCGACAACATAGGCGGCTTTCGACCCGTCTTCGTCCGCCGGTCGCGTCGACGCGTCACTGTCCAGCAGCTCCCGCTGGAGAAATTCATTCAAATTCACCGCGCCGCTGCGGGTGATCTGGCTGCGGCTGTACACGGTGTAGGGCAGCGCGTCGTCCGCCGTGCGTGGGAGATCCAGGTTGCCGGCGGCCACCCGGGGGCCGAGGTAGGCTCCGCTGCCGTCGAAGAGCCGTCCCCGGTCGGATTCACCGGTGACGACATACGGCGCCAGGCGGGTCACATCGTCTGTCGCGAGCATTTCTTGCGTGTCCACAATCGACACGCGCCCGGCCAGCACCCGGATGCCGACGATCGGCAGCGGGTGGTATCCGGCGCCGGCGGCGTTCAGCCGGTAGATTCCCGGCGGCACCACGGGAAAATCAAATTCACCGCGCGCGTCGGTCTCCGTCGACTGGCGCCCATCCTCGATAGTGACCCGCACGCCGCGTGCGGGGGCGCCGTCAAAGCCGCGCAGCTTCCCCTTGATCGAGCCGGTAGGTCGCGTGCCGCGCGTGACCGCGAACTTTCCCTTGTCATTCCGGCGCGCGACAAAATCGGTGCCGCGGAGGAGGCGGCTGAGCGCATCCACCGGCTCATAGCGGCCGATGACCTCGGTGGATTGCACCTGCCGCAGCTCATCGAAGGGGAATAGTATTTCGACCTTCGCCTGCCGGGAAAAATCCAGTAGCGCATCGGCCAGCGGCTGCGCGGGCAGGCTGAAGTCGGCCGGCTCGGCCGGCAGTCTGACCGGCGGCAGGCTGACCACCAGCAGCAGGAGCAGGCGGGCGAGCAAGGAACCGGGGCGCCGCGAAAGACGACCCACGTCTGATTCAGTGGCGGGCCACTCCCGGGGGCGGATTCCGTGGTTCATGCCAGGGATGCGTGCGTGCTTTATTGCTCTGAGCGCAGGCTCACCTGCACCGTGCCGTTGAGGCTGTGCGCCACACGGACCGGCTGCGTCTCCTCCAGTTGTGCCAGGAAACCATCGAGATCATCCAGGCTGTAGCGGGCGCCGACGGACAACCGCAGGTTCGCTGCGTCGGGCGCAACCGTGATGCCGCGCCCGTGGTAGCGGGCGAAGCGGGCCAGCGCCTCGCGCAGGGACATGCCGTTGCACACGATCAGCCCCTGGCGCCACGCTAGGGCGGCGTCGAGGGCTGCGGCATTGAGCGCACGGATGGCGACGCCATCGGGGCCGGCTGAAAGATGATCGCCGGCGGCAAGCGAAACCGGGGCGCCCGGCCGCCCGCCCGTCTCGCCGGGGCGCGCCAGCACCGAACCTTCGACTACCGTCACCTCGAGGGTGGCTGCGGTTTCGGCGCTAATATCGAACTGTGTCCCCGTCACCCGCACCGAACCCGCCGGCGTTTCCACCGTGAATGGCCGGCTGGCATCCTTGTGCACGGCAAAGAAGGCCTCGCCGGACGCAAGACGCATGCGCCGTTCCTTTCCATCAATTTCGATCTGCAGGCTGGTCTGGGCATCCAGCTCCACCTGCGTGCCGTCGACGAGGGTGATCGCCTTGCGCAGTGCCATGGGTGTGGCCAGGTTCTCCGATTGGGTCCGCGGGCGGTTCAGCCAAAACATCAAGACCATGACCGCAGCCGCCGCTGCCAAGGCACCGGTGCCCCACAGGAGCCGCGTTCGCGACCTACGCGGAACGGAGTCAGGCGGCAGTTCCACGGCGCCGGCTGCCACCAACACCGGCAGTTTTTGCTCGAGATCGGCGGAGAACTGGCAGTAGTGCGAAAGCAGCGTGCGGTGGACCGGGTTTTCGGCCAGCCACGCGTCCAACGTGGTGCGGTCGGTGGCAGTCAGCGAGGAGCCGTCGAGTCGGGCGGCCCAGAGCGCCGCCTGTTCCTCGGCGGCGGGATCAAGGCATTGGGGAAAACTGTTCATGGGTGGGCCTCCTTGGCAGTCGGCGGTGCGATGCTGGTAATGGTCTGTGTTGGTTCGGTCGTGAGCAGCGCACGCAGCAGCCGCAGGGCTCGCGCGTGCTGTTTCTCCACGGTGCTAATGGCGATGCCGAGCCGGTCCGCAATTTCCTGGTGGGACAGCAGCTCGACCTTGCGCAACAGCAGCACGGTGCGGCAGCCTTCGGGCAACTGTCCGATGGCCTGCTCAAGCTGCTGCAACTCCTGGCGCGCCATCACCTGTTCCACCACGCCGGGAGCCGGTGAAGCCGTGGTCTCGGGCTCCCATGCCCCGCTCACGAAGGGCGCGATGCGGCGGCGTTTGAGCCGGTTGAGCGCCAGCCGGCGGGCCGTGGTATAAAGCAAAGCCTCGGGTTTCTCCGCCCGATGTTCGCTGATCGTCGGATGCACCCGCAGGTAGGCGTCATGGGCCACGTCCTCCGCCTCGCCAACGTCGCCCAGCAGCCGCGCCAGATAGCGCCGCAACGGCTCGACTGTGGCGCGATAGAGGGCGGCGAAATCCCGGCGGTTGTCAGGTTCGTCAGGCATGGGGAAAAACGCGGCGCGGCCGGCCGGCCGTTCCGGGAACGGTCGCGAAATGCCGGCAGAGCCAAGGCGGCGGGAGCTTTGGTTTCACGCTAACAGTTAATGACAATCGGACCGGCCCAACCCGCCATTCCCGAGACGGGAGCCGCCCAAACTTGGGTTCGCGCGCTATTTGGCGTGCTCCATGAGTCGGCTCCGGGCCGCTTCAAACTCGGCGTCCGTGAGAACGCCTTTCCGTTTCAGTGCGAGGAGCTCGTCGAGATCCTTCGTTCTCTCATCCAGCCGTTGCCTGGCGGCCTCAAACTCGGCGTCCGACAACAGCTTCCTGTCGTGCAGGCCGGTCAGCATCTGCAGGTCGCTCGCCCCACTGCCGCCGGTTGGCGCCGCGCTCATGTCCGGTTCCGCCAGATCGACGGCCTTGAAGATGATCGTCGCCTTGGAATAGCCGCCATGAATCAGCGACGCCTTTTCCGCGGTGATCGACACCACCTTCATTCCCTTGCCCATGTCGGCGCAGAACTTTTCGGCGTCACCCCGGGCCTCCGCCTTGAGCCTGGAGGTGCCCAAGGCCCAAGCGAACCCGGAGCTGCGGGTGAGGCTGTATGTGTTGTCGCCCATCGGCACGGGCGCGGGTTTGGTCGAATCCGCCTGGGCCGTGCCCGGGGATCCAAGCAGCAACACGCCGGCGCAGAGCGCCACCGCCATCCGCCTCAAGAGGTTTGTCGTCATGCCGGCCTTGATAACGTGCCTATCGCCGCGGTCAACGTTGGGCTGGCGCCCCGGCCGGCGTGGCGTGCGGCGGCCGGAGTGCGGAAACGAAAAGGCGACGGGCTTGATTGCGCGCTGTAATTAATGACAACAGGCGGTCGAAACCCGCTACTCCGGCAGGCCGTCAGGATTTATCCGCCGGCGGATGCGGCGGGGCGAAGACGAAGGGCATTTCCGCCTTGGTTTCGACGGGGTGACCATTCTTCACTTTGGGCAAAAAGCGCCAGAGTCTCACCGCCGCCAGCGCGGCTTCGCCAAACGTCGGGTCAGTCGCACTCTTGATCACCGGTTCCAATATCCGGCCGCTGGTGCCGACCCTGAAGGAGACCACGGCCTGCCCTTCGACCTTCGCCTTCAGCAACGATGCCGGATATTCGGGGGCGGGCCCGACGAAGGGCTTCAGCGCGGCGTCGCGCACGGACTCGATGCGTTTCGCCACCATGCGGTCCAGCGCCGCCTCCTGCACCGGGAACGGGATCCCGGAATGCAGGACCTCCAAGCCGCCCGAAAAAATGTGGAGCTGAAAATGCCCGGACCCGAGCTCATACGACAGGGGGACGCCGACGGAAACCCACTTGGGCTCGTTCGGCTCGAGCCCGACGACTTCGCAGACGAAAAGCTGCTTGCCCGCCGTCTCGGTGTCCAGGTCGAGCACGATGAAGACATCGTCAAGCTGGTAGGGTGTTTCAAACTTGGCCCGGAAATGGAATTCCTTGTTGAGTGTGTCGGCCGTGCCAATCACGCCCATGTAAGTCGAGCGCACGTCGACATCCCGCACAGCAACGAAGGCCGGCAGATACTCCTCGAACTTCCGGAGAACGACGCGGTTGCCGGAGGCGGCGACCAGCTTGCCGTCCACCTCCACGTACGGCCGGACGCCCCGCGCGCTGTGCACGCGACACATTTTGCCGTCATGCTCGACGTAGAGCAGATTCTGGGCGGCCAGCGGCGCAGCCAGCGCGGTGAACAGGGGCAGCGTAGCGCACGCGTGGCGGAAGAGCCGGAGCGGATTCATGAGGGCAGTCTGGCGGACCGGGGAAGTGAGGCAAGTCCGCCGCGCTGGGAAGTTCCGTGTTGGGGTCGTCACTGGCACGGCTGCCTTGGAATAATGGAAAATCGGAAGGATCAGAAAGAGTGGTTGCACTAGGTTGAGCCGGAAATTAAGGATATCCAAAGTGATGAGCCTGCATGACGATTTCGAAGAGAGTAAGCGCATTGCGTCGGAGCTGAAACGAAAGCACGTTGATGCTGCTGAGGCTTATGGCGAAACGAAGAATCAGCTGATTGCCGTTCAGCCTTTTTGGGAGGAACTTGAGAGAAAAGCGGGCGGCGGATCAGATCTATTTGCGGTATTTGAAAGCGGCAGGGCTAATGTGGCCGCCTTGACGGTAACCCTTCGCAACGCGGCGGAGATCTACAAACCTGAGTTGCCAGTTGCAATGACTGCGGCGATTTCGGCGGACTACATCGCATCAAATACTGCATCAGCGTGTATTAACCTGCAGAAGTTTGGATTTAAGCCGGTTGGCTATGACCCGAAAACGGTGTCTGCGCCGGATTACAGAGACCGTAAAGATCTGGGCGACAAACTGAGCAAATTAGATCCGGCGCTTGGTAAGACCTGTGAACAAATCTATCAATCGTTGTATGTTTCCACTGCTGACCCGGAGCGAGCGGCGATGTTAATGGCACGACAGGCTTGGGACCATTTGTTCGACAAGTTAGCTCCCGATAATGAGGTTAGGGATTCTCAGCATTGGAGCATGATTGACCCGGCTAAACCCAATTTGGTTACCAGATCTCAACGTATTTTATACGCGGCTTATACGCACGTAAGAGATGAAAAGAAAAGGAACCTGATTCTGGCGTCTTCAACGGCAATGCGAGAACTATATGATGCACTTCAGAAGGCTCATACCAGAGGAGAGCTGGACCGATCAAAGGCCATTACCGACTTAGCCACTATCTATGCTTGGCTGGTGCTATGGGCGGATGCTTTAGGTCTGTAGAACGAAGAAATAATTATCGGAAAGTAGCACGTGAGACACTCTTCCCAAAAACGTTCCCAAATTCTATTCGCAACGGATCAAATGCTGGCGTCTGGAGTCGCGGCCCGCAACCACCCTGCCAGGCGTCGAGAAACGTAAAAGGAGGCAACCATGGCGACGACTATCAGAATCATCCATGCGCGCGACTTCATCAAAGCGACCCCGGAAGGAACGCTCGATCTCGAGAGTTCCAAGAAACTGCTTGTAGAGTTCGCGGCAGACCCATCCACATCGGGCGATCACGAAATACTCCTGGATACTCGACAGACGCAGTCAGCAATGTCTGCAACCGACCTTTGGTATCTGGCCGCCGAACTCATCAGCTTTCGCAAGGCTCTTTCTCGAAAGACGGCCGTTCTTTGTCCGCTTGACCGGTTTGATCACGCCGCGTTCTTCGCGCTCTGCGCCCAAAACAAAGGCTTCCGAGTCCATGCATTTACTTCGTTCGAGGATGCCATGGAATGGCTGATGGCGGATGAGACCTGACGGCCCGCCGGGCGTGGATAATGCCCGCCTTCGCCCTCTGGGTCCGAGGTTGGCCTGCCATTCGACTTGTCCGCCTTCGCCCTCTGGGCTTCGGCGAGACACTTTTCTTTCCGATTCGGAAAGAAAAGTGGTGGACCCGATCAGGTTCGAACTGACGACCTCCGCAATGCCATTGCGGCGCTCTTCCAACTGAGCTACGAGCCCATGAAATCCAGGAAAGGGTAACATCAAAGTTTGGCCCCCGATGGCAAGGACTTTCTGGGCGGCGGGCTGAGCCTCACGCAAAGGTCGCAACGGCTTGGACGCACATGCCTTCCTCCGCGTCCTTTGCGTGAGGAAAGGACGGCCCCGTTCACTCTTCTTTCATCCGGAACGTCAGGGTCAGTTTGCCAGGACTGGACCGTCACTGTAGGTCGGGGTTTATCCCCGACAGAGTGATGTCGGGCTTCATGTCCGACGCCAATGCGCATCGACATCACTCTGTCGGGGATAAACCCCGACCTACAGTGACGGTCCAGA
>PLMW01000045.1 GCA_003142615.1 Opitutia bacterium | reverse complement strand
GGACCGCCGGCCCTCGCACTATTTTCTGGCGTTGGGCCTGTTTGTGCTGGCCCTGCTGACCAAGACGGTGACGGCGACGCTGCCGGCCGCGTTGCTGGTGGTCTTCTGGTGGCGGCGGGGCCGGCTCGGCTGGCGCCGCGACGTGCGGCCGCTGCTGCCGTGGTTCGGGCTCGGCGCGGCCGCGGGGCTGTTGACGTCATGGGTGGAGCGAACCTTCATCGGCGCGCAGGGCGCGGATTTTACGCTCAACCTGCTCGAACGCTGCCTGCTGGCGGGCCGGGTGATCTGGTTTTATCTGGGAAAGCTGGCGTGGCCCGCGGACCTGATATTCATCTATCCGCGGTGGGCCGTCGACGCGGCGGTGTGGTGGCAGTACCTGTTCCCGCTGGGGGTGCTGGCGCTGGTGGCGGGACTGGCCCTGCTGGCCCGGAGGCNNGCTGGCCCGCGCCGCGGCGGCGGGGCTGGCCGGATTCCTGGTTTTTGCCGGGACGCTGTTTCCGGCCCTCGGATTCATCAATGTCTACCCGTTCATCTATTCCTACGTGGCGGACCACTTTCAGTATCAGGCCTGCCTGGGCATCATCGTGCCGGTGGCGGCGGGGCTGACACTGGCGGCCGGCCCTCTGCTGACCAGCAGAGCGGCCGCCGTCCGGTGGCTGGCCCCCGTGGGGGGCGGGTTGCTGCTCGCGATGCTGGGCGCGCTGACCTGGCGCCAGTGCGGCATGTACCGCGATGCCGGAACGCTCTATCGGGCAACGCTGGTGCGGAACCCCGCCTGCTGGATGGCGCACACGAATCTGGGCGACCTCCTGTCGAGAATTCCCGGGCGCCTGCCGGAGGCGATCGGCCACTTTGAAGCGGCGTTGCGCATCAATCCCCGGGATGTGAACGCGCACAACGACCTGGGGCACGCTTTCACGGAAATTCCGGGCCGGCTGCCGGCGGCCATCGCCGAGTATGAGGCGGCGTTGCGCATCGATCCCCGTTTTGCCCCGGCGCACAACAACCTGGGAGTCGCCCTGTCGAAAATCCCCGGGCGCCTGTCCGAAGCGATCAGTCATTTCGAGGCGGCGGTGCGACTGGCTCCCGACGCGGCGGAACTACACGACAACCTGGGCGTGGCCCTGGAAAAGATCGCCGGGCGGCTGCCGGAGGCGGTCACCCAGTTTGAGGCAGCGGTGCGCCTCAACCCGGGTTCCGCGGAGATCCACAACAACCTGGGCGTGGCCCTGGCAAAGATCCCCGGACGATTGCCGGAGGCGATGGTTCATTTTGAGGCGGCGGTGCATCTTGATCCCCGTTCCACGGAAATGCACAACAACCTCGGCGTGGCCCTGGCGCAAACGCCCGGGCGCATGCCAGAGGCGGTCGCCCAGTTCGAGGCGGCGGTACGAATGGATCCCCGTTCGGCCGAAGCGCACAACAACCTCGGAGCAGCCTTGAGCAAGAGCCCGGAGCGGGCGCCGGAGGCGATGGCCGAGTTTGAGGCGGCGACGCGCCTCAAACCCGACTTTGCCGAAGCGCACAACAACCTCGGAGACGCCCTGGTGAATATTCCCGGGCGATTGCCCGAGGCCATCGCCGAATATGAGGCGACATTGCGCCTCAATCCCGACTCGGCCGAAGTCCACAGCCAGTTGGGAAAAGCCTTGCTCGGCCTCCCGGAGCGAGCACCGGAGGCGATGGCCCATTTCGAGGCGGCCGTCCGGATCAACCCCGGGTTGTTCGAGGCCCACTACGCGCTGGGAATCCTGCTGTCCGACCAGCCGGATCGCCGGCCGGAGGCGCTGGCCCATTTGGAGGCGGCATTGAGGATCAAACCCGATTTTGCACCGGCCCGGGAATGGATCGAACGGCTGCAGGCCGCCCGGCCCTAGCTCGCCTTCCGCTGCTGGAGCATCACAAAAATACCCGTCATCGATCCATCGTCTGGTTTTTCAAAAGGGACCCGCGCAAGGGGTCGTGCCGTACCTGCTACCTCGTGGATCTCGCCCCACTTCGCTAAGCCCGCCCCCTACTCCGAAAGGTGAATGGTACAGCATGACCCCTGTTGCCACCCTAGATGGATCCGCTGATCGCCCTGCGCTACGAGTAGGCCGGAGTGCGGCAGGCGGTAAGCGATAGGCGCTAAGCGCAAAGCGGTAAGCGCTAGGCGACTGGCGATCAGCCACGGCGCTGTTCGGCTGTAGGGGCGCAGACTTGCCTGCCGCGCCGTAGCCTTGGCGAAGGCTGGCCCGTTCGACAAGCTCAGGGCCCGAGCCCGCCGAGGGGCTGCGCCCTGTTTTCCGTCACGGCTTCAGGTCGCGCGGATCAAGCACGACGTATTTGATGTGTTGCCGGTTCCACGTGTAGACGATGCGCACGAGTCCGTCGGCGGTCTGGATGACGGACGGATAGGCGTAGCCGTTCGGGCAGGGCTTCGATTCCAAAGTCAGGACATGGTGCCACGCCACGCCGTCGTCAGAAAGCGCCACGTCAAGCGGGCAGCGCACACCCTTGGTCGGTTGATCCGGGGGCGGGGCGGAGTCGTTGTACACCAGCAGCTGGCGGCCATCAGCAAGCGTCACGGCGTCGATGCCGGAGTTGGGGTTGGGCAGCGGGGTCGCGGCCAGCGCGCTCCAGTGCCTACCACCGTCGGTCGACCACGTCGTGGCGATCACGCCGT
>PLMW01000042.1 GCA_003142615.1 Opitutia bacterium | reverse complement strand
GGTGCCCACGTAGGCATCCGTGACGCAACTGCTCAGCCCGAACTGCAGGCCGGCCAGGACGAGGGAGCCGAGGAGAATTTTGCGGGTGGGTTTCATGGGCGGTTGGCGGGATTGGCGTTGTCCACATATTCCACCAAGCCGACGGTGCCGCCGGTGGAATCGGCGATGATGGCGAAACGGCTTTCGAATGCGGCCGCGCGCGGGGACACCAAAACTTCTCCGCCGAGCTTGACCGCCCGCGCGAGCGTTTCGTCGATGTTCTCCACGCGGACGACACCGAGCCAGCCGGGTTTGGCGTCCTCGCGATCGGGGAGCGGGGCCACGCCGGCGCGGGCGAGGCCGTCACTCGAAAGCAGGAAATCGTTTTTCCTTTCGGTGCGGAGGTCAGGCGCCACTTCATAGTTGATGACCTGCCGATAAAAGGCGGAGACGACCTGCGGCTGTTTCACGAAAAGCTCGAACCAGTTCCAGTCGCCGGGCTTCGGCTCGTCATCGGCCGAGTCGCCCGAGGTTGATTGGAGCAGGCCGATGGTCGAACCCTCGTTGTCCGCGATGATCGCCTGGGTGCCGCGTTGCGGGAAATCGCGGGCCTCGGCGCGCACTTGTCCGCCGGCTTTCGTCACGAGCTTCAGGGTCGACGCCATGTTCGTGACCGCGATGTAGCCGATCCAGCGGGAAGGCCGTTTCGTGTTCGATGGCGGGCGCGGCGCCAGTCCGGCCACCGGCCGGCTGCCATTGCTGAACACCGTGTAGGCTTTGCCGTTTTGGGTGATTATGTTGGCCGTCCAGCCGAACAGGCCGCTGTAGAATTTGGTCGCAGCCACGGGATCGGTCGTGAACAGATCGGCCCAGACGAACTTGCCGGGATGGTGCTCCTTGGTCGCGGGGCTGTTGAGCGGCTGAAACGGCGCGGCGGCGCGGGCGGACGCGGGAAGTCCGATTCCCAGCATCGTCGTGGCGGCGAGGACCGTCGCCAGTCGGTGAATGGAGGTCATGTGCATGGTGTTAAGCAGCGAGGCGGGAGGGCAAAGACAGTTCGCTGATCCGTCTTCCCAGTTCGCTGGAAAGATAGCCCGTAACTCGAAACGAGAATATGGGGTGTTACCCCACTCGACGGTGTGGCGTTGCCGGTAAAGGCGGCGGCTGAAGTGGCTCGGCTAACGGCGACCCGACCGTGGCGGGATGCTGGCCTGGACGGCGAGATTCAGAGGAGTCCAGCCCATCAATGATTGTTTGGCTCACCTCGTGAGCAGTTCGCTGACAAACGACAGCGTGGGAACGCGATCGCAAACCACTTTGATGGATACCAAGATCGGCACCGACAGCAAAGCTCCCGGCACACCCCAGAGCCAGGTCCAGAAGATCAACGAAACAAAAATGACCACGGGATTGAGCGTGAAGCGGCGTCCCAGCAAGACCGGCGTGATGAGGTTCGCTTCCAGAAGATGAAGCAGCAGATACCACCCGGACGGAAGGAGTCCCTGCCACAGCGTNNCGGCGTTGGGCACGCCCATGAAGTAGAGTCCCCCACTCACGGCGACACCCAGGCCAATATTAATCAGCGAAACCGAAAACAGGTAATGGGAAATGTTTTGCTGAATCTCACGGTTGATTTCGATCGCGCGCTTCTTGTCGCGCAAGGTCGGCATCACGTTGACGAGTTTTTGCAGAAACAGGTCGCCGGAGGCCAGCAACAGGTAAACCAACACCAACGTCTCGCCTACGCCCACCAAGAGGGTTCCGGTCCAGTCAAGGATTGAACTGGGGCCACGGCTGCCTTTGATCTCCACCGTCGGCGCTTTCTTTTGTGCTTCTTTTTTTTCTTCCTCGCTCGCACCCAAGTCGCTCACCGCCGCCGCCGCCTGGCTGAAGTGTTTTAAACCTGGGAACATTTTCTGAACCCGTCGCCTCAATTCGGTCATATGTTGTGGCGCNNGCGGCGGAGAGCGCCGGCGGAATGTGGCAGCAGGACAACCAACGGATGAGTGGTTTCAATGTCATTCCCGCGATACAGGCCAGGACGACAGGTAAGACAACAGGCCGGGCAAAGTAGAGGAAGGCAATCGCGCCGAGTACAACCAGGACGATTTGCACGGGTGTCGTTTTGGTCACCGTAGCCGGGCTGGATTGAGCGGCCCGCGGTGCCGCTTCCACCGTCGAGTCAACGCCGGCAGTACTGGGCTGGGTTATCGGGTTGGTCTCCATGTTTACCTGCCCGTTCGCGCGTGACTTCCTGAACACCCACGCGGTGCATTTAAAGTTCTACGGAGCATGAGCAAGGAAGATCGGGGTTGGGCGCGCGCGTTCGGCTGCCTGGGCCAAGCGGCACGGCTTCGGATTTATTGGGGGTCGTTCGCAAAGTGAACATCCTCTCTGGCGCCTGCCCGGTTTACGCCGGTTTGCCTGCGTTGGTCGCGCCCCACTGCCAATGGCGGATTTCCAGCAGGTCAGAAAAAGAAGGTGATGTATGTGAGTTGGAAAGCGACCCACCTGACGGGGCAGGTTACGCAAATTGGCCCCTCCCGAGTGGGAGGGGCCAATGCGATCTGGCGACGTAAAATCTTTAATGGGTTCAAAATCGGGCCTGCCACCACTTACTTCCAATAGCCCTCGTAAAACTTATAGGCATTGCCTTCCCGCTCCCAGCGCGGCGTCACCCACACCGAACCCGAGTTCGGGGGCAGCTCCCAATGTCCGGCCATCCATTCATACCGTTCGTTGCGCCACGTCCAGTAGCCGGCGACCCATACATGCTGAGACGACGGCTGGGCAAGCACGACCTCCTGCTGCATCGCCGGCGGGGCTTGGGTCACGATGATGGTGCTCACGGCGGGCGTTGCGGTCGAAGTCGTCACATAAGCAGGGTTCCCCACGACCACCGCAGGAGTCGCCACCGTCACGGGAGTCGTCGTTGTCGTCGTCACCATCACCGCGCTGGTCGGCGCGGGCGGAGGCGGGGCAGAAACCACATGCGAGTCCGGCTCAGTAACACAACCGACGAGAAGACCAAGGGCGCCGCAACATGCGAAGACTGGTGAGAGCTGCCTGACCGCACGCGCGGAGGCCGAAGGTGACAGAAGAGTAAGGATAGTTTTTTTCATTGCGCTTGAGAATATACAGACAGCGGTTCCAGCGCTATGGGGTGTTCACGGTAGTCCCGGTGTGTAACCCATCACTCTAGACAATCTGTTACCGATCGGCCCGGTTCGTACCGGCCTTGATTTGCGTCCGCCGCGCAAGGTCGGGATGATGAAACCCGGTTCCCCAGTGCCGGCAGAATGCGCGGCAGCGCGGGAAACAGGTTTCAGGTTTCGATTTGCCGATGCCAGGCCTCTGAAATCAACTGGTCGTGCTGGATTTGACCTTGTCGTAGGCTTCTTGCGTCCTCACCCAAGCCTGGCCGACCTTATCCTTCTCCTGGTTCCATGTCTCGGGGGTGGCCTGGCTCAACTCTGTGCCGATGGAATGCAGGGCAGACCGGGCGTCTTCCATCTCCTTCATCGCAAAATCCCAGCCTTTGGTGTCGGTGGTGCTCTTCATGGCGCCACGTTTGACGGTCAACTCACCGACCTGTTCATCCACCCTTGCTTCCAGCCGACTGAGGCCGGCGAAAAACTGGGCGCGCTGGTCGTAGGTATAATCCTTGAGGTCACTCCATTTGGCGGCGGCATCGGGATTGGCAGTGGCCGCGACCTGATCGGTCGTGGTTGGTCCGGGCATGGTTGTCGTTACCGTGGCTGCCGCCACATCCTTTGCGGGCGGCACAGGGGCTTCCGTACTCTTCTCTTTTGCGGTGCAGCCGGCGGTGGAAAAAGCGGCTAAACCGAAAGCCGCGGTGACAAGGTTGGTGAAGCGATTTGTTTTCATTCGATTGTTAGATCAGGCGGGCGGATTTCCGAGCGCTCCTTCTCCATTCAGGGAGGGAGATTTTTGTTTCTTGCGCCACTAATATGGCCGGATCGCCGGCGAGAGACCATGGGGTNNCCAGCAGACCGGAGGAAGAGCCGCCTGACCCATTTGGCCCGGTTCAACGACGGTTCCCGGGCGATCACTTAGAATCTCAAGCTCACGCAGCCAACACCCGCTGGCAGGTCAACACCCCATAGCGCCATCCCGGCGCCGAGGGTAATATCACGCCGTAAAACACAGACTTTCCACTCCGGGAAGTCCGATCGCGTATGGCGGCGGCCGGCGCTTTCGCTCCTCTCCGCCATTGGGGAAAGAAATATCATGTCTCTTGGACTCATTCTCTTGATCGTGTTCATCGTGCTCTTGCTCGGCGCGCTGCCCACTTGGCCGCACAGCCGCAGCTGGGGCTACTATCCGAGCGGCAGTTTCGGCTTGTTGCTCCTCATTCTTATCGTGCTGGTGCTCACGCATACGATCTGAACGAAACCTCCAACCACCTCGCCCATGGCCCGTCTCTTTCTGGCACTCTTCCTCCTTGTCTTCGGCCTGAACCTGCTGTTCGGGCTTTCCATCCCGATCTGGGTCACCGGCCTGCTCGCGTTAATCGCCGGCGTCCTGCTCGTGATGGAGCACTTTCGCGTCCGCGTGGACCGGAAGTAGCCGCCCGAACCTCGCCGCAGCCACCATGAACCACTCCCTCCGGACCTGGAAACTGTCCGTCCTCTTCCTGCTTTGCGCCGGCCTGAAGCTCCAGGCGTAGGAGGTGACCATTCTGGGCGGCCTGTTGCCCAAGACGAACTTCGCGCGATCGAGCTTCACCTGGCAGGTCGACTACCGCCAGGATTTATACCGCAACTTCGCCGCGTCGATTGCCTATATCAATGAAGGCCACGTGCCGGGACACCACCGGGACGGCACCGCGTGGGAGGCTTGGGGTCGTCTGCCGTTTTCCCAGGATCGTCTCTCAATCTCGCTGGGCCTCGGCGCCTATTATTTCTACGATACGCAGCCGCTGCCGGGCGGCGATACGGCGAATATCCATGGCACGGCGCCGATCTACAGTTTCTCCGCCACGGGCTACCTTTCGGACCGGTGGTTCTATCGGCTCATGCTCAATCGCATCAGCCCCGCCCATGAGATCCAGGTGAACACCATGACCGTCGGCGCGGGCTTTTGGTTTGGTCAGGACCAAAAACCCACCCCCGGCAAACTCGGCGACGCTCCGAACGAGCAGGCCTACGTGACCGGAAACGAGCTCACGGTCTTCGGGGGGCAGAGTGTCGTGAACACTTTCCTCAGCCCAAGGGCGCGCGCCTGCGCCGGGGAGTATCGCCGGGGCGTCTTTCCGCACGTCGATTGGACCGCCTCGGCGATTTATGAAGGCGACCCGGAGATCATCCGGCGCAGCGGAGTCGCCACCCAGTTGTGGGCGGTCAACACGTTCTTCAACGACCGCATCACGATCGGCGGTGGCCTCGGCCCGTATATTTACCTCGATCACAAGCACCCGGCCAGCGTGGGCCAGAAGAACCCCGCGGCGATCGCTCCGCTGGCTTCGCTCACGTTTTCCGTGCGGCTCTCCGAACACTGGATCATGCGGATGGTCTTTGACCGCGTGACCAGCAGCTACAACCGCGACGCGGATATCTTCCTGCTTGGGCTCGGCTACCGCTGGCCGCGGTGAGTTGGCCGGCCCCGCCCTCGCGTTCGTCGACGCGGTGGCCCGCAGCGTTGAATCGCCGGCTCGAGCAGTAGAGTCAGCAGCGCCTTTTCCGAGCGGACTAAGAATGGCGCAAGGCGCGCACTTCCTCGCGCAAGCGTTCAACCTCGCCAAGCAATTCCGCGATGACGCGCAGGCCCGCGAGGTTCATGTCGTAGTCAGCGCGCAGGCATTGAATCCGCCGCAGCACCCGAATCGCCTCGTCGTCAAACCACCAGCCATCACGCTCTGGCGCCGTGACGGGCGAGATGAGGCCGTGGCGGCAATACACGGCAATCTGGTGCCGCGGCGTCTGCGTGATGTGCACGACGGTTTCGATGGAATAAACGTCCTCCCTCATCGGCTCAAATGGTTGCAGGGCGGTCGATACCCTTTGCTTTGCTTTTTTCATGGTGTCTCCTGAATGCGGCTCACGAACGAGTTCGGCGGTTCACGACGGCGCCCGCGGGTTGAACCGCGACGTCCGGCTGAGTTCCTCCCACAACGTCCTTTCTTTTTCGGTGAGTCGTGGTGGCACTTGAATGTTGGTGACGACGTAAAGATCGCCACGTTCTCCGCCCCGGCCCTTGGGCAGCCCATGCCCGCGCACGCGCAATTGGGCTCCATGATTGGTGGCGGGCGGAATGCGAACCTGGATCGCGCCCTCGAAGGAGGGGGCGACGACGGTCGTCCCCAGCACGGCCTCCCACGGCGCGAGATCAACGTCGTGATAAAGATCGGCGCCCCGCACTCGAAAATCAGGATGCGCGGCATAGCGCACTCGCAGATAGAGATCGCCGGCCGGCGCGCCACCCGCGCCCGGCTCGCCTTTGCCCGGCACTCGAATCCGTCGCCCCTCCATCGCACCCGATGGAATGCGCACCTGAAAGGAATGCGTTTCGGCCTTGCCCGTGCGCGGGTCGACGGTCTGAAGCGAAATCGCCCGCATCGTCCCGTGCATCACTTCGGCCAGTGTGACGAGGATCTCACCTTCAACATCCGCTCCACGCCGTCCCTCCGCGCGGGATTCCGCGTGGAAGTCGCGTCCGCCGGATTCAAAACCGAACCGGCTGCCCCCGCCGAAAAACTGTTCGAAGAAATCGCTGAATCCCGTCCCGGTGAAATGAAACTCGTGGGCCGGCCCGCCATCCGCCGCCTGCGCCCCGCGCCCCTCCCACCCGGGGGGCGATGGCGTGCGGCCGTCCTCCTGCCACTGCGCTCCCAGCTCATCGTATTTCCTGCGCTTGACCGGATCGCCCAGGACCTCGTTGGCTTCGTTGATCTCCTTGAACTTTTCCTCGGCGGTCTTCTTGTCCTTGGCGACGTCCGGATGATATCGGCGCGCAAGTTTGCGGAAGGCCTGCTTGATTTCCTCCGGTGAGGCGGTGCGGGCCACGCCCAACGTTTCGTAGTAGTCCTGGAATTTAACGGCCATGAGGCGCGGCGTCCGTGGTCCACCCCGGCGCTAAACCACCCGCAGCACGATTTTGCCGCGCGTGTGACCGCGCTCGCTTAGCTCCTGGCCGCGGGTTGCATCGGAGAGAGGCAGGATGGTTTCCACGATCGCTTTGAGCTTATCGGCATCGGCCAGTTTGGCAATCTCTGCCAGCTGTGCGGCGTTGGGTTGGGTAAACACAAACGCCTGCCGCACTCCGTGCGCCGCCGCGATCTCGGCCGAGGGCGGACTGGCGATTGAAATCAAGATGCCGCCGCGCTTGAGCACCTTCCATGAGCGCTCCTGAGTGTCTCCGCCCATCGTGTCGAAGACCACATCCACCGCCTGCACCGCCTCCTCGAAACGCACCGTCTGGTAATCGACAACCTGGTCGACCCCGAGCTTGCGCAGGAAGTCATGGTTGCGTGCTGACGCCGTGCCGATGACGTGGGCCCCCTTCCATTTCGCCAGTTGCACCGCGAAGTTCCCGACCCCTCCGGCGGCCGCGTGAATCAGCACCCGCTGGCCGGCCGAAAGCCCGCCGGCGTCGAAGAGGGATTGCCACGCCGTCAACCCGGCGAGGGGCAGGGCGGCCGCGTGAATATGGTCGATGGATTTGGGCTTCAGGGCCACTTCGGATTCCTTGATGACGATGAACTCGGCATAGGCCCCGTCGCGGGAAATGTCGGGGCGGCTGAAAACTTCATCCCCCACCTTCAACCGGGTGACACCGGAGCCGAGGGCTTCGACGCCGCCGGAAACATCCCAACCGAGCACCAGCGGCAACGTGTGCTGGAGCCGCTCCTTGAGGTGTCCTTCGCGGATTTTCCAGTCCACCGGATTGATCCCGGCGGCGTGGACCCGGATCAGCACTTCTCCGTCGCCAGGATGTGGGCGCGGCGCGTCTTCATAGACGAGGACGTCGGGGCCTCCATAGGAATAAATGCACACCGCCTTCATGGTTTTCATGCTTAAGGCCTCCGGGCATTCACGTAGAATTCCCGCGCTTTCGCGAGAAGCTGGTCCTTGGTCAGATGGTGCTCATCCACGACCAGCGAGCCGATGATCCGCCTGGCCAGTTCCGGGTGATGGAGTTTCAACCACGCAATGAACTGGTCCATTTCGCTGCTCGTACCCGTGCCGCTGCCGAAGATGAGGATCTGGCCGGTGGCCTGCAGCGCCCTGGTCACCGGTTCGAAGAAGCTGTTCGGGTCCGGTTTTCCCCGGTCTCTCAAAAATTCCTTCGAGTTATGCGCATGGCGAGAATAGTCTTCCGGCTCGTGCGGCAGGATCTGCTGCGGGAGGACCCCGTCCATTTCAGAACGGAAAAGACGGACCTCATGGTGATCGATCACGAGCAGCCAATGCGCCTCTTTTCCATTCGTTTCGGGCGGTGTCGTCTCCGACCGCTCGAGAAAGTGACACAGGGCCATAAGCTCGTCCGTCTCGGCGACATCTTTTGTGCGGGGCGGATGCAGGACCAGGATTTGCCCGTTGCGCGTCACCTTCTGATCGCCGTTGGGTTCCTCCGCGATGTGGCCGAGCTTCCCCAACAGGGCGCGAACCGCGCGCCATGCCAGATTGTGCGAGACCGGATGTTGGAAGATTGCTTTGTAGGTGCGCAGATGCGAGCCGGTGTGTGGTGCGGGCGAAATCATGTTTTATCGGCGGATTGAATCGGCGGGCCGATGAGCAGCCCGCATCCGTTGACGGGTGTCATTTCTCGGCGATTCAAGATGCGCTCAATGTTCTGCGCGGGCTATGGGGTGTAACCCTAGTCGAACGTGGATTGGCACATGGATTCTCCTCTTACGGACCTCTGTCGGGACCGCCCCCGCCTCACTGCCTCCTTGAGTCACGCAACAATCGTCCGGGAACAACACCCCATATCATTTTTTCGAGCTATAGTGCACCATCACACTAAACATAAACCAGGATCTCCTCGTGAGTTCGTCCTTCTCTTCTCCCGGCGCTTCTGTCGGACTCGGGAATCGAGTGCCGCGGTGGTGACTTGCACTTGCTGAGCCCGGGCCAGCTGGCTTCGGGATCGACGGGGAGTCGGTGGTTGCCCAACCGGATGGATCCCTCCGGGTAGGTCAATGACAGGAATCGCGGTCGGAAAGTAAGAACAACATGCAGACTCTTTCGTTACGCTGGCCAGCCTGGATGGCCAGGCAAACGCGCCCGCGCGCGAGCGAGCCGCCTTTGCGGGCCGAGTTGTTCAGCGTCGAACAACTCGCGCGCCATGCCCGGGCCCTGGCGGCGGACCACCAGATCGTCACTCAACACAGCTCCAATCGCCTGTTGGCTCGATTGGACGAAAACGAGCAGAGCCTCCGAGCCTATAATCGCGCGACCCTCGCCGTAAGTCCAAGCCGGCGCATCACTCCCGCCGCCGAATGGCTTCTCGACAACTTCTACCTGATCGAAGAGCAGATCCAAATGGCCAGGCGGCATCTGCCCCGGGGCTACAGCCGGGAGTTGCCTCGCCTCTTGAACGGCCCTTCCGCCGGACTTCCGCGCGTTTACGACATCGTGCTCGAATTGATCGCGCACGTGGATGCGCAGATTGATGCGGGACCGCTCAGCGCCTTCATCGCCGCTTACCAAACGGTGGGTTCCTTGAAACTGGGCGAGTTGTGGGCCATTCCAATTATGTTGCGCCTGGGGTTGATTGAAAACCTGCAGCGCATCACCACCCGGTTGACGTTTGCCCGGGAGGATCGCGATCTGGCGGACTTATGGGTGGATCGTTTGCAGGATATGGCGGAGAAGAACCCGTCCCACCTCGTCATCGTG
Organism: Opitutia bacterium; assembly: GCA_003142615.1. Lineage (GTDB taxonomy): Bacteria > Verrucomicrobiota > Verrucomicrobiia > Opitutales > Opitutaceae > Fen-1467. The sequence goes on along the minus strand of PLMW01000042.1, from coordinate 12,592 downwards.
GTGGCGGACATGGCGAAATCCGATCTTCCCATCTCCAGTTCGTTCGTGGCGGAATTTTGTCAGCGTTTGTCGCGACAAAGTCCGGTGTTGCATCTCGCGCGCAGCTGGCTCGAACAGCGCCTCGTTGAACAAGGGTTGTCCATCGAGCAGCTGGTCCGGCTGGAGAGTCAAAATCAGGCGGCCGACCAGGTTTCCGTCAGCCACAGTATTGCCAGTCTTCGTTTCTTGAGCGCCATGGACTGGAAGGAGTTCGTGGAGACCCTGAGCCTGGTCGAGGAGACTTTGCGCTCCGACCCGGCCGACGTTTACAGCGAGATGGATTTTTCGACCCGCGATCGCTATCGCCATTCGGTCGAGCTCCTTGCCCGGCACAGCCAACTCTCGGAAGCGGACGTCGCGCAGCGCGCTATCCAACTGGCCGCAGACAGTGCCCGGCAAAAGGGGCGCGAAGACCGGACCGCCCATGTGGGCTTTTATCTGATCGACAAAGGCCAGTCCATGCTGGGGCGCATGGCGCATGTGCGGTGGCCCTGGCGAACGATCATCGAACGAAGCATCCACCGTTTTCCGCTGACGTTTTATGCGGGCGGTATTGGGGTGCTCACTTTACTCGCCACGTTCGGGTTCATGCAGCAGGCCCAGACGCTCAAAGTGCAGGGATGGAAACTCATTTTCTTCACCCTGGTTTCCCTCCTTTGTGCCAGCCAACTGGCCGTGGCGTTGATGAACTGGCTGTCCACGCTGCTGGTGAAACCCCGCCTGCTCCCGCGCCTGGATTATTCCTCCGGCATCGCTTCAGATTGCCGCACGATGGTGGTCGTTCCCACGATGCTCACGAGCTTGGCAGGCGTTGATCGCCTCATCGAGACCCTGGAGATTCACCACCTCTCGAATCGAGATCAGCATCTTCACTTCGCTTTGTTGACTGATTTCCGCGACGCGCCGGAGGAGGTCCTGCCGGGAGACGAACTGCTGCTGCAGCGGGCGCGGGCCGGAGTCGAGATGCTGAACCAGAAGTATCCTTCCGAGAACCATACCCTCTTTTTCTTGTTTCACCGCCCGCGCCGCTGGAACGCCGGAGAAGGCTTGTGGATGGGTTACGAACGCAAGCGGGGGAAGCTCGCGGAGTTCAACGCCCTCCTCCGCGGCGGTTCTCGCGAATGCTTTTCCGAGATCGTGGGGGAGACGGCCATCTTGCCGGCCATCAAGTATGTCATCTCGCTCGACACCGACACCCAGCTTCCGCGCGATGCCGCCCGTCAGCTCGTCGGAACGATGGCCCATCGGTTGAACCGGCCGGAATTCGATCCGGTGCGCGGGATTGTCAACGAAGGCTACGGCATCCTGCAGCCGCGCGTGGGGGTGAGTCTGCCGAGCGCCGGTCGATCCTGGTTCGTCCGACTTTTTGCTGGCAACGCGGGAATCGATCCTTACACGCGGGCGGTTTCCGACGTGTATCAGGATCTCTTCCTGGAAGGCTCCTTCATCGGAAAGGGAATCTACGATGTGGACGCCTTCGAGCGAGCCATGGCCGGGCGCTTCCCGGAGAATACCATTCTCAGCCACGACTTGTTGGAATCGTGCTATGCCCGCTCCGCCCTCCTCAGCGACGTGGAATTCTACGAAGAATATCCTTCCCGCTACAACGTGGACATTGACCGGCGCCACCGTTGGATTCGCGGCGATTGGCAGATCATGCCGTGGCTCTTGCCGCGGGTTCCCGGAGCGGACGTCCGGCGCATGGCCAATCCGCTCTCCGGGCTGTCGCAGTGGAAGATCTTCGACAACCTTCGGCGCAGTCTGGTCCCGACCGCCCTGATACTCTTGCTGCTGGGCAATTGGCTGCTCTTTCCTGAACTCGGCGGCCTGGGATCGCTGCTGGTCCTTTCGATCATCATGCTCCCCGGATTGTTGTCGGCGCTGGTCAATGTGTTTCGCAAGCCGGCTGATTTGCCGTGGGCGATGCATCTGCGGGGAGTGGCCGGGTCGTGCGGCCGGCCGCTCGGCCAGATCTTTCTCACCCTGGCGTTTCTACCCTACGACGCCTTCATCTGCCTGGACGCAATCGGAAGGACGCTGCTGCGCTTGCTGGTGACGCACAAACGACTCCTCGAATGGCAAACGTCGAGTGATTCCGAACGGACAACGCGCGCAGACCTCACCGGCTTTTATGCCACCATGTGGATCGCGCCGATCATCGCTCTGCTGAGTGGATTCTTGCTGGTTTCGCTCCAGCCGACTCAATTGCCCCTGGCTCTGCCGATCCTTGGCATCTGGCTGGCGGCTCCGTGGATCGCCTGGCGGATCAGCCAGCCCATTGCCTCCGCGACTCCGGATTTGACGGCCGAGCAATTGACCTTTCTGAGACGCACCGCCCGCAAGACGTGGTATTTTTTTGAAACCTTTGTCACCGCGCAGGAGAACTGGCTGCCTCCGGACAATTTTCAGGAAGTTCCCGCCCCAACGATCGCTTCGCGGACCTCGCCCACGAATATGGGCCTGGCGCTGCTCGCCAATCTAGCCGCCCGGGATTTTGGGTATCTTTCGGTGGGCGGCTTGATCCGACGCACGCAAGACACCCTCGCCACGATGCAACGGCTCGAGCGGTATTGCGGGCACTTCTACAATTGGTATGAGACCCGCACGCTCCAACCACTCCTCCCGCTCTATGTATCGAGTGTGGACAGCGGCAACCTGGCGGGATATTTGCTGACGCTCGGCTCCGGACTGAGGGAACAGGCAGATGAAAAAAATTTCACGCCACAGATTTTTGCCGGTCTGCGCGACACGGTGAGGGTTCTCAGGGATTTGGCCCGCGAAAATGCTGCGCTGGCAAAGCTCGACACAGAATTGGAGAAAGCACCTTCCAGTCTGCGCGCGGCGTTTACCTTGTTGGAAAGGGCGACGGGCCAAGCGACCAAGATCGCTGCTTCGCTGGCGAACGAAGAGGAAGAACTCAAAGGGTGGGCCCAAACTCTGAAGCGGAATTGCGAGGAGCATTTGGAGGACATGCTTTCCCTCGCGTCGTGGCTGGCTTTGCCAACCCCAAGTCGTGGCAGCCGGCGGGAGGAGGTTCCAACTCCTCCTTCCCTTGCGGCGAAAGAAGCTAAGAGCCTCCTCAAGTCGGCGGCGGCAAGGCTTGAGGAGAAGCTCGCCCAACTCGACGAGGCACCAACCTTGCGAGAGGTCGCGAAGTTTGAGCAATCGTTCTGTCCGTTGATCGAAGCGGCATTGCATGACCTCCCAACGGGACCTGCCCAATCCCGGAAAGCAGAACAAAAACATCTCACTGAACTCTCGCGCTGCTTGCGTGAAGCCAGCGACCATGCCCGTCAGCGCCTGCTCGCATTGGAAACCCTGGCCCAGCAAAGCGACGAACTGGCCGCGATGGATTTTACTTTTCTGTTCGACCCCGCGAGGGATTTATTTTCCACCGGGTTCAACGTCACCGAACGCCGGCATGACACCAGCTTCTATGATCTGCTGGCCGCGGAGGCGCACTTGTGCAGCTACGTCGCCATCGCTTTAGGGCAAGTTCCGCAGGACCACTGGTTCTCGCTGGGCCGTCTGCTCGTCGCTTCGCGGGGCGAGCCGATACTCGTTTCGTGGAGCGGCTCGATGTTCGAATATCTGATGCCGCTGCTGGTCATGCCCAACTATGAAAACACTTTGCTCGATCGCACCTGCAAAGCGGCGGTGCGACAACAAATCGAGTATGGGAAATTGCGCGGCGTGCCGTGGGGCATTTCCGAATCGGGCTACAACCGGACCGACGTTCACCTGAACTACCAATACCGCGCCTTCGGCGTGCCGGGCCTGGGTTTGAAACGAGGATTGGCCGAGGACTTGGTGATCGCTCCTTACGCCACCGCGCTGGCGCTGATGATCGCGCCGCGGGAAGCGTGTGAAAACCTGCAACGGCTGGCGGTCGAGGGGCGCGAAGGGGCCTTCGGTTTCTACGAAGCGGTGGATTACACGCCGACGCGTCTGCCGCCGGACGAAACGAGCGCTACTATCCGATCCTTCATGGTGCATCATCAAGGGATGAGCTTGCTGGCTCTGGTCAATCTATTGCGGGACGACCCCATGCCACGGCGCTTCATGGCCTGTCCGTTGCTCAAGGCGGCGGACTTGCTGTTGCAGGAGCGGGTGCCCAAGACCGCCGCGAGCGTGTTCGCCGAAGATTTGACCCTGGAGACATCGCGAACGCTTTCTGGCGAAGGCGAAAGCGTGATGCGTGTTTTCACGAATCCCACACCACCGGCACCGGAGGTTCATCTTTTGTCCAACGGTCGCTATCATGTCGTCATCAGCAGCGCCGGCGGCGGCTACAGTCGCTGGCGCGATCTGGCGGTCACCCGCTGGCGCGAAGATGCCACGCGCGATTGCTGGGGAACGTTTGTTTATCTGCGCGATCTGGCGACGGGAGAATTCTGGTCCACCGCGTATCAACCCACCTTGCGCGCGGCGAAAGGTTACGAAGCCATCTTCACGCAGGCGAGCGCGGAGTTTCGGCAACGTCATGCCGGCCTCGAAATCCACACCGAGATCAGCGTGTCGCCGGAAGACGACGTGGAGTTGCGGCGCATCACGATCACCAATCGTTCACCCGTGGCGCGCGCCATCGAATTGACCAGTTACGCGGAAGTGGTGCTCGCGATGCCGGCCGCGGACGCGGCGCATCCCGCTTTCAGCAATCTCTTCGTGCAAACAGAATTTGCGCGAAAATCTTCCGCCATTCTCTGCACCCGCCGCGCCCGTTCCCAGGAAGAAAAACCGCCGTGGTTGCTGCATCTCATGGTGGGTCAAGGTGGTGAACAGGGGGAAATCTCCTGCGAAACCGATCGCTTAAGATTTGTCGGACGCGGCGGAACCTTGGCCAACCCTGCCGCGATGCAGAGCATTACGCCATTGTCCAACACCGTGGGTTCCATGCTCGATCCCATCATTGCGCTGCGGCGCACGGTCTCTTTGCCGCCCCATGAAACCGCCATCATCGACCTGGTTTTTGGCGTGACAGAAAGCCGGGAAGCCGCGCTGGCGCATGTGGAAAAATATCAAAGCTCCCGCATGGCTGACCGCGCCTTCGATCTGGCGTGGACCCACAGCCAGGTGACCTTGCGCCATCTCAATGCCACGGAGGGGGAGGCCCAACTCTACGGCCGGCTGGCCAGCGCGTTGATTTATGCCGACCCCGCCCGTCGGGCCAACCCCAGCGTGCTGCGCAACAGCCGGCGCGGCCAAAGCGGCCTTTGGAGTTATGGCATTTCGGGCGACGTGCCGCTCGTCCTGCTCCGCATCAGCGACACGGAGAAGATCGAGATCGTTCGGCAGCTGATCCAGGCGCACGCTTACTGGCGCGTGAAGGGGCTGGCGGGCGAACTGGTTATTTTGAACGAAAACGTTTCGGTTTACCGCCAGTCCTTGCACGACCAAATCACCAGTCTGATTGCTTCGGGGATTGAAGCGCAAATGCTGGACAAGCCGGGTGGCATCTTCGTCCGGCGCCTCGAACAAATTCCCAACGACGATCGCGTGCTGCTGCAATCCGTGGCGCGGATTGTCCTGGATGACGAAACTGGAACCTTGGCGGAGCAACTGGAACGGCGGAGCGTGCTGGAACCGTTGGTCCCGGCCCTGACGCCCACTCGCTCCGCGTGGCCCGATGCACCCAAGCCGGTCCCTCCGCGGGAGCTGATCTTCCAGAACGGCCTCGGCGGCTTTACCCGCGACGGGCACGAGTATGTCATCACCCTCCAGGCCGGGCAGATGACTCCCGCCCCGTGGGTCAACGTGCTCGCCAATCCGTCTTTTGGCACGGTCGTTTCGGAAAGCGGCGGCGCGTACACCTGGGGGGAGAACGCCCATGAATTTCGATTGACGTCCTGGAGCAACGATCCCGTCCAAGACACCACCGGGGAGGCCCTTTACATTCGCGATGAGCAGACCGGTCAGTTCTGGTCGCCGACGCCTTTGCCCGCGCGGGGCGCGATGCCCTATGTCATCCGCCATGGCTTCGGCTACACCGTGTTCGAACACACCGAGAATGGCATCGCCTGCGAGTTGTGGATCTATGTGGCGATGGACGCGCCGGTGAAGTTCACGGTCTTGAAATTGCGCAACGTTTCGGGGCGTCCGCGCCGCGTGTCGGTCACCGGCTACTGGGAATGGGTGCTGGGCGACCTGCGGCAGAAAAACCTGCTGCACGTGCAAACCGAAGTGGACCTCAACACCGGCGCGTTGCTGGCGCGCAATTATTACAACACCGAATTCCCCGATCGCATCGCGTTCATCGATGTCAACGATGGGACGCGCACCCTCACCGGGGATCGAAAGGAATTTCTGGGCAGGAACGGAAGCTTGTCGCAGCCGGCGGCGTTGAAACGCGCGCGCCTTTCCGGCAAAGTCGGCGCGGGGCTGGATCCTTGCGGCGCGGTCCAAGTCGCCTTCGATTTGCCGGATGGGCAGGAACGAGAAACGAATTTTCGCCTCGGGGTCGGTCGGAACGCGGGGGAGGTGCAGAACCTGATCCAACGTTTTCGCCGGGCGGACGCCAGCCGCGTTGCGCTCGAAGGGGTCTGGTCCTATTGGAATCGAACCCTTGGCGCGGTGAACGTGGATACGCCCGATCCCGCCGTGAATGTGATGGCGAACGGCTGGCTGTTGTATCAGACCCTGAGCGGCCGGGTCTGGGGCCGGACGGGGTTTTATCAATCCGGCGGCGCCTACGGGTTCCGCGACCAATTGCAGGACGTGATGGCGCTGGTGCATGCCGAACCGGCCCTCACCCGCGAGCATCTGCTCCGCGCCGCCGCGCATCAATTCCGCGAAGGCGATGTGCAGCATTGGTGGCATCCACCGGCCGGGCGCGGCGTGCGGACACGTATTTCCGACGACTACCTGTGGCTGCCATACGTGATCTGCCGTTACGTTTCGTGTGTCGCCGACACCGGCGTGCTTGATGAAAAGATTCATTTCCTCGAGGGCCGGCCGGTCAAGCCGGAGGAGGAGGCTTACTATGATCTGCCGACTCACTCCGAAGAGTCGGCCACGCTCTACGAACATGGCGTCCGCGCCATTGAGCGCGGACTGAAATTCGGCGAGCACGGTCTGCCGCTGATCGGTTGCGGCGACTGGAATGATGGCATGAATCGAGTGGGAAACCAGGGACGCGGTGAAAGTGTCTGGCTGGCCTTCTTTCTTTACAACGTGCTCACCCAGTTTGCCCAACTGGCGCGCGCGCACCATGATCCCGTTTTTGCCGAACGCTGCCTCGCCCAAGCACGACAACTGCAACAGAACATCGAGCAACACGCCTGGGACGGCCAGTGGTATCGCCGCGCCTACTTCGACAACGGCGAACCGCTCGGCTCCCAGGCCAATCCGGAATGTCAGATCGATTCCCTGCCGCAAAGCTGGTCGGTGATCAGCGGCGCCGGCGATCCGCCCCGCTCGCGCCAGGCGATGCAATCCGTGGATCAGCGCCTCGTCCGCCGCGACGCCGGACTGATTCAATTGTTTGATCCGCCCTTCGACAAATCTCCGCTCAATCCCGGTTACATCAAAGGTTACATTCCTGGCGTGCGCGAGAACGGCGGCCAATACACCCACGCCGCGATTTGGACCGCCATGGCCTTCGCGCTCATGGGAGAAAGCGAACGCGCGTGGGAACTCTTCGCGCTGCTCAATCCCATCCATCACGGCGGGACACCCCGGCAAATCGCCATCTACAAAGTTGAGCCGTACGTCGTCGCCGCGGACGTTTATGCGGTCGCCCCGCACCTGGGCCGGGGCGGTTGGACCTGGTACACGGGTTCAGCCGGCTGGATGTACCGGCTGCTGATCGAAACCCTGCTGGGCGTGAACCTGGAGGGCGATCAATTGCGTCTGGCCCCCCGTTTGCCGAAAACTTGGGCGACCTTCAAAATCCATTACCGCTACCGGCAGACGGTTTATCACATCACCATCACCCGGCTCGCCGCTGATTCGGCCGACGCGAATCTGCTCTCCCTCGATGGACAGGAAATATCCGGAAAGACCATTCCCCTCCGGGACGATGGCCAGGAGCATGCCGTCGAAATGAAAGTCCGCTGACCGATCGATCAACTCCGGGGGCCGAACGCCGTGCGGCTGAAACGCGCGGAGAGTCCGACCCCGGGGCGCTCAAGCATAGGCGACATCCAGGCGGCCGGAGGACCGGCTGGATTCAAACCACTGGAAAGAAGGCGAGGTGCCCGGCTCGAACCCGGCATACGTCTCGGCGAGAAGCCCGCGAAGATTTTTGCGGGCGCGGGTAATGCGGCTCTTCACCGTGCCCCGGCTGAGGCCGAGGGTTACGGCGATTTCTCCATAGGAGTAGTGCAAGAGATTGCGCAGCGTGAGAATTTCACGCTGATGGGTGCTGAGTTTCTCCATGCACACCGTGACGTACGCGAAAAATTCGCGGTTCGCCGCCTCACGCGCGGGGTCGGGGACATCGCTGGCGACGAGATCCGCGATGGTCGCTTTGCTGTCGTCACTGAGCGCGCAGTCAAACGAGAGGGTCTCGTGGCGGTGGCGGCGGAAAAAATACCGATAGCGGTTGCGCGAGAGATTGAAGGCGATGCGGTGCAGCCAACTGGCAAGCGAGGAATCGCCGCGGAAACGCGCCAGGCCGCGGTACGCGCGGATGAAGGTGTCCTGGGCGATCTCCTCGGCGTCGGCGTGGTTGCGGAGATGGCGGAGCGCGATGGAGAACATCTTTCCGCGATAGCGCGAGACGATCTCCACGAAAGCTGCTTGGTCTCCGGCGTTGAAACGGCACACCAGTGCGGCGTCGAGCAGCGCCGCCTGGCGGGACACAGCGGTGCGGACGGCGCAATCAGCGGCGGGGCGCGGGGACGGGGCAGAGACGGAAGGGGAAATTAGCGCGACCATGACGATCATCCTAGACTATCCGCTAAACAGGCCGGAAGGAATGGGGTGTTGTGCTACCGGGACCACCTGCTGACCGGAGCGCTGCTCACAACATGGGCGACAGGGGCCGGAGCGCGGCTTCGGCGAATTTCTGCCGGAACGGCCGGTGCGAAAAAACCACCGGATCGATTTCCTGGCAGTGATCAAAATCCTGCTCGAGGATGCGGGCGAGCTCCCCGTTGCGCTCTCGCGAATGGAAGAGCAGATTGAGCTCGAAGTTCAGTCGCATCGACCGGTAGTCGAGATTCGCCGAGCCAACCATCGCCCAGTGCGCATCGGCCAGTGCGATCTTCGCATGGTGGATCCCGGCCGAGTATTCGAAGATACGTACGCCGGCGGCCAGCAAATGGCCGTAGTAGGAGCGGCCGACGGTAACGAGCCACGGGTGATCGGTTTTTGCGGAGATGAGCAGCCGCACATCGACGCCCCGGCTGGCCGCCAGCTCCAGCGCCGTGAGCACAATGTCGTCGGGCACGAAGTAACCGGTGGCGATCCAGACCCGGTCACTCGCCTCGTTGAGGAGACTGACGAGGGACTTGCTGATGGGCTCATTCCGGCGGTCTGGCCCGCCCAGCACGATATGCACGGGCTGCCGGGGAGGCCCGGGGTGTACCGGATAAAAGCCGGGTTCGGAGATTTTTTCGCCGGTGGCGAAAAACCAGTCGTCGGCGAAAACCTCCTGCAATTCGCACGCCACGGAGCCAGTGGCCTCCACCTGCACATCGCGCCAGTCGCCGAGCGCGGCATCGAGACCTTCATGTTCGCACCCGATGTTCATGCCGCCTACGAACGCGACCACGCCGTCGATGATCTGCAGCTTGCGGTGGTTTCGCAGGTTCATGAAGAAGCGCATGCGCTTGGGGTCCAGGCTTTGGAACCAGGAAAAATGCCCGCCGGCCTGCTTGTATTCTGCGAGCAGGTTCTCCGCAAAGCCGTGCGAACCCACGCCATCGAGGAGCAGGCGCACAATGACGCCGCGCCGGACGGCCTCGGTCAGAAGCTGCAGGAATCTCGCGCCTGTTTTGTCGCCCTGCCAGATATAAAACTCAAGGTGGACATGGTGGACCGCCTCCCGGATCCGCATCTCGAGCGCGGGATAAAATTCCCGCGCGTTGCGCAAGATGCGGAGGCTTTCCACGGAGCTGACGGGAAGCTGGTTGATGCGGGATAGCAGTTGCAGGAACTGGCGGTCCCGGCGCGGCAGCGCCTGCACGAGAAGAGTGGTGGCGTCATCCGTGGTGCTGGCGGGGACCCGCTGACGCGAGGCCCGCGCGGAAAAAAGATTCCGCCGCTTGAGCCGCTGGCGCTTCAGCCGGTCGGTGCCGATCGCGAAATACGCGAACGCGCCCAGCAGCGGGATGAAGACGATGGCCCAAAGCCAGGCGAGCGTGGCGGCGGGGCGCTTTTTGAGCAGCAGCAGATGCGGGATGAATCCCCAGGTCGCAAAGTAGCAAACGAGCAGCAACGTTTTCATGCGGCACGCGATCCTGCCTCAACTGCCGGCCGGTCAACCGTGGTCGGAGCGGTCGCGCGCCCCGGTCAGACTCCACACCGCGCCGAGCACGGGCGGTCCCCAGCGGAGCAGTGTGCCCAGGACGCGGGTGCGCGGCGCGAGCGAGCGTTTCAGCAGGAAGCCGAGCGGCAGCGCGGCGAATTTGACGAACGGCGAGAGCCGCCGCCAGAATGCCAGCATCCGGTCCAGCCACTCCAAGGGCTGCGCCACCCGGGCCGCGGCCACTGCGCATTGGGCGCGGCGGAGGGCAATGCCCCGCCGCAGCGCGGCCTTGTAGGCGGCGAGCCGGGTCAGCTCTCGGTCCGGATACATACGCGGTCTTCCCCGATTTCGTGCAACGTGGCCGCGAACGGGCTTGGCTGGCGCGCGAGGTAGCGGCGAAACGCGATAATGATCACCACCAGCGCCCCGGCATAGAGTACCGTCAGCCCGCCGAGCACGGCGAGGCGGGCGCTTTCCCAGAAGAGATACACCAGCGTGAGGCTGGCGAACGTGATCGCCATCATGCCCGTAAAAACGGCCGCGCTGATCCAGATGAAAGTCTGGATCAGGCGGAATTTCTCCTCCTGCAGCTCGACTGTGAACAGCTCGAGCCGGTCCTGCACACTTGCCAGTAAACCCTCACCGAGCGATCGGAGCGAACTGAGGTAACCCGTGGGAGCGGGTGTGCCCGTTTCCATGGCGGGACCGGTTATTTGCTGCGGCGGCCCAGGAGCACCCCGACGAGGAGGCCGAGGCCGGCCGCGATGGCCAGCGACTGGTAGGGGTTCGCGCGGATGGTCTCGTCGGTGTATTTGGCCCCGGCGATGACCTTCTTCCGCGCCCCGGCGTAGGCATCGGCGCAGCGCTCCTGCGCGGCGACGAAGCGCGAGCGCAATGAATCGATGGCCTCGGCCGAATGTTCGGTCACGGAGTCGGCAATCATGGCCTCGGCCTCGGCGACGAGCGCTTGCAGATCGTGAAGGAGTTCCTTGGGCGTTTGGGCGGTATCTTTGTTATTTTTCATGAGTAAGGGAGGTGGATGGGTTGTGACGGATGGAAAGTCGGTTGGGTCGGGCGGGGTTTTCGGTTCAAATAGTCGGTTTCCTGCCGAAGAGCAGCGAGAGCCCAAACAGCACGAGGAAGACAAGGAAGAGCACCTTGGCGATCGTGGCGGCGGTGCCCGCGATGACACCGAAGCCGAGGACGCCCGCGATCAGGGCGATGATGAGGAAGGTGAAGGCGTAGCTTAACATGGAATTGGATGATTACGGGTTGGAGTGAGGGTTGGGCTGGAATGATTTCGATCCGCGAAGGCAACTCGTCGTTACGATTGCGCATGCCGGGACACATGATGTCGTGCGTGGTTCGCGGTGCCCGACGCGGGTTGCGTGGCGATCATGTGACGCCGCGAGGCTGCATTGGCCGAAGCCGTCAGGTTGGTCACGTCGTGAAACATCGGAGGTTTTACGGTGCTGACCGAGGTTTGCCCACCTGCAGGACGACTTTTGATTTTTGGATGCATGACAGATGCAAGGAATTTTCCGGCGTGGATTGTTGCTGCCCGCCTTCACACCGCGCACGCCTTGGGTGAACCTCCTGACAGGAGATTTTTCCACATCGGAACTGGCTTCGCGGGTGATGACGAATCATGCTGATCGATCATGCCCGTGCGAAAATCGGCGCTGCCGACGACTTCCAGGCATTCGAAGTGAAGCTGCATGATCATCTCATCATGCAAGACCAGCAATTCGGAGAGCATCTGATCCGGGTACAGGTCGGGACCCGGATCGGAGAAAGTGCGGGCGGCCTGCACGAGGCAGAGAACATTGTTCATCGGATCGAGGGTTGGATGATTTACAGATTGGGTTCGTTTTCCGCTCTGGCCTGAAAAACATGCGGCCAACTCTTGTTGGCCGCATGGGTTCGATAAATTCGATAAATCTGGCCGCCACGGTGCGGCAAGCGGGGCGGGACTCAGTTTTTCACCGTCATGTTATTGGTCACGGATTTGACGCCGCGAATACTCTCGGCAAGTTTGCCGGCGAGGGACTTTTCCGCATCGTTGGCGGCTTCGCCCGTGATCACGACAACGCCGTCAGTGGTGGTGACCTTGGTCTTGAGCGCGCTGGTCGCGCGGTGGGT
>PLMW01000078.1 GCA_003142615.1 Opitutia bacterium | reverse complement strand
GGCCCGGCGGCGGGTTGGTGTTTCCTGGCCTCGGCGCCGCTAGTGAACTCGTCGCCGAACTTCAGGACGAAGCTCTGCGTGGGCCAGGCGCAGGCCTCGCCGAACGGGCAGACGGTGCGGCCGGCGATCTGGTCGGCCACGCTCTTGAGCAGCTCGCCGTCCTGGGGGCGGGCGTCGCCGTGCACCATGCGGGCGGTGATCTTCTTCATCCAGAGCGAGCCTTCGCGGCAGGGCGTGCACTGGCCGCAGCTCTCGTGGGCGTAAAAGGCGTTGAGGTTGGCGAGCGCGGCGACCATGTCGGTCGAATCGTCCATCACAATGAGGCCGCCGGAGCCGCCCATCGAGCCGCACGCGGCCAGCGAGTCGAAGTCCATCGGGATGTCCTCCACGCCCCAGTCGACCGTCGAGCCGTCCCGCTGCCGGATTGTGAACCGCTCGCCGAACCGGAGGATTTTCGACGAGGAGCCGCCGGGGATGACGGCCTTGAATTTCCGCCCGGGCGGCGGACCGCCGCAGAGGTCGTTGAGCAACTCTCCCAGCGTGATCTTGCCGGACTCGACCTCAAAGTAGCCCGGCCGCTGCACGTGGCCGCTCACACAGAGCAGGCGCGTGCCGGTGTTGTTGAGCGTGCCGATCTTCGCAAACGCCTCGCCGCCCATGTCGGCGATGTGCTTCACGTGGCAGAGGGTCTCCACGTTGTTGACGATGGTCGGGCACTGATAAAGGCCGAGGACCGCCGGGAAATACGGCGGCTTGATGCGCGGATACGGGCGCTTGCCCTCGAGCGACTCGATGAGGCCGGTTTCCTCGCCGCAGATGTAGGCGCCGGCGCCGCGATGCACGTAGATTTCACACGAGTAGCCGGTGCCGAGGATGTCCGGGCCGACCAGCCGCTGCGCCCGCGCCTCGGCGATGGCTGCTTCGAGGATGTGCGCGCCCTGAGGAAACTCGCCACGGATGTAGATGTAGGCCTGCTTCACCTGGTTCGCCCAGCAGGAGATCATGATCCCTTCGATGAGCTGGTGCGGATCCTGGTGGATGATGTAGCGATCCTTGAACGTCCCGGGTTCGGACTCGTCGGCGTTGGCGATCAGGTAAACGGGCTTGCCGCTCCGGCGGTCGACCAGACTCCACTTGACGCCGCAGGGAAAGCCGGCGCCGCCCCGGCCGCGCAGGCCAGACTTCTTCACCTCGTCGACGAGCTCCTCCGGTTTGCGCGCGACGGATTTCCGCAACACCTCGTAGCCCCCGTGCCGGAGATAGCACGGGAGATCGGGAGTGTAGCCGGGCTCGTCGATATGGCGGAAGACGAGGCGGTGCTCGGCGGGATGCGGCATGGCGGATAAAGTCGTCGGTGGGATGGTGGTGGTCAGTTGTGCGCGGGCCCGGCATCCTCGCGGAGGTATTTCGCGTAGTCGCCGTGCGGGATCGGCTGCAGATCGAACAGGGGGCGCTGGTAGATGTAGGCCCAGGCGGTGACGGTGCGGCCATCGTTCATGGCGACCTGCACCAGGTCGCGGCGGAATTCGCTCGTATCGGGCGAAGACGGGTCGAAACCCTCGTACTGGTCGAGCCGTACGAAAGCCGCCTGCGGGGCAAACACGCGGTAGACCTCGCCGGTCACCTCGACGCCCTGGGGATCGGGCACGAGCACGGGAAAATCGGTCGCCTGATAAAGCCGTCCACGCACGAAACCATGACCGACGATCTCCGTGCTGTCGGCCAGCAGCCGGTGCGCGGCGTGCCCCGCGGCGCGGCGGAGCGTGCCGTAGGTGAAAAGCAGGTCGGTGGCCGGAGGGTGCTTCATCGAGATGACGGCGGAGGGTTCATGGGCGTCCGCGCGCGGCTGCCTGCTGTTTGATGCGGGCGGCCAGCGCCTGCGCCTTGGCCACGTCGACGTTTTCGTGGAGTTCTTCGTCGATCATCAGCACCGGTCCGGTGCCGCAGCTCGCGAGGCATTCGACGAACTCGATAGTCACCTCCCCATCCGCGGACGTTTCTCCCAGCCGGCAGTCAAACTGTTTCCGGAACTCCTCGCAGACCTGGTAGCCGCCGACGAGCGCGCAGGACAGGGTGCGGCAGACCTTGATATGCCGGCGGCCGATGGGCTGCTGCCGGAACATCGGGTAGAAGGTGACCAGCTCGTGGACATTAATCGGCTGCAGCTCGAGCTTTTGGGCGATCCACTCGACGGCTTCCGGCGAAATCCAGCCCTGCTCCTCCTGCACGAGGTGCAGCAGGGGCAGCACCGCACTCCGTTTCACCGGGTAGTGCGTGATGACCTCGTCAATCTTTAGAAGTGTCGCAGGCTGGAGATTCACGGCAGGGGTTGGGAGGAGAAATTCACCGGTCGCATTCGCCCATCACGAAGTCGAATGAGCCGAGGATGGAGACGATGTCGGCGAGCATCGCGCCGACGCACACCTTCGGGAGGATGCTGAGGTTGCAGAACGACGGGCTGCGGATCTTCAGGCGCCACGGCACCCCGCCGCCCTTTGACACAATGTAGAAGCCGAGCGCGCCCTTGGGGTTTTCGGCCTCGAAATAAACCTCCCCCGGCGGCATCTGGGGTCCCTCGGTGACGAGCATGAAGTTCTGGATGAGCTCCTCCATGCTCGTGAGGATCTTATCCTTGGGCGGGGCAAAGATGCGCTTCGCGTCCTTCGCATACCACTCGCCGCCGGGGAAATTCCGGAGGACCTGCTTCAGGATCCGCACCGACTGGCGCATCTCCTCGCCGCGGCAGAGGTAGCGGTCGTAGCAGTCGCCCCGGGCGCCGACGGGCACGTCGAACTCGTACTGCTCGTAGCCGCTGTAGGGCCGATCCTTGCGCAGGTCGAGCGGCACGCCGCAGCCGCGCAGGTTGGGCCCGGTCAGGCCGTAGGCGATGGCGTCCTCCTTTGCAATGACCCCGATGCCGGCCGTGCGGTCGAGGAAGATCTTGTTGCGCGTGAGCAACGCCAGCGTCTCCTCGAGAATCGGGAGGAACTGGTCGCAAAACGCGTTCACGCGGTCGGGCCAGCCCTCGGGAACGTCGCGCGCCACTCCGCCGATGCGCGTGTAGCTGGTGGTGAAACGCGCGCCAGTGAGTTCCTCGAAGAGCCGGTAGAGTTTTTCGCGCTCGGTGAACGTGTAGAGGAACACCGTCCAGGCGCCCACATCAATGCCGAAGGCGCCGAGGCCCATGAGGTGCGAGGAGATGCGGGCCATCTCGGAAATGATCACGCGGATCGCCTGGCAGCGCGGCGGCATCTCGAGCCGGGCGAGGCGTTCGACGGCGATGGCATAGGCGACGTTGTTGGCCAGCGGCGCGAGGTAGTCCAACCGGTCCGTGTATGGCACGAACTGGTTGTAGGTCATGTTCTCGGCGATCTTCTCGTCCCCGCGGTGCAGGTAGCCGACCACCGGATCGGCCTTGGTGACGATCTCGCCGTCGAGTTCCATCTGCAGGCGCAGCACGCCGTGGGTCGACGGGTGCGACGGCCCCATGCTGATGGACATCTTCTCCGGCGGAAACTCCGGCGCCGCCGCAGCAGCCGTCTTGGCGGCATTGTCAGGAAAAGTGTACTCGTCGGTCATGGCGGTGCGGGCGGTGGCGCTTATGACGGTTTTTCCTGGCGTTCGGTCCAGCTTTGGTCCTTGGCGCGGGGCTCGGCCTCGTCCATCGGTCCGCCGGGCGCGGCCACGAACGGCCCGCCCATGTAGGGGGCCGGTTTCACCCTGGCGCCGGTTTCGTCAGCCACCTCTGGATCAGGCAGACTGGTGTCGAGGCCGGCGAGCGGGAACTCCTTGCGCAGCGGGAAATAGGGGTAACCCTCCCACATCAGAATGCGACGCAGGTCCGGGTGGCCGGTAAAAACGATGCCGAACATGTCGTAGGTCTCCCGCTCGTGCCAGTTGGCGCCGGGCCAGAGACCGGTGACGCTGGGCATGCTTGGCTTGGCGTCGTCGGCGCAAGCCGCGGCAACGCGCACGTAGGTGTGGCGCGTGGTTGAGAGCAGGTGCCAGACCACCGTGAAGCGCGGTGACTGCCCGACGCCCCAGTCGACCGCCGTCACATCCACCAGCAGGTCGAAGGCGCACTCATCACGCAGGCACTGCAACACGGCCGGCGCCTGGTCGCCGGGAACGTTGAACGCCGGCCAGTCGAGACTTTCACGCCCGGTGATCTGCGGGAACTTCTCCTTGAGCACGGTGGCGACGTCGGCGGTGGCGGTCATCGGCGGGTGTGGAGGGGACGGGTCAAGTGCGGAAGAGTCGTTTGGCCGCCGGCTCGCGGCGGACCTTGGCCTGCAACTTGATGAGCGCGTCGAGCAGGGCTTCGGGCCGCGGCGGGCAGCCGCTCACGTACACGTCCACCGGCAGGATCCGGTCCACCCCCTGTAGCACCGCATAGCTGCGATACATGCCGCCCGTGCTGGCGCAGGCACCCATGGCGATGACCCATTTGGGCGCCGGCATCTGGTCATAAAGGCGGCGGACTTGCGGAGCCATTTTGTAGGTGACGGTGCCGGCCACAATCATGCAGTCCGACTGGCGCGGCGAAAAACGCATCACCTCGGCGCCGAAGCGGGCGATGTCGAAGCGCGCGGCGGCCACGGCCATGAGTTCGATGGCGCAGCAAGCCAGACCCATGGGCATGGGCCACATCGAGTTGGTCCGGATCCAGTTGATCACTGCATCGAGGCGGGAAACAATCACATCCCCCTCGATCTTGCTGTCATAGGCTAATTCGGTGTTCGGCGAGACCATGGCGGCTCAAAAAATCAAGTCACGCTACCAGCCCCCCTTGGTCGCGCAAGTAGGTTTTGGGTGGTACTGTTTGTCATTACGAGGCGCTCTGTTGGCCAGTAGAACGGGCCTCGCGATGACTGGCATACGGTACCACTCCCGGGTTTGGACACGACCCTCCGGCCGCCAAGGATGCCACCGCCCGGGCCCGGTCAGCCGAGGATTAACCCCTTGACCCATGCACCGGCTTTGCCCTCTATTTCGCCCCTTGGCCATGCGGTCGACGTTCACCTGAAATGCGCCGGCCGGGTCTCCGGAGAGGTGACGGAGTGGTCTAACGTGCATGATTGGAAATCATGTGTACTCGCAAGGGTACCGAGGGTTCGAATCCCTCCCTCTCCGCCATTTTTGGCGGGCCCGCCAAAAATGACGGCCCCACGCATCGTGGGGCAGGAGCGAAGCGACGAGGGAGGGATAGGGGCAAACCGCCGCGCGAGCGGAGGTTTGGGGCGAAGCCCCGAGCACAGCGAGTCAATCCCTCCCTCTCCGCCAGCCTTCGCCAAGCCTACGGCTGGCAGGCCATCCGTCAGCCGACCACGACCGTCGCAGGCATGGTCGCTCCTAGCAGAACCTAGGGCGAAGGCTGCGCGCCATAGGCTTGGCGAAGGCGGGCCTGACACTCAGCATAGGGATCCCCTTTATGCATTACGCTCCTCCCCCGCCCGCCGTTAGGCGGGGCGGACCTTGCCACGTTCGACCGGAGCAACAAACTAACCGCCGCGCATTGCTGAACCGCGGAACTGTTTCAACTATTTGGGCCGCTGCGTCGCCTCGATCATTTCGGCAAGTTCTTTGCTGCGCTGCTGTGCCTTCAAGACCGCCTCCGGCCCGAGTTTACGCTTCCCCATGTCGCGCAGCTGAATTATGTGCCTATCGCCTTTCTCGGCTGCAAGGATGATCCAAGCGAGGCCCTCGATTTCGTCTATGGGCACCCCGTCGCCTTTGAAATAGGTTGCGCCGATGTTGTACTGAGCGGCGTCGTTACCCTGCTTGGCAGCCTTGAGATACCATTTGAGCGCTTCCGTCATATCCTTCGGAACGCCGTCGCCCCTGCAATAAGCCCTGCCGAGGTCGAGCTGGGCGGCGTTGTCACCCTGCTCGGCAGCCTTGAGGTACCATTTGACCGCTTCCGTCATGTCCTTCCGAACGCCGTCGCCGCGTTCATATAACATGCCGAGGTTGTGCTGGGCGGCGGCGTGACCCTGTTCGGCGGCCTTGCGAAACCATGTGGCTGCTTGAGCCCTGTCCTTCGGAATGCCGGGGTTTCCGTCTCGATAAGCCCTGCCGAGGTCGAACTGAGCGGGAGCGTAGCCCTGCTCGGCAGCCTTGCGACACCATTTGAGCTCTTCAGTGAAGTCCGTCCGAACGCCGGCGCCGTTGCGATAAGCCCGGCCGAGGATGTACTGAGCGGGGGCGTAGCCCTGCTCGGCAGCCTTGCGACACCATTTGAGCCCTTCAGTTAAGTCCTGCGGAACAAATGTGCCGGCGCCGTTGCGATATATTTCACCGAGCGAAAATTGCGCCGCGGCATCGCCGCTTTCGGCAGTTTTCCTCAATTCCGCGAGGTCAGGGCTGCCGCCGGCTGCGAACGCCAAGGATGGGAGGAGGAACAATAGGAGGATAGCTCTCATAAATCTTTCATGGTTGTTTTCGCGACGTCGGGCTTACCCGGCACTGGAATCAGTTTCACCTGCACGGATTCCTGATAATTGGTGGCCTTGCCCGTGGCGACGTCCACGCCGACGCCGATCACTGCAATGGCCGGATTGAAAATGATGTTACCGAAGGTCATTCCGGCTACGTGCTTCTGGAGTTTGAATTGCTCGGTCTGGTATCCGTCGAGCGCCATCGCACCCATTTGGTCTCCATATTTGCGCTCGATCATGATGGTGACCGGCGTGATGCCACTCGGCACGCCGTTAATCGACACGATCGCGCCTTGAGGCTCGGAGCTGAACGCAACCGGTTGACTTTCGCTTTTCGTGATCGTGGCGCATCCAGACGTAAGCGCGGCCATAAGAAGAACTCCGCCGATGCTGATTAGTCGAAGTGGGCTTGGGAGGACGGCTCTCATAAATCTTTCAGCGTTGTGCAGTGTTTGCGTCCGCCGGTCGTTTCACCCGCGCAGCCAAAACGACCCCGAGAAAACTCCCGAGATAGCCGGAAATCAACATTGGCAATCCATTGGTCAGGATGTTGTCCGGATGTTTTTTCCAAACGACCAGACTAGTGAAGACCAGCAGAACCGTCAAAGGCAGCAGCATGGCGACCAAGGCGGGCCAATTCGCCGCAAGCCCATGACCCTTACGTGCGACGCAGAACTGGACGATGGCGCAATACAGAGTCATCGCCAGACCACCACACACGATCCCGCCATATGGTATCCACCTGATGTGCTCACCCAGCTCCCCTGCCACAATGCCGACAATCGGGACGAGAAACGCAAGAACGGAGCAAATCACAACTTTCATGTAGGTAGTCATAGCTCGTTAGCCTCCAATTAGGGTTTTCGAAGTCAGAAATTGAATGCTGAGTGAAGTCTCTTTGATGGATGTCCCCTTGGCTGGTGCGGAGTCTACCAGCCAGGCCGTCGAGGCGTTAATTGAAAAACCCAATGCGCCGCATCGGATCCATCAATGCCCCAAAATACGCACCATTTCGGCCAGGTGGTCGCCCGTGTGATGGGGGTTGAACGTCATGCCAATCGATGGGGCGCATCAGTTTTATCGATTAACGCTTCGTCGCAAAATTCCGCTACACTGCTTGCGAACCATTCGATCTATGAAACCAAACATTAAAATTGTTCACTGGATACCACGGATACTTTGCATACTGGCCATCCTGTTTATCAGCATGTTTGCATTGGATTCTTTTGCCCCACACCTGACCATCGGGCAACAGATCGGCCGCTTGCTCATTCACCTGATACCGACTTACATCCTGGCAGCTCTTCTTATCATCGCCTGGAAATGGGAACTGATCGGGGGGATTTTTTTCATCCTGCTGGGAATTGGCTTTAGCCCGGTTGTCTACAACATGAACTACCACAGGAATCATTCGGTCATGATGAGCTTAGGGATCATCCTGATGATCACGTTGCCGTTTATTCTTATCGGGGGACTTTTTATGCTCAGCTATTTCCTGAAAAAGAAGCCGTCAAGAATCCCGGTAAACGAAAAGGTCATGACAGAAAAATAATCCCATCCCCATCCGCCGATGGCCGAACCAGGGGCTCATGCAGAATTACCGCATAAACGCCATTTGGCCTGATACCACTGTCAGGCGGCATCACTGCGCATAACAAACAACAAAGGGGGCCGTATGTTTCTCACGCTACTTATCGTCACGTTCCTGGTTGCCACGGCGATTTCCGCCATCGTCGCCCTGGTATTCAAAAAGCCCGCGGACCAGATACTGAAGCGGATCATTGCTGACGAGGTTAGTACAGTTTGGGGTCGCTACCTGATGTTTGCACTGTACGTCGTTGGCATTTCGAGCGGGGTGCGGATTCGGGACCTGGAGAAGTACATCAATGCGCCAACCATCAACCAACTCACGAATGAGCGTTGGGTTCTTGAGGTTTACCGGACAGTCATCGGGTCGCTCCAGGGCCTCGCCCAGGCGCTGCTGGTCTTTTTCATTTGCGCCCTGATAGCGTTCATCATCGTCCGAAGTGCCGAGATGACGAAATCGAAGAGTGAAACCAAAGTCAGCTAACCGGACGGTGCAGCGAACGAGAGTCAGCCGTTTCGCTCAGAGGGCAATCCGAGCGTCATTGGAGGTTGGCTCCCGTCGCTGACCTTTGCGTTAGCCCAATCTACTTGTGTCGTTGAATGAACCAACTCCAAGTCTGACCAACCCAACAACCCCGTCCCACCAACATCGCCCGAGCCGCTCCAAACCATTAACCGCAACAGGTGTTGGAGTGTGTCGAAAAGGTCTGGTTGGAAATCATGTGTATGGGTTAACCGTACCGAGGGTTCGAATCCCTCCCTCTCCGCCAGTTTTCCTCCTCTGAGGAGGCACTCCCGACAACCGATTTGCCAGTTGACGTGGCAAATCGGTCATGAAGCAAGCCACAGCGTTCGTTATATCAGAGTTCACGAATCCCTCCGGGGAGGTCGTCTTCCGTGTTTCCGGCTGGTTGAACGGCAAACGCATTCGTAAAAACTTCCCGACTCGTCCAGAGGCCGAAGCCGAGTGCCAAGTCCTCGAAATCCAGCGCCTCCAAGGCGAAACCGGCATCCGCACTGCCGCCACGCGGCTGACAGAAGATCAACTCCATGACGCCGAGGCGGTATTTCGCCGGCTGGACGGTCGTCCGCATTCGCTGATGTTCTACGTCGAATTCGCGCTCGCCAACTATCGCGAGCCAGTCACGCAAAAGCTTCTGTCGGAAGCCGTCGCGGAATTCCTCACCGTCAAGGATCACGAACGCGAACAAGATCTGCTTTCCGAGCCATATTTGACCCGGGTAAAGCGTGATCTCAAGCGCCTGCAACGGCACTTCCCCGGTGCCTCCGTGGCGGAACTGACCGGGGCAAGACTCATCGGGTATTTTGAAGCCCGCCGGGCGACCCACAAAACCTTCAACAACCGGCGCGGTGTGGTCTCTGCCTTTCTCAAGTTTGCGCTGCAACGTGACTGGATCGCCGAAAACCCGCTTGCCAAAATCCCGGCGCATCGGATTCGTCGGCGGCGAGGTGGCGCGGCCACGCTTACCGCGGCACAGGCGAAAGAAATGATGGAGTTCGTCGAAACGAATCATCCGGCTGCGGTGCCGTTTTTCGCGCTCTGCCTGTTCGCCGGCATGCGGCCCTGCCTCCGCACCGGCGAAATCCTCCGGCTCAAACCTGAACACGTGAAGCTCGCCGAGGGCATCATTCGCATCGACGGCGAAGTTTCCAAGGTGCGCGAGCCTCGCATGGTGACGATTCAGCCGAATCTCGCTGCCTGGCTCCGCGCCTACCCTTTGAAGAAATTCCCGATCATCCCCACGAACCTCCAGCATCTCCGCGAGAAGGCCGTCGAGAAATTCAACCTCACACACGATATCATGCGCCACACCTTTATCTCGATGTTCGTCGCCAAGTTCCGTTCCATCGGCGAGGCGGCCCTACAAGCGGGCAATTCCGAGAGCATTATCCGCCGGCATTATCTTGACCTGAAGAGCAAAGAGGAGGCGGAACAGTTTTTCAGCATCACGCCGCAGCACCAGACAGGCGCGGGCATCGTCGCGTTGCCCGTGCCGACAGAGCGGATGCCTATTGCCGTTTAGGGATGGTCTTTGCCGTTGAAAAGCCAAAGGTTCACGACCGTTCGAATCCTTCTGAGCAACGAACCCATGAGCGTATGAGCACCACGATTCAAGAGTTGGAACGCTGGATGAGCACGCCACGCGAGAGCGAACACTTAGAGTTCAAGGAGGCGAAAAACCAATACGATCTCACGAAGGTCTATCGCTATTGCGTCGCCCTGGCGAACGAAGGCGGCGGCAAGCTCGTGCTGGGCATCTCAGATAGAGCGCCGCGTCAGGTGGTCGGCACGGCCGCGTTTCCACAGGCCGCAGACTTGGCCAGCAAGATTTTCATCAAGCTACGGTTTCGCGTGGATGTCGAAGAACTGATGCATCCGGCCGGCCGCGTCGTCATCCTGCACATCCCGCCGCGACCGGCCGGCACAGCCTATCAATTCGAAGGGGCTTATCTGATGCGATCCACCGACGATCTGGTGCCAATGACGGAAGACCGCTTGCGAGCGATTTTCCAGGAAGGTCAGCCCGACTGGTTCGCTCAGCCAGCGCTCGCCGGGTGCGGCGCAGACGATGTGGTCCGTTTGCTCGATACCCAAACCTATTTCGATCTCCTGCGGCTGCCATATCCGGGGACTCGCGAGGCGGTACTGGATCGGTTGGCGCGGGGAAAACTTATCGGACGCATCGGCGACGGTTGGACGATCACCCGGCTTGGAGCGCTACTCTTCGCCAAGAAACTCGACGAGCTTGATCACCTCGCGCGCAAAGCGCCGCGTGTCGTCGTGTATGAAGGCACCGGCAAGCTAAAAGCGCGGCCGGAAGTGCCGCGGACGAAGGGCTATGCTGCCGATTTCCAAGGGTTGATCGAATTTATCAATGCGCAGATTCCGGCCAATGAAGTCATTGGCCAGGCGCTGCGGCAGGAAGTGAAAATGTTTCCCGAAGTGGCGGTGCGCGAACTCGTCGCGAACGCCTTGATCCATCAGGACTTCACGGAGAGCGGCGCGTCGGTCATGGTGGAGATCTATGCCGACCGGATGGAGATTTCGAATCCGGGTCAGCCTTTCATTTCGCCGGATCGGTTCATCGACGAATATCAGTCTCGCAACGAGAGTCTCGCCGACCTCATGCGCCGGCTGGGCATCTGTGAAGAAAAAGGCAGCGGGATCGACAAAGTGGTGCAGGCGTCGGAGGTCTTTCAGTTGCCTGCCCCCGATTTCCGAGTGAGCGAGCGGCGAACCACGGCCGTACTGTTCGCCCACAAAGAGGTTGATGACATGGACGGCAACGACCGGGTGCGCGCCTGCTATCAGCATTGCTGCCTCCGGTACGTGACAAATGAACGGATGACAAACCAAAGCTTGCGCGCTCGTTTCAAGCTCCCTGAAAAGAGAGCCGAGACTGTGTCCCGGATTATCCGCGAATCGGTCGCCGCAGGTAAGATCAAGTTGGCCGACCCCAGTGCGACTTCGATGCGTTATCGAAGCTATCTCCCGTTTTGGGCCTGAGCTTATTTAGACGCAAGCCCACCAGCGCGTAGCCGACATGCGCAAGCTGCTTGCGCACAATAGCCTGCTTATTTAGACGCAATCCGCCAGCAGAGGCAGATCCCGGCCGGTTGACGCGCAACTAGTGGCATGGAAACGCCACTAAGCACCACTATCAGCAGCCAGCTCACCGACATTACGGGTCTGCGCCAATGCGGGATATTCCCCGCAGGCAAGGAGCCGTCGATCCGCACGCTACGCGAATGGACCAAACTCCGGCGCATCCCTTCCCACAAGGTCGGTCACTTCGTCTATTACGATTGCGCCGAGGTTGAGGTTCACATCCGCACCAAACTTAAGGTACCGGCTCGCGGCTGATCGCCGGGTCGCCGGCCGGCCCGGCGCCACTAATTATCCTGAATATCCCGCGGCGGAGCGGACGAGCTTCCGAGGGCGCAAGCCCGAAGGCGGTCGATAAAATCCGCCAACGACTTCGCCTCCTGCAGCGCCATTTGGGCGGTGTTGGGCGGCCATCTCCGCCAGACGTCGCGGCGTTGATCGAGCGTGCGGCATGCAGCCCGCAGCTCCCGCAGCAGTTCAAAGGCTTCCACCGATCCGGAGAGAACCGCAGGACCCTGGTTCTGGCGCCGGCCGGCAATATGCGTCCGAATGCGTTTGCGGAGTCCGGCAGTCGATAGTTTCTCCCGTTCCGCCAGCGTCAGCCAGTCCTCGATCTCGGCAGGATCAGCAAAGGCGAGTCCTACCTCGCAGTGATGGGACCAGCTCAAAGCGTCATGGCGACATGACACAGGGATGCGGGAGCAGACCATCTTGGCGTTGCGCAACGTGCCCGGCTCGAGGCCGGCCTCGCCGGCGCAGGTGACAATCCGGCCGCGGTAGCGGACTTCGCCGTAGGCGAGCGCGTCACCCAGCCAGGCGGTCAGGGTTTGCCTCGCCCCGGTGGTCGTGCGGGTCAGGCGAGCAAGGTGGGTCACAAGACCGCGCCATTCCACTTGGTCAAGATGTGGGGCCAACGCCAGACCAAGCCGGTCGGCGTGGGCGATCCCGCTGCCGGGCAATTCCGCCACGAGTTGCTGCACGTCAGTTCGCATCGGATTGCTGGATGGCTCGGCGGGGCAGGTTCAAGCGCTGCTGCATGGCCGCGACTTGCTTCCGGAATCCCTCGTGGGAAAGCCCGTGCTTGCGGGCGTAGTCCCGCAGGCTCAACTGGTCGAACTCGGCGATCCCCGTGGCATGAATCAGCACGTCCACTGCTAGATCGCGGTTCCTGGCCCCGGCCAGCTCATAGACCAGATCGCGCACCGCGCGCAGGGCCGCACGCTGGTCGGGCCTGGCCTCCAGCCCTAGGGTGGCGCGCAACTCGTCCAGGAGCCCCATCCGGGCGCAGTCCTTGAGCAGGTCGGCGACACTGTCCGTCCCGCAAAACCGCGCCGCCGGCGCCACGGCGCCAGTCCACGGGGTCTGCTCTCGATTCAGTCGATTCATGCTCGGCAAGCTATTCCCGACTGACCCCTCTGCGTCAGATGGTCACTTATGACCATGTAACCGCGGTAATACCCGAACGCACCTAGCATCACGAAACAGGGTTCATCGAATCTGACCATGTCATCCCCATACCATTTACCCATACGAACGCGAGTAATAATTGCTGATCACATGTCAATAAATGCCTCAAACAAGTCCCGGGTGACCCTTCCGCCACCGACCGTCTATGACCAAGACGAGATCAAATCCCCAATTGAATGAGCGGCATCCGCCGCCACCTTCTACCTATACAAGCGTGCACACGCCACCCCTAACGTCCGTTAGAACGGTCCGGCTTCACCGAGACCACTCCGCCACCAAACGACGACCTTGTTGCTGCTCTTGGCATTACTTCGTGCTTTACTCAAACCCATATGATAGTAACATACACCGCTAATGGACCATGCCGACCTGCACGCCCGCTTGATGGACGAAGCCAAGCGCTATGAGCCCGCGGAACACGCTCGCGGGAAGCTGGCGCCCTTCCGGGAGGTATTGCTCATCTGGCGGGCGAAGGCCGCGAGCTATGAACAGATCGCAGCGGCCCTGACCAGGCAAGGAGTGAAGATCTCGCCCGCCGGCGTGGGCGCTTTTTGCCGCCGGACCTTTGCGCAAGCCGAGATCTTGCGGGAGCAGACCCGCCTCCGGACAGAGACGCCCCATCGCCCGACGGCGACCGCTCCGAGCTTTCCTGGGCCCTCCGCGGTCGCACTTCCGGTCCCGGCACCGCTGCCGCCGGGTCGCCGGGGACCGAAAATCGCCCGGGACAACTACTGATTCCATCCGCGACTTTGCCCTGGTGTCACGGCTTCCGGCTTGGCCGAGCCTTGCGGGCAGCCCATCCACGCGGTCTTGGAGGGAACGCCTTAAGGTACTTCCTCACGGCCGGCGCCAAGGTCTCCGTTTCGGGTGCGGCCCTGAGCACGGCCCGCACCACGAACGCCCGGTTGGCAGGGATCTCTTTCGCGGCTAATTCGGTTACGACGCCGTCGAGCTTTTTTACCAAATCGGGCGGCAAATCGACCGTCGGATGACCGGCCACGTAATCGGTCTCGCGTGGGCCAGCGTTCTTTTCGTAGGCCTTGGCTAGCAGCACCGCATGGGCAAACATCTCATTCACTGACGTGAAATGGAGCAATGCACGCACCACCGTGCCGCCGCGCACAGGCAGCCCTGCTCTGCACAGCCCGGCCACACAAGCGTTCAGCGCCCGAACGTCGGCGGGGTAGAACGAAAAGCTGACTTTGATCGTGGCCTGATCGCTCACATCAAACCCATACGCCTGTCCTGATCGCGCTGGCAACGATCAATGCGGAACCGAGATTCGCCAAATTCGGCAGACACTGTCTGCCAAATCGCAAAGGCCCAAACGATTGGCGCCAGCGTTCACCATGATAGTCGATTGTCGATCAACTTGTCCCTCATTTCGGTTCATTGAACCGCGAGCAGCCCTCCAGGAAGCACCAGGCAGGAGCCGGGTCCGTGCGGCTGGCCAAGCTTTTGACCTCCATCCGCAAATTTTTGACAACGGGCAGTGCGCAACGGCTGACTTCAATTTTTCAGACGATGTCTGAAAAATCGGTCACACTTGGCTGGAATACAATTCACCAGACGCCGTTCGGTGATTCTGCATGCAACACGTAGACTTCGTCCGCTTGTTGGCAGTCAAGCGACAGCAAAATGGTGATGCAGTAGTAGCGAAGCGAGAACTTCCCAACGGACGTTAGGGGTGGCGTGTTCTGCGACGAATAGGTAGAAGGTTCACCGCGTAGGTGACAGATCGCTGTTGGTTGGCCATGCATTAAGCTTAAGCCGGGATGATTTGGACACGGGCAGCGGGCCTTTATTTTTTTCTGGCAGAATGCCGGGATGAGGGTCGGATAGTTTGAATTCGCACCAGGGTACCCTTGTAGAACCACGATTGCTTCACTGCCGTGTGACTTCATAAGTTCCCAGTGGATTGAGAGAGGGTCGCAGGCGGGCAGACTTCTTAAGCCGGTATGCTGCGGGGACTATTGTGCAATACCAACCCGCTATGATAGGGCAAATCGGCGGGCTGCGGAGGCCAACAAAAGCCGAAGCAGCAGCGCCGAAACCGCGTTTTGCCGCTAACCACGCCGCGACTGAAGCGACAAGGATTCGCCGGACCCGGTCAGGCTGTTGGCCGACGCATCAGTTAAATCAGCCAGTGTCCTGTGTGGACCACACCTCGGGCACGCACTTGGTTTGGCCCTTTCTGGAAATATGCCCCTTGGTCCGAGACGATCTATCTCGACGCGAGACTCCTTCAATCGCAACCGACGGGTTTCCTCCAAGACCCAGATGAGGTCTGCCCAAGCGATGTAGGTGCGCCTGTTTACGGAATCGGCTGGTCTTACGGGATACCTGGTTTCATCCGGCCTGTTCTGCCTTCAACATCCGGGCGCTCTCTAATGCTTCTGGTGACTCGATGCGAAAGCGGCTTAGTCCCATCCTGAAGACAAATCCCGCCTCTATCTTGATAGCCCCCGTGACCTTTTGCTGCTTTGCGAATTCGTTCACGAACGTTCCGTTCTTGCTGCCCAAGTCCTCCAGCCACCAACTCATGTCCCGCCAGATGAGACGGGCATGTCGGCGCGATACGTCGGGATCGTCCGGCAAGGAAACCGTGCACGTTGACTGCCGCCCAAAAGTGACTTCGGGTGGCGCGCCCGCCGCTTCGATCATCATGGCCTCGCCATCGCGAGGTCCGCTCATGTGGGTCATGATTAACTGCATTCTTGTCCCCTCCTATTATGATACGAAAGTTAGTTTACTGCCCTTCGCAGTGATGCGTATTCCCCCTCTACCGACCTGTTTGGAGAATACGGCATCGACCAGCGGTTGCACCACCAACTGATCCACGGCCCGCTCCAGCGGACGCGCCCCCATGCGGGGGTCAAAATCGCGGCCGAGGATGAAATCCTTCGCCTCGTCTTCTAAGGTCAATGTAATGCCCTGTGCGGATTGAAATGCTGCCGTCTTTTCCGCGAGTATTTGGTCCAGAATCAATGCTAATTCCGCACGCCCAAGCGGCAGAAATTGCACCGCCTCTGTGATGCGATTCACCAGTTCCGGACGGAATAACTGCATTGCCGCCGCACGAAGGTCCTCTTCGCCCGCGCCAGCAAACCCGATCCGCCTTTCTGCTCCCAGGTTTGATGTCAGGATGAAGATCGCATTTGAGCAATCCACCATCCGACCCTGATTGTCCGTCGTGCGGCCATCGTCGAACACCGACAGGAACAAGTTGAGAACATCCGAGTGGGCTTTCTCGATCTCGTCGAGTAGCACGACGCTGTAGGGCCGCCTCCGCAGTGCCTCGCTGAAAAGGCCCGGCTGCTCGCTGCCAATGTAGCCCCGTGGCGATCCCACCAAATTGCTGATGGCATACTTTTCCTGGTACTCGCCCATGTCGAAACGGACCAGGGCCTCATCCGTGCCAAACAAGAAGCGCGCCAGCTCCTTGGCGAGTTTGGTCTTGCCCACTCCTGACGGCCCCATGAACAGGAAAACGCCGACAGGCCGGTTCGGCGCCTTGAGTCCAGCCAAGGCAGAGCGCAGACAACGGCTTACGGCCGCGACCGCCCGGTCTTGGCCAATGACGCGCGCCGCCAGAGATTTCTCCATATCTGCGTAGCGCTGCTGATCATCCGCCGCAAGCCGCCCAGCAGGGATACCCGTCCATTCCGCAACAACGGACGCTATGTCCTCGGCGGTCACGCGGGAGGCTGCTTTGACTACCGCGCGGGCGCAGGCGATGTCGATGGCATCGATCGCCTTGTCGGGTTGGTTGCGGTCCTTGACGTATTTGTCTGTCAGGGTCACTGCCGCGTTCAACGCATCTTCGGCAATGACCATCCTGTGTCCTTTCGCTGCCTGCTTTTCGAGAATGCGGGGGACCACTTTCTGCAGGACCGCTAGGGTCACTTCGGGCGCCAGCTCTTTGATGAGCACCGGGGAAAAACGCCGCTCAAGCGCCGAATCCTTCCGGATGTACCGGGCATACTCATCCTGGGTCGTTGCCCCGATGCAGGAAATATCGCCCCGTGCCAGCGCCGGCTTGAACATCTGGGCGGCATCAAGCGCCGCATCTTTCGTTCCCCCTGCGCCCATCAAGGTATGAATCTCATCGATGAAGAGAATGACTTCGGAGGCATTGGTCGCTTCCTGCAGGATCTTCTTCATCCGTTCTTCGAACTGTCCGCGATACGTGGTGCCGGCCGTCAAGCTGCCCATTTCGAGCTCGATTATCCTTTTTCCCCGCAAAGTCGCGGGAACCAACCCCTGTTCAATTCGCCAAGCCAGCCCTTCGACGATCGCGGTTTTCCCGACGCCCGCGTCGCCCAGCAAAAGCGGGTTGGATTTATGGGTCCGGGCCAGAATGGTGATGATCTGTTCGATTTCCGCTTCGCGCCCGATTGCGTCGGCTAGTTTTCCCAAGCGCGCAAGCTTGGTAAGGTCGCGGCCCTGTTGGTCCAGCATCGGTGTGGGAAGGGTAACTGGCACGGCCGGCGCAGGCGTTATCGCCGGTCCTGGAGCTGCCACCTTGGTTCTTGACGATGGAGCAGCCGGTGGAGTGACCGGTCGATTCACGCTGGCCTGGGTGCGCTCCGTGGTGGGACCAGCCCCGGCCAGTCGTGTCGCCTCCGGATTGACGTCCTCGCCTTCCAGATCGAGCGCGCTGAGCAGCTTCTCAGGCGCACACCCGAGCGAAGACAGGAAACGCAGGGGAAGGCTTTCGCCTTCCTCGATGATGGCCCGCAGCAAGGCATCATCCGAAATCATGATGCCACCCAAAGCTTGCCGATCTGCCGCGCCGAGGATCGAAACCAATCGCGGGGTCAGAAAGAGGGTCTCAGGTAACGATGCATGCCCGAGACCAATTTCGCGTCGGAGAAACTCGCGAATCTCGGCGGCGTCAAGACCGGCGGCACGAAACGTGCCCTCAGTTTTTCCGCGCGTCAACGCGATGAACACATGCTCCACTCCTACGTGTAGGTGCCGCAGCCGTCGCGCCTCGTCAGCGGCGGCATCCAGCAAAACACACCGCGTTCTCCAGTATACCAACGTTGTCTTGTCATCGCTCATCTTCGCTTGTCTTTCTTGGGCCGGCTTCTTGCTCATTTAGCGCATCGAACAATTCTTGAGCTCTAGTCCTTCCAATCCTTGCGCCCCTGTCGTTCGCGTCAATTTCCAGCGCGCGATCATAGCACGCAATCGCCTCGTCATATCGTCCGGTCAGCATTAACGTTCCGCCTTTTTCGTTCCATGCTTCAGCATTCATCGAATCGATCTCCAATGCGCGCTCGTAACAGTGAAGCGCCTCATTATGGCGTCTAAAATAGTCAAACGTGCGGCCCCTATCGACCCATGTGTTGACGCAATTCGGATCAATTTCCAGTGCACGATTATAACACGCGATCGCTTCATCTTATTTGTTGCAGAATGGAATTCCTGTTCTTTGCAGCCTGTTTAAGGCTCGGGTCGATTTCCAATGCGCAATCGTAACACTTAATCGCTTTATCGTAGTGTTTAAGAAAATGTAACGCAACGCCCTTGTAGAAATAGGGGGCGGCGAATTTCGGAGCGATTTCTAACGAGCGGTCGAAACACCCAATCGCCTCATCAAGGCGCTCAAGTGTGACTAAATGGACGCCTTTATAGAAATAGGCGGAAGCATCTTCCGGGTTAATTTGCAGCGCGCGGTCGAAACAGACATTCGCCTCATCATGACGCTTGTAATGGTCAAGTGCCCTTCCTTTGTGTATCCAAGCATTAGGGTAGTCGGGCTTAAGTTCCAGCGCGCGGTCGAAACAAGCAATCGCATCATCATAGCGTTCGAGTTCGTAAAGAACACGCCCTTTGTTTTCCCAAGCCTCGACGTTGGTGGGAAACATTTCCAGCGCGTGGTTGAAACACACGATCGCTTCATCGCAACGATTGAGGTTCATCAACGCGACGCCCTTGTTATTCCAGGCTGCAACTTTGTTGGGTTCGAGTGCTATGGAACTGCTGTAACACTCTATCGCTTCCTTGTAATTCTTCAGATTGATTAGCGAATCGCCCTTTCTGTTCCAAGCTTCAGCATAATTTGGGTTTATGGCGAGCGCACGGTCAAAACACGCGATTGCCTCATGATAACGTCCGCGCTTGTCAAAGACGATCCCCTCGTTTTGCCAAGCAAAGGTGAAATTGGGATCAAGCTCGAGTGCGCGGCCGTAACATACAATCGCCTCATCATCACGCTTGAGCCTGTAAAGAATGAGCCCCTTGTTGTTCCAAGCAATGGCGTTGGTAGGATCGTTCGCTAAGGCGCTATCGCAACAGTCAATCGCTTCTTTTAGCCGGTTGAGTTCAAGCAACGCGACCGCCCTGTTGATCAAAATGCTGAAATCGTTTGGGGTCAGTTTCAGCGCGCGGTCGCAGGCTAAAAGCATCTCTGCATACTTTTCTAATTGCGCCAGCGAATAGCTGGCGCCGCAAAGCTCGCTTGCGGTGAGTTCGAACGCGGAAAAATCGAGCACCGCAGGCTGGCCCGTCAGATGGTGAAACAGCTCCGCCAACTCGGTGACCACGTCGTCCCAATTCAGTGGGCGTTCTGCTGGAGCCTTGGCCAGACACTTCATCACGACGGCCTCCATCTCTTCTGGCAAATCCGGGCGAAGGTTCCTCGGAGCCGCCGGCATCCGGGTGAGATGCGCGGATTTCCACTCTTCGACCGTCTCGGCGGCAAACATCCGGTGGCCGGTAAACATCTCGTAGAGGATGCACCCGAAGGCATAAATATCCGTGCGCGGATCGAGCGACTCGCCGCGCCACTGCTCCGGCGCCATGTAGGCCGGCGTCCCGGCTTCGGCCTCGGCGGCGCCCACCAGGCCGAAATCCGTCACCATCGCGCGGGCGCGACTGTCCACCAGGATGTTCGCGGGCTTGAGGTCGCGGTGCACCAGCCCAGGAATCTTTCGCCCGGCGTGCTGCATCCCCTGTGCGATCTGGAGCGCCATTTCGACCGCCAGCTTCAACGTCAGCCGCGGATGCCCCAGCCAGGCCTGGAGGTCCCCGCCCATGCCCTCCTCACCACGGACGTACTCGGTGATCACGTAGGGCAGACCATCATGCATCTCCACCAAATAGGCCCGGACGATGAACGGGTGCTTTTCGAGCCGCACCCAGGTGGCGGCTTCCTCCGCGAAGAGATCGCGCATCCTTGGCTTTGCAGCGAAGCGCTCCTGCAGGGTCTTGAGCGCGCGCGGCAATTGCTCCTGGTGGTCGAACGTGCCGTAAACCACGCCCATTGAGCCGCGGTGGATGGCCAGCACCTCGTATCGCCCGCCGATCCGGTCGCCGATCTTGTAGCGCTCGGTCGGCCCGGCCGCGGGCTGCGCCGCCAGTTGCGTGGCCAGGATCGATTGATAACCGGCGCCGGCCAGCCGGGTGCGGTTCGGCACGATCTGGGTCCGATAGGCCTCTCCGGCCAGCCGGGTGGCATCGGCAGGAGGGATCGGGTGCTTGGGCTCGTTGCTCATGTTCGAGATCCAACGGCGCACTGTAAGTCCATCAGTGTGTTCCCAAGCAGGCCTTCGCCGGCAGACCAGGGCGAATTTCGACCGGTTTGTTTCATCGGTTATGGGCTTGCCGGTTTCTGGGCCGCCTTCGGTTGATTGAGCAATTTTTGAGCGGCATTCCTGTTATTCTTGGCGAGTTCGCTGTTAGGGTCGATTTTCAATGCGCGTTCGAAACATCCGATCGCCTCCTCATAGCGCTTGAGATGGTATAACGCGGCGCCTTTGACGATCCAATCATTCGTAGGGATAGGATCGATTCCCAGCGCGCGGTCGCAACATGCCATCGCCTCCTCGTAGCGCTTGAGTTTGATTAGCGTGCGTCCCTTACTGTTCCAAGCATAGGGCAGCTTGGAGTCGATATCCAGCGCGCGGTCGTAACACGCTATCGCCTCCTCTGAGCGCATAAGATCGTCTAGCGCATCGCCCTTGACTTTCCACGCATACGCGTCGTTGGGATCGATTTTCAGCGTGCGTTCGAAACACGCAATCGCCTCCTCGTAGCGCTTTAGTTCGGATAGCGCGCTACCCTTGTCGTTCCAAAGAAAGGTCCTATTCGGATCGATAGCCAGCGCGCGGTCGTAACAGACAATCGCTTCACCATATCGCTTGAAAAGACGTAGGGCGTCGCCTTTGAGGCCCCAAACATAGGTGTGGTTGGGATCGATTGCCAGCGAGCGGTCGTAACACGCAATCGCCTCCTCGTAGCGCTTGAGCTGTACTGACGCGATTCCCTTTAGGTTCCAACCTAAGGTGGCATTGGGGTCGATTGCTAGCACGCGGTTGCAGGCTGAAATCACCTCCTTGGGCTTCTTCAGGAGCTGCAGCGAAAAAGCGGCGGTGATTAGCTCCCCTGCGGTGAGTTCATACGCAGAGAAATCGAGCACCGCCGGTTGGCCCGTCAGGCAGGAAAACAGTGTCGCGAGCTTGTTGACCACGTCATCCCAATTCTGCGGGCGTTCTTCTGGCGCCTTGGCGAGGCACTTCATCACCAGGGCTTCCGTCTCGTCGGCCAAACCCGGCTGCAGCACTCTCGGAGCGGTCGGCATCCGGGTGAGATGCGCGGACTTCCACTGTTCGACCGTCCCGGCAGCGAACATCCGGTGGGCGGTGAACAACTCGTAGAGGATGCACCCGAAGGCATATATGTCCGTGCGCGCATCAAGCGCCTCGCCGCGCCATTGTTCAGGCGCCATGTACGCGGGTGTCCCGGCTTCGGTCTCGGCGGCACCCACCAGGCCGAAATCCGTCACCATCGCGCGGGCGCGACTGTCCACCAGAATGTTCGCGGGCTTGAGGTCGCGATGTACGAGCCCAGGGATTTTTCGCACGGCATGCTGCATCCCCTGCGCGATCTGGAGCGCCATCTCGACCGCCAGCTTCAACGTCAGCCGCGGATGACCCAGCCAGGCCTGGAGGTCCCCTCCCATGGCCTCTTCACCACGGACGTACTCGGTGATCACGTAGGGCTGACCATCAAATCTCTCGACCAGGTAGGCCCGGACGATGAAGGGATGCTTTTCAAGCCGCACCCAGGTGGCGGCTTCTTCGGCGAAAAGGTCGCGCATTATTGGCGTTGAAGCGAAGCGCTCCTGCAGGGTCTTGAGCGCACGCGGCAATTGCTCGTTGTGATCGAACGTGCCGTAAACCACGCCCATCGAGCCGCGGTGGATAGCCAGCACCTCGTAACGACCCCCGATACGGTCGCCGATGTTGTAGCTCTCGGTCGGCCCGGCCACGGATTGTGCTGCCAATCGCGTGGCTAGGATCGATTGATAGCCAATACCAGCCGGCCGGGTGCGGCTCGGCAGGATCTGGGTCCGATAAGCCTCTCCGGCCAGCCGGGTGGCGTCGGCAGGGGTTATCGGATGTTTTCGTTCATGGCTCATAGCACCTCAAATACACAGGTGTTCGAACTTACGGACGAATGCTTTCTGTAATAGAATGTTCTGCGGAACAGCGGCGCAGTAATTTTTTATAAACGTGCTGATACCCTCCTGAAAATCGTCGCGATACAAAATCGGCCCATCAGGCCCAGCGCGATCGACGATGAGCGACGACTCACTCTTGGCATGTATGAGCCACGTTCCCTTCGTGCGGGCCTCGTGGAGTACTCCACAGCGCACGGATTTGTAGAAATCCTTGGCCAGAGCGCCGTCGAAGTATTGCTTGAATGGATCGCGCTTGGTTAGAAAGGAAATAAACATTTTCCCACTATTCTTGTATGTGTATTGCCGAGCGGTGTTTTTGGAATTGGCACCCGGAAGAAAGCTCTTCAGCCACTCGGGGAACAGCCAATGAGTGGCGTCGTCATAATTGTAGTTGGTGCCCTGATAGCAGCTCTCCAAAAATTCGACGAGCGAGCATTGAATCGCAACGATGGCGAACCCCTCGCCTTTGGGTTCTTCAACTTTCGATAAGTGTAAGTTTCTGACCGCCTCAATAGGATCGAGATATCGCGTCTTCAATCGGTCGTAGTAGTAGTCCCGCAAAACGTCGTCCCAAATCCCGGATTCTGCTCCCGCGATCAGCTTGGGCTGAATAGACTTCCAATGGCCAATTGTTTTCTTGGAGGAGAGTTTAGTTTTGTCGGAGGGCATGGTGTTGTGTGGCTGGCACCTCATAACGTTTCGATGTGCTGGATTTCGGCACGGTATTCGACGGGCAGTTTCCAACGGATGGCACCTTTTACGATGTGGTCGAGATACCACGACGCGGGCGGTTGATGCGCTGCCGCCTTCTCGCAGACGACGTAGGTTAGCACGCGCAGAGATCGGGTCGAATCGTTCTCGGCAAGGACAATAACCGCTTCCGGACGGTAGGCCCGGGAATTGACGCCTTCGGCTGCATCCAACTTGGGCTTCTCTGCTGGGTCGATGTCGAAAACGACGCCCCAAACAATCCCGCCGGGGCACATCACCACATCGGCGGTTCCCGTCTGGTGCTTCTCTGACCATCGGGTGAAAGCCAATTTGTAGTCTGGAAGCGTCGCTCTCAGCAGGAATTGCGCGGATGGAGCGCGGTCACGGCGTGTGATGCGTTCCCAGTCCATGTTCGAGCCGTATGCGAAGTAGAGCATCAGTTATGAGGCTGTTAGGTTGAAATGCGAGTGGCCAGCTCAGACGAGCAGCGTTGAGAACCAAACACAAACTAGCAGGGTTGCCGCGTTCATCGACGCCTAAACGGCTTTCGTATCCGCCGTAAGTTCAAAATCCAAGAAGAAGTCGCTGCGGAGAAGGTGTATAAATTCATTCATGGGCTGGCAGGTCGCGGACCCCGGCCCGATAGCTCGAAGGAGACACAAAAGCCTCAACGGCTTCCCAGTTGGCGTGACAGGCTGGACCGGTACAGCCACGGGCCGAGCCGCATCACTCCGCGAAAACACGAGGGCACGGAGCAGACTCGGGGCGCTCCAGCGAGGGCGTCCTGCGCGCCGCCTGCGCAATTTCGGGACCGTAATTTCAATTGATGTTGCTGCCGAAACTCGCGGGCACTTGAGCAGGTACTTGGCAGTCGTGACGGTGCGCCGCGTGGAGGACATCGCGTAGGCACCGTGGGGCATGCGCAATGCCCACTTGGCAAAAATCTTCACCCGAGATTTGCCACGGATTTGCCAGCGAACCTGTTTTTAGCTTGTTTTTCCCTCAACTCGCTGCATCTTCTTTCCTGCTCTAACTCACTGCTAAACAACTCAAAGCACGCTCAGCGAAGCTTTTCTGTTGTTGGGTGACTGGCGGTTCGAATCCCTCCCTCTCCGCCAGCCTTCGCTCTGCGAGCCATGGCTCGGCGCGGCCAGCTCAGGCCTTACAAGATGGCCCAGCCGCGCATCATTTCCGCCTACTCGCCGCGTTCCAACATCGCGCCATTCCCAAGAGGGCCAGCGCACCGACAAACCAAGCCTCCATGGCACCGCCACCACTGCTGCTGGAACCGCTGGACGTGGCGCTTACGGTCGCCGTCGCTGTTTGCGTGGTGGTTGTGCTGGCCGTGGTGGCCAGAGTCATCGATGGTGTGGTCACCGTGCCGTCCGCCGCAATCTGGCGGATCGTGGCATTGCCAGTGTCCGCCACGTAGAGATTGCCGGTGGAGTCCACCGTGATGCCGCGCGGCTGATTGAACAGGGCGCTGCTGCCAGCGCCATCCCCCAGACCGGCGATTCCCGCGATTCCGGCCTGGGTGGTCACGGCTCCGGACGAGGTAATCTTCCGGATCGTGCAGTTGACTGTGTCTGCCACATAAACGTTGCCGGTGCTGTCCACCGTCACACCGACCGGCTGGTTGAACAGGCCGTAGATGCCGGTTCCGTCATTCGTGCCGCTGATCCCCGCCGACCCGGCCAGCGTGCTCACGGTGCCGGCAGCGGTAATCCTGCGAATGGTATCGTTGTAGGTGTCCGCCACGTAGACATTGCCGGCGGTATCCACCGCCACACCGCTGGGATAATTGAACTGTGCGGCCGAGCCCGCACCATCGGCATCGCCCCGGATCAACGCCTCCCCCGCAAAGGTGGTGGCGACGCCCGCCGAGGTGATCTTGCGGATCGTGTTGGTGTAGGCGTCCGCCACGTAGAGGCTGCCGGAGCTGTCCACCGCGATCCCGAGCGGATAGTTGAACTGCGCCGCAGTACCGGTCCCGTCGACATTGCCTCGATTCGATGACGTGCCGGCCACGGTGGTCACGACGCCGGCGGAAGTGACCTTGCGGATCGTGGCATTGCCGGTATCCGCCACGTAGACATTGCCCGCACTGTCCAGTGCGATGCCATTCGGCTGGTTGAACAAGGCGCCGGTGCCGCTGCCATCCTGCATGCCGGCGAGCCCGGACGACCCGGCCAGCGTGCTCACCAAACCGCCCGAGGTGACCTTCTGGATAATGTTGTTGGAGGCATCCGCCACATAGAGGTTGCCCGCACTGTCCTTGACCACGCTGGTGGGATACCGGAACAAAGTCGCGCTCCCGACGCCGCTCGAACTGCCCGTGGTTCCAGTAGTCCCCGTGCTGCCTGAGCTGCCGGAAGTCCCGGTCTGCGTGCTCCCCGTGCCGCCCGAGCTGCCGGAAGTCCCGGTCTGCGTGCTCCCAGTTGAGCCAGAACTGTCCGTGCCGGTATCTTGAACGCTATTGGTCGAAACCGTCTGGTTGGTCGTCCCACCGGCGGGAACTCCCTTGCGGATCGTGTTATTGAAGGTGTCCGCCACGTAAACATTCCCTGCATTGTCCACCGCCACTGCGTAGGGCGCATTGAACAGTGCGCCACTGCCGGTACCATCTGTGCTGCCAATGATCCCGGGAGCGCCCCCGATGGTTGTCACCACGCCCGCCGGCGTGATCCTCCGGATGGTGTCGTTGTTGACGTCCGCCACATAGACATTGCCCGCGCTGTCCACCGCCATGCCTGTCGGTGTGGAAAACAAGGCCGCGCGGCCGGTCCCATCCCTGCCGCCGCTGTTGAGTTGCGAACCGGCCAGCGTGGTCACCGTACCGGCCGCGGTGACCTTCCGGATGGTGTTGTTGCCGGTATCTGCCACATAGACATTGCCCGAGCCGTCCGCCGCCACACCTGCCGGCGACAAAAACCGCGCGTCGCTGCCCGTCCCGTCAATATAGCCGCTGGTTCCTGCTATGCCCGCCAGGGTGGTAACCACCCCGTCCGCGGTGACCTTGCGGATCGTATTGTTGACGGTATCCGCCACGTAGACATTGCCCGAACCGTCCACCGCGACGGACGAGGGCCCGTAAAAATAGGCGACGCTGCCCGTCCCGTCGTCGCTGCCCTTGACTTGTGCCATGCCAGCCAGCGTCGTCACCGTGCCGTCCGGTGTGATCTTCCTGACCGTGGAATTATATGCATCGGCGACATAGACATTGCCCGCGCTGTCCGCCGCCACACCCAGAGGAAGGAAAAATAGCGCGGCGCTGCCCTGCCCGTCCGAGTTGCCAGTGCCAGCGGGTGAGCCGGCCAGCGTGTTCACCGTGCCGTCCGGCGTAATCTTCCGGACGGTGCCGTTGAAAGTGTCGCCCACGTAAATGTTGCCGCTGCCGTCCATGGCCACTCCCCGCGGCTCATTGAAACGCGCGGCCGTGCCCTTCCCGTCCGAGTTGCCTTTGCTTCCGGAATACCAAGTGCCCGCCAGAGTGGTGACCACCCCGGCTGGCGTGATCTTGCGAATGACGTTGTTGCCGGTATCCGCCACATAGAGGTTGCCGGCACTGTCCAGTGCCGGGCGCCGGGGCAAATTGAAACGCGCAGCCGCGCCCGTCCCGTCCAAATAACCGATCCCGTTGGGCGAACCTGCCAGCGTCGTCACCACCCCGGCCGAGTTGATCACCCGGATCGTGTTGTTGTAAGTGTCAGCCACATAAACATTGCCGGAGCTGTCCACGGACAGACCTGAAGGATTATTAAATTGCGCCGCCGTGCCGATCCCATCCAAGTTGCCCTTGACTCCCGCGGTGCCGGCCAGGGTGGTGACACTGCCGTCCGAGGT
The DNA here is from genome assembly GCA_003142615.1 of Opitutia bacterium. GTDB lineage: Bacteria > Verrucomicrobiota > Verrucomicrobiia > Opitutales > Opitutaceae > Fen-1467. The sequence continues at coordinate 50,925 of PLMW01000078.1, read as the reverse complement.
GATCTTGCGGATCGTGTCGTTGCTGCTATCCGTTACATAAACGTTGCCCGAGCTGTCCACCGCCACGTCAGTTGGTAATGAAAACTTCGCCGCCGTGCCGGTGCCATCCACACTGCCGGAGAATCCGGCGGAACCTGCCAAGGTGGTGACAACGCCGCCCGAAGTGATCTTGCGGATCGTGTTATTGACAGCGTCCGCCACATAAACGCTGCCCGAGTTGTCCACGACGACCCCGGTCGGAAAGATAAATCGCGCCGCCGTGCCAGTGCCATCGGTGCTGCCGGTGGTTCCGGCCATGCCCGCCAGGGTGCTCACGACCCCGGTCGGCGTAATCATCCGGATCGTGTTGTTGCCGCTGTCAGCGACATAGATATTGCCCGCGCTGTCCAGTGCCGCGCCTTCCATCACGTTGAACCGTGCGGCCGTGCCGGTGCCGTCCGTGCTGCCGGTGCTGTCCGTCGAGCCGGCCAGGGTTGTCACCCCTCCACCAGCGGCGATCTTGCGGATCGTGCTGTTGTTGGTATCCGCCACATAGACGTTGCCCGAGCCATCCACTGCCGTGCTCATTGGCCCATAGAACTGCGCCACGCTGTTCGCCCCGTCCGTGCTGCCAACATTGCCCACCAAGCCGGCCACCGTGGCGACCTGCCCGGACGGCGTGACCTCGCGAATGGCGTCATCATATGTGTCCGCCACATAAACATTGCCTGCACTGTCCAACGCCAGGCCTTCAGGGAAATTGAAGTGCGCGCCGCTACCCACCCCGTCCGCAAAGCCGCGGAAGCCTGCTGAGCCCGCCAGAGTGCTCACGACCCCGGCCGCCGTGACCAACCGGATTTCGCTGTTGCCGGTATCCGCCACGTATAGGTTGCTCGAACTGTCCACGGCAACCGCGTTGGGGGCATTGAATCGCGCGAGGATGATCCGCCCGTTCCTGGTGAAATTGCTTTTGTCCGTGGGAGAACCCGCCACGGTGGTCACCATCCCGGACGACGTGACTTTCCGGATCGTGTTGTTGCCGGAATCCGCCACATACAAATTGCCCTGGCTGTCCAACGTCAGACCGGCGGGGTTGTTGAACTGCGCGGCACTGCCCGTGCCGTTCGCATAACCGGCATTGCCCGCCGAACCTGCAAAGGTGGTCACCACGCCGCTAAAGGTGGTATACGCCGCTCCGCCCGAGGTGACCTTCCGGACCATATTGTTGTCGGCATCCGCCACATAAAGGTTGCCCGCGCTGTCCACCGACAGACCGCTGGGAGTGCTGAATAGCGCCGCCGAGCCCGTCCCGTCCAAGTGCCCTTTGATGCCTACGGTGCCCGCCAAAGTGGTGACCACTCCGGCGGACGTGACCATGCGAATTGTTTCATTACCGGTATCCGCCACGTAGAGGTTTCCCTTGCTATCCACGGCAACGCCTTGCGGCACAGCAAACAGACCTGCAGTGCCTGTGCCGTCCGTATTGCCTGCGACTCCTGCCGTGCCGACCATGGTGGTCACCACGCCGGCCGCGGTGATTTTCCGGATGGTGTAGTTGGAGGAATCCGCCACATAAACAGTGCCCCCGCTGTCGACCGTCAGACCCAGGGGATTGGTAAACAACGCGGCGGTCCCGGTTCCATCGGTACTTCCGGCGGTGCCCGTCGCACCCGCCAGCGTGGTCACCACGCCAGCCGGCGTGACCTTGCGGATCGTCTGGTTGCTGGTATCGGCCACATAAACGTTGTTCGAGCCGTCAACGGCGACGTCCGATGGTAATTTGAATTGGGCGGCGCTGCCCGTCCCGTCCGCACTGCCTTCGTATCCCGGTGAACCGGCCAGCGTGGTCACCGCGCCAGCCGGGGTAATTTTGCGAATCGTGCAATTGTAGGTGTCCGCCACATAGACGTTGCCCGAGCCATCCACCGTTATGCCGGCGGGCGTATCAAATCGCGCGGCGCTGCCCGTCCCATCCGCGCTGCCGAGGTTTCCTGCGGAACCAGCCAGCGTGGTCACGACGCCGGCCGCGGTGATCTTCCGAATCACATGGTTGTAGGTGTCCGCCACATAGACGTTGCCCGAGCTGTCTACCGCCGTTCTGCGAGGCGCGTAAAAACGCGCGGCTGTGCCGGTTCCATCTGCGTTGCCCTTGCTGGGCGCCATGTTCAAACCCGCCAGCGTCGTCACCACGCCGGCCGGGGTGATCTTCCGGATCGTATTGTTGATGGTGTCGGCCACATAGACATTGCCCGAGCTGTCCACGGCTATGCCGATGGGCGTGTCAAATCGCGCGGCCTGACCGGTGCCATCGGCATGACCTATGGCGTCCGGCGATCCCGCCAGTGTGGTCACCACGCCGGCCGCCGTGACCTTCCGGATCGTGTTGTTGCCGGTGTCGGCTACGTAAATATTGCCCGAACTGTCCAGGGCCAGGCCGGCGGGATCGAAGAATCGCGCCGCCGAGCCTGTGCCGTCGGTGCTGCCAATGTTGCCCGGAGAACCCGCCAGCGTGGTCACCACGCCGGCCAGCGTGACCTTCCGGATCGTGCTGTTATTGGTATCCGCCACATAAAGGTTGCCCGCGCTGTCCACCGCCACGGTGGCAGGTCGGTTGAACTGCGCGGTGATATGGACCGAGTCCACACTTCCGATGCTCGCCAATCCAGCCACGGTCGTGAACGTGTAGGGAGTGTAGTTGGTCTGGGGATTGTAGTTGGTCTGCCCCACAGCCAACGTCGGCCCGAGGATGGCCAGCAGGAAAAGAGAGCCCTGCAAAAGCGAGGCGGATTTTACGCCAGATGCACGGTAGGGATGGCAGGTGCCTGTTATCATCATGGGTCGATCAAAATGAGACGGAGTAGCAAGCAGTACGAAAATAAACCCCGACCGCGAACAAAATAGTTTGTTTCATTTATCCAGGGCAAGACTCCCCTGGCAGGGGGAAAATGACCATTACGGGAGGAGAAGACGCGGGTAAAAGCCTGGCAAATGCCATGAAAGGGCATTGCGTGGGGTGGTTCACGGAGCCGAACGGCTCTTCTCTCCCATTGCGGGGGTCCACGCCGACGGAGGCTCCACTGCATCGCCGGACACCGGGCCGGGCCAAAATGAAAGATATGACGGCCGCAATGGGACGGAAACGACGCCCGCGTCGCCATGGGGGACGCTCTTGCTGGCGGCCGTTTTCCCCGAAGACGACCGCCTTCATCAATATGCGCGGTCCGCCGGATGGCTTCGGGTGGTCTGTCCCCCGTAAAACTCATGTTGCCCTCGCCAAAAAGCTCACCGTCGTCCATGTTAGCCGCCTGTCTGACCATGCCATGATCGCGCCAAGTCCCACCACTGGAATGCCGCCCGCCCCGGCTGAGTTCGATCTCGAGCTCGTCCGAAAATACAACGTTCCGGGACCGCGATATACTTCCTACCCTACCGCGCCGCAATTCACGGAGGCCACGCCGCCGGCCGCGCTCACGGATGCCATCCGCCGGGACAACCAAGACGCCCGGCGTCCGCTCTCGCTCTATTTTCACCTGCCTTTCTGTGAAACCCTTTGCTGGTTCTGCGGTTGCACGACGGTCATCACCCTCAAGCGCGATGCCGCCTCCGTCTATCTCGACTATTTGGAAAAAGAACTGGCGCTGATCCAGCCGTTCCTGAACCCATCACGCCGCGTCGCCCAGATGCATTTCGGCGGCGGCACGCCGACCTTTCTGCCGCCGCCGGTGATCCGCAGGCTGGGCGCCGCCATCCATTCGCGTTTCAAGTTTGCCGACGACTCGGAAAACAGCGTCGAGGTCGACCCGCGCCGCATCACCCGCGACCACGTCCGCGCCTTTCGCGAACTCGGCTGCAACCGCGCTTCGCTCGGCGTGCAGGATACCAACCCGGCGGTGCAACTGGCCGTTCACCGCATCCAGCCGATGGACGTGACCGGCCAGGCCTTCGAGTGGATGCGCGCGGAGGGCTACCATTCCATCAGCATCGATCTGATCTATGGCCTGCCGCACCAGACCGCGGAGTCGTTCGCCCGCACCATCGACGAGGTGCTCACGCTGCAACCCGACCGTCTGGCCGTGTTCAGCTATGCGCACGTTCCTTGGATCAAACCCTCCCAGCGTATTTTTGAGAAACAGGCCAACCTGCCCTCCACCGAGGAGAAACTGAAGATGCTCGCCACCGCTGTGCGCAAGCTGACCGAGGCCGGCATGGTGTACATCGGCATGGACCACTTCGCCCGCGCCGACGACGAACTGGCGATCGCCCAGCGCGAGGGCACGCTCCAACGCAACTTCCAGGGCTACAGCACGCATGCCGGCGCCTCGATCTATGGTTTCGGCATGTCGTCCATCTCGCAAACCGAGGACTCCTACCGACAAAACCTGAAGGAGCTGCCGGCCTATTACACGGGGCTCGACGCCGGCCGCCTGCCGCTGGAGCGCGGCCTGATTCTGAGCGACGAGGACCGCCTCCGCCGGCAGGTCATCATGCGCATCATGTGCGACCGACGCGTCAACTATGCCAACCTGTCGCAACGGCTCGGCGTGGATTTCCGGGACAAATTCGCGCGCGAAATTGAATCGCTCACCGATCTGGAGGCCGACGGTCTTCTGCACCGCGACGACGGGGGGTTCATGGTCACCGGCGTGGGGGCGCTGCTTATTCGCATCATCGCCATGCGCTTCGACGCCTACCTTGAAAAAGGTCCGCGGCGGTTTTCGCGCACGGTGTGAGGGTTGATCGGCTGCGGCGGGTCCGCCTGTCCGGCGCGACCCCGCGCTTGCGCTTTCCGCGCCTTTTTGCGGCAATCCCCCGCGTCCATGCCATTTCGCATCTGCAAGACCTTTGAAATCGAGAGCGGCCACCTCCTCTCGAAGCATCCCGACAAATGTCGTTTCCCCCACGGCCACAGCCGGACGGTGGAGGTCGTGCTCGCCGCCGACCAGCTCGATGCGAACGACATGGTCTGCGATTTCCAGACGGTGAAGGCGGCGCTCACGGCTTTCCTCGAAACCTGGGACCATGCGCTTTGCCTCAACACGACCGACCCCCATTTTGAGTTTTTCCGAAAGACCTACGGCGATCGCATCATTCCCTTCGAAAATACCGACCCGACCAGCGAGGTCATGGCCAAGGCCATTTTTGAGGAGCTGCAGCGCTGGCTCGCCGAGACGGCGAGGAATCCCGCCCTGCGCCACGCAGTGCCGCCCGGCGTGCGGATCGACCGCGTGCGGGTGACTGAAACCAGCACAACCTGGGCGGAGTATTTCGCATAACCACCACCTGTTCCCTGTCGCTTTGCCGGGCCTTCTTGTTTTTGCCGTACGCTACCTTTGGCTGCCCGGCAGCGGTCCGGAGTTCCTGTGGCAGCAGCACCGGGCCCCGGATCCAGGGCGCGGCCTGCAGGGTCACCAGATCACTCCGTCAGGGAATACGCAGCTCCATGCCGGGTCGTACCGCGTTTTCGTTCTTCAGCACGTCACGGTTGGCCTCGAGAATTTCGGGCCATTTGGAGCCGCTGCCATAGTAGCGTTGCGCGATCTTGTAGAGGGTCTCCCCCTGGGTGACGACATGCCGGCGATTGGAGGTGACCGGTGAATTTGCCGCGGTTGTCGCCGGCGGCCGCGCGGTCAGGGCCGGTCGGGCCCCCGCTCCCGCCGGACCAGCGGAGGCGGAGTTGAACAGCGGCGCCCGCATGGTCGCCGGAGTGGACGTGGTTCCCGCCGGCGCGGCGGAGCCGCGTGGCCCGGTCGAGCCCGCCCCGCCCTGGCGCAAAGTGGCGATCTCGTCCTTGAGCTGAAGGTTTTCCTTCTGGAGTTCGTCAATCCGACTCATCAGCTCGAGCCGGGCCGCCTGGCTTTCCAGCGGCTGGGCCGGCAGCGAACGCGCGAATTCGCGCATCGCGGCGTCTTTGCGCTGGCGCACCAGATCGGTCTGCCGGGAATTCGGCTGCAATTCGATGTATTTGTTGAAATGGTAGATCGCGGTGATCGGATCTTTGAAGTACTGCTGATACAGGAGCCCGGCCTCGAGATGCGATTCGGGGGCGTCATCGCCCCGTTTTTCGATGACCTTGAGAAAAGCGCCCAGTGCATCCTGATTGTGACCCTGCTTGAGGAGCTGCTGCCCGCGGCGGTATTGCGGATCGTCGGTCTCGGCGCCAAGAGTCAGGCGGTCGCCACGTTCGCAGCCAGCCGCAAGGAACAGGAGCAGCAGCAGCCCGCCGGACAGGTTGACGGTGCGCCACAGTCTCCGCATGGAGCAACGGGAAAGGGATTGAATGCGTGAAATTGCGGGCTAAGTTCACCCCACGCGCATTTCCAACACAAATCCTAAATGACTCACGACGCCCAATCCGCCTTGGTTCGCGGCCGCGAGTGCATCCGGATCGAAATGGAGGCACTGCAGGCCACGGCCGAGGCGCTCGACGCATCGTTCGTGGCGGTGGTGCAGGCGGTGGAGACCGCGGCGCAGGCCGGCCGGAAACTCATTTTCAGCGGCGTGGGCAAGTCGGCGCACATCGCGCAGAAACTGGCCGGCACCTTCAACAGCACGGGCGTCATCTCGTGTTTTCTCGACGCCACCCAGGCGCTGCACGGCGACCTCGGCCTGTGCGCACCGGGCGATCTCGCGGTGCTGCTCAGCAACAGCGGCCAGAGCGCCGAGATGCTGCGGCTGCTGGCCATGCTGAAGCGTTTCGAGCTCACCATCGTCGCCCTCACCAGCAATCCCGACTCGGAGCTCGCGAAGGACGCCGATCTGCGCCTCCTCTACCGCGTGCCCCGCGAGGCCTGCCCCTTGCGGCTGGCACCCACCGCCAGCACGACCGCCGCGCTCGCCCTGGGCGATGCGCTCGCCATGGTGCTGCTCGAGCGCCGCGGGTTCACCCGGGAGGATTTCGCCCGGTTGCATCCCTCCGGCAACCTCGGCACCGCCCTGCTGCTCAAAGTGCGGGATATCATGCGCACCGGCGATCGTCTGCCCGTCATGCCGGACCAGCGCACCATTCAGGACGCCATCCTGGGCATGACCAAGGCCAAGGCCGGCTGCATCGCCCTCGTCGACACAGCCGCCGGCAAGCTCACGGGCATTTTGACCGACGGCGACTTTCGCCGGCACGTGCTGAGCAGCCCGGATTTCCTGTCCCAGCCCGTTGACCGTTTCATGACGCGCACGCCAAAGACCGTGCACATCGAGGCGCTGGCGGTCGAGGCCCTCCGTATTTTCGATCGCTACAAGATCGACGATCTTATCGTGGTTGATGACACCGGCCGCCCGGTCGGCCTCGTCGATGTGCAGGATCTGCCCAAGATGAAGCTGCTGTAAGGCCGCCCCGGCTGCACCTGATCGCGCAAACCAAGACCCTTGCTTTATCGTCTGCAGATGGAACCGGAACCGCCTGATACCTTTGGCAATCGCGACTAATTCCGCTCGCCGCCCGCGTTTTCGACGAGCTTATTGATGCTGATTGCGTAATTTGCCCGCGCCATGCCAGCCCCTCCCTTCCGCTATCAGGAACCGTTCCCGCTTGGTGAAGACGAGACGTCGTATCGCCTCCTGACAAAGGACTTCGTCTCTACCGCCACGTTTGCAGGCCGTGAGATTCTCAAGGTGGACCCCGAGGCCCTGGCTTACCTCGCCGGCCAGGCGATGCGCGACAGTTCGTTCCTGCTCCGCGCGAAGCATCTCCAGCAGGTCGCCGCCATCCTCGACGACCCCCAGGCCTCCGCGAACGATCGATATGTCGCGCTCACGATGTTGCGCAACGCCGAGGTGTCGGCGGAGGGCATCCTGCCCTTCTGTCAGGACACCGGCACGGCCACCGTCATCGCGAAAAAAGGCCAGCAGGTCTGGACCGGGGCGAACGATGCCGAATACCTCTCCAAGGGCATCTACAAGACCTACACCGAGGAGAATCTCCGTTACTCGCAGACGATCCCGCTCGACATGTACGAGGAGATCAACTCGGGCACGAACCTCCCGGCGCAGATCGATCTCTACGCCACCGAGGGGGCGAGCTATGAATTTCTCTTTGTCGCCAAGGGCGGCGGTTCGGCCAACAAAACCTTCCTGTTTCAGGAGACCAAGGCGTTGCTGAACCCGAAGAGCCTGGAGGCGTTCATCGTCGACAAGATGAAGCATCTGGGCACCGCCGCGTGCCCGCCCTATCACCTCGTGATCGTCATCGGTGGTACCTCGGCCGAAGCCTGCCTCAAGACCGTCAAGCTCGCCTCGGCCAAATACCTCGACACGCTGCCCCTCAAAGGCAACGCACTGGGCCAGGCCTTCCGTGACACCGAGCTGGAGGACAAAATCCTCCAAGCCGCCCGGGCGTGCGGCATCGGGGCGCAGTTCGGCGGCCGGTATTTCGCGCTCGACGTACGCATCATCCGCCTGCCGCGTCACGGCGCCTCCTGCCCCGTCGGCGTGGGCGTGTCCTGCTCCGCCGACCGCAACATCAAGGCCAGAATCAACCGCGACGGCATCTGGCTGGAGCAGCTGGAAACCAATCCCGGCCGGTTCATCCCCGACCGCGACCGCGTCATTCGCGAAGAAAACATCGTGAAGCTCGACCTCAACCGGCCGATGCAGGAGATTCTCGCCGAGCTCACCAAATATCCCGTCACCACGCGCCTCTTGCTCAACGGCACCATCGTTGTCGCGCGCGACATCGCCCATGCGAAGCTCAAGGAGCGGGTCGACGCCGGCCAGGGCCTGCCCGAGTACTTCAAGCAGCATCCGGTTTATTACGCCGGCCCGGCCAAGACGCCCCGAGGCTACGCCTCCGGCTCGTTCGGCCCGACGACGGCCGGCCGCATGGACGGTTATGTCGAGCTGTTCCAGTCGCTCGGCGGCTCGATGATCATGATCGCCAAGGGCAATCGCAGCAAGCAGGTGACCGACGCCTGCAGGAAACACGGCGGTTTTTACCTCGGCTCCATCGGCGGCCCGGCCGCCATCCTCGCCAAGGAGAACATCACGAAGGTCGAGCTCCTGGAATATCCCGAACTCGGCATGGAGGCCGTGTGGAAGATCGAGGTGCGGGACTTTCCGGCCTTCATTCTCGTGGACGACAAAGGCAACGATTTCTTCACCAACGCCTGCGCCGTCGCCCACGCCGCCCCGGGGAAATAGGCCACAAACACCAGCTCGGTCCGCGCCCTGGCCCCAGTCATTACTCGCCCATCACCGTCACCACCACGGTCCGGGAGTGAGCGGCGCGGCGGTGTTCCCAGAGAAAGATGCCCTGCCAGGTGCCGAGCAAAAGCCGGCCGTCGGCGAACGGCACGCTTTCGCTGGTGCGGGTGAGCGCCATCTTGACGTGACTCGGCATGTCATCAGGACCCTCCAGTGTATGTTGAAAATGAGGATCGTCCCCAGGCACGAGCCGGTCCAGCCAAGCCTCGAGGTCACGCCGCGCCGTGGGATCGGCGTTTTCCATCATGACGAGGCTGCAACTCGTGTGACGGCAGAAGACGGTGAGCACGCCGTGGCGCAGGCCGCTTTTGCGCAGGACGGCCGCACACTGGTCGGTGATCTCATAGGTACCCGCGCCGTGCGTCGGGAGGTGGAGTGTGGCGGTGTGAACCGGCATCGGCTGATGGGCCCAGCCTCAGACAGGAAGGCACCAGATTCAATCCCGCCTTGTTTCCCCCCACCCGCGGTCAACCGCCCGAGGCTGCCAACGGGCCTGCGCCAGGTTTCGTCATCGACATTGGCTCGAGTGCGCGGTCGAGCGTGGCGGCGTCCAGCAGGCCGCGTTCGAGCACGACCTCCCGGAGGGTTTTGCTCTTGGCGAAGGCTTCCTTGGCGACCGAGGCCGCAGCGTCGTACCCAATGTAAGGATTGAGCGCGGTGACCAGCATGAGCGAGCGGTCCACGAGCTCCCGGCAGCGGGCCGCGTCGGCCTCGATGCCCGCGACGCACTGGCGTGCGAATACGCGGCAGCCGTTGGCAAGGCAGGTGATCGACTCGTGCAGCGCGTGTGCGATGAGCGGAATCGTCACGTTCAGTTCAAAATGGCCGTCGCGGCCGCACAGCATGACGATGTTGGCCAGGCCCATCGTGTAGATCGCCACCTGCACGAGCATTTCGCTCATCACCGGATTCACTTTGCCGGGCATGATTGACGAACCGGGTTGGGTGGCGGGCAGTCGGATTTCGGCAATGCCCGCCCGCGGGCCGGAGCCGAGCAGGCGGATGTCATTGGCGATTTTCGTGAGGCTCGCGGCAATGGTCGCGAGGTGTCCGGCGACCTCGACGCAATCGTCGCGACCGCCCTGGGCTTCGAAGTGGTTGGCCGCTTCACGGAAGGCGAGGCCGGTTTTTCCCGAAAGGATATGGCAGACTTTGCCGGGAAAATCGGGATGACCGTTGATGCCGGTGCCGACCGCCGTACCACCGATGGCGAGTTCGCCGAGCGCCGTGATGGCCTGCCGGGCACGGACCACTCCCTTGCGCACCTGAGCGGCGTAACCGGAAAACTCCTGGCCGAGCGTGAGCGGCGTGGCGTCCATGAGGTGGGTGCGGCCGATCTTCACGATGTCGCGAAAGGCGGCAGCCCGGGCCTCGAGGCCCGCCGCCAGTTCCTCGAGTGCCGGCACCAGCAGGGTGTTGAGCGCCACCGCCACACTTACGTGGAGTGCGGTGGGAATGATGTCATTGGATGACTGGCCGAGGTTGACGTCGTCGTTCGGATGCAGGGGCTGCTTCGATCCAACGGGATGACCGCTGAGCTGGCTGGCACGATTGGCGATGACCTCGTTGATGTTCATGTTCGCCGAGGTGCCGGAGCCGGTCTGAAAGACGTCGACGGGAAAATGGGCGAGCAGTTTTCCGTCGCTCACCTCCTTCGCCACCTGCTGGATGAGGCGGCTTTTTTCGGCGCTGAGGAGGCCGAGCTCCTCATTGGCGACGGCGCACGCGAATTTTACCAGCCCCAGACCGTGGATAAAGGCGGGAGGCAGGGGACGGCCGCTGACCGGGAAATTAAGCACCGCGCGCTGAGTGGAGGCGCCATAAAGGGCATCGTCAGGAACCTGCATCTCTCCCATGGAGTCACGTTCGATTCTCATAGGTGGCTCAGTGTGATCCAGCCTAGGCCAGATCCGTTGCAAAAGCAAAGCCCCGTGCCGCTGCCAAAGGCTCCCAAGTGCGCCGCGTGGTTCCTCAGGGGCGACGTCCAGAGACTAGAACTTGATCGACAGATGGTCGCCTTCGGCTTCCAGGCGGCTGATGGAGCGATCCCATCCGTCCTGCGCAAGGTAGCGGCTGACGCTGCGCTTGGCATGCTCGGGGGTGGAGAGCTCGGGTGCGTAGATCCCGGCCGAGCCCAAGGAAGCCAGCAGACGGGCGCGGCGCGGTTCGGTGACGGCAGCGGCGGTCGGAAGCACCTCGGCCGTATGGCGCTGGCGCACAGCCGGCATCGCGCGTTCTTCAAAGCCGCGCGGACGGGCGAGCGCATCGACGAGCTCGGGTTCAATGACGGCCACCGTGGCAAGATTGACCGCGATCGTGCGTGCGGAGGGCGTGAGCTCGGACGTGCCGGATCGATTGTCCAAAACATCACCCAGCCACGGAATCACTGCGGAAACCTGGCCGGAAGTGGCCTGGGGAACCTCGGCAGCCAATGCCGTGCTGTGCACGCTGCTGACGGAGGTCTGTGTCTCGGGCGCGGGCTCGCGAGCCAGGGGAGCGGCGGCGAGCGGCTTGGTATTGTCATGCGGTTTCGCCGCTGCAAGCGCCACCGCTTGATTTGCCGGGCTTCCGCCCGCAATCAGCTGCGATTCACCGCCGAGCTGGGAATAATACCGGATTGAAAGAAAAGAAAGCGCCAGGACCGCAGTCGCGCCCAAGGGGAGCCGCAACCGCCCGGATCTGCCGCAGGCAGCGGCCAGTTCATGCCACCATGACCTCCGTTCCACCAGTGCGGCCAGCTGCTTCTGGCGAAGTTCCCGCTCGAATTCGGACCAGAACTCAGGCGGAGGGCGCTCCGCCCTTTTCAGACGCAGCAGATCCTCCAAGGTGACTCGCGACGGCGGATTGAATCGATGGTCGGACATGGTTGACTAGCGCAGGTAGGATTGCAGTTCGGCTTGCAGGAGCTGCTTGGCATAGTGCAGGCGTGAACGCACCGTGCCCACCGAGCAATTCATGATCTCAGCGATCTCATTGTGGCTCAGGCCGTCTATTTCAAATAAAGTCACCACCATTCGATGATTGATAGACAGTTTTTGGAGCGCTTCGTTCAATTTTTCCTGCAGCTCTTTTACAAACGTCTCCCGGTCAGCACCTGTTCTATCCGTCAGAGCCTCTATGATTTCCGAAGATTTGTCCTCCTCCGTGATTCGTTCAAAGCTGAAGAAGGTCCGGAGCTTGTTTTTACGCAAGTGCGTCAGCGTGGCATTTACTGCAATCCGGTACAGCCAGGTGAAGAAAGATGCCTGCCCTTGGAAGCGGTTGATGGATTGGAATGCCTTGATGAAAGTGCACTGCGTGAGGTCGGCGGTGTCCTCCCGATTGGCACATAGATTGTAAATGATGGAATAGACCCGTTCGCGATACTTCAGGATGAGCTTGTCGAACGCCGCGACGTCACCGGCCTGCACTTTTTTCACCACCTCCCAATCAGCATCCGCCTCCAGCTGCCGCTCAGGAGTCGTCGCCAGTGTCTTGCTGATTACCTTGGTGAGGTCCACGGCGCGTAAGCAAATCACAGTCCGTTACTGACGCAACCGGATTCCTGGAAAGCCCCGCCGGGCTTTAAAGCATCCACTTGTTCACGCAGCAGCTCGATCAGTTGCCCCAAGAGGGGGGCCGGTTCCAAGTGTGCCCACGGCGCAAGAATCGCCGCCCCCGCCTCCAACTCCGCGTGAATGTTTTCCACCACTTCGGCAAAAACCCCGCGGGCATGCATTTGCGCGCGGCGGCGTTCAAACTGCGGTGTCCGGCACTCGCGGATTTCTTCCAGCAGCTCAGCCTGTTCAGCTGCGGGCAGCTTCTGAAGCAGCGCGAGCAGGGGCAGCGTGACTTTGCCGCCGGCCAGATCGGTGCCGAGGGTCTTGCCGATGCGCTTCTCCTCACCGAAAAAGTCAGCGAGATCGTCGTAAATCTGATAGGCGATGCCAAGGCGCCGGCCGAATTCCGTTGCCGCCGCAACGTAGCCGTCGTCAAGCCCCGCCAGCCGGCTTCCGAGCAGGCAGGATATGCGAAAGAGTTCGGCGGTCTTCAGATCGATGATGCGGCGGTAGTCTGCCAGCGTGATGGAGGTGTCGCCCCGGCGGAAGGTCTGGGCGATCTCACCCGCACACACCCGTCGCGTGGCGTCGGACACCACCCGGCAGACCTCGGTCGAGGGAAATTGCGCGGCAATGTGAACGGCGTGGGCGAGAAGCGCGTCGCCTAGGAGTACCGCGGCGTCGCTGCCGTAACGGCGCGCGGCCGTGGGGCGGTTGCGGCGCAGTTCGGCGCAATCCATGATATCGTCGTGCACCAGCGTGGCGAGGTGTACCATTTCCACAACGGCGGCAGCACGCACGAGCGCCGGCATGACCTGATCCGGTCCGCGCCAGCCGCTGAAAAACACCAACGCCGGCCGGATGCGCTTGCCCGAGACATCCAGGCAATACTCCACCAGGCCGCGGACCTCCGGCTCAAAACTGGCGAGTTGCGACCGCAAGAAACCATCCAGCTCGTGCATATGCGGCTGGAGGCGGACAAACAATTCGCCAACTCCAAGGCGGAGGGTGTCTGCGGTCCGGGCGTTGCGCGCGGTCATTCAAGGCGGACGCTAGGTGGTTTTCCGGAAATGGCTAACCAATAGTCGTACGGCTGGCGCGCCCGCAGCCGGCGCCCAACAAAACCGGGCGGGGCCCATCGTTGAGCACGCCCGGAGGTTTACAGAAGCCTGCGGAGAGGCGATGACGCCGCAGGTGAGCGGCGCCGCTCGATCACTTCTTCAGACTCGGTGATTCGGGTGGCAGGAAGGGATCGGAGTGGTCGCGATAGCCGGGCAATTCGTCGCGCCGCATATTCAGGTCGCGAACCTGCTGGGGATTGAAGATTTCCTCTATGCTGGCACCTTCCCCGTTGATGGCTTTGGCCGTGATGAAGATGATCAGGTTGGTGATCTCGGTGTCTTTGCTCGTGGAACTGAAAAGCCGCCCCAGCACCGGAATGCTGCCCAGAATCGGCACCTTCGTGCCACCGTTGGTGCTCTGGCTGCGGATGAGACCGCCGATGGCCATGGTGTAGCCGTCCTTCATCGAGACCTTGGTCTTGGCCTTGCGTGTCGCAATGATCGGGATGGCGGCACCGCCCGCTCCGCCAAAGGTCGTGGTGCCATTTTGCTGGCTGACCTCCGGCTCGAGGCTGAGCGTGATGAAGCCACGGGCGTTTACCTGGGGCGTGACCTTGAGATTAATGCCAATCGACTTGTAGGTGAAGCCACTGACCTCAAAAGAACCGTGCTGCTCATTATAGGTGTAGTTGGGCACCGGGAACTCGGAGCCGACATTGATGGTAGCTTCGGTGTTATTCAGGGTGACGATGGTGGGATTGGAGACGATCTTGGTCTGGCTCAGTGTCTTGAGCGCACTGAGGACGACGCTGAGTTCATCAGCGCTGAACACGGCCGACGCAACGCGACTGGTGCCCGATGTGTTGGCGAGAGATGCGAGGGTAGTGAACTTCTCGCCTATGGTGGGCGGTATAACGGTGGTCGTAGTGCTGCTTGTGGTGGTCGGGACAACTTGATAGGTGGTTGTGACTACGTGGGAAACCGGATCCGTGGTGTTCACCTGAAGCAACTGACTGCCGGTGTTGCTCGTTGTCGTGGTGGTGTTGGTCCCACTATCACCAGCAATATTGTCGGTATATCCGTCGCTGCGGGTTTGCCCGCGGTCTCTGCTCCATGTCGACGTAAGCGGACCAGCGCCGACCTTATAGCCGTTCAACGAAGTCCAGTTGGCACCGATGTTTTTGACGTCGCTGCTGGTGACCTCGACGAACTTCGACTCGATCATCACCTGATCGGTGGCCCTATCGAGCTTCGTGACGAGTTCGCGAATCCTGACCATCCTCGACGGCCGCTCAGTGACGACCAAGGCATTACTCCGTTCATTAATGATGAGTTTGCCGCCGGCGGCAGTCTCAACGAGCGATGCAATACTGGGCTGAACTTCCTTGGCCCCAGCATAGTTCAGTATGAACACCTCGGTGTTCACCGGCTCCTGGGAGAGACTTTCCAGACTGACGATTTTGATGATGCTGCCCTGTTCGATGTAAGTATACCCGACGGGCGTGAGGATGACCTCGAAGATCTGCCGCCATGTCACGTCGCGGAGCTTGATGGAGGTCTTGCCCTGCAGGGTATCAGGAATGACGAGGTTCAGTTCAAACAGATCGGCGACGTTCCGCAGGATGGTGCGAATATCCTCATCAGGAAAATCCACTGAAAGCGTGTCGTGGGTACGGCTGACTCCCGCGCCAGTGGGCTCGGTCCCCTGTACGGTAACGGCAGGTTCGGTGGATTTGTCAGCGGGAGCGGGAGCGGCCGGGCTGGCCGCGGGGGGGGTCGGAGTGGCCTGGCTCCAAAGCAAGCCAGCAGAGACGGTCAGGATGAGGGCAAACTGGAGCAGACGTGTTCTCATGGGACTTTTCTTGATTTGATGGGCCGGGTGATTTCTTCGCGGTTAAAACGAATCTTGAAGGAACTCCGATCTATCGCCGTGATGATTACCATATACGTCGTTCCTTCAAAAGTAATTGTCAGAGTATCGCCAACTTTCAGCTTTTTTTCACGGAATAAAAGCACCGGCTCGCCGTTTAGCATCAGTGCACCCGAAGGCGTGATATGTGGGGCGAGTTTCTCCAGAAGATCGAGATCGGAAGTGACCGGACCGGCCCGGTGAACGGTTTCGCTGGGCCTTGCCGGGGCGGCCGCAAAACCAAGAGGGTTGAATGGATCCACCAGTTCGGCTGTCAGCTTCTCAGTCGGATTTTCCCTTACCGCGAGCAGCTGGGCTGCCAGATCAAGCGTGGTCTGCCGTTTTGACGGATTCGAGACCGCTTCCTCCCCCAAGGAAATCAACCCTGAAGCTCCCAGGACCAGCATGCAGACCAGTAGACGGTGCATTTTCATGGCAAGCCGAGCAGTTCGAGGGTGAGCACGAGGTTGATCGTAGCCGCACCACGCAGGTCTTTCGCAGCCGCACCGCGCAGCTCTTGATGGGAAACGGAACCGGAAATCAGCCGGTAAAAGAGCGGTCCGGATTCGAGCCGGCCCACGAAATTGAGAATCTGGTGGTAGTCACCCTGCACGGCGATCGTATAACTGACGCCGGTGTAGAGTGGCTTGGGGCCGCGGGGCTGGACGCGGCTGGGGGCGTTCGCCTGCAAGCTGAGTTCCTTGACGCCAGTGTCCGACTCGATGCGGTAGAAATATTGTTGGTTGCGGGCGCGTTCGGGACCACGCACCAGTCTTGACTCCAGCTCCTTCGTGGCGGCGGAGAGGGTCTCGAACTGCTCGGGCAGATTGGTCCCGTTGCGAATGTTACTGAGAATCGTCTGTCCCTCCCCCTCCTTCTCTCTTAGCAGCGCGGACAGTTCGACCGCCCGGGCATTCCGGATGAAGGAGCCAGCCAGCAGTGCTACGCTGAGCGCCCCGCAGCCGATGGCAACGGGATACTTTTTCAAGAACCTCACAAAGTCTTGGGTCGTGAAAGCCATGGCTATTTCTTGACGACCGCTCCCTTGAAACGGAGGAATAAATCAAACGCGAGCCGTCCGCTCGCCTGATCCCGGTCAAGTTTGTTCAGTCCGACTTCTTCGAAAATACTGCTGAAATACTTGTCCTGCCGCAGTTGCTCCACGTAGGTGGACGTACGGCCGCTCGCCTCGTCGGGCGAACCAGTGGCGATGCCGCGCAGATTCACTCCGGTATTGCGGATATCCACCGTGCTTGCCGCCAGCTCCTGAGGCAACGTGCTCCCAAGATTCAAAAGGAATTGGGACAGCACCAGCCGTGGTTTCACGAAGTTGTTCAGTTCGTTGATCTTCTTTTCCTCAGCGGCAAATTTTTGAGAAAGCAAGCGCGCTTGCACGCTCGCCTTCATGTTCGTGTCGATCTGTGTCTGCCAGTAGGCCACCTGGCGGTTGAGGTTATTGATCCGGTATTCCTGGTAGCTGAAGTACAACAGGAGGCCGGCGGCGATGGCGATGGCGGCAAAATTGACGAAAAACTGCGTCCGGACAACTTTCGTGTCCGGTAACCGTGCAGGGTTGCGGAAATCCGGGTGCCAGGCCGGTACCAGCGGCGCTTGCGACTGGTCACTTTTTTGTAGCAGCGACGGCATCGTAGAAAACCATGAGGCTAAGCAGGCCCAGCCACCTCGGGTCGAGGTTCGAAGAAGCAGACGGACTGGCAAAAGTGATCTGGCGTGACTTCAACCAATCCGCGAGATCCAGTTTGAGCACGCTGACACCCAGTTCTTTGGCAATGACGTTGCTCAACCAGGCAAGCTTCGGGGGAATTTGCGTGCACACCACCTGTCCAATCGACTGCCCTGTCTGCACTTCGTAAAACCCAATCAAGGATTGCAGTTCCTTGATCAGCTTTTTGACGAGCATCACGCCCATGTTTGTAAAATCGAACGTGTTCGAGAAAAAGAGCTTCCGCGCCGATTCCTCGTCTTTCAAATTTAGTTCCTTCTGGACGACCGGAATCATCGCTTCGAGGCCCTGTGGTATCGACCGGGTCGCATCGAGACCATCGGCGGTGATGATGAACGACTGCGTGTTGTCGGGATCTATTTCCAGCACGAGCGTGGGCGCCTTCAGTTTGGCAAAGGCGTGGTAATTTACCAGACTGCCCAACGTGGCGAGCGTGCCTAGTTCAAGCCCCTCCGGATATACGCCCAGTGCCAGCAGCCGCTCCTGTGACGCGAGGAGTTCGCTATTATTCCCCCCGACAAAGACCACCTCCTTCTGGGTGACCATCTTCCCCACCTCCATATCGTAATCGGTGCCATCCGCTGAGTTGAGGACCGCTATGGCGTATTTATCGGTCTCCATGCGAAACTGCTGCGCGCAGATTTCCATGAGATAATCCGGCTCCTTCACGCGCTTCAGGTCGAGGGTGAAGCGCCGCACGAACCGCCGCGGCGGATAAATCCCACACCGCGCATGCATGTAGCCGCTGCCACCTTTTTTCCCCACCAGGTCCTTGACCGCCGCTTGTACAGCCGGCTCATCGCCGATTGGGACCTCTTTTATCTCTTCGATCGCCAGGGGTACTTCCGGCGACGATGTGCGCGCGATCAACGCCGTTTGTGCGTTGATTTCGATGAAAAATCCTTTCGTTTTTTTCGAGAGCGAGAACATGCAGACACAAGCGCTAAGCAGCGTTAAAAGGGAATTGGGCCGATGCAACCCGTGGCTGATCTAAATCATGATTGCATCTGCTGGGCAATCACTGACTAAGCTACAACAACAGGATGACTTTTTTTACAAAAAAGCCTGCTCATGACAAGACCAAAAAGCGCCTTAGTCTCACGCTGAGCGTCATTTACCTTTTCCTTATCGCGTTTCCAGCGATTAGTGGGACCGCGGCGCCACTTCTCTGGCGGGTGGAAGGACCGCGTCCCAGCTATCTCTACGGCACCGTGCACAGTTCCGACCCGCGCCTAAAGGGGATGGCACCCTCGGTGTTCAAGGCACTCGATGCATGCCAATCGTTTCATCCTGAGGTCGAACTGTCGCCTGACATTGCCGGACAAATGGCTGCACGCTTGTTCAATCCCACCGCTCCCGACCTCGAGACTTGCCTGCCTCCGCCATTATGGGAACGCGTGAAAGTTGCTGGCGCCAGCCTCGGCCTGCCGGAACTTCTCTTGCACCGGCTCAGTCCCGGCTTGGCCGCGTTGCTTTTCGCCGCGCCGCCTGAGGAGACCGACATCAGCGCCACCGTTGATGGTCTGCTCTACGAACACAGCCAGGCCCGCGGCCTCACCATCGCCGCGCTGGAGACCGTCGACGAGCAGCTCAACCTGTTCGACCAGCTCAAGCCTGCGCAGGCTCAGGCCCTCCTCGTCGAGTCGCTCGACGATTTCGAGGCCGGCCACGCGCAACTGGACCGGCTGCTTGACGCCTGTGTTTCCGGAGACGAGAGCCGCATTGCCGCCGAAGTCGAGGCGGAGTTCAAAAATCCATCGGTGCATGAGCTGGCCAATCCCCTCCTCTATCAACGCAACAAGGTCATGGCCGCGCGTGCGGAGGTCTACCTCAAACGCGGCGGGGCTTTCGTGGCCGTCGGCGCCGCCCATCTCGTCGGCCCGCGAAGCATGATCGCCCTCCTCCGCTCCAGGGGTTTTAAAATCACCCGCGTGCAGTAGTCATTCCTTTGAACCGGGGGGCTGGGGGACGTCTGGCTGGTGGACGCCGCCAGGCGATTGCCCGCGAACGTCTGCGCAAGCGTTTAAATAAAAACCCGCCGCAAATCTGGCGGCGGGTCGGATATTTTCGCCAAGGCGCGCGCACGCTGGCGGCAGCCTATTTCTGCCATGTGCGCTTCTGATGGCGGTGCGACTTCAAGCGCTTGCGGCGCTTGTGCTTGTTCATCTTCAGACGACGTTTCTTCTTCAGGTTGCCCATGGGTGGTCCAAGGTTCTGCGAGAACCGCACCGTGCGGCGCTTTTTCCGCTCTGTAAAGCAGAATTTAGGTCGGGGGCAGCACGCACACCGCGCCCGCCGCGCTTGCATAGAGTTCCAGACTGACCGTGCAGTCCGGGAAAAATCCGGCCACGCAGGCGCCGTAGGCCTCGAGCTGGGGGCGATAGTCCTCACCCAGGCGTCGGAGGAGCGCGCGGGCGTCCTCGTCCACTCGCGGCCGGTTGGTCTTCCAGTCGATCACCCTCACCCTGTGTGCCACCTCGTCGTGCACGACCATGTCGATCACGCCATCGATCCACGCCGCAGGGCGCAGCGGCGCAAAGACGGCCAGCTCTGCCAACCGCCGCCCCGGCGTGGCCCTCAGGTTGTGGAAAAACTCGCCGGTCAGCAGCCGCGCGATCTCGTCCTCCGCCCGCCGCTCAAGACCCGTCTGTCGTGCGCGGCTGAGCGCCGCGGCCAGATATGCTTCCACCTCCTTTCCGCTGCCGTCCCATGGCAGGAATTCCATCGTCTCGTGCCACCATCGGCCGTAGTCGATCGGGTCGTCGCCCGGCGAACCGATCAACGGCTCGTCGAGCGCGGATTCGTGCCTGGTCGTGCGCACCGCATCGGGATGATGCGCCAGCTGGTGCGGCAGCAGACGGGCGGGCAAGACAGGCAGCGCCTTCGTTTCTCCTGCCGCCGCTGTCAGCCCGCCCTCTGTGAGGGTGGAGGCGGAAGGGGCCATCTCTTCGGCCATTGCTTCGTACTCCCGCCACCCGCTTGCAGCCACGGCCGCTGTCTCCGGTAGCGCGTCAAACAGTTCCGTTGCCCCCCACAGGTCGGCAAAGCTTCCCTTCAGGCTCGGAGCGAACTGCGAATGCCATGGCAGCACGAGATGCCGCCGGGCCCGGGTGAAGGTCACGTAGAGCAGGCGCGTCAGTTCACGCCAGCGTTCGCGCCCGCGCGCCTCAGCCGTCGCCGCGGGCACGCTGGACGCGTCGAAATACACCTGCGCGATCGGTTCATCGCCCGCCAGCAGACGCAGCCCCGTTTCAGGCTTTTCGCGCAGGTTGCGCCACAAACCGATGGGAATCACCACCGGCCACTCGAGACCCTTGGCCGAATGGGAGGTCAGGAGGTTGATCGCATCGTCGGCCGGTTTGCCGGCCGGACGGCCTTCCTCGCGGTGTTGCAGAAGTTCGTGCAGCCATTCGCGCGGACCCCCGCCGGCCTGGCCGAGCCGCGCCGCCCGCACGCGCAGCCGCTCGAGCTCCGCTTCGGATCCGCCGGTCGGATCGGCCAGTCTGGCCTTTTCGCGCAAGGCGCACGCCTCGATCAGCGCGGTCAGAAATTCCTCGAGCACCACGCCCTCCTCGTCCGCGCGCAGGATGAACGGTGCCAGCGTGCGCAGCACCGCGGCGACCGGGGCCGGATGCCGTTCCGGTTCGTCCCAGCGGAAAGCCCCCTCGGCTCGCCATGCCTCCGCCATCACCGCATCAGACACCGCGAATATCTCGCGCATCACCCCCGCCCACTCAAAGGCGTTCTCCGGATCGCCCAGCACCGCGAACAGGCCGTTCAGCCATGCATAAGCCGGATGATCGGCGTTGCGATTGCGCCGCATTTGCAGCGCCACCTTCAGACCCTCGTCTTCGAGTACTTTGCGCGCGGTGGCCAGCCAGTCGTTGCGGGGCGCGAGCAGGCAGACTTCACCCCAGGTGCGTGCACCCACCATCGCCGGACCGCCCGCGCGCAGAACCCGCGCTATCTGCCGGACCTCCTCCGCCAGCCGCGGCTCGACGTGCAGCTCCGCGGCCGCCGGTGCCAGCGGCAGACGGCTGACCATGCCTTCCGCGTTCGCGGCAGCGGCGATCAGCGGCGTATACGCCACCTGCAGCCGACGCCGGGGCGCCACACCCCAGTTGTGATCGCGCTGATCGCCGAAGGCCGCGGGAAATCCCGCGTTGAAAAAGTCCACCGCCCGGCGCGGCGCGCGAAAGGTCACCTGAAACTCGAGCCGTTCGCCGCCGTCGCCGCGGGCAAAGGCCTCGAGATGCCGCAGGAAATTCCGCACATCCGCCCGGCTGCCATAGATCGCCTGCTGACCATCGCCGACCATGCTGAAATGGCCGGGCCGCGGCGGCATTCCGCCTCCTTCGGGCCAGTCGCCAATGGCCGCGCCCGGCGGCCGGGTGATTTCGACGAGCACGGCGAACTGCTGCGGATCAGTGTCCTGCGCCTCATCGAGCAGTACGCGGTAGCCTTCCGCGCGGATCGTGTCCAGGGTTTCCCGGTGCTGCAGGACGGCGAGCGCGGCCTCCACCTGATCCGCGTAGGTCTGCACACCGCGCTCAAAACGATAATCGCGGTAGCGCCGGGCCAGTTCCCCGGCCAGGGCCGCCGCCGCGTCGGCCAGCCAGGCCTTGAGCGGCGCCGTGAGCGCCTGCACCAGCTCCTGGGCGCGTTCCCCCGATCCGATGGCCCGCAGCATCGGCAGGAAGCCACGGTCAGCATGAAAACGCCGCACCCAGTCGGCGGCGGCGCGCTTGGTGGCCTCGAGGTTCTCGCGCCCGCGTCCTTTGGCCGGGAGCACCTGCAGGGCGGCCAGCACGCGCTCGTCCGGCGCCGCCGGCCCCTCGCGCGGGGCGCGCTCGAGAAAACGCTGCGCCGCGGCCGGGCTGAGTTCGCGTGCCAGCGGGAAAATGTCCCCGAGCGGCAGAAAGCGCAGGAAGACTTCGACACACGCCACCGGCATGGCCGTGAACTGCATCGCGTCCTGTTCCAGGAACTCCTCCCACCACACCTCATCGCCCTCTTCGAGCACCGTGGGATTCAGGTTCAATCCATACGTCGCGCCGAATCGCTGGCCGAGTTGCAGGCAGAAGCTGTGGATCGTGCCGAAGAAGGCGCGGTCGAGCTGTTCAAACGCCTGTGCCGGCGCGGGGCGGCCCTCGGCACGGCGCTGGGCCAGCTCCCGTAATAGCGTCGCGCGCGCCCGCTGGCGGATTTGTGCGGCCGCCTTTTTAGTGAAGGTGACCACCACCATGTGCGGCAGCAACCCGGCACCCTCGGGTGACAGCGCCAGGCACGCCAGCCGCTCCGAGATCGCCGTGGTCTTGCCCGAGCCGGCATTGGCGCTCACCGCAAAGTTCGTGTGGAATTCCTCGCGGAAGCGCGTCCGGGCCGCCTGGTCGGCGGTCAGTTCACTCATGCTCCACCTCCTCCGCCTCCAGCGGTGCGCCAAAGGTCGCGGCATATTTCCCGGCCAGCACGGCATGCTTGATTGGCGCGCAGGCCAGCGGCGATTCGAAGCCGTGCGTGTAGTCGGTGCGGTCGGCCGTGAGCTGCCCGTATTTGCCGGTGGCAAGGTGCTCCCACAGTCGGGCCAGCAGCGCCAGCGCCGGGTTGAGATCATCCATCGCGAGGAACGATTCGCCGCCGGGTTCGGGCTTGAGCATCCAGACCCGTCCGCCTACGGCGCCCAGTTCGCGCGCCGCGGCAAGGTAGACGCCCAGCTGCAAACCCTCGCCCTGCCCGGCCATGCGTGCCGGCGACAGCGACCGGATGGTCCCGGTCTTGAAATCCACGATGCTGACGGTGCTGCCCTCCCAGCGCGGATGATCCGCCAGGGCCACATCCATGCGGCCATGCACCCCCACGCGACCGCTGCCGGCCGGCAGCGTGACCCCGCGCGGCAGCGTCCACTCCACCACCGCAAACCGTCCTCCCTCCAGCGCCAGCACCTTGTCGAGCAGTGCGCGGGTGACATGAGTCAGCTCGGCGTGAAACGAATCCCAGTAGCGGTCCCCGGGCCGGCTGCCGCGCCAGGCCGCCAGCGCCACGTCCAGCCGCGCGCGGCACTCCTCCGGCGGCGGCAGGCGGTGGAAGTCACCCTCCTCCGCCTCCCCGCGCAGTGCTCCCGCCAGCAACCGGTGCGCAAACTGGCCCAGCGCCTTGCGGGTGGCGCGTGCGAACGGCCGCCAGTCGACCGCCCGCATCCCCAGCAACGCTCCGTACCAAAGCTCCGCCGGATCACGCAGACCGCGCTCGATGAGCCCCGCGGCGATGCGCGCCGGCCGCAACGCCGGGTCCGCACAGTAGAAATATTCGTCGAAGGATCGCGCCGGATCGCGGCGGGCCACCCAGACTCCGCGCCACCGCTCCAATTCCTCCGGAGCCACCGCGGGGGAGTTGGACGCCCCGGGTACGCTCACGGACAAAGCCTCCCAGGCCCGTTCCAGCGACCAGCCGGGATTCGCCCCGTTTTGCCAGAAAAGCATCCGCTCGACCCAGACGTTGGGCAGCAACTTGAGCTCCGGCTCCTCCTCGTCAAACAGCGCGGCCGAGAAAACCACCCCCTCGTGCGTATCGCGGGTGATGGCGGCGTAGGCGTCGCGCTCCAATTGGGCGCGGTCGTCGCCCGTGAACAGGCCCAGCGAAAACCGCGAGACCTCGTTGAGCCCAGCGCGATGCTCGTCAGGCAACCAGGGACCGGATTCCGGCCGCACCGGCCACGCGCCGGCGTTGGCGCCGGTGAAAATGACATGCGACCACGCCACGCTGGCGGCGCGACGGCGCGTGGTGAACGTGACCCGGGCGAACGTTCCCTTGCCGGTGGCCGCCGCCGGACTCGTCTCCGGCAGGAATGCCGCCAGCGTGCCCGTGACCAGCGGCAGCGGCAGCAGCCGCGTCTCCCGTTCCGCGAAGGCGGCCAGCGCATCCCAGCCGACCGGCCGCGGCAGAAGAAAACCCGCGCACACCCGGTCGAACCTCGCCAGCGCGTCGGCCAATGTCAGCTCCGCCGGCCATACCGGCAGCAGCCGCCCGGCCAGCCCGTGCACGGCGCGCCAGTCAGGATGCTCCCCGGTGGCGAGGCGGGTGGCACAAGCCGCCAGCAGGTGCGACTGGCATTCGTCAAACAGCTGCTCGCACACGGCGCGCGCCGCCCCGGGCGGGGCCTTCACCCAGTCGAGCGTGCGCAGCAGCGTCCACAGTTCGAGGAATTCCTCCAGCCGGCCGCCGCGCTCGTAAAACATCAGCAGCGAGCGTTGCACGCGCACCTCGATCGGCGGCGTGCCCGGTGTTTCCAGAAGATCGGCAAATTCCAGGCCGCGCGCGGCCAGCAGCGCCGCCAGCCGGCGATGCCCCGTCTCCGGCCCGGGGAAGACCACTGCGATGTTTCCGGCCCCCGCCGCGAGCAACGATTCGATCCTGGCGGCGACCCGCGCCATTTCGTCGGCGTGGGTTCGGCCGACGAACAGCTCGCAGGGCAGCGGAGCGGAAGGCGGCGCTTCGCCGGTCAACGTCTGGCCCACCGGGGCGCAGGTGGGCGGGGCTTCCTCCTCCGCCAGGGAGACCGCCTCGACGCCGAGAAAATCCTCCCACAGTTTCACCCACTGTTCATCCAGGCCCCGGCCGCGCAGGACGGGCTCGGGCAGCACGATGGTGAGATCGCCGCACCGGCGCGCGAGCGCGGCGACATTGAAAAACTCCCCCCAAGCCTCGGTCGAAAGGCCGTAGATCAGCAAGGCGGAGCCCGCGCGCGGCGCCTCCGGCGGCACCGGCGTAAGCGCCCCGCGCTCGCTCTGCAGCTGGGCAAAGTCATAGCCGGTCTCGCGCACCCACACCGACAGCTCGCTGAACAGATCGCGCAGGAGCGGCAGGCCGAAATGCTCGTGATTAAAACCCGCCTGCAGCAGCTCGTCGAAGTGGTCGAGGGCGCGCCCGGCGTCGGATTGCAGGCTTTTGAGGAGGCCCAGCTCCGGCGGCGGCGGGACCGCGTCCGCGAGGCGCGCCAGCCGGCGCGCGAGGATGGTCCGCAGGCCGAGCAGCAACAGCTCGTGCCCGAGTGCGGGTTGGGCCGGACGCGCGAGGGCCAGCCATTTCTGGCGGGCGAGTCCCGGCGAAAGAAATTCCACTCCGAGCAACGCCACGCCCTCGACGAGACAACGCTGCTTGAGCGCGTGTGACTGGCCGCGCGTGGGCACCACGACGTACCGGCGCGCCAGCCGGCCGGGTGCCGCGGTCAGCCACGGCCGCACCACCTGCGTCCACGCGGTGTCGGCGTGGCGGAAAAGGTGGAGCTCGCACGTGGGCGGGGCAGACGGCATGCCGGGGACAACTTGGGCAGATCATCCGCGCGGCTTCAATCCTGCAAGCGGCCGTGGGCCCGCGGACCGGCAAAATAAAACCCGGGACTGGCGGGAGTGAAAACAGCCGGGCGCGACCGGGGCGCCTTACTTGGCGAAAACGAACTTCGAGGCGTGCGACTTCACCCGGGAGGCGGCATTGGCATGGATGACGCCGCTGCGGACGGCCTTGTCGACGGCGGCGACGTAGGCGATGGCGGCGCTCTTGGCCGCCGGCGCGTCGCCGGCCTTCGCGGCCGTTTCCAGCTGCTTCGCGAGTGTCTTCAGCCGCGTCTTCACCGCCTTGTTGCGCAACATGCGCCTCAGGGATTTGCGGGCGTTCTTGATGGCGGATTTGGTGTTGGCCATGGGTGATGCGAAATAAGCTGCGGGCGGCTTGAGAAGGGGTCGAACATCCCAACGCCCCCCGGCAAGTCAAGCGGTTTTTCCCCTTGGCACGCATGCGTTTTGCGCCGCGCGGAACGCAGAGCAGCAGGCCTTGGTCTTGGGGCCGTAAGCCGGATTCTGTACCCCGGCTTGCGCCAGGGTGACCGTCATTTCTCTCGGCCGCTCGCGCGGCCGCCCCGCCGAAGCGGGATGCGACATACCCGGGACTGTTGGGCGGGCCGCCCAGTCCCCTATTTTGTCTTGCACCGGATTGGGTTTTCCCTGCCACCGGCATCACTGCCGGCGCGGTGGGCTCTTACCCCACCTTTTCACCCTTGCCGCCCCTGCCATCTCAAACCTGAGATTTGAGATTCCAGAGGAGGCGGTATTTTCTCTGTGGCACTGTCCGTCACGGCGGCTTGACCCGCCGTGCCCCGGCTTGAGCGGAAGCGCCTCCGGCCGGCGGCCTTGCGGCCAGCCGGGCCGGCGCGACAGCGTTTCTTGCCGGGAATCCTGCCCCGAGGGTGTCCGGACTTTCCTCTCCGAACCGCCTGCCAGGGTCCGGGTTCCCCCGAACGGCAGGCGCACTTGACGCGGGTTTACCCGCGCCGTCGGGATGTTTCCAAAGAACGGAGCGACGACCTGGCCCCAAGACCAAGGAAGGGCAGATTGAAGCAGGAAGCAGCAAGAAGCAAGAGGCCCTTTGCGGGGCACGGTAAGCTCTTGGCCGAAGGTCAGCTTGTCCGCTTATCGCTGTCTTCTCGCGTCGCGGCAGACGCGACTGCACCCGCCGCTTACGCTTCCCAGTAGACGATCCGTGTGCACTGGTCGCAGGTCACAAGCTTGTCGGGTTTGCGCGTCTCGCTGTCGATATTGAACGAAATCTTGAGATGGCACCCGCCGCATTTGCCCTCGTGAATGGGCACCACGACGGGCAGGCCGGGCTGGGCCGCGAGCCGGTCGTAGAGTCGCAGCGCCGGCTCGTCGAGCAGGCTGCGCGCCCCGGCGACCGCCTCTTGTGCCGCCTGCAACTCGGACTGCAGATTGGCCTCGCGCTCGCGCAGCGTGTGAATGCGTGACTCGTGACTGGCGATGTTCTGCTTCAGTTCCTCCCCGGCCGCGGTGAACTTTCGCTTCGCCTCGTCGATGGCGTACATCACCTTCAATTCCTCCTCCTCCAGCGCGCCGATCTGGGCTTGCGTGACCTCGATCTCGTGGCCGAGCGCCTGATACTCGTCGTTTTTCCGCACCTGCAGCTGCTGGCTTTTGTATTTCGCCAGCCGGTCCTCGGTGGCGCCGACCTCGTTCTCGATCGCCTTCTTTTTTACCTCGAGTTCCTTCAACTCGTCCCGCGTGGTCTCGATGGCGGCCTTTTCGGCGGCGATCTTTTGTTCCACCCCTGCGATATCGCGCGGCACGGCCTTCAACTGGGCCTCGAGGGCAAGCCGCTGCTGGTCGCGATCCTGCAGGACAAGCAGCTTTTCGATCGCGGGTGTCGGCATGTAAGCCTCACTCTGCCGCCACCCCCGGTTCGGTCAAATGAAAGTTGCCGCGGCTCCACGCTTGTCGGAAGGCCGCTGGCGACCGATTCTGCTGTACAGCAGAACGCCCGCCAGCGGGCTTCCTGCCGCAGACCACTCGCGACCCGCTAAATGTAATACATCTCGCCCGGCCCCTTGGTCATCAGCATGTCGAGCGTGTAGCTTTTGCACTTGGTCTCGAGGGTGGCGCGCACGTCGCGCCAGACCTGCTGCACGCGCTTCCCGGAGTGGCCGTCGGCCTTCCCGCCGAGTTCAAGGAGATCGCCTTCGATGAGCTTGACGATGTCGTAAAGCGTGATCTTTTCCGGCGGGCGGGAGAGCACGTAGCCGCCCTGTTTGCCGCGCCGGCTGGTGATGAGTCCGCCGTTGCGCAGCTCGCTCAAAATCTGCACCAGATAGTTAGCCGGAACCGCTTCGATTTTGGCCAGTTCCTCGATGTGCGAAAGCCGTCCTTCCCCGTGGTGCCGAGCCAATTGCGCGAGCACCCGGCAGGCATAATCCACTTTAACCGAAAGTTTCACGATGCCAGCAACTTACACTGTCATCTTTGGCTGGCAACCTAAAATTGAACAATGACCAAGATTGATTAAAAAAAACATTGTCCGCAGGTCTGTTTTCCGAGACAGTTTTACCTTCATTTCCAACGCTAATTTCCCCCTGCATGCCTGACCAAGAAGACCCGAAAATACTGAGCAAAATCCAAGCTGGTGCCGCCGCATACGACGCCTCCAAAATTCAGAAGCTCGAAGGCCTCGAGGGTGTCCGCAAACGCCCCGACATGTACATCGGCGACACCATGGAGCGCGGTCTTCACCACTGCGTCTTCGAGGTCGTTGACAACTCCATCGACGAGGCCCTGGCCGGTTTTGCCACGCACATCACGGTGAGCATCCACCTCGACGGCTCGTGCTCGATCGAGGACAACGGCCGCGGGATTCCCGTCGACATGCACCCCGTGTACAAGATTCCGGCGCTCGAGCTCGTGCTCACCAATCTTCACGCCGGCGGCAAGTTCGGCAAGGGCGCCTACCAGGTGTCGGGCGGTCTGCACGGCGTGGGCGCGAAATGCGTGAACGCCGTCTCCGAATGGTTTGAAGCCGAGGTGCGCCGCGCCGGCAAGGTCTACCACATGCGCTGCATGCAGGGCAAAATCTCGCAGAAGATGACCATGATCGGCGAGACCAAGAAGACCGGCACCAAGATCACCTTCAAGCCCGACCCCGAGATCTTTAGGATCACACGCGAGTTCAAATACGAGATCCTGGCCAACCGCCTGCGCGAACTGGCCTTCCTCAACCCCGGTGTCGCCATCGACCTCGTCGACGAACGGTCGCAAAAGAACGAGCGCTTTCTCTTCAAGGACGGCATCAGCGAGTTCGTGCGGTTCCTCAACCGCAACAAAAACGTCCTGCACAACCGGCCCATCATGTTCAACGATACCGAGCCGAACGAGGATCCGACGAAGGCCGGCACCATGGTCGATGTGGCGATGCAGTACAACGACTCCTACAACGACCAGGTCTTCGCCTACGCCAATTCCATCTTCAATCTCGAGGGCGGCACCCACCTCTCGGGCTTCCGCACCGCACTCACGCGTGTCATCAACAACTTCGCCAAGGCCAACAACCTCATCAAGGAAAAGGACCCGGGCATCACGGGCGACGACGTGCGCGAGGGACTCGTGGCCGTCGTTTCTATCAAGCTGTCGGAGCCGCGCTTCGAAGGCCAGACGAAGACCAAGCTTTCCAACTCCGAGGTCGATGGCATCGTCCAGAAGATCGTCGGCGAGAAGCTGAAGTATTTTTTCGAGAAGGAGACGGCCATCGCCAAGCGCGTCATCGACAAGTGTCTCAACGCCGCCCGGGCCCGCGAAGCCGCCCGCAAGGCCCGCGAAACCATCCGCAAGGGCGCCTTCTCCGGTGGCGGCCTGCCCGGCAAGCTCGCGGATTGCTCCGAGCGCGACGCGGCGCTCACCGAACTTTACATTGTCGAGGGTGACTCCGCCGGCGGCTCTGCCAAGCAGGGCCGCGACCGCCGTTACCAGGCCATCCTGCCGCTCCGCGGCAAGCTCATCAACAGCGAGAAGGCCCAGCTGGACAAGGTGCTCAACAACGAGGAAATCCGCACCCTCATCACCGCCATCGGCACCGGCATCGGCGCCGGCGAGGACGACTCCGCCTTCAATGCCGACAAGGCCCGCTACCACAAGGTCATCATCATGACCGATGCCGACGTCGACGGCTCGCACATCCGCACGCTGCTCCTCACCTTCCTCTACCGCCAGATGAAGGGCCTCATCGAGCGCGGCTACGTCTACATCGCGCAGCCGCCCCTCTATAAGATCAAGCGCAAGAAGCGCGAGCAGTACATCGACAACGACGAACAGCTCAACCGCATCCTGCTCGAACTCGGCTCCGAGGACGTCCTGCTCACCCGCCTTCGCGACCAGACCACCTTTGCCTCCACCCAGATTGACAAGATCGTCGAAGCGCTGGCCGCGCTGGAAAAACTGGGCGCGGGCGTCACCCGGTATGGCGCCGCACTGGCCGAATACCTCGACCTGCATGCGTCGAAGACGCACGAACTGCCGCGCTACGTCGCGCGCATCCGCGAGGGCAACAAGGAGTCGCACGAATTCCTCCGGAATGACGAGGCCCGCGCCGGATTCATCCGGCGCATGGGCCTGGATGCCGATTCCTTCGACCAGGCCGACGGCACCATGAGCACGCCGCCCATGGGCGACGGCAAAAAGGAAGGCAGCGCTACGCCCGTCGCCACGCGCCGCATCACCATTCATGAGATCTTCGAGTCCACGGAGATGACCAAGCTGCTCCGCGCCATGGCGGCGAGCGGACTCGACATCTCGCGCTTCTCGCCCACCGAGGAGCCTCGCTACGTCAGCACCGAGAACCCCGGCCAGAAGACCGAGGCGAAGACCGAGCTGCGCGGGCCGTTCGAAATTCTGCACCATATCCGCAATCTCGGCCGCCGCGGCCTTTCCATCCAGCGCTACAAGGGCCTGGGGGAAATGAACCCCAAGCAGCTTTACGAAACGACCATGGATCCGGAGAAGCGCCGGCTGCTGCGCGTCTCGATCGACGACGCCGCCAAGGCCGACCACCTTTTCACCCTCCTCATGGGCGACGAAGTCCCGCCCCGCCGCCAGTTCATCGAGGACAACGCGCTCAACGTGCAATACCTCGACGTCTGAGGGTCCGCGGACGCGCCCTGGTCATGCGACATTAGACATCCGCCATTTTCCTGTGTACACCGCCAACGAGAAGGTCACCTCGGCCAACATCACCGAGATCATGCAGACCGCCTACATCGATTATTCGATGTCGGTGATCATCTCGCGCGCCCTGCCCGACGCGCGCGACGGCCTCAAGCCCGTGCAGCGCCGCATTCTCTACGCCATGCTGCGCGAGGGCCTGGTGCACAACCGTCCCTATGACAAGTGCGCCGGCGTGGTCGGCGAGGTTCTCAAGAACTACCACCCGCACGGCGACGCCTCTGTCTACGACACGCTCGTGCGGCTGGCCCAGACCTGGGTCATGCGTTATCCGCTGATCGATCCGCAGGGCAACTTCGGCTCCGTCGACGGCGATCCGCCCGCCGCTTACCGTTACACCGAGTGCCGCCTCTCCGAGGTCGCCGCGGAACTGCTGCGCGACATCGAGGAGGAAACGGTCGCCTTCGCGCCCAACTACAAGGAGTCGACCACCGAGCCCACGGTGCTGCCCGCCGCGCTGCCGAACCTGCTGATGAACGGCTCGACCGGCATCGCCGTCGGCATGGCGACCAACATCCCGCCGCACAACCTCGACGAGCTGATCACGGCCACCTTCGCCGTTATCGACCGCCCCGGCATTTCCGTCGACGAGGTGGTCGCGATGATCCCCGGACCCGACTTTCCCACCGGCGGGGTCATCGCCGGCCGCGAAGGCATCATCTCCTACCTCAAGACCGGCAAGGGCATCGTCCGCATCCGCGGCAAGGCGCATACCGAGGAGCTCAAGGGCGGCGGCGAGCAGATCGTCATCACCGAGATCCCCTACAACGTGAACCGCGCCTCGCTGGTCACGCGCATCGCCGAGCTGGTTTCCGACAAGCTGATCGACGGAATTCGCGACCTCCGCGACGAGTCCGACGAAAACACCCGCATCGTCATCGAGCTCAAGCGCGGCGAGCAGGCCAAGGTGGTCATCAACCAGCTTTTCCAGAAGACCGCCCTCGAATCCTCCTTCGGCGTCATCCTGCTGGCCCTCGACAAGAAGCGGCCGAAGCAGATGAACATCAAGGAACTCATCGAGTGCTACGTCGACCACCGCCGCGACGTCATCACCCGCCGCACCCAGTTCCGCCTGCGCCAGGCCGAGGACCGCGCGCACATCCTCGAGGGCTACAAGATCGCCCTCGATAACCTCGACGACTTCGTCCGCATCATCCGCAGCGCGAAGGACCGGGAGGAGGCCAAGATCAAGTTGATGGCCCGGTACCCGCTTTCCGAGCGGCAGACCACCGCCATCCTGGAGCTGCGCCTCTACCAGCTTACCGGCCTCGAACGCGACAAGATCGAGCAGGAATACCTTGAACTTATCAAACTCATCGAGGAACTGCGCAGTATTCTTGAATCCGAAGCCAAGCTCCTCGCCGTCATCAAGACCGAGCTGCTCGAGCTGAAGGAAAAGTACACGCAGCCCCGCCGCACCGAGATCATCGCCTCCCTCGCCGAGTTCCGCATGGAGGACGTCGTGCCCAACGAGGGCTGCGTCATCACCGTCTCGCACCAGGGCTTCATCAAGCGCACGCCGGTCGCCGACTACCGCTCGCAGCGCCGCGGCGGCAAGGGCGTCATCGGCACCGAGACCTACGAGGAGGATTTCGTCGAGCACCTCTTCACCGCCTCGACTCATGACTTCATCCTTTTTCTGACCAACACCGGCCAGGCTCATGCGAAGAAGGTCTACGACGTGCCCGAGGGCGTCCGCACCTCGAAGGGCAAGTCGGTCTCCAGCTTCCTCCGCCTGGCCGAGGGCGAGAAGATCGCCGCCATGATCTGCGGGAAGGAGTTCTCCGACCAGCTCCACCTCGTCATGGCCACGCACAACGGCGTCACCAAGAAGACCAACCTGGCCGACTATACCAACGCCACGCGCGAAGGCGGCCTGCGCGGCATCAAGCTGGAGGAGAAGGACACACTCGTCGGCTGCGTGCTCACCACCGGCGAGAACGAGATCGTCCTCGTCAGCTACAAGGGCCAGGCCGTGCGCTTCAAGGAGGACGACCTCCGCGACCAGGGCCGCGACACCGTCGGCGTCACCGGCATGCGCTTCAAATTTCCGGGCGATCACGTGAAGGCCATCGAGGTCTGCGATCCCGCCGCCCGCCTGCTGGTGGCGCGCGAGGACGGCATTGGCAAACGCACGCCGTTCGAGGACTACCGCCTCATCAGCCGCGGCGGCACGGGGGTCATCGCCATCGAACTGCCCGAGGATGGCTCGGTCAACGTCACCGGCGCGCTCAGTGTGCGCGACACCGACGAGGTCATGCTGCTCACGGCCAAGGGCCAGAGCATCCGCACCCGCGTGAAGGAGATTCGCGAGACCGGCCGCGGCGCCAAGGGCGTGAAACTCGTCGACCTGGCCGCAGGCGACAGACTCCTCTCCATCGCCCGCGTCGTCGAGACCGAGCCCGGGGAGGAAAACGGCGCTGCTTCATCCGCCCCCGCGGTCACACCGCCCGCATAAAGGGAGGGCGTTTGCTCCAAATACGCCGCGGGTGCACCCTATCCGAGCCTCGTCCTCAATTTCCGCCACCGGGAGCGCGGTAGCGCAGCACCAGCCGGAAGCCGACCTGCTTGGAGCCCGAGGCGTCGGCGCTGCCCTGAGCCCGCGACGACGCCCGGCAATTGGCGGCATTGGACTGCCAGGATCCGCCGCGAAGAAAATAGTTCTGGCACCATTCCGACACATTGCCGTGCATGTCGTAAAGACCCCACGCATTCGGTTGTTTCGAGCGGACGGAGCACGGGCTGCCGTTTGCCACCCGATTGTAGTTGGCCAGAGGATCGAGGGCCGGATCGCTGTCGGATTTGGTGATGTTCTGGCCATTGTTGAAGGCCGTTTGGGTGCCCGCCCGGCAGGCATATTCCCACTCGTCCTCGGTCGGGAGGGCCGCAACGAGCGAGCTACCGTACTTGTACTTCGTCGCCAGGACCCTGTTCAGCTTGGCGATGAATCCGTTGTTCCCGCCGACGGACTGCCAGTCAACCTGGTCGACCGGCCAGGTGGGATTGCCATTCCCTCCTGACCCCCGCCAATAGCTCGGGTTCCGCGGCATGATTGCCATGTACTGGGCCTGCGTCACCTCGCAGATCCCGATGTAAAACGGCTTCGCGATAACCGCGCGTTCCAGCTGCAGCTCGTTAATCCAGTGGCCCAGCTCCTCCTTCGGGGAGCCATGCACGAACGTGCCGGCGTCGATCCGCATCAGGCGCACGCTCACGGTCGCGCTCAGCGGGAGGTCGATCGCGGGCGGAAGCTTGGCGGGGTCGACGATGGCATCGTCGGTCAAGGCGTAGCTGAATGTGGTGAGGGCGCGCCATTGTCCGGGCGTGAGGGTTTTCTCTTCCACCAACCGCCCGGCGAGGGACTTTTCCCCGTCCCCCTTTTCTCCGGCGAGCGCATCGCGCAGCCATTGCTCTTCCGCCGGCGTGACCGCGCCCGTGGCGACGAACGGCTTCACCTTCTCCTGCCAGGGATCGCTCTTCTCATGCGGATACAGCCCCGTCAGGGTGCGCCACTCGTCGGAAGTGAGTGCTTTCCCTTCCACCAGCCGCCGGGCGAGCAGTGTCTCGGCCTCGCCTTTGGTCCCGGCCAGCGCACCGTGCAGCCAGCCAAATTCCTTTTCGCGAATGATGTTCGCGGTCAGCAACGGCCGGAGTTTCGTCACGACCTCATCGCCCGGCGCGACCAATTCGGTGTAGCTCCGCCATTCGTCAGGAGAGAGCGAGTGCTCAATCGCCAGGCGCGTTGCCAGGGCTTTTTCCCGGTCCCCCCGCCGTCCTCGCAACGCGTCGTTCACGATCGCGCCTTCCTCGCCGGTGATTTTGCCCGAGTCGACGAGATCCCCCACAGGCGTCTTGACTGCATTGACACTGACTCCGGGGACGGACATCGCGGGAGAGGCCGCGGCGGGCGCCGCCGACTGCTCAGGCGAAGAAACCGATGCCTGCGTGGGTGCGGTTGGTGAGGGCTTGCCCGGCGCAGACGCGGCCTGCGGCAGCGGCTTGGAGGCCGCGGGCGGCGACTGTCTCAACTTCCAATAGGCCGCGCCACCGGCGCCAGCCAATAATAGAACGGCCGCTGCCACCGCCCATTTGATTCCCGTCCGCCGTGCACCGCCGCCCGCCGGGACCAGTGGTTTGCCTTCGAGCATTTCACGGAGGGCTTTCGCGGTGGGCGGGCGCATTGCCGGGTCCTTGGCGAGGCAGGCCGCCACGGTTCTCTCCCATGCGGGCGGGATCGGCTGGCCGGTGCGCACGAGTTCCTGGCGCTGTGCGGTCATGTTCGACGGCACCTTGGCGAGCGTCTGCTCGCGAATGGCTCCGCGGAAAAATGGCGGATCGCCCGTCAGCAAGTCATAGATGGTGGCGCCGATGCTGTAGATGTCATCACACGGCGCTGCCTTTTCGCCCATCATCTGTTGCGGGCTCATGTAGGGCGGCGTGCCCGCACTGTTCCGGGTCACCCGGTTGACCGTGTCCGCCACCGTGCGCCCGATGCCGAAATCGCCCACCTTCAGTTCGCCGCGTTCGTTGACCATCAGGTTGGCCGGCTTGATGTCGCGGTGCACGACCTTCTGCTGGTGGGCATAGTGCATGGCGTCGCACAGCTGCCAGACCCACTGCTGGATATCCGCGACTTCGAAGAACCGTCCCGGCCGCTGCGCCTTCAGCTTGTGCAGGTTGGTGCCGTTGACGTACTCCATTGAAATGGCCGACGTGCGCCCGTTGGTGACGAAATCGAACGTCTTGATGATGTTGGGATGCGCCAGATCGCGGTTGATGATCACCTCGCCCTTGAGCTCCTTCAACGCATCGGCCTCGCTCGTCATCTCCTCGCGCAAGAACTTGAGCGCGACCCGGGAGTTCAGCTCCTGGTCGAGCGCCAGCCAAACCACGCCCATCCCACCCTTGCCCAGCTCGGACAGCAGCTCGTAGCGGCCAAACACAACCTCCTTCGCCGGCGCGCGCACGGTTTCGCTGTCGTCCGCAGACTCCCGTTGATTTGCCTTGTTGTCGTCCATGCTCGGGCAGGGCCTGGTGCCGCCGTACGAGGCAGTGTGGGATGTCCGCCATGGGCGGCGCAAGCCGGCTTTTGGGCCGGGACCATCCCGCCGCTTCTTTTCCGTTGCGCCAACCAGTCGTATTCCGGCATGTTCCCCGCTAAGGACGAGACCCCATGAGCGCTTGGATCGAGAAAAGCGATGGCAGTCGTATTGCCATTGAAACCAACTGTTACTTCGGGCGGGCCCATGCGAATACCGTGCAGCTGCAATCACCGGGCGCCTCCCGGCGGCATGCGCACCTTCATGCCCAGCGGGCCGAGGGCGGCACCGAATACTGGATCGCCGACCTCGGCAGCACCAACGGCACGCTGCGCAACGGCAAACGCGTCACCATCCCCTGCCGGCTCAAGGACGGCGACGTCATCACCATCATGGATGAAGGTTTTGTCTTTCGGACGGCGAAAGAAGCCGCCAACGCCAGCCTCGAGACGAATGCGCCGCCGACCGAGCTGGTGCGCGCCAACCAGCAATGCTGGCTGCTCATGGTGGACATCAAGCGCTACACCAATCTCAGCCGCCAGCTGGACACCGACACCCTCGGCCTCAAAGTCGGCACCTGGTTGCGCCAGTGCCGCGACGCCATCGAGACCGCCGGGGGCGTCGTCGACAAGTTCCTGGGCGATGCGATCTTTGCCTACTGGAAGCACAGCCCGGAGGTGCCGGGCCTGGTCGCCGGCACGCTCGGGCAGCTGGTCCAGTTGCAGCGCCTGCGTGCTCCCGATTTTCGCATCGTCCTGCATTTCGCGCCCGTGACGCTGGAAGGCGGCGCCGGCGGCGCCAACAACCTTTCCGGTCCCGAGGTCATCTACGTCTTTCGCCTCGAAAAAGTCTGCTCCGCGCTCCTATCCGACTCGATTGTCAGCGAGGCCGCGCGCGCCAGCCTGCCCGCCGCGTGCGCCTGCGCGCCGCTCGGCGAACATCCGCTCGACGGCTTCCCCGGCGTGCATGCGGTGCACCGGCTGGCCGACTGACCTCCCCTGCTTCAGGGCGCAGCGGAGGAAGGCGGCGTGGCGCTGATCAACTGGATTGCCTCAATCGGGGTGGTGGTGAAGGTCCGGCGATCGTGATCGAGGGTGAACTCGAGGCCTCCCCCGCAGAAAAGATGCCCGGGTTTGATCATGCGCGACCGGCCGAAGACACATCCTTGGATCCGCACCATGCCGCGCGGGCGGTCGCGCCGGTCGGTGGTCAACCGTGCGGTATGCAGGCCCGTCATCAAAAACAGGTAGTGGGTGTGACGGGTGCGCACGAGCAGACGGTCGCCCGCCCGGAGCTGATCGAGATTGAGCTCATCGCCGATCCATTTTCCGGCGGCTTGGAGGAAGGCAACGATGTCGGGAATGACGGGGCGACCCATGCGGGGAGGATTAGACAGCGACGGCAGATTGGAGGTTCATCTCAATTGGTCGGGCGGCCGGGAATCAGCCATGGAGGAGCCGGTGCCGCTAGATCAATCCGGCTGGGGCGGCGTCGGCAAACGGCGGTCCCTCAACGAGGGCGATTACTGCGGTGATGTTGTCGCGCCCGGAGGTTTGTTTGGCACTGGCGACCAGTTCGTGCACGGCGGGCCGCACCTCAGCCGGGCGGCGCACGGCAGTGAGGATCCGCCTGATCTCGTGGTCCCACAGTCCATCGCTCAAGCCGTCGGAGCAAACCAGGTACACATCGCCGGGCCGTAGCTTCTCGACGCCGACATCGGGTTGAAAGGTGGCGACAGGGTCGCCGAGACTTTGGTCGATCTGGTTGCGCAGCGGATGCCGGCGGGCCTCCGCCTCGGTGATCTCACCCCGCTGGCGCATCCGGCCCACCGGCGATTGATCGCGGCTGATCTGCCGCAACCAGCCCTGGCGGCAGACATAGATGCGACTGTCGCCCGCCTGGCCCCAGCAGGCGGCTCCCTCGCCGGCGAAGCAGAGCAACGATAGCGTGGCTCCCATACCCTCAAATCCGGATTCGGCGGCCTTGGCCGTGATGGCTGCATTGGCCGTGCACAGGACGGCGCGAATGGTCTCACAAGCGGAAGCGGGCTCCTGCAAGGCACCGGGCTCACGACCGAGTTCGCCTGCAATCAAGTTGATCGCCAGCCGGCTGGCCACCTCGCCCGCATTGGCTCCGCCCACGCCATCGCTCACGAGGAGGAGCACCGGGGCGCCGGGCGTGGTCGGATGCAACGGCTCGGCGCCGGCTTCCATGAAGACATCCCCGCCGCCCAACTGCCCGGCCCACCAGGCATCTTCATTGTTGAGACGGATGTTTCCGATGTCCGTGAGACCATCGATATGCAGTGAGGTCTGGAAATCCATCGTGCAGGTTGAGAGCGGCTGTGGCCTCAAAGCCGGGCCGCCCCGGGTTTGGCGCTATATGCTCGTTTCGGACCGGGAAAGTAAAGCCCGCAGTCGATTGGATCGGGCGGAGAGGAACCCCCCGCGCGAGGCTTCCCCGTCGTGCCAGGCAGGCGTTACCGCCGCGTCGGACATGACGATGGCGTTGCCGCTCCGACATGGGTCTTGCCTCGTCGGGCGGTCAGCGACTAACAATGTCCTCCAACCCCTCCCCGCCCATGATGCCTGCCCTTTGTTCCGCTCGGTCCACCCGTCATCAAATCGCCGCGGTCGCCGGCCTGGCAGCGGTTGTCATCGCCCTCCTGGGCGGCTGCGCCACCCCCCTTCAGGTGACCTCGAACCCGCCTGGCGCGACGGCGTTCGTGAACAATCAGAATATCGGCGTGACCCCGACGCAGGTGACTTTGGACGGGAAAAAGCCGGTGCCGGTTGAATTCCGGCTGGAGGGTTACTTCCCCGAGTCGTTTGTCTACCAGCCTGATCCGAATCAGCACGCAATATCCGCCCGACTGGAGCCGAAGACCCTGAGCAAGACTTACGACATCAATTCCAGTCCCGACGGAGCCGCCCTGACGCTCGAGGGACGGCCGGTGGGCACCACGCCGGCCAGTGGACTGCCGGTGACTTACACGCGCGAGAATAAAACCAGTGCGTGGCAGGAGCAGACGCTGGTGGTCTCCAAGCCGAACTATCAGAGTGAAAAGGTGGTGTTGGATTCGGCCACCGCGTCCGTGCCGAAGATCGAGCTGGCCCTGCTGCGGGAGGAGCGGGTTTACACCATCGCGGCCACGACGGCGGATGGCGCCGAACTCAATGCGGATGTGACCCTCAACGGCACGGTGGTGGGCCAGACTCCGCTCAAGCTGCCCATCACCTTCCACCGGCCGAACAAATCGGCCGCCTGGCCGAGATTCAACCTGTCGGTGGAGATTCCCGCCAAATACAAGCCCGCCGTCACGGTGATCGACTTTGCGTACGGCACGGCGATCGCGTTGAAGCTGCAAGCCATCACCGAGATCGCCACCACCCTCACCTGTCCCGCGCTCATCATGACGCCCACCGGGGTCGTCTTCAAAGCCCAACAAAACACCGCCCTCGGCATCCTCAGCACGCGCGAGTCCGCTGAAATCGTCACCGATCTCAAGCCGGTGACCAATTTTGGCCGCAAGGATCAGAAGGAGGCGGCCGCCACCCGCGCGGAATCGATCAACTCATTCTGTGTGACGCCCGACGGGCAGCATGTGATCTTCGGGCTCACCGAGCACGATGAACAGGGCAGCCTTTATTCCAACCTCTTCATCAAACAGGCCGACGATGCCGCCAGCGGCGTGGCGCGGCTCACTCAGGGCAGCCGCTATTGGGACACCCTGCCCGACATCGCCAACGATGGCAGCAACTACCTGGTGTTTGCCTCCAACCGGAGCGACCGGAACAAGCCCGACATCTTCCGCGTGAGTCTCGTCGACAACCGGCTCTCCGGGGGCATTTCGCGGCTGACCAATGACACCCGCTTCAATTTCGCCCCCACCTATGGCGACAGCAACCGGCAGCTGTTCTATCTGTCCACGGAGCCCAATTTCCCCCTGGCGGAATCCCAGGTCAGCAACATCCGGTTCGACGGTTCGCTGCCGACGCAACTGCCGATCAGCGCCAGCGAGATCAACAACACCTTCGCGGAAAAGGTCTTCTTCGTGAAACTGGATGAGGACACCAGGCAAAAGCAGATTTTTTCGATCACGGCGGACGGCAAGCTGGAGACGGCCCTGATCAACCAGGAGGATTTCCGGAAGAGCAAT
This sequence comes from Opitutia bacterium, assembly GCA_003142615.1. Taxonomy (GTDB): domain Bacteria; phylum Verrucomicrobiota; class Verrucomicrobiia; order Opitutales; family Opitutaceae; genus Fen-1467. Next base: position 10,753 of record PLMW01000078.1, on the reverse strand, counting down.
TGCTTCAACCCCGCGGTCAGCCCGGATGGCGCCCGGGTGTTGTTTGTCTCCGACCACGGCGTGGATGAGCAGGGCCGGCACAACAACGACATTTATCTGATCAACGCGGACGGAACGAACCTGCAGCGCCTGACGCAGAACGGCTCTGACGACATCATGCCGGCCTGGTCGCCATCGGAGGAGGGCGTGATCTTCTTCCTCTCCAACCGTGGCGGCGCCTACAACATCTGGCGTCTGAAGCTGAGCGGCGGCTCCAAGTGAAGGCCCGCCGCGCCGGCCTCCCCTTTTCCCCGGCTGGCGCCGAGATTCACCCATGGCTGGCAGACTCGCCCAACTCCTCGACCCGGCGCGCATCACGCTCCACGTGCGGAGCACGGAGCACATCGCGGCCCTGCACGAGGTCGCCGGTCTGCTCGCCGGTCATCCCGACGTGATCGATTTCGAGGGTTTCTACGGCGAGATCCTGGCCCGTGACCGCCTCGACACCACCTGCCTCGGCAACGGCATCGCCCTGCCGCACGCGCGCACCGAGCATGTCGGGAAGATCGTGATGGCCATCGGCCGCAGCGACCAAGGCGTGTTTTTCGAGAACGGCAACCAGACCGTGCAGCTCATATTCATGCTGGGCACGCCCCGGTCGGACCCCGGCGGGTACCTGCAAATCGTCGGCCTGCTCTGCCGCATCTTCAAGGATCCGGTCAACCGGTCGACGCTTCTGAGCGCCGCCACGCCGGAGGAGTTCGTCCGGGTCGTGCTGGCCGCCGAGGCGCGGCTGCTGGCGCCGGCGTAAACCGGCGGCGCAGCCCTGCTTCAGGCCGCCGGCACTTCGCGGCTGACCGCTGCCGTCTGCCTCGCGCGATCGGTTATTGAATCTTCGCCGCCTCGGCTTCGAGCTGCGACACTAGTTCGTCCATCTGGTCGACCACCGCCTGCACGGTCGCGCGCTGCGTCAGGTCGACGCCGGCCTTCTTCAGCAGCGCCATCGGATAATCGCTGCCGCCGCTTTTGAGCAGATTGAGGTAGCGTTCCGTCACCGCCGCGCGCTCCGCCGCGGTGCCGGTATTCATCGCCTTGTCGAGCTGCGCCGACGAGGCGAAGCAGGTGGCGTACTGGTAGACATAGTAGGGCGTGTTGTAGAAGTGCGGGATGCGCGCCCACGTATAACGGTAAAGCTCATCCTGGCTGATGGCGTCGCCGTAGTAGTCGTGCAGCAGCCGGCCGTAGATCTCCTTGAGCGCGTCGACGGTGATGGGCTGGCCCTGCTCGGCCAGGCGATGGGCCTCGAGCTCGAAGTTGGCGAAGAGCACCTGCGTGTAGAACGTGCCCACGATGTTGTCGACGGCATGCTGGACGAGCACGAAGCGCTCCTTCGGGTCGGTGGTGGTCTCGAGCAGCTTCTTCAACATCAGCCGTTCGTTCATGGTCGAGGCGACCTCGGCCACGAAGATCGTGTAATTGGCCGTGACGTAGGGCTGCGTCTCAAAGGCGAGGATCGTGTGCAGGGAGTGGCCGGCTTCGTGCGCGAGCGTGAAAACGGCATCCATCGTGTCGTTGTAGTTCATCAGCATGAACGCGCCGGCACCGTAAATGGGGGCGCTGTAGGCCCCGCTGGTCTTGCCTTCGTTCTCATAGACATCGACCCGTCCGCCGGTGAGGAGCTGCTTCATTTTCCCCTGGTAGTCGGTCCCGAGTGGCGCCACCGAGGCGATGACCATCTGCTCGGCCTCCTCATACGAATAGCTTTTCTCGATTTTGTAGATCGGGACGAAGCCGTCGTAGAGGTGATAGGTTTCCAGGCTGAGCAGCCGTTTGCGCAGGCGCAGGTAGCGCTGCAACGGTGCGGTGCCCTGGCGCGTGGTCGTCACCAGCGTGTCCACGACGGCGGTGGGAATGTTGTTGCCATCGAGCGCCGCCTCGAGCGTGTCCGGATAGTTGCGCGCCTGCGTCAGGAACCAGTCGCGCTGGAGGATGCCGTTGTAGAGCGCCGCGTAGGTGTTGGCCGTGGCGGCATAGGTCTTCAGGTAGGCCTCGAAGGACTTGGTCCGGTCGGCCTGGTTGTAATCGGTGGCGAGGACCGCCTGATAGGCGCCCGGTGTGAGCGTCACGTCCTTGCCGTCCGCCAAGGTGACCTTGGGAAACTTGATGTCCGAGGTGGACAGCTCCTGGAAGGCCGTGGTCGGGGTCTCGTTGGCGCGGGTGCTGTAGGCAAGCAGCCGTTCGCCCTTCTCGTCGAGGACGTGCTTTTGCAGGCGGTAGTTGTCGAGGATGGTGAAGCGATAGATGCCGAGGTCGGGCGTCTGCGTGATCCACTGCTCCATGGTCGCCTGCGGGATGGTCAGCAGCTCCGGGGTGAACCACGCCGTCGCGGTATTGAATTTGGCGACGAGCGCCTGCACGCGCTGGAAGCGGGCACTCACATCTTGGTTACGTGTGTCGGTGTCGCGCTGCAGTTGGGTGTAACTGTCAACCTTGCCCAGCAGGATGCCGATCTCGTCCGACAGCCCGTAGGCGTGCAGCACTGCCTGTGGACCTTGGACCAAAGTGCCCTTGAGGGCGGCAAACTCAGCCATTTTCGCATCGAGCGCCTTCATGCCCGCCTCCCAGGCGTCCCAGTTGGGGAAGATGGGGCCGAGATCCCATTTGTACTGGGCCGGGATTTCGGCGCGGATGTGGGACGTGGGCTTGGCGGCCAAGGCGAGGGTGGACATGAGGGCGATGAGGGCCGCGGCGGTGCAACCGCGCCGGACGAAGCGAGGGAGTGGTTCGTGCATGAACCTGCAAGATGGCGGTTTTCCCGCCGGCGTCCAGCTACCGATGACGAATGGCCTGCCGGCGTGACGACCGGTCGGCGGCACTTTCCGGCACTCGGCCGCTTGACTGCGGCTCCTTTCTGCTGACTGCTATCTCCGATGATTCGCGCCCTTGTTTTCGATTTCGACGGACTCATCATCGACACCGAGACGCCGCTCATCGACGCCTGGGCGGCGCTCCACGAGCGCGCCGNNGCGCGCCGACGCCCACCGGCTTGTGGGCCATGTGGAGATCGATTTCGATCCCTGGGCGGCGTTTGGCCCCGACGCCGACCGCGCGGCGCTCGAGACCGAGCACCGGCGCCTCTCGCGTGAACTGACGGCGCGCCAGCCCATCCTGCCCGGCGTGCTCGCCGGCCTGCGGGAAGCCCGCGCCCGCGGCCTGAAGCTCGCGGTGGCGTCCAACTCCAGTCATGAGCATGTCGACCGGCACCTCACCCGGCTCGGCCTGCGCCAGCTCTTCGACCTCGCCTGCTGCCGCGAGGACGTCGCCGCGGGCAAACCGGCCCCCGACCTTTATCACCTGGTCATCCGCTGCCTCGGCCTGGTGCCGCCCGAGGCCATCGCCTTCGAGGACTCGACCGCCGGCACACTCGCCGCCCGGGCCGCCGGCCTCTGGACGGTCGCCGTGCCCAATCCCTCCACGCATCATCATGATTTCTCCGCCGCCCACCTTGTGCTGCCGTCGCTGGCGGACATGCCGCTGGCGCAGCTGCTCGCCCGCTTCGCCGGCCCGGAAAACAGCGCAGGAAACTCCGTCCGCGGCTAGAATAAATTCCCCTGCCGCAGCGCGTCGCGCTTTTCCGGGTTGAGCGTGCTCATCCCGAGCAGCCAGGCCATCGACTTGTCCGCTGCCACCGGCTCGGCCGCCAGCCGGGCCAGCAGCAGCGCCCCGGCCAGCGCGTCATAGAGGGCCGCGTGATAACGCCGCCGCGCCGCAGGGCAGTGCGCCGCCGCCAGCGCGTCAAGCGACGCCTGCAGTCCGCAGGCACTGACGAGGTCCCCGAGCCGCCCGGACGGCAGCTGCGGATGGAACTGCGCGTAGAGCCGGCCGGTGTCGATCCACGGCCCCCACTCGGCCGCGCGCCCGCCGGGCCGCGCGAAATCGGGCGAGGTGCGCGGATAGGGCCAGACCGACTTCAGCAGCGAGTTTTCGGTGTGCGCGTAGTGCGCCGCGAACGGCCCGCGCTCGCGGAGCCCGGCGAAATATTCCCAGTCGCCCGCCAGCGGCGCCTGCGCCGCCACGTCGTCCTCGCGCAGCCCGTGCACGGCCGCGTCCTCCGGGCGCACGCGGCCCGTCGCGCGGCAGAGGCGGGTCTTGGTTTCGACGATCCGGCCGCCGTGCAGGGTCACGACGCCATATTCGAGGATGCCCGAGGCGAGGCTGCCCTCGAAATCGATGAAGAAGACCGGCTGCTCGATCCAGCGCATGATGGAGTTATGGCCCACGGAATACACGGATGGCACGGAAAATTTGCGGCTGGGATTCCCGCGCTTTTTCAGTGTATTCCGTGTGCTCCGTGGGCAAGCTATGGATGTGAATCTGGACCTCTATCGCGCCTTTCTGATCGAGCTCGCCGAAAAGAGCGGCGATTTCATCCGCCCGTACTTCGCCGCGCCCGACCTCGCGGTCGAGACCAAGTCCGACCGGACGCCGGTGACCGCCGCCGACCGCGGCGCCGAGGAGCTGATGCGCCGGATGATTCGCGCGCGTTTTCCCGGCCATGGCATCCTCGGTGAGGAATTCGGACCGGAGAACACGGATGCGGAATTCGTGTGGGTGCTGGATCCCATCGACGGCACCCGGGCCTTCGCCGCCGCCACGCCGCTGTTCGGCACGCTCATCGCGCTGCTGCATGGCGGCCAGCCGGTGCTCGGCGCGATCCACCAGCCCGTCCTGCGGCAACTGGTGGTCGGCGACGGCCGCCAGACGACGCTCAACGGCCGGCCGGTGCGGGTCCGCGCCACGGCGCGCCTCGAGGAGGCCACGCTGCTCTGCAGCGACGTGCTCACGCCCGCCCGCCACCAGAACGGCGGGGCCTTTGCCGCGCTCGGCCAGCGGGTGAAGCAGCTCCGCACCTGGGGCGACTGCTACGGCTACCTGCTCGTCGCCACCGGCTGGGCCGACATCATGTGCGATCCCATCATGAACCCGTGGGACGTCGCCGCGCTCATCCCGGTGGTCCGCGGCGCCGGCGGCATCATCACCGACTGGCAGGGACGCGATCCGGTGAACGCCGCCTCCATCGTCGCCGCCACACCCGGACTGCATCCGCAGGTGATCGCCGCTTTGAATCCTTGAGGCGCCCGGCGCCTTCCGCTGTCAGCGTCGCTGCGTTTTCGCCTTCGGCGACCATTCCGCCGTGATCACAGAGGTGAAGCCGCCGCGGGCCTTCCAGTCGGAGATGATCGCGAGGCGGCGGGGCCTGAGCCGCGCGCCGAGGTCGTCGCAGATGCGGTTGGTGACGGCCTCGAAGAAAATCCCCTCGTTGCGGTAGGCGTGGAAGTATTGCTTCAGCGACTTCAATTCCACGCATACCCGGTCCGCCACGTAGCGCACCGTGATCGTCGCGAAGTCTGGGTGCCCTGTGATCGGGCACAGCGACGTGAACTCGTGGTGCGTGTGCTCGATGACGTAGTCGCGCCCGGGCTGCGGATTGGGGAACGTCTGGAGAATCTTCGGATCGGCCATCTTTGATTTAAAATTCAAAAGGAAAGATGAAAGATGCAGCCAGTTTCTGCAATCTTCCTTCTTCGCTCTTCAATCGGCGCGCCGCGCGGCGCCGCGCGCTACATCGCCGTTTCGTTGAAGCGCTGCTCGCGGATGACGGTGACCTTGATCGTGCTCGGGTACTGCAGTTCCTCCTCGATCTTGCGGCGCAGCTGCTTTGCCAGCTCCCGGGCCTGCTCGTCGGTGACGGTCTGCGGGTTGACGACCACGCGTACCTCGCGGCCGGCCTGGATGGCGTAGGCCTGCTGCACGCCTTCCATGGACAGCGCCAGATTCTCCAGCCGCTCGAGCCGCTGGACGTAGCCGGTCATCGACTCCGCCCGCGCGCCCGGCCGCACCGCCGAGATGGTGTCGGCCAGGATGACCAGCCCCGCATAAACCGTCTCGGCCTTCACCTCCTCATGGTGCGCGGCGATGGCGTTGACGACGATGGGGGTCTCGCCGTGGCGTTTCACGAACTCGGCGCCGATGATGGCGTGGCTGCCCTGGTATTCGGCGTCGACGGCCTTGCCGATGTCGTGCAGCAGGCCGGCGCGCTTGGCCACTTGCGGGTCGAGGCCGATCTCCGAGGCCAGCATTGAACAGAGAAAGCCGACCTCGACGGAGTGGTCGAGGACGTTCTGGGTGTAGGAGAACCGGAATTTGAGCTTGCCGAGCAGGTTGATGATCTCCGGATGGAGGCCGTTGACCTGCAGCCGCTGCACGGCCTCCTCGCCGGCCTGCATGACGTTGAGGCGGATCTCCTCCTTGGCGCGCGTCACGAACTCCTCGATGCTCGCCGGATGGATGCGTCCGTCCTTGATCAGGCCCTCCAGCGCCTGCTTGGCGATCTCGCGCCGCACGGGGTCAAACGAGGAAATCAGCACCATTTGGGGCGACTCGTCGATCAGCAGTGTGACGCCGGTCGCGGCCTCGAACGCCTTGATGTTGCGCCCCTCGCGGCCGATGATGCGGCCCTTCATCTCCTCGCCGGGCAGCTGGACGATGGTGGCGGTGATGTCGTTGTTCGGCCGGCCCGCCAGCCGCTGCATGGCGGCCACAAGGATGCGTTGCGCCTCGCTCTGCAGCTCCTGCTCGGATTTCTCGAGCCGCTCGCGGCGGAGCGCCCGCAGTTCGTCCTGGCACTCGAGCAGCACCTCTTCGCGGAGCGCCTGCTTGATCTCGCCGGCGTCCATATGCGCGACGCCCTCGAGCCGCTGGCGCAGACCCTTGGAAAGATCGCGGATGGCGTCGCGGGCCTGCTTGACGGCGGCGGTTTCGCGCGCGAGGCGCTCCTGCTTCTGTTCGAGCTGATAGTCGAGGAGGGCGAGTGACTCCTCGTGGGAGCGGATCTCACGCAGTTTCACCTCGACCTCGATTTCCCGCCGGTCGAAATCGCGGTTCATCTCCGCGCGCTTGGCCTGGATCTCCTCCTCGACTTTGCTTTTCAACTCCTGCGCGCCGACCGCGGCCTCACGCCGGGCCACCTCGAGCAGCTGGGAGGCATTCTGCTGCGCCATGCGGCGCGTGTGGCGCGTGACGATCCAGACAATCAGAAAACCCACGCCTGTGCCGGCAATGCCCGCGATCACGAGGGAGAAAAAAAACGGCTCGCTCTGCAGAATCAGCAAGACGAAGTCGGCTGCGCTTCCTGATTTCAAGGCCAGCCAAACTAGATGCCGAGGCGGAAAGATCAATCCCGTTCCCTCGGCCCGGCCGGTGGGCGGCGGCTGTAAAAATCACCGCCTCCGCTCGACCGGATACGCGCGCTGGTTGGCGCCCGCCCATCGGATCGTGGGGCAGTTTGCTTGAATCGAGCAGTAACTGTAGGTCGGGGTTTATCCCCGACAGAGTGACGTCGATGGTTTCGGTGTCGGGCATAAAGCCCAACCCACACAAACGGACCCACTACCGCCTATTCTTGGGTGCCTGTCCTGCGACGCTCGCCGGGGCTCCGCAGCCTCGGCGATGGCGGCGGCGAAGTAGGATCGACTTTCGGCGGCCGACCTTCGACAGTAACGCCGGCGTGCAACTGCGCGAACCCTTCGATTTTCTGAGCGTCTTCAAGACCAGCACGCGCGAGCGCTATGACTGGATCAATCCGCTCGCGCTGCTGGGGCTGGGCACCATCGGCGTCTTTTTCATCTACAGCGCGCAGCTGGCCACCGGCAAGGGCCAGTGGATGCTGCAGATTGTCTGGTTGGCGGTCGGCATCCTGTGCTATGGCGCGGTCGCGCTCATCGACTACAAACTCTGGCTCAAATACGCGCACTGGGTTTACGTGGCGTGCCTGGCCCCCTTCCTGTTGCTGTGGACGCCGCTGGGGGTGACGCGCCTGGGTGCCACGCGCTGGATCGACTTCGGCTCGTTTTCGATCCAACCCTCTGAGATAGCGAAGCTTGGCGTGCTGGTCATGTCCGCCAGCCTGCTCACGCGTGCGGAGATCGGCTCCATTCGCGAATCGTTGAAAGTCCTTGGGAAATTGGCTCTTGCGGCAGGCTTGCCCATCTTGTTGATTCTGCTGCAACCCGACCTCGGGTCAGCCCTTGTCATCCCGCCCATGATTTTCGCCCTGCTGTATGTGTCCAACCTTTCACAGCGCTTTTTTGCGGCGGCGCTGGGGGCTTTCGTGCTCCTGATGGGCGTGGTGGCCGTGGACACCTACCGCTACCTGCACTTTCTGGAGGTGAACAACCTCTCGCCCTCGACCGACAAGGGCGCCTACGAACCGCACAGGCTGCTGCCGCTGCACGATTACCAGCGCAACCGCCTGCTGGCGTTCATCGCGCCCGAACGCATCGACCCGATGGGGATCAGCTGGAATCTCAACCAGTCGCTCATCTCGGTCGGCTCCGGCGGCTTCGCCGGCAAGGGCTGGACGGAGGGCACGCAGGCCAAGCTCGGCTACCTGCCGCGCGCGGTCGCCCACAACGATTTCATCTTCTCGGTCCTCGCCGAGGAGAAAGGTTTCCTGGGAAGCATCTCGGTGCTCGGCCTTTTTGGCGTGGTGCTTTGGAACGGCGTACGCATCGCGGGCCTCGCCCGCGACCGCTTCGGCACACTGCTCGCCCTCGGCGTGACGGTGCTGTTCGCGGTCCACGTATTCGTTAACATCGCCATGACCATCGGGCTGGTGCCGATCACAGGCATACCGCTTCCCTTCCTCAGCTACGGTGGCTCCTTTGTGCTCAGTTGCTGTGTGTTGCAAGGACTGGTCCAAAGCGTCTATCGGTTCCGAAAGGAGTTCTGACCATCATGCGTCCCTCCTCACCCGATAACGACCGCTTTGCCGGAATCTCCTGCGCACCGCCATCCGCCCAAAGGCGCGCCGTCCCAACCCACGACGACCACGCCCGCCATGAGCAATCAGCCCCCCTCCAACGTCCCGCCCCAGGACGATTCCAACCGGTACGACCAGGAACTGGCCAGCCCCCCGGCGCGCCAGCCGCGCGAGCCGGTTAATCCCTCCGCCCTGCGCAACGAAGCCCAGGAACGCTCCCAGCAACGTCCCATCCTGCAGAAGATCCTCAGCCTTTTCCAGAAGGAGAAGGCCGATTTTCGCGAGCTCATCATCAATTCCGAGCCGCTCGAGAAGCGCGTCGCCCTTCTCGTCGACGGCATCCTCGACAAGTTTGAGATCGAGCGCGAGTCCGACAACCGCATGGTTGGCGGCATCTTCAAAGGGAAGATCAAGAACCTCGACGCGGGCCTGAAGGCCGCCTTTGTCGACATCGGTTACAGCAAGAACGCCTTCCTCCACTACTGGGATATGCTCCCGGCGGCGGCCGATTCGTCCGTCGAGGTGGTGCGCGTCAACCGCAAGAAGAGCACCGCCCCGCGCACCGCCGAGCCCACGGTCAAGGACATCCCCGGCCTTTATCCGCCCGGCACCGACATCGTCATCCAGGTGACCAAGGGTCCGATCGGCACCAAGGGGCCGCGGACCACCACCAACCTTGCCCTGCCCGGCCGCTACCTCGTGCTGATGCCCTACTCCGACCAGTGCGGCATCTCGCGCAAGATCGAGGACTCCCGCGAGCGCCAGCGCCTCCGGCAGCTCCTCAACGAGCTCACCATCCCCGAGGGCATGGGCGTCATCGTCCGCACCGCCGGCGAGGGCAAGAAGCCCCGTTACTTCGTCCGCGATCTCCACCTCCTGCTCCGGACGTGGGACGAGATCCAGCACAAGGTGCAGACGGAGAAGTCCCCCTGCGGCCTCTACATGGAGCCCGACATCGTCGAGCGCACCGTGCGCGACTTCCTCACCGAGGAGATCGACCGCGTGCTCATCGACAGCCCGCTGGACTACGAGCGCGTGCTCGAGATGGTCGGCCAGATCTCCAAGCGCTCCCGCTCCAAGATCGTCCACTACAAAGACAGCATCCCCATCTTCGAGCGATTCAACATCGAGCGCCAGATCGAGCAGACCTTCCAGCGCCGGGTCACCCTCCCCTCCGGCGGGGAGATCGTGATCGACGAAACGGAGGCCCTCATCGCGATCGACGTCAACACCGGCTCGCACAAGGCCCGGCCCGGCGACGAGAAGAACACCATCTTTCAGGTCAACCTCGAGGCGGTGCAGGAGATTTCCCGCCAGATCCGCCTGCGCAACATCGGCGGCCTCATCATCATCGATTTCATCGACATGAAGGAGCGCCGGCACCGCAACCAGGTGTACGACTCCATGCTGCGCGCGATGTCGGAGGACAAGGCCAAGACGCACATCCTGCCCATCTCGCTGCTCGGCATCATGCAGATGACGCGCCAGCGCCAGCAGGAGTCGCTCGCCTCCAATCTTTACACCAACTGCCCCTACTGCCACGGCCGCGGCATCGTCAAGAGCGCCACGACCATGTCGGTCGAGCTGCAGCGCAAGCTCTCCTCGATCGTCCGCCGCCTGCACGCGCGCAACGACGGCAAGGAATATGCCCTGCGCGTGCTGGTGCACCCGAGCATCCTTGAGCGTCTGCGCAGCGAGGACGCCGACCTGCTGGTGCGTATGGAGCAGAACTACGGGGTGAAACTGGCCTTCCGCGCCGATCCCAACTACCACGTCGAGAACTCGAAGATCATCAACGCCGTCACCGGCGAGGAATACCGCTGAGCGCGCTCAGCGTTCTGGGTTCAGAGTTCTGAGTTCTGGGTTCAGAGTTCTGAATCCTAGCCTCTGAATTCTGACCTCTGGCCTCTGAGCACTGGATTCTGACTCCTGTCTCCTATCTCCTAGATTCTA
>PLMW01000062.1 GCA_003142615.1 Opitutia bacterium | reverse complement strand
GCAGCCGTGCCGGTCGCTCTGCCAGAGCGCCTCCATCAGCCGCCACGCGGGATAGTTGGATGCGCCGAGGTAGCGCACCTTGCCGGCACGCACGAGGCCGTCGAGCGCGCCCAGCGTCTCGTCGATGGGCGTGGCGAGGTCGGCCCAGTGGCATTGGTAGAGGTCGAGGTGGTCGGTCTGCAGGCGGCGCAACGAGTCCTCGCAGCAGCGGATCACGCGGGATCGCGAGAGACCCTCGCCGTTGGGGCCCTCCCACATCCTGCCGCGCACCTTGGTGGCCAGGACCACGTCGGCCCGGCCGCCGCGCGCCTTCAGCCAGCGGCCGATGATTTCCTCCGACACGCCGCCCCCCGCCAGTCCCGCGGCGTGCCACGTGGTGTAGATGTCAGCGGTGTCGATGAAATTCCCGCCGGCTTCCCGGTAGGCGTCCATGACGGCGAACGAAGCGGTTTCGTCCGCCGTCCAGCCAAACTGCATCGTGCCGAGACCGAGCTCGGAGACCTGAAGGCCGGTGCGGCCGAGTTTGCGATAATCCATGATCTGAACAGTTAGGAGGAATGGCGCGTTTTGCCAGCCGGACTTGACCAGCCGGACCGGGGCGTACCGCCCGCCGTCGGCGCCCGTGACCAGAAAAGAACTTTGCATGGAGGCGGCGGAGTGGATTTCATGCCGCTTCCGCACTATCGCTCCCACCTCCATCTTTTTGCCATGACCCAGGGTTTCGTCCATCTCGTCGGCGCCGGGCCGGGTGACCTCGGCCTCGTCACCCTCCGCGCGAAGGAGCTCATCGCCTCCGCCGACGTGGTCGTCTACGACTACCTCGTCCACCCCGACATGCTGGCGTGGTGCCGGGCGGAGTGCGAAAAGATCTACGTCGGCAAGCGGCCGCAACTGCACGCGGTGCCGCAGGAGGAGATCGAGGCGTTGCTGGTGGCGCGGGCGAAGGCCGGCCGGCGCGTGGTGCGCCTCAAGGGGGGCGATCCCTTTGTCTTCGGCCGGGGCGGCGAGGAGGTGCGCCGGCTCGCCGCCGACGGCATCCCGTTCGAGGTCGTGCCGGGCGTCACGGCCGCCCTCGCCGCGGGCGCCTACGCCGGCATTCCGCTGACGCAGCGCAACACCAGCTCGTCGCTCATCTTCCTCACCGGCCACGAGGACCCGGAGAAGCACACCCTCGCGGTCGACTGGCGCAAGTACGGCGCGCTGACCAACGCCACGCTGGCCGTCTACATGGGCATGGGTCACCTGCGCCTCATCCTTTCCGAACTCATGGCCGGCGGACTGGCCCCCGACACCCCCGCCGCCGCCGTGCAGTGGGCCTCGCTCGGCCGGCAGCGCAGCGTGGCCGCCACCGCCGCCACGCTCGCCGACCTGGTCGAGGCGCGAAAACTCGGCGCGCCCGCCGTCATCCTCATCGGCGAGGTGGTGCGCCACCACGCGGTGATCGACTGGTTTGAACAACTGCCCCTCTTCGGCCGCCGTGTCGTCGTCACCCGGGCCCGCGAACAGGCCGGCGAACTGCGCCGCAAGCTCGAAGACCTCGGCGCCGAGGTGCTCGAGCTGCCGCTCGTCGAAATCAGGCAGGTCGTGGACCGCGAGACGGCGGTCGATATTTTTACCGAGGTCGGGCACTACGACTGGCTGGTGTTCACGAGCGCCAACGGCGTCCGCCACTTTTTCGACCTGTTTCTCAAGGCGTTCCGGGACCTCCGCGCCCTCGGCGTGATGCGCATTGCGTGCGTCGGCGAGGCCACGGCCCGGGCCGTGCGCGCCCTGCACCTCGAGGTCGAGGTCTGTCCGGAGACCGCCACCTCCGAGGCGCTGGCCGACGCGTTGATCGCCACCGGCAGCCTCGACCACGGGAAGGTGCTGGTCATCACCGGCAACCTCAACCGCGACGCCCTCGTGAAAAAGCTCGAGCAGGCCCGGGCCATCGTCGACCGCCTCCAGGTCTATGAGAACGTCCGGGCCGACCTGGCCGGGAATCCCGCGGCCGAGGAGTTCCGCGCGCACGGCGCGGACGCGATCCTTTTTGCCAGTTCCTCGGCGGTCCAGGCGTTTGCCGCGCAGGCGGCGGCGCTGCAACCGGCCCCGGACGCGAAGATTCCGCTGGCCGGCAGCATCGGCCCGCTCACCAGCGAGGCGATGCGCAAGGCCGGGGTGCCGGTGGACTTCGAGGCGGCGGCGGCGACGCAGGAGGCGTTCGTCACCGCGCTGCTCGCGAAGCTGGCCAGCGGGTGAACGGCCGGACCGGAGGAAATGAAATCATGATCAACGGCATCCGGTTGAAAGTCTGCGGACTCACGTCGCTGGTCGACGCGGAACTGGCCGACCGCGCCGGGGCGGACTACCTCGGCTTTGTGCTGTATGCGAAGTCGCCGCGCCACGTGACGCCGGCGCGGTTCCGCGCCATGGCAGCGCGCCTGCCGGATCGCCGGAAGGTGGCCGTGATGGTGGAGCCATCCGCCGCCGAACTCGCGACGGCCGCGGGCTTCGACTTCGTGCAGATCCATTTTCCCCACGATCTTCCGCCCGGTACGGTGGCCGCCTGGGCCGGCGTGGTCGGCCGGCAACGCCTGTGGCTTGCCCCGCGGCTGCCCCCGGCCGCCACCCTGCCGCCGGCGCTGCTGCCCCTGGCCGACACCTTCCTGTTCGACGCCTTCCATGCCGAGAAGTTCGGCGGATCGGGGCAGACGGCGGACTGGACGAAATTCCGCCAGCAGCGCGAACTGCACCCGGAGAAGACATGGATCCTCGCCGGCGGACTGAACCCGGACAATATCAGTGTCGCGTTGAAGGCGACGGGCGCGCGCCTGGTCGACGTGAACAGCGGGATCGAGGCCTCGCCGGGCGTGAAGGACCCGGCGAAGGTCGCCGCGTTCGTTGCGCGGCTGGCGGAGATCAGGTCCCGCTAGGCGCCGGCCGCGTTGCTCACTGCCGCCGCGAATGCTCGCGGACGGCGTGGATTTCCGCCGGGGGCAGGCCGAGGAATTCGAGGAAGCGCTGGTGGTAGGCGGGATCGGTTCGCTCGAAGTCCCGGTGCCAGCGGCCGAGGTCCTCGTCGGTGAAACCGGAGGCGCGGAGCAGCCTGACCCACTTCTCGCGGTCCATGTTGCGCACCTGCTCCAGCAGGCGGCGGTTTTTCAGCAGCTCGACGATGACACGCTGGCGGCCGCGCAGCGCCTCCATCTGGGCCAGCACCTCGTGGAGCTGGCGCTCGAGCGCGGCGGCGAGGTCCCGCTTCGGCCGTTCCAGAATCTTGCGGATCCCGGCCAGCGGCAGGCCGGTCTGGCGGTAAAGGCGGATCTGGCGCAGGCGCTTCTCGTTGTCCGGCGAGTAGTGCCGGTAGTCGTTGCCCAGGCGCCCGGCGGGCTTCAGCAGCCCGATGCGGTCGTAGTAGAGCAGGGTGGAGCGCGAGAGCCCGTGTTTTCTGGCGAGCTGGCTGATGGTCATGGCCGCAACATTTCTCCGGTCGTGAGGTAGTGAGTGAGCGCGCGGCGCAGGAAGTCCATACTCTTCTCCTGCTCCGCCTCGGACCAGCCGGCGAGCCAGGCGTCGCCTGACGGACCGATGGACAGCCAGCGGCGCGTCCAGTCGAGCCGGGTGGCGGCGCCCTCGGCGGTGAGCGCGATCTTGAGCCGGAAAACGCACGCGCCAGCATCGAAGCACGTGAACTCGATGCGCGCGGGTGGTTCGTACCGGCTGACGACCCAGGTCATCGGGCCGCCGCGGGGCAAGGTGGTGCGGAAGACGCAGTCCTCCTCGGCGACGCCGGACGCGGAGTGGAGCAGCTCGCAGCGCCAGTGCGGAAGCCAATCGTATTCGCGGACCGGGCAGAGCAGGGGGAAGACCTGCGCCGGCGCGGCGGGCACAATGAAGTGGTGGGTGCGGGTGAGCGTGTGCATGACCCGCGCAGTCTGCACTGTGAAGCTGTAGTCGGGTCAAGCGGTGTCGTGGCGGCGAATACGGCTCGCGCTCCAACCCGGGATTTCACGCTGGCGTGGAGGGTGTTCTGCCGTACGGCAGAACGTTCCGCCACCGATGGTCAGGCGGATATCAGGCCGCGCCGTGGACCAGGCTGCTCAGCGGTAGCCGGCCTTTTGCAGCGCCTCCAGCGTACGGATCGGGGCCGGCGGATTAAGATATTGAGCGAGGAAGGTGTAGATTTTGACGCGGATCTGCTTGGCGAGCTTCGTGTCGATGCGGTCGAAGCTGTGCCCGCCGGGCGCGTCCTGGAAAACCTCGTAATCGAATTTCTTCCCGGCGGCTTTCAGGGCGGCGATCAGGTTCTGGACCTCGAGCACGTAAACATCGTCGTCGTTCGTGTTGGTGTGGATCAGCAGCGGCGTCTGCAGCTTGTCGACGTGCGTCACCGGCGAACGCCGGCGGTACTCGTTGGGGTCCTCGTTGACGGTTTTGCCGATGTGATAATCGACGGAGAACTCCATACGATAGTCCTCGGTCTGATAGCCGAGCCGCGCCACCAGATCGCTCACCGGCACGCCGGCGAACGCGACCTGGTAATCCTGCGGGTGCTCGCAAATGTCCAGCAACGCGATCAGGCCGCCGTGGCTCCAGCCGACGATGCCGATGCGCGCGGCGTCGATGAAGTCGTAGTTTTCAACCATCCAGTTGCGCGCGGCGTGGACGTCGTCGACTTCACGCCCGCCGTAGTCGACCTGCCGGTAGAAGTTCTCGCCGTAGCCAGTGCTGCCGCGGTAGTCGGGCGCGACGACGACATAGCCTTGGGCCATCAGTTCCCGGATGATGTGCGTGTGGTAGGTGGTGAAATCCGCGTGCACCCCGCCGTGCGGCAGCACGATCAACGGCGCCTTCCGGCTGCGGTCGAGCTGGCGCGGCACGAAAACGTACGACCAGAACTTGACCGGATTGGTCGCCCCCATCGCGGTCGGGTTTTTCGGATGCGCCGGCGGGGGGCCGACAATGAACACCTTGTCGATCACGGCGACGTCGCCCACCTTGTCGTACCAGAGCACGTCGTCGACCGCTTTCTCCAGCGCATCGACCCGCTGGTTGAGCGCTTCGAATCTGGATTCCAACTCGGAGGGATGATCTTTTTTATCCGCGGCCGCGTCGTTCGCGGCGGCGGGCCATGGGGCGAACACGCCGGCCCCCAGGGCGGCCGAAAACAGCAAACCGGTAATGGAGCGGACGGGTGAGTGCATGCCGCACGGATAGGCGACCGGGGCGGCAATAGGAAGCTGATTTCACTCCCGGTCCTTCCCCGAGTCTCCCCAGGGAAGAGCGGGGATCGCTCACGCCGGGCGCAGGTCGGTCTTGCTGATGGGCAGCGTGCGGATGCGTTTGCCGGTGGCGGCGAAGATGGCGTTGCACACGGCGGGGATCGCCGGCCTGCGGCCTCGATAGCCACGGCCTGTTCTGCTGGCCAGCATTCTGCTGAACAGCAGAACGAGCCGCGCGATGACAGGCCGCTGCGCCAGCACCGCGCCTTACTTCGCCGCGCTGCGTCGCACGACCCAGTCGATGATGGCGGCGTCGCTGCGCTCGTGCCGCCACACCAGGCTCAGGAACTCGGCCGGATGAATGTCGTGGGTCGTGAAGAAGTTCCGGTCGCCGCCGCAGCAGTACATGAGCGACGGAGGCAGCTCGCCGCGGAGCTTGGCCTTCGTCTTCGGGATGATGCGCGGCAGCCACGCGATGCCGTGCACGGCGTCGGTCTTGGCGGGCATCTTCGCCTCGTCGAGCACGACGGTCGACGCCCGGCCGCCCTGGACATTGAGAAAATAGTCGCGGCGCACGAGCTCGATGGCGAGCGCGGTGTTCCAGGTCGGCTCGCCGCCGGCGGTGAAGTCCTCCGCGTAATCGTAAAGATGCTGGGCGGTGAGGCCGTTGGCGGCGAGGAANNTCGGCGAAATCGTAGTGTTTCATGGACGGTCATTGAAACGCGAAGCCGCGAAGACGCAAACCGGCCGCCTGGACCACTGCGCCCTGACACAGTGGCGCCAACACGCTCGACCTCGCGCCAGGACGTAAAGCCGCCAAGATCTCAAGGCTCGGTAGTGGGTCAGTTTGCTAGGACTGGACCGTCACTGTAGGTCGGGGTTTATCCCCGACAGAGTGATGTCGATGCGCATTGGCGTCGGGCATGAAGCCCGACCTACATAAACTGACCCACCATCCGATGCTCGTTGCGTTTGCATCCGGACGCCGGTTCCGCCAAAACGGACTCTCAAAACCTCATCGCAAGAAGGAGAACCATGTCGACACACACCTGCCCTTGGTGGCTCGGCTATCTGCTGGCATCGCCGCTGCGCCGCCTCGTCGAAGACCCCCACGCCCGCCTGGCTCCCTACGTGCGGGCAGGCATGTTCGTGCTGGAACCCGGCCCCGGCATGGGTTTCTTCACGCTCGAACTGGCCCGGTTGGTCGGCCCGGGAGGCCGCGTGGTGGCGGTCGATCTGCAGGAAAAGATGCTCGCCGAACTGCGCCGGCGCGCGCGGCGGGCGGGTCTGGCCGACCGCGTCGAAACCCGGTGCTGCACCCAGGACGACCTCGGGATCGGCGATCTGGCGGGCCGGTTCGATCTCGTCGTGCTCTTCCACATGCTGCACGAGGTTTCCGATAAAGACCGGTTCCTGCAGGCGATTTACGCGGCGCTGAAGCCCGGCGGCGGCGTCTTGATCGTCGAACCCCGCGGGCATGTCTCGGCCGGAGCGTTTCAAGCCTGCCTGGCCTTGGCGGCGGGCATTGGTTTCACGATCGCCGAGCCCGCGCAAGGCAAGGAACTCCGCGTGCTGCTTCGGCGTCCGACCGCCTGACCATTACCACGGCTCGAAGCTTATCGCGGCGGCAGACCGGCCTTGACCACCGCCCGCCTTTGCGGTTCGCCTGATGCGCTGGCAGTTTTCCCGGGGCGGTAGCTCAATGGACAGAGCATCGGTCTTCGAAACCGAGGGTTGCGGGTTCGAGCCCCGCCCGCCCCGCCATGCTTCGCTCCAAGTGTAACTTCGCGCAATAAATGACCGCATTTGAGAGGCATCTTGTCCGGGAAATGACGACAAGATCCTACTCCCGGCTATCGCGCTCTCGAAAAACAGATTCCAGAGCAGGGCGCAGGCCGGTCAATTCGGTTCAGGCAGGAGGGATCAAACAGGGCTGAGTTCGGTCTGCTGAACTAGGTTGGCTAATCGGTTCGCCGGCACACCAGGGGCCGGGAAAGTAGGGATGGCAGAGCCTCTGCAGGTTGTCGGCAGGGGGGTTGCAACGGGCCGGCCGGCGGGGGCCTCAGGTTGCTGCGGTTTGGCGAGGATCTCATCCAAGGCCGATGCCAAGAGGGCGGTCTCAGGCACGCCAGGACGGCGCGAGGCCAAGAACGTCACCCGCTTGCGCAGATTGGCAATCGTCCCGAGAAAGCCGATTGTGAGCGCTGCCGCGCCGGCGATGAGAAGCGCGTCCGACGACGACGCCAGCGGGAAGTAATGTTTCGCGACCGCCACCATGTCTTTTTTGGTCAGTTCCCTGGGCAATATCGTCGTGCGGGCCACGCGCCGTTGGATCTGATTCGAGTTCCAACCAGCCTTGCGAAAGCGCTCACACGCCCGCGCGAAATACTGCGGCGTACTGATCAGCGCCACCGGAACGTCGAAATCGATCAGCGCGGTACGCAGCCACTCGATTCGCTTAGGTGCCGACCGCGAGGCCCTCTCACTGCAGGGCCATAGCGTGTGGGCCTCATCGAGCACCAATATGAGATGACCGGCCTGCAACGCTTCCTCGATCCGGGCCTTCATGTCGGTGGCCTTGCAGTGCAATGAGCAAGCTGTTCCGATCCTGCGCGCTATTGATCTGAAAAGCGTCGCCTCATCGTTGCCGGCCTCCAGGCTGACATAGACCGCTTGCCCCGGATGCTGGGCGCACCATGTGCGGGCAGCCTCGGTTTTTCCAATGCCTTCGCGCCCCTCGATCAGGACAAAGCTGCGCGTCTCGCGAGCGAAATCCAATTCTTCGTACACTTGGCGCGTGATGGAGGTCTCCAGGATGCGCTCGCGTGCGAGATCAATCTCGCGCTGACGCCAGGCGCAGAGCGCATCCCATAAGACAGGGAAATTCCAGAGCCCTTTTCGGAGGCTTTCGCTCTGCGGATCGACCAGTGCACGTTTGAGGGTTTCTGCAAGCCGTGTCTCCCCGAGAGAGCACGCCTGCATGAAAGCGTTTGCCGGGTAATTTGTCGGATAGCCGGCTGCCTTGGCACGGGCCTCGATCCGAGCAGCGATATCGTCGCGACCTACGAAGTCGAAAGGATCGGCCTCCACGACTTCACCTTTAAGCGGGAAATCACGGAGCCAATCTTCGCCCACCTCGGCACGGACCGCGCGCACCTGGGCAGCCGTATAGATTTGCCCGTCTTTGGTTCCGAATCTGTGCATCGACGGCGTGCCAATACGGGCGCGATTCGCTTCAAGGAATTCCGCCGCGAAGCGCTCCATTCCGCCCTCTCGCCAAGAAATCTGTTGGAGCCACCAGAGCATGGCGATCTCGTCAGGATCGCTGAGCTTGTGACAACGCGCGGCCACGAGGTTGCCGAGCACACCGCGCTCGTATTCTGCAGACGAGGCGAAAGCGTCCTGGCGGAACCGCCGCTCTTCAGGGTTCTGATGGCGTGTGTTGGACATTGCGTTTGGCTTCCTCAATCCACCGGTAGCCGTTGAGCAATTGACTGTCCGGAATGGCTTCTTGGTTGGTCGTGACGCCGAGCCGCCGCTGGTAGCGCGCGAGCTGGCGCCGCGTGCTGGTGTCGCTCCTCTGCTGATTCCTGATCTCCGCTTGCTCCTGGGCGATCTCCTGACCGGCTTCGATGGTCTCGGGATCGGATACGACGCGACGGAACGGCGATGGACCATTGTCCGGGAAGTGTGGCTCGATGGCCTTGTAGCGTGTTCGTGCCGGCTGGTTGTGCGCGTCGACGCGGGCCATCGCCGCAGCCAGTTGTTCGGGCGAGGCCGACATGGCTGGAATCGCCGGCGCCGCCGGAACGACCGCCGCGGTCTTGTCGTCCGGGCTGAGCTTGATGAAAATACTGCTGAGATCCTCCGGATCGAAATAGGCCTGTACCATGCGGCCGATCAAACGCCCGGTAATTTCGTTGTAGAACCAACGGCGCTCGCGTCCGATCTGGATGCAGACGCCGTTTTTGGTGACCTTCAAGGGCCGGCGGTGGTTGGCGAGCAGATAGCGCGTCTCGGGAGTAAGCCGCATAAGCGGACGCGACGTGTCGAACAGAGAGTCCCATGCCTCGCGAGGCGACAGACCCTTCAGTTTCCCATCCTGCCGTTCATCGTTGTAGGCCTCGCAAATCTGCGCCAGCCGGTCGATCCACTCGGAGCGATGAAGAAAACTTCCGGCCGGACGTACCTTTCCGGCTTGAACCTGCCGAACGAGAGACTGCACGCGCTCGAATTTCTCAGTCTGCTCGTTGCGGCCGCAGTATCCCGGCTGATCCTCCATTCGATCCTGCAGCAGGCCGATGATCCGCTCGACAACCTTCGCTCGCGCGTTGCCTGGTTTGGAGTGCATGAATCGCACCCACTCGCGCAAGCCGAGTTCGGTTTCTTCAGGCGGCACGTCGTCAGCGTCGGCGCAACCCCTCACCAATTTCGAGCTGCGCCAGATACCGTTTTCAAAGTGAAAGCCGACGCGCGGCAGCCCATAGGTATCATGCGTGCTGAGGATCAATCCGCGGATGACCTTTGCCGTATAGTTGCGCTCACTGTGCAGCGCGAACGTGAGTACACGATTCGTGCGGCAGTCGATCATCGGAAGAAACTGGCCACGCATGAGGTGCAGCCGCCCCTGCTCGTCTTCTTCCCAATAGATCAGCGGCAACGTGGTGTCATCAGCTTGATACCAGTCGCCGGGCGAAACATCGGACCAATCGCGGGTGATGTATGCGCCCTTCAACCTGGCCTGGCGCGGCCCATGGTGGATATCCTGCAACATCTCCACGTCCGGGCCGATCAGCTCGCGCACGCTCTGCGGGACATATGACTTGCTCGCCGGATCGGCGATGTAGGTTTCCATAGCGGCCGGCGATAGCTCGCCCTTGCTGAGCGCATCGCGCCACGCTTTTGAGAGACTGCCGGTGAGTGCCCGAGCCGTCAGACGTTTGATGTCGTCACCGGAAAGCGGCAGCGGCCGGTGGCGCCCGGAATTCGTCGACCGCAGATCCTCGATCGCACTTGGCACACGGCCGCCATCAATCCAGCGATCGAGCTTGCGGGCCAAAGTGCGACGTAAAGCCGAGCGGCTGAGAGCCAGAGGCAGGCCGCTGGCATGAAGCAGCTCGACTACGCGACGCGTGGCCTTGTGGGTGGACAGGCCGGCGTCGATTAACCGCTCGTATTCCTCCATTGCGTGTGTCCAAACGAGCAGCGTCTCCTCGGTGGTCGGGGCGTTCACATCGATGACGCTCCGGATTGTGCTGGCCAACGACGGAAGATCTTCCGCAAGGCGGTCGAATTCGTCGGGCCGGACTTTCCGGACCAGGCGCCCCGGCAAATAGAGGGCGAGGTTGTCGAAATCGCCCTGGCCGCCGTGGCGCGCGATGACCTTGTCGAAGAGCCGCCAGAAATGCCGGCCGCTGATGGCGTGGCCGGTTTCACTCTCGTATTCGCGCCGGCCGGCGGCCTCGATCTCGCCGCGCCCCCAGCGCCCGCTACGGTGCAGCTCGATCGCCGACGCCAACGCCTGGCGCAGCTTATGGGCGTGTTGTATGGTGCGCTCGCTGAGGCGATGCCATGTCGCGCCGCCAGGCTTGATCTCGTGAGCATTGGTAGGCGAAAAAGCCTTTCTGCGGCCGATCTGATCGGTTCGATGCTGACCCGTTTTGCCCTGTTGCAGCCATTGCTGGGCGGGTTGCAGCGCCTCACCCCCCGAGGCCGCACTCCTGCCCAGCGGGGTCGAGATCTTCGCTTGGCGTCATTTTCAGCCTGTTCATTTTTCGGCGTGGATGAAGTCCATCAGGTTTTGTCTCCTGCGCTCTGGCGTTGCGCCAAGCGGGCCAAGCGCTCCTTGATGGCGTCGACGGCGCAAGCCGTCATCTGCTCCGCGGAGGGCAGCACGGTCGGATCGGGCTTCTGGTAGACGCGCCTGACGAGCCAAAACATGATCTTCTCGTCGCGGAATTCGCTCGGCGTGATGGCGTATTTTACCGTGCCATCCGCGCGGCGGCGGTGGCGGAAACGGATCGCGGTGCTGGCGCGTCGCACGAGCGCCCAGCGTAGGCTGCCGGTTTTGGGATCGAGCACCCTCTTCCGCTGGAGTTGGTGGGGGAAATCCGCGGCACGATGCCCCACCGCCTCAGGGCATGCAGGGATCGTGAGCGCGCCTGCATTCACGGGAACTATCGGCCCGCCGAAGAGCCGCTGCCGGAGGCCGAGCTGTGTGATGCTGACGGCCGCGCCTTGGGGAACGGCGCGGGCCGAGACGCTGTCGCCCGCCTTTCTGTAGTAATGCTTCCCGTATTGATGACGCTGCCGTTCGAGGCCGTAGAGGTGGTCCCTGACCAAGCTTCCGACCCCGCGGGCGCCCGTCACGGCGAGCCCCCGAGCCGCGGCGGCGGTCTTCACGCGCTCCAACAGCGGACTGACTTCATCAAGCAGGATGGTCACGCCGCTCATTTGCCACCTCCGGGCGATAACCTGGCTGCGCAGGTTTCAGCGTGAGCCTGCCGCCTGGCCGTCGCCGGCCGTGGATCCTCTTGCCCCCTCGGCCCTACTGCGGTCGTTTCCTGCGCCTTCCGGGCCGACAGGCAATTGGCAGCCGTCGCGATCTGGCGCAATTGATCGGCGCTGAATTCGTGGAGGCAGGATAGAAACGCCTGCTGTTTGGTCTCGGCATTATAGCGGGCACTCTTCACGAGGAGCGCGACCACGAACGCGCGAGGAACACGTTTTGCCATGCGCTGCCCGGTGCCGGCGTTGTATTCGTGGCCAGAAATCTCCCCGCGATCATAGAGAACCTCCACGAATGATTCGCTCATGCCGATGAGCTTCGCTATCTCGCCGAGATGGAACCACTGCTTGGTTGCTGGCAGCAGGAAATCGAACCGCGGCGTATCGGTCTCAATCTGGCTGCTGGAAGTGCTCTTGCTGGCGGTTGGCATGGAACGCAGGGGCTATAGGTTCACCGGAAGCCGTCGCCGGCGACTTCGGGCTATGGCGGCCAGACCATCGGACCAAGTTAGATTCTTATTAGGGTCATCGGGCTCCTTGGTCAGTCCGAGTTGAAGATAAGTCAGCAACCGTATCACCGTCCCGTCCTTGCACGGGTGGAATAGGCACGCGTCTTCCGGAAAATGACGCACATCCTCAAAGGTCAGGCGTATTATCGGGCGCGAAGGTTTAGCTTCAAGGATAGCGGACGTGTGGTGACACCTTGAGGCTAATCTCTGACTGCAGACGGCATTAAAAGGCGGCCCAGCGATATCGATATTTTCAAGGATCGCACGGGTCTCGGCTGGATAGATCCCAATTCCGGATAGTACTTGGAACTCGCGCGGTGCCGCGACGAGTTGCGCCGGGAACACTCGCTTCCAGCCTTCGTCGGACTGATAAACTTGGCCAAACGTGGGCTCTCCGGAATCGATAAGCTTAAAAGAGAGCTTCTTGGCGAGTATGGAAGTCGGCGGCATCGCCTGGTATTCTCTCCAAAGGACGTCGAGGAAATCGGGCCGCAGAGGGACAACGTCCGGCTCCAACCAGAGGAACGGGGACTTCAAGCGTTCCATTTCCTCCACTGTACGCCACCAGAGGTGATTGCAGGATACCCACCAGCCGGATTCGTTTTCGTCTTGGGGAATGAATTCGGTGACCTCTCCGAAGGCCAGTCGTGAAGTAGCCTCCAGGCCCCGCAAATCGGTATTTCTGCTGTGGGCAAGAATCAGATGGTGTTCTTTGCCCCATGAGTCGCGCGAGATCCCGAGCTGGATGAGCCAGGACAATAGGCGCGCGCATTGGTACTTGTCGCGCGCACAAAAGGCGAGAACCACGATCTTCATTGGCCTGCCGTTCGTGTTACGCTGCCTTTTTGGCCTTCACCGCGGAGACAATCGCCGACGTGCACAGCCGCTGTCTCGATCACATCGAGTTGCTCGTGGATATGAACGATGGCGGCGTCTGCTGGATTCATGGTGTGCCCCTTTTACTGATGCTAGGTGCGGACCGCGAAGAGAGCGGGCTGGGCCTTCCGCACCGCAAGGTAGCCTGTGGTCCGGTCGCAATCGCCGTGCGCCTTCTGGTACTTGGTCACGGCTTGATCGATCGCTGTGATCCTGGCGGTGGATGCGGTGGTCTCGGCCTTGCGGCTGCCCGCCTCGTTGAGTCCGATGGCGTTTTCGGGAATGTTCGGATTATTCGTGAGGCCGATGGAGTAGAGTTCCACGGGCCGAAACGCTTTGCGGCCCTTGTAGATGATCGGCACCATGCCCCAGCGGGGGCTCTGAAATGCGTAAGCCGGGGCATTTCCGCTCACCAAAAGCTTGCCCGCGGCATTGAATGCCGTGCGTCCGTAGAGCCCGTCATCGCGCACCTGAAGTTCCTTGATGCGGCCCATTGCTTCGTTGCGCGCCATGGGATACTCTTTCCGCCATTTCGGATCGTCAGGATGGCCAACGAAAATCGGCAGACCTCGGAAGAAGCCCTGAATGCGACCTGCGAGGCTGTTGAAGCTGGCAAGCATCGCCTCGGCTCCGGTGCGATCGAAAACCTGCAGGCCAACTTCGTTGGGGATCTCCCTGTAGGGGGATATGCGAATCCACTCTTCAACGGACGCGATAGCCTCATTGAAGGCTGCGATGGCGGCGTCTGCTGGATTCATGGTGTGCCCTTCGGTGCTATGCGACTGTTGCCACTGAGGTACTCGCCGCCGGCGCCTGCTTGTCCTTTGCAATCGTCTCGGCGTTGCTCATCTCGTGGTGCCGGGTACGAATATGGAACTTGAGCAGCTCGTATTTCTGCACCCACTGATTCACCCGCTCGTGGCACCGCATGTGCTCGGCGGTGAAATCCGCCTGCCCCGGCGCGTCATGGAACAATCCCGCACCATCCAAGAGTCTGATTTTGGCTTCGACGGGAGCGGTCTCGATTTTCGAGAGCAAAAACTCAAAGGCGTTGTTCGAACCGATCTCCTTAGCGCATCTTTCACGCAAGGAACCGATCAGCCGTTGAACCTCTTGGTCGACATCCATCAGTTCGTTTGCGATTCTGTAAAGTTCATCCTGCAGGGATTTTTCTCCACAGAGAGGGCATGCGTGCAGGAGGATATTAACGCGCCGGAGGGGCAGCTCAGCCTCGCTCTCCTGGAGAACGAAGAGGAGCGCTTCGTTTTGGGTGTCTTCGAGCAGATCGTAATCAATTTTCATGGGGTTGGTTTTTTGCTGGGGGGTTACTGTTGCTGCGGAAAAGGTGTGCCGAGGGGTTCATGCGTGCGGCGGGATTCCAAGTCGCTGCGCCGTGCCTCGATGTAGGCATAGAACCGCTCCAACTCTCTCTGTGCGCGCCGCGCCGCAATGATCCGGCGTTGCCAGGCGCCAGGCTTCCCGGCGGCCAAATAGCGGACTAGTGTTCTATTCGAGAACGGAAAACGCGGTGGCGTTGCGCCTGACGCGAGTTCGCCGTGCAATCTCCGCAAATACTCGCTCCAAGTACCAAGCCCTGGGATTGATCTTCCCGCGCACCAGTCGGCTCGCAGGGACCGCATGACGTCCGCGGCCGTCAGCACGCGATCGCCGGCCAGGCGGTTCAGAAATTCGCTCACGAGCGCCGCCGGGATTCGCGGTTTGCCCGGCTTGTAGTTTCGCCGAAAAACTTCCGGCGAGCGATTCTGCCGCCAGCGGTAGAGAAGCATGGTGAGCCGCGGACGCGACAAATGACCGTGTTTAAAGAGCCTCGCCCGTCGGTGCCTCGCCGCCAGGCGGATGGTATCCCGCGCGGTCAGCCCTTCTCGGATCTTCGCTTCAATCCAGGTGAAGAGCTGATGGAGGTACAGGCAGCGGCGATCCTCCCGCTCATTGAATGAGTCTTGTGTTTTTTCACCCTTGGGCGGTTGCCGACCTGGACGCGGCTGGCTCCTCGATGGTTTCATGGAAATTGGTGCCCCGAATTTCGAATCCGCCTAGCTGGCGGGGTGGAATCCTCACCACCCCGCCAGCGTCTACCGATGAACAACCGAGCAGCCATCAAGCCCTCGGAAGGTGGTCTGCGCCGTGGCTTCATCGCGTTGAGGGGGTTTGGCGGCTGATGCGTCAGGAACCACTGAAAAGCTCAGGCTGCTGCATCCGCAGCGCCATGTATGCCGTGTAGTCGTCGCACCCGTGTTCCTCCTTGAATTTTCGAATAGCGGCGGCAATCTCGGCGGCTTTTTTTCCGGGAGTTCCGTCCGGTCGGTGCACTGCGGCGAATTCTTCCGGGGTCAGCGATCGGCTCGGCACATGCGTGAAGCCCACTCCGGCGAGTGGAGCATCGGCAATATTGTGTGCTATGACGAGCGCGCTAGGTTTGCTCATGTTGATGGAAGTTAGGGATGCGAGTTGGTGGATGCGTTGGGGACGCGGGCTCAGGCCCTCTTTGCCCCGGCTACCGGATTCGGATCGCTGGGTCGGCGCGCGACAAACTGCGAAAAGTCCGGCAACTCCTTGAGGGCTTCGGCGAGGATTGCTTCGACGAATCGCGCCCGCTGCAGGAGCAAACTTATAGCGACGTCACGATGATGGTAGGTTTGATTCTGATCGCGCAGCCTGTCGACCACCTGTTGCGCTGCGTGATAGGCGTCTGTCGTCTTCGCAATTACTCCAGCTCGCTGCACAGTGTCGGAAAATGGGATCAACGCTTCAGTGATCTTCCCCAGTTTCGCTTCGATTGCCGGCGCGAGCAGATTGGCGGCATGCACCGCCGCCGGCTTGATGACGTCGGCCAGCGCGGTCTTCTCGTCAAGCGCTCCGTCTTCCCAAGTGGTGGCGTTCTCAATGTGTCTCCGCCTCGTTGGCGAGGTGGCCGCTTCTTCCCTCTCCCGTTGCCGGCCGTGTAGACCAACCAGCTTCTGGGCCAGCCCTTCCTCCTCGGCTCGGGCGTTTGTGATCCGCTGATGGATAGCTTCGAGCGGGGCGATTACCGTTCTCAGCGAGGCGAGGTATTCTGTCGTTCCGACGGTGCTCATTGCGCACCCCCGTCCTCGGCGGCAACTGCGGCGGGCTTCTCGGATTCCGCGCTGGCCAATGGCGCGGCGGGCGCCGGTTGAACGTCGAAGAATTTCAACAGGTCGGGCGCGCTCTTCGAGTTCTCCGCGAGGACAGCCTCGATCGCCGATGCAGCGGCCAGAACCTTCTCAGTCGGGGAAGAATTGATCCCCTGCGGCAGCTGCGAAAATCTGCAGATTGCGGCAAAAGCGGCCGTGGCTGAATTCGTCTGTCGCGCGAGAGCGACAGCGCTCGCCTTGTCCAAACAGAATGGCTCGAGGACGGCGGCGATCGTTTCGAGGCGACGTTCGAAAATCGGCATCAGCACGCGCGAGACCAGGCGCGCGCCCTCGGTGACCAGCTGTTTCAGCGGCTCGGCGGCCTCGCCCTGCTCTTCTTCGAGACGCGCGATGGTGCGCTCGCAGATTTCGAGTTGCTGCCGCGTCGTGGCTAATGCCTGGATTGCCGCGGTATCGCTGTAATCACCCTCTTCCGTTGCGGCGATCGTCTGGCTGAACTTTTCCCGATCGCGATACGCTGATGCGAGCTTAATTCCTCTCTTCGCCAGGCGGCGCAGGGCGGTCCCCAACTCGGGCAAGAATGCTTCGATTTCAGATTTTGTGCTCATGTTTGTTTGGAAAATTGGCTGGGACCGGCCTTGCCAGGTGGCTGCAAGGGCTCGGCAGTGGCATCGCTGCCCGACTGTAGGGACTGTGCAATGGATGCTGGGCGGTCCCAGATTTGGATGCCGAGGATCTGCGCACAGGCGCGCCGAGCGCGCCGCGATCGATTGCTGCCCGATGCCAACTGGTGAAGGGTGCTCACCTGGTATCCTGTCTTTGCCGCGAGATCGGCGAACGACAATCGCAGCGCCGTCAGAAATAGATACAATTCGGTGTGCGGACGGGAGCATTTGCCCTCCGGTCGATCGCTCTCTCGGACCTGATCCCCTTGGTCCATTTCGTCGACCGAAACCGCGCCTTCGAGCAGCGCCTTCTGCCGTGCGAGGATGCGAGCGCTGATCGGGCTTGTCCGCTCACCGGTGCAAACCACCCACACGTGTCCTTTGCTCAACCCGAACTCGCGGGCGAGTTGATTGACGAATGGCACCCGCGCTTTCGGATTGAATCGCGGGCGGGTTTCGGGAAACATAAACGCATAAGAAGCCTGAGACGCATTGGAGTCAAGGCTTGATATGCATCTCATGCATTTCCATGAAAAGCTGCGCCGCTTGATCGCCTACCGGAACCTCACCCAAGAGGAACTGGGTAAAGCGCTGAACATCGCTCAAACGACCGTCGGCCGCTGGCTTGCTGGCAAGTCCCTGCCTTATGACCGCACGGCAACGAGGCTGGCTGACTATTTCGGCATCGATGATATGGTCCTCTTGAATGATGAATTTGAGTTGCCTGAAAACTCCCTTGTGGCCGACTACCGCGGTTATAAGGTCACCCCCGAGCTGACGAAAAAGATGCGCCGGGTGCATGATGAATACCGATTGCCCTCGGCAAAGGAAATGTCCGCTCTCTCGGCCCAGGATGGACTGGCTCTAGCGGACGAACTTGAACGGACGGCGATACGGCTGAACGATTATGCCGCCGCTATCCGGAAGAGGCAGGCAGAGTCAAAAAAGAAGCATTAGTCCGGCGTCTGGCAAAACCTGTGCCCCGCACGCTGGATTGAGCGTCGCAATGATTGGCGAATCGAGGCCCCTTTTTCCCGGACCTGCAGCCGCGCTGAACGTCGCCTGCAGGTCCGATGCAACAGATCGCCTATTGAGACCAGGAAGGGTAGCATGGGCGGTTTTCCGATTTTACCCTATCAACCACCTTCGCGCATAATATGACCGCTTTTTTTGTCCTCTGTCCTGATAGGACAATCACTTACATCGCCCCCCTCCCCCCTTCGAAGTAGGTCATTTACAAATTGTCTTAGGTCCGGCCGAGCTGCTTTGTAAGTTCCTGATTCTCCGCCTTTATCCGGATAAATCCGGCTATCTCCACATAATTCCCAAAGCGGACAACTTCTCCGCGAAGCAACACAAGGAGCTTCGCATGGCGCAGCCATCCTTCCCAGATTGCAGCGCGTCCGCAGGCAGGCAAACCATCCGAGCGAAGCATGCCCTCCGTAGCCCCGCGAAGGAGGGCAGCTAACGCATGGGCTTCGGATGGCACGGCCATCCTTCGACAACGGTGAATTTCCACTCGCGTGAGAAAGGTTCGTGGCGAAGGATGCCCTGCGAAGCTTCAGCGAAGCACGGCCATGCATTACGTCTACCTGATCGAGAGCGTGTCAGTGCCAGTCGTAAGATACACCGGCTACACCGATAATCTTCGCCAACGCCTGCTCGATCACAACTCGGGGAAAAACGTCAGCACCGCACCGAATCGTCCGTGGCGCCTGTGCACGTATTTTGCCTTCTCGACGAAGACGCAGGCGCTTGAGTTTGAGCACTACCTCAAGTCAGGGTCGGGGCACGCTTTTGCCAACAAACGCCTGTGGTAGGTCGGTCGTATCATTCGAGGGGTGGTTGGGTGGGAAGCCCGCTCTCTCAGTCAGCCTTCGCTCGCTTCGCGAGCTTCCACCGTCGCTCTTCGAGCTATGGTGGACAGGACGGCTCGGCACGGCCAGCCGGTGGAGTCTCACGAGTCTGCCCAGATTTCGACACCGGGTGACAAAAACGGGTTACACTTTCAACGGCGAACGTCTGCCACGGAGGGAACCCGCGCAAAACTGCACACTTCCTCGGCTTCCACCAGTGCCGGAATGTCCGACTAGAAAACAAACAGCGGCTACGTGCGACAAAGTCCCCGTCAAACGTCATCTTTCGATAATGTGGACTGTGTAACCTACTGACGGATCGTAAAAAGAAACACGGTAATTTCCGACGCCGGACAAATTTGCCCGTAGAGCAAAATGACCCGTGCCGCGTGTCACACGGATATGCTGTCCGCTAAGAGCTGGCGTGTCGTTGGGCGTGGTCAAGATAAGCGCCAAGGTCGCTTTGGCCACAGATTTGAGTTGGTAGGTGCCTTCCACCAGGATCTGCTTTCGATTTTCTCGGACCGCCGTGATGCCGATTCGATCGCTGCTAAGAGCGTCGTCAGTGGAGATTTCAAATCGGCACGGGACTTCGTAAGGAAACTCGGCCTCCTCTTCCGCCAGCGATAGTACTTCCCTAAAATAAACTCCGCCACCTGAATCCACCCACCTTCGACTGCGGCCGTCACGGTCGGGACCGTGCGGAATATAAAAAGAAACATGGAAATCTCCTTCGGCGGACATATTTGCCTCTAGAGCAAAATTACCCGTGCCGCGTGCCACACGGATACGTTGTCCGGCACTAGCTGGCGTGGGTGTGGGCGTGTTCGATGCCAAACTAAGCGCCAGGCCCGCTTTGGCCGCGGAATTAAGTTGGTAGGTGCCTTCCACCAGGTAGGCGCCACCCGGTTCAATATGCTTCCGATCCCCTCGCACAGAGGTTATGCTGATGCTGTCACCGTCGGCGAAATCCTCTTCGGCGGGATGAAATTCACACGGGATAATATAAGGAAACCTGGCCTCCGTCTCTTTTTGTTGTTCCTCCGCCGTTAACGGGGCCGAGGCCGGCAACGATGTGAGGCTCGATGAATTCGGGGAGCCCTCCTGAGCAGCAAGAATTCGGACGGCGATTCCAGGCGTTACGAGCAAGGCGGCGAGATAGAAAGCGACGCTGGCTGCGATGGCCCAGGCGGCGGGGAAAAGATGCCAGGTCAAAGCGCTCGGAGCGGCCAACAATCGGCGGATTCGTGGCAGCAACCTTTTCATACGATCTCCCCATCTATGGCTAACGTTCAATGATCTGCCGCGTCGGCCGGCGTGACGCTGGCTGGCGTCGGCAGCGGTGCCTTGTTCGGCTTCCTGTTTTTCAGGTACACCCCCTTCACAAACTGAGCAAGTGTGATCTTGTCTTCATTCATCTCGCGTCACATGCGATGCCCAAAAGGGTTGGACAGTTATTAACCATAGGTAACAAGGAAAACGCCAGGGCTGCGCCCGGTACAACCAAGGGGTCTGGAAACACTTTTGTTCCGTAAAGTAGGATGCGACTTCACGCCGAGATACAAAAGGGCACAGAGCAGCCATTCCTTCTGTGGCCTGCAGTTTACTCCGCCAGCCGGAAGTCGATCTGGCGCTTGAAGCGGTCGACGCGCTCGGTGACGACCTGGACCTTCTGGCTGACTTCGAGGCGGCGCTTGGTGCGGCGGCCGATGAGCGCGGTGCCGGCGTTGTTCAGCAGGTAGAAGTCGTCACGCATGGTGGAAAGGTGTACGAGGCCGAAGGTCATGGCGTCGGGCAGCTCCACGAAGAGCCCGTGATTGCGCACGTCGGTGATCACCGCGGCGAAGACGGTCTTTTTCTTCTTCGCCAGCTCGCGTTCGAAGAACTCGAGCAGCTTCACCTTCTGCGAGTCGCGCTCGGCCTCCATGCTGTTCTGCTCGGTCAGGCTGAGATGCTCGGCCAGGCTTTCCATGCGCGCGACGTTGTAGCCGAATGCGTGGCCGCGCGGCGCGGGCTGGCCGAGGTGCTTGATCAGGTACTGGTCGAACACGCGGTGCACCACGAGGTCGGAGTAGCGGCGGATGGGCGAGGTGAAGTGCGTGTAATCCTGCTTGGCCAGCCCGTAATGCCCGTCGGGCGTGGCGCGGTAGACGGCCTTCTTCAGGCTGCGCAGGAGCTGGATGCGCAGCGTGTAGCCCTGCGGATGGGTCTTGAGGAGATTGAGCAGCCGCATGACTTCGCCGCGTTGCGTGAGGTCGCCGACGGTGACGCCGAACGTGGCGAGGAGCTGGCGGTACTCCTGCAGTTTCTGCTCGTCGGGGTCGTCGTGCACGCGGTAGAGCGAGGGCAGGTGATGCTGCTTCGTCACGCGGGCGACGGCCTCGTTGGCGGCGAGCATGAACTCCTCGATGAGCTGGTGGCTCTCGTCCTGCTCGATGCGTTCGAGGCGGTCGGCGTAGCCCTGCTCGTTGACGAAGATCTTCACCTCGGGCATGTCGAGGTCGAGGCTGCCGGCGCGCATGCGCTCGCGGCGCATCCGGCTGGCGAGGTCCCAGAGCTGGCGGATCCAGTGCTGCAGCTCGGCGAGCTCGTCGCGACCCAGCGCGGACAAGGCGCGGCCGGTGGCGCCGGTCTGGTGCGCGGGCGGCGCGGGCAGATGGCGGATCTTGTCGAGGTTGTCCTCCTTGAGGAAGGCGTAGGCCTGGCGGTAGGTCAGGCGCTTGCGGCTGCGGATGACGGTGTTGGCGAAGGCGGTGGCGCTCAGCCGGCCCTTGTGGAAGGTGAGCAGGGCGGCCTTCGTGAGGCGGTCCTCGCGCTCGACGAGGCTGCACAGGCCGTTGGAAAGCTTTTCCGGCAGCATGGGCACGACCGTGCCGACGAGGTAGGTGGAGTTGCCGCGGCGCTGCGCCTCGCGGTCGAGGGCGGTGCCGGGCTTCACGTAATTGCTGACGTCGGCGATGTGGACGCCCACGCGCACGTCGCCGTTGGGCAGCGTCTCCACGGACAGCGCGTCGTCGAAATCCTTGGCGTCGTCGGGATCGATGGTGAACGTCGGTATGTTCCGGTAGTCGAGCCGTCCGGCCAGCTCCGCCGGGCTCACCCGCGAAGGCAGGGCGGCGGCCTCGCGCAGCACGTCGTCCGGAAATTCGGGTTCGAGGCGGTACTTGAGGTAGATCGCGGCCAGCTCGGCGCGGGGCTCGTGCGTGCGGCCGAGGCGCGCGACGATCTCGCCCTCCGGATTGACGTGGCGCTGTTTCCACTCGCGCAGCTTGACCACGACCTTGTCGCCGACCGCCGGCACCGGGCGCACCCCGGATTTGGCCGGATCGGGCACGTAGATGTCGTGGATGAATCGCGGGTCGTCGGGGACGACGTAGAAAAAGAGTTTCGTGCGCTGGAGATTGCCGCTGAGCTTCTCGTGTTCGCGCGCGAGGATACGGATGACGCGGCCGGCCGGCTCGCCGCCGGGACGGTTGCCGTGCGGGCGGGTGAGCTCGTCGCTGAGCCGCACGACGACCTGGTCGCCGTGCATGGCCACGCCGGTGTCCTCGGCGGAGATCTGGATGGAGGGCTTCTCGGGCCCGGTGGCGCGCTTTTCCGGGAGGACGTAGGCCGAGCCGCCCTGACGGAACTGGATGCGGCCGGTGACGAGATCGGCGTCGCGCGGCAGGCAGAGCCGGTCCTGCTTGATGCGGACGATCTCGCCGGCGGCGAGAAGCCGGCGGATCTCGAAGGCGAGCGAGTCGCGCTCCTTGTGGGAAAGCCCGAGTGCGCGGGCGATCCCGGGTTCATCGAGCGGGACGTAGTCGGCGGCGCGGAGCAGGGCCGGCAGGCGTTCGCGAAGCTTCATGGAGGGATTGAGCATATTTTCAAACCACCTGTCAGAGCGAGGCACATTCTGCTGGATTGCTGCGGACTCCCGCTGGGCGCTCTGCTGACCAGCAGAGTCGCACTGATGGTTTGAAAGCACACCGTAGCCGCAATGGCGGTTGCCGCAACCGATTAATCGGACGGTTCATGCGCGGGTGAAATCCCGGTGACGGCGGCTCCTTTCGACTGGCTTGGAAACGGGGGCCGGAGTAGATTTCCGCCATGAAGATTGTTCACGCCGCCAGCGAACTGTACCCGTACGTGAAAACGGGCGGACTGGCCGATGCCATCGGTTCACTCGCCGCCACGCTGGCCGACAAGGGGCACGACGTGTCGGTCTTCGTGCCGGGCTATCGCGCCGCCCTGAAACACAAGGAGGTCGCGGGCGCCGAGCAGCGCCTGGGCCTGCGGGTGGAAATGGGCGACCGGCTCTACGCCGGCGACGTGCGCGTGCTGCCGGTGAAGAAGGGCCTCACCGTCTATTTCATCGGCCGCGAGGAGTTTTTCGACCGCCGCTTTCCCTACGGCAACGGGGAACGCGACTACGAGGACAACGACGCGCGCTTCGTGTTTTTCTGCAAGGCCGTGGTGGAGGTCATGCGCATCGCCGAGATCCGCGCCGACGTCGTGCACGGGCACGACTGGCAGGCCGCGCTGCTGCCGCTGCTGCTGCGCTACGAGGAGCGTCGCAGCGGGATCGCCCTGGCGATGAAGACGGTGTTCACCATCCACAACATCGCGTTCCAGGGCGTCTTCCCGATGCGCTCCTTCGCGCTCACCAACCTGCCCGACGAGCTCCTCGGCATCGACGGCTTCGAATATTACGGCCAGATCAACCTCATGAAGGGCGGCATCCTGTTCGCCGACCGCGTGATGACGGTCAGCCCGCAGTACGCGCGGGAAATCCAGACGCCCGAATTCGGCTGCGGGCTCGAGGGCGTGGTGGGGACGCGGGCGGAGGATCTGGTGGGCCTGGTCAACGGCATCGACACGCGGGTGTGGAATCCCGCCCGGGACCGGCTGCTGCCGGCCCGGTACGCGGTGCACGACCTGACGGGCAAGTCCGTCTGCCGCGCCGCGCTGCTCAAGAAACACGGCATGGACGAGGCCTACAAGGGACCGATCTTCGGCATGGTCTGCCGCCTGACCGAGCAGAAGGGACTCGATTTCCTGCTGGCGGCCCGGGACTTCTTCGTGCAGCAGGACTGCCGCCTGATCGTGCTCGGCACGGGGGAGAAACGCTACGAAAGCGCCCTCCGCGAACTGGCGCAGGCCCAACCGAAAAAAATCGCGCTCAGCGTGAAGCACGACGAGGAGATGAGCCACCTGATCGAGGCGGGCGCGGATTTCTTCCTCATGCCGTCGCACTTCGAACCCTGCGGCCTGAACCAGATGTACAGCCAGGCCTACGGCACCGTGCCGGTCGTGACGCGCGTCGGCGGCTTCGTCGACACGGTCACGGATATCGACGAGCAACCGGCGGACGGCACGGGCATCCTCTGCCAGCCGGCCGCGGCCGACTTCATCACGGCGCTGCAGCGGGCGATCCAGCTTTACGGGGACCGGGATCGCCTGATCGAGGTGATCAAACGCGGCATGACGCGCGACTTCAGCTGGCAGAAGGCGACGGCCGCTTACGAGCAGTTGTACCAGGACACGATTTGAAAACCGCCGCGGGCGCGGCGGCCGGTCACAGGGGCGGAATGTCGTCGGTCGCCGGGGCGGCGGCCTGGCGCCGCCGCCACAAGGCCTCGGCGGTGAACAGCCCCAGCGCCGCCCAGACGCAGGCAAAGGTGATCAGGCGGGTGGTCGTGACCGGTTCATGATACAGCGCGGTGCCGAGCACAAAGCTCAGGCTCGGCGAGAGGTACTGGATGAAACCCACCGTGCTCAACGGCAGCCGCCGCGCGGCGTGGGAGAACCACAGCAGCGGCAGCGCCGTCACCACGCCGCAGCCCATCAGGAAGGCCGAGGCGTGCAGGTCGTGAAAACCGAACGCCGCCGTGCCGGCGATTTCTTGCCGCGCCAGCCAGGCCAGCGCCAGCGGCGTCATCGCCAGCGTCTCGAAAAACAGGCCGGGCAGCGAGTCGAGGTGGGATTTCTTCCGCAACGCACCGTAGAGGCCGAACGAGCCGCAGAGCCCGAGCGCCACCCACGGCATCCCCGCCCGCGCCACCAGCGCCTGGCCCACGCCCGCCGCGGCGACCGCGACCGCCACCCACTGCAGGGGACGCAGCCGCTCGCGAAAAAACGCCAGCCCCACGAGCAGGTTGACCAGCGGCATGAGGAAATAACCGAGGCTGGTATCCACGACCCGGTCGGAGTTCACCGCCCAGATGTACAGGCCCCAGTTCACCGTCACCGCGGCGCCGGACAGGGCGGCCCAGCCGAGGGTGTGGGCGGTCCAGTGCCGGCGAATGTCGGTCCAGCTGCGTTCCCATGTGAGCAAAACCATCACAAAGAGCAGCGACCACACCACCCGGTGGGCCACCATCTCTCCGGCGGGCACATCCGGGAGCTGCTTCCAATAAACGGGCAGCAGCCCCCACGCCGTGAAGCACGCCAGCGCCGCCACCAGGCCGCCGGTCCGCCGCCGGGCTTCATCGGCGGTCCGGGATGAAGCCGGCCCAGACGGAGTATCCTGGCTTGCAGTCGGCATCCGGTGATTAACGAACGGATCGCTGAACGCATGCAATATCGGAGCGGACACAGTCGGGCCGCCAGACGAGGTGGTGGGTCAGGTTATGTAGGTCGGGCTTCATGCCCGACGCCAATGCGCATCGACATCACTCTGTCGGGGATTCCGCCTTCGTCCCGCAGGCGCGGGACTTCGGCGGGACAAGAAACCCCGACCTACAGTGACGGTCCAGTCCTGGCAAACTGACCCACCACCTGCGCCGGTGTCGCGGCTTGGAAAATCCCCGCGGACTGTCATCCTGCCGGCATGAAGCTGGCCGTTGCCGGTGCCTCGGGTTTCGTGGGAAGCGCGCTCGTGCGGCGGCTGCAGGCCGAAGGCCATGTCGTCCTGCGGTTCGTGCGGCGGCCCGCCGCACAACCGGAGGAGATCGCCTGGCATCCCGCCTCGGGCGAGATGGAGCAGCGCGAACGGCTGGAGGGAATCGAGGGCGTCGTGAATCTCGCCGGTTCCAATCTGGCCGCCGGCCGGTGGACGGAAACGCGCAAGGAGGAAATGGTGCGCAGCCGCGTCGAGAGCACCCGCGCGCTGGTGGCGGTGATGGCGCACCTGAACCACAAACCGCGGGTGTTCGTGAGCGCGTCGGCCGTCGGTTACTACGGCCACCGCGGCGAGGAGGAACTCACGGAAGCGAGCCGCGCGGGCGGGGGATTCCTGCCGGATCTTTGCCACGCCTGGGAGGAGGAGGCGCGGATCGCCGAGTCNNCTCGCGAAGCTGCGGCCGGTGTTTCGCGCGGGTTTCGGCGGACAGCTCGGCGATGGGCGGCAATGGATGAGCTGGATCGCGCTCGACGATCTGCTGGGAGCGCTGCTGCTCGGATTGACCGACGCGCGTTTGAGCGGGCCCATCAACGCGGTCGCGCCCGGGGCGGTGCGCAACGCCGAGTTCACCCAGGCGCTGGCCCGCGCCGTGGGCCATCACACGTTCGCGCCCGTGCCGGCGTTTGTGTTGCGGGCGATGTTCCAGGAGATGGCCGACGAAATGCTGCTGGCGAGCACGCGGGTGCGGCCGCAACGCCTGCTGGAGGCCGGGTTCAGCTTCGCCCATCCGGAGCTGGAGGGAGCGATGCGCGCGGCGCTTGCGGAAGAGTGACGTTCCCGGGTTGGTGCCGGCGGCCGCGCGGAAAATCGCGGTCTGAATGCCTGCCGGGGCACCCAGGCCGGCCGGGGGAAACACCCCGGGCGGTGCGCGGCGCGGGCGTGGGCGCGGATTGATTTTTCACTCGCAGGAAGGCATGGGCGGCCGGGAATTTTCCCGGGGTGGGGCGGAACCCGTGACCCTGCCTTCGACTGCCCGTGAGACACTGGGGGAATCCACCCAGCATGGTCTGGGTGATTTCTCCTACGGCGCCGGGAGTCGCAGCGGGCCGGGCTGGGGATGGCGCGGGGTGCGATTAAGGGATGACAGGCAGTGATTTGAGGGGGAGGCCGTCTACCGGAAAAACGCCGTGGCGGTTACTCTGGCGGCATGATGATTCTCCCTCCTGCCCGCCGAAGCCTCCTCGTGAGCACCGCATTGCTCGCGCTGGCGCTGGCGGCGAACGTGCGGGCGGGGAACATGACCTACGACGCGGCGGTGTCCGACGCGCTCACGGTGGCCGCGCAAAGGCCCGAGCTGAGCGTGATGCGGATCGCCGGCGAGTCGATGCTTCCGTTCTTCGGCGACGACGCCGTGGTGGTGGTGAAGAAGATCGACGCCGCCCGGCTGCGCACCGGCATGATCGCGGTCTACGTGAACCGGTTTGGCGAGAAGATCGCGCATCGCGTGATCGCCCCGGTCGCCGGCGGCTGGCAGGTCAAGGGCTACAACAACGACGCGGCCGACAGCACCGTGGTCAACGGCAGCAACCTGCTCGGCGTCGTTTACGCCACTTTCCACTCCGCCGGCCGCGCGCCGGTCGCGATCGCCGCGGCGATTCTTCCGGTCATCGAGACGGTCTACGCTTCGCCGGCGAAGTGATTGGGGTAAGGGTTAAACCCGCGCTCCGTGCGGGTTGGTCCGCACGGAGTGCCGGCTCCACCATCGAGCGACGGCGCGCCGGGAAGTTCACCCTCCAATGTAACGGAATTATCCGTGCGACCTCGTGTCGTAACGATCAGGATTTGGTGATGGGTCAGCTTGCCTGAATTGTGCGGTAACTGTAGGTCGGGGTTTATCCCCGACAGAGGGACTCGATGGTTTCGGTGTTGGGCCTAAAGCCCAACCTACATAAACTTCAAACCGTCATTGCCCGTTCGACAAGCTCATCCATCGACAAGCTCAGGATGACCCTGAGCAAGGTCGAAGGGTCAGGGCCCAGAGCGTGCCCGCGGTGAGCCTGTCGAACCCGTCGAGGGGCGACTCTGCTGGCCAGCAGAGCGACAGACCGGGGCAACGAGGCAATCCAACACCGACAAGGTTGGTTCAGCTGGACCCCGCCGCCGCGGCGGGGCTGGATCGCCGCGTCGCTGCGGCTCCTCGCGATGACAGGCGAACTGACCCGTCGCCGGACAAATCCGGGCTTCCCACGCCGGACGCCGCTGCTATGGTGCCGCCTTCATGGAGAGAACGCTGATCATTTTCAAACCCGACTGCCTCAACCAGCGGCACGTGGGCAACGTGATCGACCGCTTCGAACAGGCGGGCTTCACCATCGTGGGCTGCAAGATGACCCGGCTCGCGCCGGCGCTCCTGCGCGCGCATTACGCCCACGTGGCGGACAAGCCGTTTTATCCGGCGCTGGAGGCGTTCATGGCTTCGCGCCCGGTGATCGTCATGGCGCTCGAGGGTGAGAACGTGGTGCAGCGCGTGCGCGACCTGCTGGGTCCGACCGACTCGCGCAAGGCCGCCAAGGGCACCATCCGCGGCGATTTCGGCACCGACGTCACGATCAACGTGGTGCACGCCTCCGACAGCGACGCGAACGCGCGGATCGAGCTGGCGCGTTTCTTCGCGCCCTACGAGCTGTACGAGGTGAATGGCTGATTTCGCCACCCTGCCATCCTTCGCACGAGATCATGACCGCCTCACGCCAAGGCCGCAAAGGCTTTGAAACGCTTATCCGCACTAAGGGAGTTTTCGCCTCACGCCAAGGCCGCAAAGATCGCAACGGTGGGAATGATGAAATCCCAACTTTCCTTTGCGCCTGCCGGCCATAGTTCCGCTGTGCGGAACGACGGCTGGTTCTTGGCGGACTTGGCGTGAGAAACGCAGTGTCGCCGCTTTTTTCCTTGAGATTCCCCGCGCCGGCCCAAAATTCGCACGCTTCGCTGGCCCTCATCGTCTAGAGGTTTAGGACAGGAGATTCTCAATCTTCAAACCGGGGTTCGATTCCCCGTGGGGGCGCCAGCCTTCGCTTTCCAATTTGGAAAGCTACGGCTCGGCAGGCCAGCTTGCGCTTTCCGATTCGGAAAGCTACGGCTCGGCAGGCCAGCCTACGCTTTCCGATTCGGAAAACTACGGCTCGGCAGGCCAGCCTTCACCCTTTGGGCTACGGCTCGGCAAGCCAGCTTGCGCTTTCCGATTCGGAAAGCTACAGCTCGGCAGGCCATCCTTCGTTTTCCGATTCGTAAAGCTGCGGTACGGCAAGCCAACCATCCCATGCACCCCATCTTGCTGGCGGCGGAGGCTGGCCGGGTTGCTCGACCCTGATGAAGTGACAGAGAGGGATTTCTGGCTAGTAGTGCACGAAACTCAGGAACGGATCGGCGGCGGTCTGCCGCTGGGGTGGGCGTTGCAGGATTCGCTCGCCGTCGTGGTCAGTGATCCGAGCGAGTGGCAAGCGGAGTTCCGTTGAAGAATCCCCGTCGTTTTCCTTTGGGTCTGGAATAAGCGAAGAGGTCGCTGGTTGGATGCGCGTTCTGCCCTGGCGCGCGTCAGTTCTTTCCTAGAACTTTCCCGAGTGCGGCACGATCACCGGAGGACCACGCTGAAACCAGTTGATTTCCAGAAGTGGTGAGTCGGACGGAATAAAGAAGTAGGGGACCGTTCTGGACCTCGAGTTGAAAGGTGGCCAATCCTGCAGCAATTAATCGGGCAAACGGTAGAACGCCATCGCCTGAGACCATTAGTCGTTTTGCTGCCGATTTGTTAAGAAACTGTAGCTGATCGAGAGCAAAAACGTCGAAGGCTCTGGTCAAAGACACCAATAGAGTTTTCCATGCGTAGATTGATTCCCTCTTGATCGTCCCTCTGTGATAAAGGGCATGGCAGGTTGGACAAAGCGGAAGCAGGTTTTCAGCTACATTGCCACCACCTTCGGACACTTGGACCATGTGATGAAAATCGAGAGCGAGGATTCCCCGACAAGTAGGAACAGCACAACGGTATCCGGCCTCGGTGAGGACGGCGACTGCGACATCGAACGGAATCGGCTTTCGCCTCGATGGACTATTTCTTCGGTTGCCTCGGTTCTTCAAGGAGGCTTTCTAGTTTCCGCTTGGGCAGTCGCTTAAACAAAAGACTCCATTCGAACAGTGTGCCGCCGTTTGCGTGGG
Organism: Opitutia bacterium; assembly: GCA_003142615.1. Taxonomy (GTDB): domain Bacteria; phylum Verrucomicrobiota; class Verrucomicrobiia; order Opitutales; family Opitutaceae; genus Fen-1467. The sequence goes on along the minus strand of PLMW01000062.1, from coordinate 6,213 downwards.
TCTCGTGGATCAATCCTTCGCGAAGAGGTTTAAGGTGGTGATCCAGTGCTTGGGGCGAGTTAAACCCAAAACTGGCGGTGAGCTGCTTCCGTGTTTGTGGGTCGCGACAGGCGGCCATAATCTGGCGTCGCTGTGGTGAATTCAGCACTTCGCTGAAATATTTGATCAGGATTTCCTGATTAGCTATGCCTGCCACATTCTCGAGGGCGCCCACGCGGTCCTTTATTTCGATCAGCTCGTTGAGTAATTGCTGTGAAGTTACTTCAACCCTTGCCGCGTCCGAGTCTTTTGCGGGTTTGGCATTCATTTTGCCGGTACATTATCAAAGAAATTGGGAGGGATTGAAATGGCTAGCTTTGGTTGTTTCGGGCTTCCTGTAAGAAGCGCGTTTTGCCCAAGGTGTTTAATTAGGGTGCTGAGGTGGCCTCTATTCACACCGGTCTTTAGATGAATATCAGTTTGCGTTTGACTGCCGTCCATCAGCAAGACTGCTCGTTGCTTGGATACGCTTTTGCCAACGATTCGGATCAGATCATTTCGCAGCTTCTGGTCACGCGCTGCAATTTGCGGTTCAGCAATTAAGCGAACGAGATCCCGAATCTCGCAGACGGCATTGAGGATTTCAGAGTTATTGTCCGTGTTCATTGGGCTTCCTCTGAGTCGAAAAAGTTTGGTGGAACCGAGATCACAAGCTTGGGATTTCGAGTGGCGTCGCTGGTAATCAATGCGGCCTCGCGCAACTGCTTGACGAATCGACTGAGGGATCCTTTGTCGATATTCGCCTCATGCTCGATGGTCGTTTGGGTACGCGTGCCGTCCATTAAAAGTACCGCTTTCATTTTGGCTTTGCTCCTTCCCACGGTAGCACTAAGCGCCTCTCTAAGTTTCTGGTCGCGCTTTGCAATAGCGGGTTCAGCCATGACGAGAAGCAGGTCACGCATTTGTCGCAGTAGCTCGATTTCTTCGTTCATACAGTTTTGGGGCTGATAGGGGTTGCAGGCTATAGATACTAAAATTTTCGAAGAGACTGTGTCAACATATCGGCGGGGCGGGTAGTGTATCATTTTCAGCGCAGGAAAATGGGGGTGCGCTGTGAATAGCGCGGGAGATCATCCCCAAAATTCGCTCGCTGGTAAGCCGCCGAAGCGGAAACTGCCGGTTATGACCATCGCTATCGGTTTCGCCTGCAAAAACGGCTTTATCATGGCCACTGACAGCCAAATGAGTGCTGAAACATCGTTTAAACGCTGGGACGAGCCAAAGATCTTCCCAGTCCAGTTCCAAAACGGTGAGCATGCAATGATTGGTGTCTCAGGCAGTTTGGATGGGGCTAATTATTTCCGGGAGTTCTTTGAGCAAATGGCTGCCAAGGTCGCAGTTGATGCTGGGAATGAGCGAATGATTGCCGACACGGCAGAGAAGGCGCTCAAAGAGACACGCAGGCGGATTTTGGAACAAGTCGATGATGGGGTTACTACTAGCGAACAAAAGCAGGAGCATCTGCGAGGGCTTAATTTCGATGTAATGCTCGCTTACCTTTTGGGCGGTAAATATCACCTTTTTACCTCGGAATTGCGCCTCTGTGTGATGCTTGAAAGCAGACGTCTTTTTGAAACTACTGGGAGCGGCAAGGAGATTGCGAGTTTCGTTCTGACCGGATGCGAATTGGCGGAATGCAACCTAGATGAGGCGCTTGGATTGGCTGTATATGCGGTGGATCGATGCAGAAGATTTGACAGCTTCTGCGGCGGCCCAATCCAGCACATGATCGTTAATGAGGGCCAGGGAGGCGTTCCCTTCTCTTTCGATCCATGGATTCTTGGCATCTATGACCGGGCAGCGGCCAACCTAGACAGGACCATCCCCGCAACGATCAAAGAAGCTGTCCAAGCAGAGGTGGCGAAAGAGCAGCGACGGTTTCTTGAGGAAATTGAGAAGAAGCGTCCCCGGATTACTCCTAGGCGGCTTTTTGAATCAGCACAGAATCCATCATCCGGACCACGTCCGCCATCTCCCACACGTGATCCGTCAGACCGGCCTCCATCGCCGGAGTAACCCGGAGCGTCGAATGAATCCGGCAAAAGTTGTAGAACATGAAGTAGAGGGCCAGCGCGTGCGCGTGGTTCTCGATCTTCTTGGAGAAGGCGTTCGTCAGCCGGGTGAACCGGCGCATGCCCATCCGGATGTTCAGGTTTTGCCGCTCGGCATAGCTGGTCGAAATCTTGCTCGGATCAGGCTTGCCGGTGATCACCCCGACGCGCGTCCCGGTGCACACCGGCGGGCTGTAGCGGGCTTCCGGCCTCGCCTCTTCACCGTAAATCTTGATCAACTGCGCGTAATCGATCTCCGAGCCGAACGCATCCTCCACCGCCTGAATATAGGGCTTGTGCGCGTCGGTCGTCAGTTGAACGCGATGGCTCAGGCGGCTGGCCAGATCGTGCATGAACTCGTACGCCGCGCCAGCGTCCCGCCGTCCGACATGCCAGCAGGGAATCAGCTTCGTTTCGGCATCGATCGCCGTCCACGTCCACACGTCGCCGTAACCGAACTTCCCGCGCTTCTCCTCCGGGACGTTCTTCGACTTGGCGTAGCAGAAGGACCAGATTTCGTCGCACTCCAGCCGGCGGCATTTGAGGTTGCGGAACATCCGGTCTTGGAACTCGGCGCACGCCTCGCCAGCTTCGACTTGGAGCTTAACGACGGTGTTGATCGCCACCCCGCAGAGGCGGGCGGTCGCCCGGATGCTGACGCCTTCAACGAGGCAGGAGAGGATGCGGGAGCGGGTTTCGGCGGGGAGTTGGTTCATGCCCACAAGTATGCATTTCTACGTTGAGCGGTCAAGCATATTGTTAAACAAATAATCAACATAACGCTTTAATGTGATGACTCTTGCAAAACACACTACGCCTAAATGGATGATTGATGGCTTAAAGCATGTCTTGGGCGAGCTTCGGGCAGGCAGAGCAGTGAAACTCTCCCCATATCATCAGGCGTGGATTCGAAAGCTCAGGGAACGTCAAAGCAGTGCCACTTCTTCAAATCATGCAACCCCTGCCGTCCGTATTCCGCAGCCATCCCCGGAAAGTTTACTGGGATCGAATCCCAATCCGCGTTACCAGTCTGAAAAGTCACTAGAGCATAACTTGCCTGATGGGGAAAAGGGAAAGAGCTGACGACTTGTTCTTTCTCGCCGGGTCCCAACAACACCAACTGCCAACTGCCAGAATTACCCGGTTCAGGTCTGATAAGCCATGCCCCATGAGGGCTAATAGGATAAAAGTAATGGATCATTTGTTTATCTCCAAGCGACCCGTTTGCTTACCGCGCTGGAGCAGGAAGTCCGACAGCCGGATTGAAGTCATTGACCTCCGCAATCTCTCCATTTTTCACCAAAAACAGCTTGGTTTCCACGTTGTACCCTCCTAACCCGTTTTTCGCCCGGTATTCGACCGCCAAGACAAGTGACTTTGCATCCCCTCCCATGGGCTCCATTTTTATGATCTCCAAGGAATCAGGATCGCGCAAATTGTTCTTCAGCCATATTTTTGCGGCCACCTTGGCATCGATTACTGGATCGGGTGGAGGCGGCGGAGAATTGGCCACCGCGAAGAAGCACGAAGCAATCCCCAAGGCAAAAACCGCGAGGACAATGAGACGGATTGTGGCTAGCTTTTCCGCTCTGGTTTTTTCGTGCCAGTGTGTGAATGGGGAAGGGATCACTGAAACTCCTCGTTTAAGGTTTCGTTCCCCACCTCGCCTCTGCCCCTTGCTTGGCGATCTCTCGGCGCTGTTCTGGGGTCAAGGCATTTGCTCTGGCCGGACCACCTTTCAGGCCGCCAAGCCGACCAAGAGACACGGCAGCGCGGTTCTTGGGCTTGGGCAAGGCTGCCGGGACAAATTCGCCATGTGTGGCTTGGGCAACCACGCGGGCGGCAATCTGGTTCATGTCGGGATTTTTCATAGGAGAAATGGTTTAAAATGAAAACGAACAATAAGCGACCGGTGACCCTTAAGGGTATTTCAAATCGTCTAGCATCTTTGATAAGAGCCCTTGAATGTCGATCGACTCTGCCGCTTGGGGAGCGGTGTCGCCTATACACTCAAGCTTTGCGGTCGCGATCTGGCGAGCGATCTCGTCGAGGGCCTTCGTCACCTTCTCCCTGTTCAATCCCCGCCGCATCTCGGAGTGGACGAACGCGGCCTGTAAAGCCTCAAGTTGCGCCTCAACCAAAAGCAGCCGTCCGCAAATCTTCTCGGCAGCGTTCGCGACGTTCCCAAGAGTCGCGGTAATTTCGGCGTCCGAAAGCCCTTTCCTCTTCTTCATGGACCCCCACCTTGCGCCCAGTTGACCGCTCAAGCAAACCTCAATTCAAAGTGATACACTACCGCGGGGCGGTTCTGGTGGCCAGGGAGAAGGAGGAAAAATGGGCGGAGCGAGCCCAGGACGGGGCGACCAAGGCGACAGCGCCGTCCGCCTCGCCAAACGGCGAGCGGGAGGGTTCCCCGCTCTTGGGAGCGGGGGAAGGGGCGTGAGGGGCTGGCTTCGGAGAGACCGTCTGATTAGGGTTGGCGTCGAAATGCATGCTTTGTAGGAAAGCGTTAATGACTGGCGGAGAAATGCCCGTGATGGCCAAGGAAAGGAAGACCGCATGCAAAGGCTCCTGACGGCATTGTTACTCCTTTTGCTTGCGTTCGGCACGGGCGTGACTGGCTGTGCGCCAAGGAGCGAATTAAAGAAGCTTAATGATGAGGTGTTGTCCCTTTATCGGCAGGGGCGCTATGACCGTGCCCTCGTGGTGGCGGAGAAGGGACTTCAAGTGGCCGAACAAACAGTGGGCCCGAATCAACGCGATGTAGCCACGAGCCTGAACAACCTCGCGATGCTCTACGAGGCCCAAGGCCGGTACGCGCAAGCCGAGCCGCTCTATCAGCGCGCGCTGGCAATCGATGAAAAGGTACTCGGCCCGGATCATCGCGGTGTGGGTGCGGATCTGAACAACCTCGCGTTACTCTACCAAGCCCAAGGCCACTATACGCAGGCTGAGCCGCTCTTTAAGCGGTCGCTGGCAATTCTTGAGAAGGCCCTTGGCCCGGATCATCCCGATGTCGGCGGGAGCCTATGTAACTTCGCGAAGTTGTACTCAGATCAAGGCCAGTACGCTCAAGCCGAGGCGCTCTACCAGCGGTCGCTGGCGATCAGGGAGAAGGCCCTTGGGCCGGATCATCCCGATGTCGGCCAGAGCCTGAACAACCTCGCGGAGTTATACTTTCTTCAAAGCCAATACGCGCTGGCCGAACCGCTCTTTAAGCGCGCGCTGGCGATCAGGGAGAAGGCGCTCGGCCCGGATCATCCTGATGTGGGTGCGGGCCTGAACAACCTGGCGATACTGTACAAAGTCCAAGGCCACTATGCGCAGGCTGAGCCGCTCTTTAAGCGGTCACTGGCAATCTATGAAAAGGTACTCGGCCCGAATCATCGCCATGTGGCTACGAACCTGAACAACCTCGCAGAGCTGTATCGTGATCAGGACCAGTACGCGCAGGCCGAGCCACTCTACCAGCGCGCGCTGGCGATCGATGAAAAGGTGCTCGGCCCGGATCACCCCAAAGTGGGTGCGGATCTGAACAACCTCGCGTTACTCTACCAGGCCCAGAGCCACTATACGCAGGCTGAGCCGCTCATGAAGCGGTCGCTGGCAATCTTTGAAAAAGTGCTCGGGCCGGATCATCCCGAAGTAGCGAGTGTCCTGAGCAACCTCGGGGCTCTGTATAAGGTCGAAGGCCACTTTGCGCAGGCTGAGCCGCTCTATCAGCGCTCGCTAGCGATAAGGGAAAAAGCCTTAGGCCCGGATCATAACGATGTGGCGATAAGCCTAAACAACCTCGCGGTACTGTACGTGGACCAAGGCCGTTATGCGCAGGCTGAACCGCTCATGAAGCGGTCGCTGGCAATCTTTGAAAAGGTGCTCGGGCCGGATCATCCCGACGTGGCCAAACTCCTTGTGAATTTGGCGGCACTATACAGGAAAACCAACCGAGTAGAAGAGGCCGAGGCTTTCGAAAAACACGCTGCAGCGATCCGGGCGGTCAAGAGATGAATTTAGGGTAGCATCGTGCGGCGGAGCGAGCCGGGATGGGGCGATAAAGAGGGCGGAGCGGCCGGCCGCGCCTTACAGCGAGCGGGAGGGTTCCCCCGCTCTTAGGAGCGGGGGA
>PLMW01000007.1 GCA_003142615.1 Opitutia bacterium | reverse complement strand
TAGTGCGTGACGACTTCGAGCGAGTCGAGGGTGATCGAGTCCCAGCCGTCGACGAGCCCGGCAAGGGTAACCCGGTTCGCGCCAGGTTGAAGCAGCACGGTGACGTCGAAAGTCTTCCACTCGCCGCCGGTGGACGGAATCTGGAGTGGCGTTTCTTTGGCGTCACCGACCTTCAGCGAGTATGGAAGCGGTTTCCGGGCGGCGCCCTGATAGTGGAAACGCAGGAGTGTCTCCCCGCCCCGGGCGGACACGACGCCAAAGGTCACGCTCGAGCCGATGCGGCCAAGGTTCTTCAGTACGCCGCGGCCGGCGGAGCCGCCGTTCAGGTCGGCAAGCTCGATGACTCCGGTCCGTGCCGCCAGTGCGGCGGGATAAACGGACGGAGGCTGCGCGTTCGGACGAAATTCGAAAGAGTTCAAGGCGAAGCCGGGCGCATCGACGTACAGCAGGAGACTGAGTTCACCAGGATTCAGGTAGACCGCCGGGATGGTGACATCCTTGAAAGCATTATCGCCACCGGTGACCGGCACATCGATGATCGCGACCACTTGGTCCAAGGCCATGAAGCGGATCCGTCCGCCATCGCGCCCACTGGCGACCCGGGCGGTGAGGTCAAAGTAGCCGCCACCGCGGCAGTCGACGGTATAACGCACCCATTCGCCCGGGCGGAGACCGGTCAGCACGTAACCGCCGTCGACATCGCTTGTATCGGCAATGCCGAAGTCGTCCGGACGGTAGCGCCTGCTGTCCGGCGGCAGGCGCACGCTGTGAAACGCCACGCCTTCCCCACCCTCGTCGTAGTTGATCGCCTTGATGCGCGCCGGTAGCGCCGGCGGCGGGAAAAAGTGCGGCATCGGTCTGCCCATCGAGCCAGCCGCCTCGCCGCGCGCATCGACTACGTCGGCCTGGAGTTCGGGAGCCAGGCGGACCGGCAGGGCATGGTCATCAAGGAAGACATGGATGACATGGCGGGTGGAGCCGCGGGTATCCAAAGCCACGGTCAGCACGTGGGCCTCCGCGTCCCAAGACCATTCACCGGCCGCCACCTCGCCCGCGGTGGTGCGTTGGGCGGCGGCGCCAGCCAGCCGCACGCTGGTCGGTGTCCGGCCAAGATGAAAGCGCACACGGTAGACGGACGGCGCGAAGCGCTTGTTGGACTCGTCGATGGTCAACCGGACTGAGTCGCCGGTCGCCTCCGCGGCGATGCGCGTGACGGTGTACTCGCCTTTGCGGTAGGCAAAGCTGGCGCCATCGTCGCGGTAAAGCGTGAAGCTCGACCGGCCGCGGGGAAAAACCTCGAGCGTGAGCGGATCCCACGGTTTCTCGCCGGTGTTCTTCATGTCCGGCGCGAGTGGGATGATGGCCCCGGCGCGCACCGCGACCGGGATGCGGTTCGGCGGTGCCGCGACAACCCACTCCCGTCCGCCGGCATATTCGCACCCATAATCCCAATCGATCCAGCTGCCCGGTGGAAAATAGACCTTGCGGTTGGTCTGGCCCTCGAAAAGCACCGGCGCGACAAGCAATTCGCGCCCGAATAGGTACTCGTCACCGGGCGTGGCGACGGACTGCGGGTCGTCGGGGAATTCAAGCGCGAGCGGCCGCATGAGGGGCAGGCCGTGCTGGCTGGCCTCCCAGGCGTAGGAATAGATGTAAGGCAGGAGACGGTAGCGAAGCTGCAGATAATGACGGGTGCTCTGCTCCACCGCCGGGCCGAATTGATAGGGCTCGGGCGAGCCGCCGGCCTTGTGTGCCCGGGTAATCGGGCTGAACACGGAGAACTGCATCCAGCGTTCGTAGAGGCGGGCATGTGCGCCAAACTGGTCGTTCTTGTAGTAGCCTTCCATGAAGCCGCCGGTGTCGCAGGTCCACCAGTTGAAACCCGACAGGCCGGAGTTGAGCATCTCCGGCGGATGCGCCCGGAGTGTGGCGTAATCGCTGTAGATGTCGCCCGTCCACACGGCGGCATGGTGGCGCTGCAGCCCGGCGGAACCGGTGCGCGTGAGGATGAAGGGCCGCTGGTCGGGATGCACGGCGAGCTGCACGCCCTCAAAGCTTCGAGTGCATAGGAGCGAATACTGGTTGTGCACGTTGGCCGGGCGGCCGCCTTGGTAATGCGTCTGCGGCGGCTCGCCCTCGGGCTCGGTCAGGTCGAGCCACCAGCCGGCGGTGCCCAGCTCGTTCAGGCGACGGGTCTGCGGCCAGAGCCAGTCGTTGATCTGCGGACTGGTGAAATCGAGGAGCTTGCCGCCGTAGTAACCGGCTTCGACGGGATTGCCGGCGCCGTCAGTGGCAAACACTCCGGCAGCCCAGCCGGTGGTGAAGGTCGGCGACTCCTGCCGGACCATGGGGCCGGACTGGGACATGACGATCTTCACACCGCGCTTCCAATAGGCCGCAATCTTGTCGGCCGGGGTGTAGTCGGGGCCTGACCAGCGCTTCGCCCAGACGTAGTCGGTGACGATCTCCGGCCAGTCGGCGTCAATCACCATCACGTCGACCGGGAAACCGCGGGCGTTGAGTTGCTGATAAGCTTCGTCCAGCGGCTTCCAGTCGTAATAGGTGCACTTGCTCTGCCAGTAGCCGAGCGCCCAGAGCGGCGGCAACGAAGGCCGGCCCGTCAGGCTCGTGTACCCTTCAATGACGTCGGCGAGCCTGGGGCCGTCGATCACGTAAAGATCGATTTCGCCACCCTCGGCATCGCAGCGGACTTCGTCGGCCTTGGTTTTGGCAAGGTCGAAGCGCAAACGGTGAACGTTGTCGAAAAACACGCCGAACGCGTGGCCCTGGCGGCCGGTGCTCAAAAGGAAAGGGACCGGGTATTCGGCCGTCACATTGCCGGAATTGATCTTCTGGCCGGCCCAAAGCTCGCGGATCACGCCCCGCCGGTTGAGACGGCCATTGTTCTGATTGTCCTGACCGAGGCCGAACAGCTTTTCGCCGGCATCCAGGGTGTAAGTGAGCGTCCAGGCCGCTCCAGGGGTTGTCATGGCCACCCGTGCATCGGCCATGAGAGGAGTGCCATCCGCCGCTGCCACCTCGAAACGAAGGGTCTGCCGGTCGATTCGTACCGTCATCGCCCCGGTGCCCACCGCC
>PLMW01000051.1 GCA_003142615.1 Opitutia bacterium | reverse complement strand
GCAGATCGCTGGGCCCGTCGCAGCACGTTCCCGAGATCGATTTCGAGTGCGGCTGCCATCCGCAGCATTGTATCGAGGCTGGGGTTGCGCATCTCGCGTTCGACGTAACTCACCATTTGCTGCGAAAGGCCACCCCGTTCCGCGACGGCATTCATCGAAAGTCCGCGTCGTATACGCTCCGCCCGGAAGATGGCAGCGACTTTGGCAGCAAGGGCGTCGAAGTGTCTTTGTGTGAGCACGGGACTAAACTATCGTGAGAAGTGAGTTGACAGTGCATCTCACAATAGTGAGATGTGGGCCGTGTTCGCCCGACGACTTGGCCCTGATCCGACCTGCGGNNGCCGCCGTCCATCCCCTCGTCCCCGCCACAAGCACTCTGCTGGCTCGCCGCCATGGTTGGCATGGCTCTTTGCGCCACGTGGCTCTGGTGCTGCTGGTGCCAGTTTCCAACCCACCACCTCTTGAATGACATGCGCGTTGCTGCCTCGGTGGGGCTGCACCGGGGGTTTTCTCCCTACTCGACGGCTGGCACAGGCCTCGCCACCACTTGGATCTACGGCCCGGTGCCGCTTTACCTCCTGTGGCCCGCCGGCTGGGCCCGCACCGCGGCCGGTGCCCTGGAAGTCGCCGGGGCGTTGAGCTTGGGGCTGGTCGTCCTCGGCGTCGCGGTCGGCTGCGCCAGTATCCGCGGCCCCCGTTCAAGCCGGCTGGCCGCGGCCCTCGTCACCCTGCTCGTGTGGCCGCACTTCAGCCTGGTGCTGTTCTCCGCCGAGCACGCCGTCGTGGCACTGGGGCTGGTCGGCACGGTGTTGATGTCGCGCGGCCGGGGCAACGGCGCGGCCCTGTGCGCCGCCCTGGCGCTCGCCAGCAAGCAGACGGCCTTGGGCATCGGCTTGGCGCAGGTCACTTGGCTCTTGTTCGTCATAGGGCCGCGCGAGGCCGCGCGCCACTTCGGCCGGTGGGCCCTCTTCAGCGGGGCGCTCGCCCTCACGTTTTGGATCACCTTCGGGTTTGCCGGCCTCTGGCACACGGCGGTCGAAGTGCCAAGCCGGTTGCCATGGACCGCCGCCTCCGACCTGTGGGGACACGCCGAGTCGCACCACACCTACCTCTTATCCTGCGTCGGCTTGCCCTGCATGGGGTTCGTCTGTTGGCGGCGGCTTTTCTGGCGCAGGACGTCACCCCTGTTGCTGCCGTCGCTCACCTACGTCTTCTTGATGCCGCTGGCGCTGGCCACCTTCTTCAAGATCGGCGGGGCCGTGAGCGCCCTCGAGGTGGTCTTTGTCTGGGTGACGCCCGTGTTGGCGGTGCTGGCCGCGAGCCTAGCCCGGCTTTCCCGCTGGGCGGCGCTGGCCGGCGCACTGACAATCGTCGCGTTGGCCTCCTGGCGGCTCGCGGCTCCGCTGCCCGTGAAGCCCGACACGGAGGCCTATCGGGAGGCGGACTACCTCGCCCGGCGCGCGCCCGGTGCGTGCTGGTTCCCCCTGAACCCCTTGGTGACGCTCTACAGCGAGGGGGCGGTACTACCATGATGAGGACGGCCTCCAGGAGCGCCAGCTGGCCCGTGAGCCCGTCGATCTGAAGGCCCACATACCCGCCGAGCCGTACGCGACCGTTTTCCCTGCCGGATGGTCCACGTGGGGAATCGCCGCCGGCCAGCTCTCCCCCAAAGGGCGCATGGGGCGGCCCTTCGGCCGCTGGATCGTGGCGGGTGAACAGCTCAAGGGGAAGCTGCCGTAGACAACAAAAGTCACGGGCCGACCGCCAGCCACGGTCGAGTGCGCTGGCGCCTGATAGCCGAACGGGCAACCACCACAAGCGCCATCAACACTCAGCTTGCAGAAACAAACCAATCTGCATTGTTGTTAGGAACCGATGAGGAGCGCAGTTTCCAAGAACGATGGCATCCATCGATATTCAAATGAAACGACTCATTGCACTCACTGTTCTTGTTCTTATTCCAATGGTCGCGTCCGCCGAGACGCTGGACCTCGGTCTGCACGGCGTGTTTGGAATCACGGTTCCCAAGGGCTGGAAATTTTCCGCCCAGAAGGTGGAGGACAGCGGCTATGCCGTCACGCTCTCGCCCCCTGGCAACGAGAATGCGAAATGCATAATGAACATTGCGTTCGCGCCAACGCCCGAGCCCGTCTCCAAGGAGAAAGTTCAGGCGGGCGTCCTCGCGCTCAGCGACCAGTTTGTGGGCGCCTCGGTTGAGAAGAAGAAGGTGATCCGCGAGTTCGCCATTTCGGGCGGCGGCTACGGATGCTACTGCGTCTTCACCGATGCGTCGATGGTCGGGCAGCCGTCAAAGCACGATGAATTCAAGATGGTCGGCGTCGGCATCATCCAGTTCAGCGACGACTTGATGGCGGCCGTCAGCTTAGCCGCGGACGACGAGAAGGGATCCGATTTCGTCGCGATGCTGGCGGCGGTGTCGAGTGCGACCATCACGCAAAAGAAGTGAACGTGGCGCCGCCCACCCGCTTTCAAGAGTGAGTGCAAGTCCCGCTCCGATCAAGGTGGGCGCCGTCCTCTTTAAGGAGCAGCCTGTTGGCAAACCGCGAAGCGGTTCGAACTAGCGATAGGCTCACGCGACTGGTTCGCAACTGACGCATGCCTTAGCCAAACGGGAAGTGACGTATACCTTGGCCGGAAAGGCCAAGGTATACGTCACGCTCCAGGGTGTTAGGGGAGAGGGCCCCATCAGCAGCACCGGTGGCCGCCGCCGCGGTCAGCGCTGCAAGGCGGCGATGATCTCCTCCGTGCGGCGCACCCGCCCCATGCGGGGGAAGATGCGCTCGACGGCGTTGGCATGGCTCTCCGCGCTGCGGCCCGTCATGGCATCACCCGCGAAGACCTGTTCGTAGCCGCGCTCATAGGCATCGCGCGCGGTGCTTTCGACTCCGAACTCGGTGGCGATGCCGCAGAGGACGATGGTCGCGAGCCCCCGCCGGCGCAGCTGCAGGTCGAGGTCAGTGCCGTAGAAGGCGCCCCACTGGCGCTTGAAGATCACAATGTCGCCCGGCTGGCGGTCGAGTTCGGGGAGGAAGTCGCTCCAGTCGGGCGACGGCGCCGTGGCCGCCCGCATGGGCTGGTCGGCCGTTTGACGCAGGCGGTCGGCTCCGTCCGGGGCGCCACCCACGTGGACCAGGACGGGCTGGGCTCCCGCCCGGCGGGCCGCGGCGAGCAGGCGCGCGCAGTTGGCCACCACGGTCGGTGTGGGATGGGGGGTGCCCGGCATCATCACGATGCCCTTCTGAAGATCGATGACCACGACAGCCGTGTGCCGCGGTTCGAGCATGAGTTCGTTCATCGCTTAACTCCTTTCGCTTCAAAGGATCTCTTCCCCGCTCACGTTACAAACGTCACGGCGGCACGGTACGCAGTAAGGTAACGTATTACGTTGCAAATTTGGAGAGAGCGGCATGGCAGCTTTCAGAGGCAGGGCACGGTGAAGCCGCGTCACTGCTTCTCGCCGCGGTCCTTCTTCAGGAAGGGCGTGAACAGGTCGATCGGCACCGGCAGGAACGTTGTCGTGTTGTGCTCGCTGGCGATTTCCCGCATGGTCTGCAGGTAGCGCAGTTGCAGCGCGATGGGCTCCTTGCTGATCATCGCGGCGGCCTGGACCATTTTCTCGGCGGCCTGATATTCGCCCTCGGCATTGACGATCTTCGCCCGGCGCTCGCGTTCGGCCTCGGCCTGCTTGGCCATCGCGCGCTTCATGGTGTCGGGCAGCGCCACGTCCTTCACCTCAACCGTGGTGACCTTGATGCCCCACGGCTCGGTCTGCCGGTCGATGATTTCCTGCAACTTCTGGTTGATCGACTCGCGTTGCGACAGCAGGTCGTCCAGCGGGGCCTGGCCGAGCACGCTGCGGAGCGTGGTCTGCGCGATGAGCGAGGTGGCCTTCAGGAAGTTCTCCACCTTTATTACCGCTGCCACCGGGTCAATGACGCGGAAATACAACACCGCATCGACGGTCGCCGGCACGTTGTCGCGTGTCATGATCTCCTGCTTGGCGATGTCGATCGTCACCACGCGGAGGTCCATTCTCACCATGCGGTCCACCATGGGGATCAGAAGGATGATTCCGGGCCCCTTGGCACCCCGCTTGTGCAGTTTGCCGAGGCGGAAGATGACGCCCCGCTCGTATTCGCGGAGGATGCGGATGGCTTGTGGCAGCAGGATAGCGGCCAGGATGATCAATGGCACCAGCCATGCACTGAAATTGAAGAGTCTGACGATGGGTTCTTGCATGATTCACTCCCCTCATTGGGTTTTTGGTTTCACCTTCAATGTCAGCCCGTCGAACCCGATGACTTCGACTGGCTGGCCCTTTTCCACGACGGTCTCACTCACGGCGTTCCAGTATTCACCCTCGATGAACACCTTGCCGCCGCTCGCGTCAATGCGCGCCAGGGCGGGCGTCACTTTGCCCAGCATCGTCTCGCGGCCCGCGCGCACCGGCAGGAACTGCGCCCGCAGGCCCGCGCCCACGATCGCGATGAAAAACAGCGCCGTCACCACCGTGGCGGAGATGATGATCGAGAGCGACAGGCGGAACGCTGGATCGGCGCGGTCGAACAGCATCAACGCGCCGAGGAAAAACGACACGATGCCGCCCACCGTCAGCACGCCGTGCGTGGGCGCGTAGATGTCCGCGATGAACAGCCCGAGGGCCAGCACGATGAGCGTCACGCCGGCGAGGCTGACGGGCAGGATGGCGGCCATGTAGAGCGCCAGGATCAGCGCGATGGCGCCCACCACGCCGGGCAGGATGGCGCCGGGGTTGCTCAGCTCACCGATGATGCCGTAGATGGCGATGAGCATCAGGATGAACATGACCTCGGGCCGCCAGAGGAGCTGAAAGACCCTTTCGCGTGCGGACATGCCGATCTCGATGACCTCCGCGCCCTTGGTCTGCAGCTTGTGACCGCCGACCTCGCGGCCGTCGATCTGGGCGAGCAGGTCGGGCACGTCCTTGGCAATCAGATCGATGACCTTCAACTGGAGGGCCTTCTCGGCGGAGATCGAGGCGCTTTCCTTGACGGAGGACTTGGCCCATTCGACGTTGCGGTTGCGGCGGGCGGCAATGATTTCGATGTAGCTGACGGCGTAGTTTTCCAGCTTCTGCTTCATCGTGTCATCGAGTTTTTCCTCGCCGCCGACGGGGTTGCCGCCGATCGCCACCGGGTGCGCGGCACCGATGCTGGTGGCGGGCGCCATAACCGCGAGGTCGGCCGCCAGGGTGATGAAGCAGCCCGCGCTGGTCGCGGTCGCGCCTGCGGGCGCGACGTACACGACAGTGGGCACGGGCGAGCCGAGGAATTTCTGCACGATGGTCTTGGTGGAGTCGAGCAGACCCCCGGGCGTGTCGAGCTGGATGACGAGACACTGGGATTGGTTTTCGGCCGCCTGATCGATGGCGCGCGAAATGAAGCCGGCGGTGGCCGGACCAATGGGACCTTCGACCTTGATGAGGTTGACGCGTTCAGCCGCGACCCCGGCGGCCGTTCCCAGCAGCCAGCTCAAAAGTATCGTTGGCCATGTGCGTCGCATAGCACCTCACTGCGGGCAGGTTACCAGAAACAAAGCCGGGTACAAACCTGAACGGCAAAGGCCGAAGCCCGGAGTTTTTCGTGAAGATCCAGGAGCAGCTCGGCGTGCTGATCAAGGGGTCGGAAAAGAAGGCGGCGGCGAAAGAAGGCGTACCCGAAGGGGGCTGAGGCTTTGGATTGGCTCGGGGCTGCGTTGCCGTATCATGGCGGACCGGCATGAACTGGTTGTGTCAGGGTTCCATTTTCGCACTGGTCTGCGGGATGAGCGTCCTTGCCTCCTGCCCCGCGGTGGGGGACGATGGCCGCCGCACCGAAGCGCAATGGGCGGCCGACCGAGCCCGCATGGTGCGCGAGCAACTGGCCGCCTTCGACCGTGACATCAAGGACCCAGCGGTGCTCCGGGCGATGGGCAAGGTGCCGCGGCACCGTTTCGTACCCCAGGAGGTCATGGGCGCGGCGTATGACGACCGGCCTCTGCCCATCGGCTACGGCCAAACCATCTCCCAGCCTTACGTGGTGGCCTTGATGACGGAGCAACTCATGCTCAAGCCGTCGGATCGCGTGTTGGAAATTGGCACCGGCTCCGGTTACCAGGCGGCCATTCTGGCTGAACTCGCGGCCGAGGTTTACACGATCGAGATCGTCGCGCCCCTCGCCGCGCGGGCCCAGGCCACGGTTGCGGAACTGGGCTACCGGAATATCCACGTGCGGGCGGGGGACGGCTACCTCGGCTGGCCCGAGGCCGCGCCGTTCGATGCGATCATCGTGACGTGCGCGCCGGAGCAGGTGCCGCAGCCGCTGATTGACCAACTTAAGGACGGTGGCCGCATGATCATCCCCGTTGGGCCGATTTATGATCAGGAACTCGTGCTGCTGCGTAAACAGGGCGGCAGGATCAAGCGGCAGGCGGTGCTGCCCGTGCGTTTCGTGCCCATGACCGGCCAAGCGGAGAATGAATCCTCGTAGCCAAAGCCGGCTGTCCTCCGCAGCCC
>PLMW01000073.1 GCA_003142615.1 Opitutia bacterium | reverse complement strand
GCGCGCCCCTCTGCAGAAGGTCTGAGAAATGCCGATGAAAACGTAATTTATAGGCGGACTTTTCTTGACTGTGTGGGGAAAAGTGGGGAATAGTGGGTCATCTTGGGAGACGCAGCAGGCCCTTCCCCATGTCCTCAACGATCAAACCGCGTTACACCGGTCACTTTCAGCATTCATTGGACGACAAGAATCGGCTCACGATTCCGTCGGGCTGGCGCGTTGCGCACACCGAAGATGATGAGTTTGTCGCCCTGCCGCACCCCGATGGCTACATCGCCGTGTTGCCGCCTCCTGAAGTCGATCGCCTCTACGAAAAGGCCGCGGCCAAGAATCTGAGCGACAGCGAGGCGCAGGACGTCCTGACGCAATTGTTCGCCCACGCGCAGACGCTGCGTTTCGACAAGCAGGGCCGCATCGGCCTCACCCAGGAACTGCTCGTCCATGCCGGCATAACGAAGGACGCCATCCTGGCCGGTTCCCTCAGCAAGTTCGCGATCTGGAGCCCTGAGCGCTGGGACGTGAAGGGCCGGCGCATGGACACCCAGACCTACCGCGACCTCATGCGCCGCGCCGGTATCTAAGCGGCCCACTTTGTCATGAACGATTCTCCGGTTACTCGCAGCCCCAGCCTCTGGACCTTTGGCCACCGTCGTTATTACTCGCCGATGCTGCAGGTGTCGGGGGGGGGGCAACCGCCGGGTGACGCCACGGTGAAGCCGCGGGTGCGCCCGGGTTTTGACCTCCGCGGCGTGTCTGGTCCGGCAACCGGCGCCGACCGCGCCTCCCCCCATGCTTGCGAGGCGCCATGATTTCGTCCGGCCGGCCATGAGCGAGGGCCACCAACCGGTGTTGTTGCACGAGGTGCTGGAGTTCCTCGCCCCGCATACCGCCGGCCGCTACCTCGACTGCACGTTCGGCGGCGGAGGGCATGCGCGGGCGATCCTCGAGTCGGCGGCGGACTCGCAGGTCATCGCCCTTGACCGTGACCCCGCGGCGCAGGCGCGCGCGGCCGTGCTGCGCGAGGAGTTCGCCGGTCGTTTTGCGCTCCTCGACCGCGACTTCAGCCGGCTCGGCGAACTGGATCTCGGCACATTCGACGGCGTGCTTTTTGATCTCGGCGTATCCTCCTTTCAATTCGACGACGCGCAGCGCGGCTTCTCCTTCCGCCATGACGCGCCGGCCGACATGCGCATGGATCCGCGCGGCGGTGTGCCCGCTTCGCAATGGCTCGAGACCGCCACCGTCGAGATGCTCGTGCGCGCCATTCGGGATTATGGCGAGGAGAAGCACTGGCGGCGCGTCGTCCGCGCCCTCGAGGCCGCGCGCGGCACCGGCGCGCTCCAGCGTACGACCAGCCTCGCGGCCTTGATCACCGGCGCCATTCCGGTCCGCGACCGTCACGCGGCGAAGATTCATCCGGCCACGCGCAGTTTCCAGGGCATCCGCATCGCGGTGAACGACGAACTGGGCGCGCTCGAGCGGGCGCTGCCCGCCGCCTTTGCCCGCCTCGTGCCGGGCGGCGTGCTTTGCGTCATCAGCTTCCACTCGCTCGAAGACCGTTTCGTCAAGCAGCTCTTCCGTCGCTGGTGCGGCCAGCCGGAGAGCGCCGCCGACGCCACGCCGCAGCAGCTCCGCACCCGGGTCGCCGAGCCGCTCACCCGCCGTCCGGTCATGCCGCGCGACGCCGAGATGGCCGCCAATCCCCGGAGCCGTTCCGCCCGGCTCCGTGCTCTGCGCAAGCTCCCGCCCGGCGCCCCCTCCGCCTCATGAAAACCTCCACCGCCAACGCCTTCATCAACCAGCTCCTCGTTTACACGCTGGTGATGCTCGTCTTCACCGGCTCGATCGGCTTTGGCACCGTGTGGCTGCGGCACGAGATTTCGCTCGCCGCCAACCGGAACAAGGTGCTGCAGGCGGACCTCGCCGAGGTGCAGCGGCAGATCGACCAGTTCACTGCCGAGATTGCCGCCGCGAAGAACCCCGACACGCTCATCCGCCTTAATTCCGAAATGCGCCTCGGCCTGGTCCCGCCGCGCGAGGAGCAAAGCGAGCACGTGGCGGTCGATGTCGGGCTGCGGCTCGCGGCGAAGCGCAACCAGGATCTTTTCATCGCCGAGGTTCAACCGGTTGTTTTCCGCCGCGCAGGGACGCGCTGAAGATCATGTCGAGAGGTTTCGCCTCGAACTACCGCATCGTTTTCCTCGCCACGGGCATCTTCCTTTGCTTCGGCGGCGTTGCCGCGCGCCTGGTCGACCTGCATGTGTGGCAGCGCGACGAACTGCTGAAATACGTCGAGCAGGCGCGCCGGTCCTTTGTCGTCGAAAACGCCCGCCGCGGCAACATCCGCGACGCGAACGACGTGATCCTCGCCACGAGCCGCACGCTCATCGATCTCGGGCTGGACCCGCACATGCTCCGCCCGGAGGACGAAGCCCGCTGGCCGGATCTGGCGCGGCTGCTGGGCCTCACGGTGATCGATATTCGCGCCGCCGCCGCCCGCCGTTCCCTTGAGGCGGTGGAGGAGGGTGGCCGCGAAGCTCGGCCCGTGCAGTGGGTCAAGCTCGCGGAAGGCATCGACGAGAACGTCTTCGATGAGGTGAAGAAGCTGCAGATCCGCGGCGTCTATGGCAACCGCATCTACCGCCGGTTCTATCCCCACAACTCGCTGGCCGCGCATCTCATTGGCTACGTCAACAAGCAGAACGTGCCCGCGGCCGGCGTCGAGCATTACATGGATTTCTTCCTGCGCGGCCAGGACGGCTGGCGCGAGTCGGAGCGCAATGGCCGCCGCCAGGAACAGGCGCAGTTCCAGACCCGCGAGGTGCCGCCGGTCGATGGCTACGATGTGCTGCTGTCCATCGACACCTACGTGCAGCACCTCATCGAGGAGGAATTGCAGCACCTCGCGGAAAAATATTCGCCGCAGAAGGCCACCATCATCGTCAGCGACGCGCACACAGGCTTCATCCTCGGCCTCGCCAACTACCCGACATTCAACCTCAACGAGTTCAACAAGGCGCCGCTCGACGCCCTGCGCAATTATGCGGTGACCGACGTGCTGGAGCCTGGCTCGACGTTCAAGATCGTGGCGGCAAGCGCTGCGTTGAACGAGGGACTGGTCACCCCGAACAGCGCCTTCGACGTCGGTTCAACCGAGGTGGAGTATCGCGGCCGTCATCTGCGCCTGCCGAAGGACGATCATCCCTATCAAGACCTCACGGTTGCGGGGATCATCAGCCACTCCAGCAATCGGGGTGCGGCCCACCTGGCCATGCTGCTGGGTGACCAGCGGTTTTATGATTATATCCGCGCCTTCGGTTTTGGTGAGAAGACGGGCTTCCCCTTCGGCGGAGAGGTCGACGGCCTGCTCGCTCCGCCGAAGAACTGGGACGGACTGACCATCACCCGCATGCCGATGGGCCAGGCCATCGCCGCCACGCCGATGCAGATCCATTATGCCATGGCCACCATCGCCAACGGGGGAGTGCTCCAGCATCCGCAGCTCTTCCGGCAGGTGCGCGATGAGAACGACAAAATCGTCTTCGGCCTCGGGGATCTGCCGCACCGGCGGGTCATCACCGAACGCACAGCCCAGACGATGGCGCGCCTGCTCATGGGGGTCGCGTCGCCCGACGGCACGGCGCCCGAAGCCGCCATCCCGCACTTCGAGGTCGCCGGCAAAACCGGCACCAGCCAGAAGGTCATCGACGGGAAATACTCAACCACGCACCACATCGCCTCGTTTGTTGGCTTTTTCCCGGCGAGCCGTCCGCGCGTGGTCGTCTCGGTGATCGTCGATGATGCCCAGATGCCCGGCGGGGGGGTCGCCTACGGCCGGATCGTGGCCGCGCCGTCGTTCCACGATGTTGCGACGCGGCTCATCCAGTACCTCGACATCAAGCCCGTCACCGAATTTCCCCGCAACCGCCTCGCCCTGCAAGGAGACCGCTGGTGATCGCCTACCTTCCGCAAAATTACACCCTCATCCATGCCTTTCGCCCGCGCCCGCATGGATTAACTCAGGCCGGCCGGCCCGTCCGCCGCCGGATCTTCAAAATGGCCCCCAAACTCCAGGACTTTTTTCCCGCTGACGAAGTCGCCGCCGTCAAGGGCGGACTCGATCGTCCCATCTCGGGCCTCACGATGGACAGCCGCCGCGTGGTGCCGGGCAGCCTGTTCTTCGCCCTGCCCGGCCTGCGCACCGACGGCGCGGCCTTCATCGACGAGGCCATCAACCGCGGCGCCGTGGCCGTGGTCACCCAGAAACCGGTCACGCTGCCGCACAGCAAGGTCACCTTCATCCAGGTGGCCGACGCCCGCGCGACGCTCGCCCGTGTGGCCCAGCGCTATTACCGGTTTCCCGACCGCGAACTCGAGGTTGTGGGAGTCACGGGCACGAACGGCAAGACCACCGTCACCCATCTCATCAAGCACCTGCTCAACGGCGACCAGCGCGTCGGCCTCATCGGCACGGTCAGTTACGACCTGGGCACGCGCACGGTGCCGTCCTACAAGACCACGCCCGAGTCGCTCGACATTTTCGGCATGCTCGCCCAGATGCGCGATGCCGGCTGCCGCCAGGCGGTCATGGAGGTGAGTTCGCACGGCATCGACCAGCAGCGCGTGCGCGGCCTGCATTTCAGTGCGGTCGTTTTCACCAATCTCACGCGGGACCACCTCGACTATCACAAGTCGCTGGACGCCTACTTCGAGGTGAAGTCGCGGCTTTTTGCCGGTGGCACCGGTGCGCCGCCCCGCGTCGCCGTCATCAACCTCGACGATCCGCACGGCCGGCAGCTGGCGGAAAAAATACCACCCGGCGTGAGGCTGGTCACCTTCGGGGAAAATCCCGCCGCCGCCGTGCGCGCGGAGGCGGTCAACCTCGAGTTCAAGCGCAGCACCTTCCGCTTCGTCTGGCCCGGCGGCGCCGCCGACGTCGAGAGCCCGCTCATCGGCCGCTACAATGTCAGCAATCTCCTGGCCGCGCTCGCCACGTGTTGCGCCCTCGGGGGCGATGTGGCCGCGCTCCTGCCCAAGTTGCGCTCGTTTAAAAGCGTCGCCGGCCGCATGGAGCGCATCGAGGAGGGCCAGCCTTTCAACGTGCTGGTGGACTACGCGCACACCGACGACGCGCTGCAGAACGCCCTCGGCATGCTCCGCGCCGTCACGCCCGGCCGCCTGCTCGTCGTCTTCGGCTGCGGCGGAAACCGCGACCGCACCAAGCGTCCCCTCATGACGCGCGCCGTGCAGGCGCTGGCCGATTTCGCGTGGGCCACGGCCGACAACCCGCGCAATGAGCCGCTCGCGCAGATCTTCGCGGACATGAAGCAGGGCGTCACCACGCCCGGCAAGATCACCTTCATCGATGAACGCCGCCGGGCCATCAGTCTCGCCCTGGACGCCGCCCGGCCGGGCGACTGCCTGCTCATCGCGGGCAAGGGCCACGAGTCCTACCAGGAGTTTGCCGACACGGTCATCCCGTTCGACGACCGGCAGGTGGTCCGGGAGCTGATCGCGGTCAAGCAGATCAAGGAAGGATGAACCGCAGCGGAATCTAGTCATGCCGGTGTTTTCTCCAGACCAACTTGCCGCCTGGTCCCGTGGACGCTGGACCGCCATCCCGGCCGCAGCCATCACCGGCTTCAGCACCGACACCCGCACCCTCCGGCCGGGCCAGCTGTTTGTGGCGCTGAAAACCGACCGGCGCGACGGGCACGAATTTCTCGCCGCGGCGCAGGCCGCGGGCGCCGCGGGCGCCGTGGTCAGCCGCGCCGATTCCGCGTTGACACTGCCGCAACTGGTGGTGGCGGACCCGCTCGGCGCTTTCCAGCTGATCGCCCGCGAACACCGCCGCTTGTTTCCCGGCCCGGTCATCGGCATCTCCGGCAGCGTCGGCAAGACTTCCACCAAGGATCTCGTCGCCTTGCTGCTCGGCGGCGAGCCCGCCGTGCTCGCCACCGAGGGCAATCTCAACAACCACATCGGCGTGCCGCTGACGCTCACGAGGCTGGATCCCGCGGTGCATCGCTTTGCGGTCGTCGAAGCCGGGGTCAGCACGCCCGGCGAGATGAGGCCGCTGGCCGGCATGATCGAACCAGATCTGGCGATCATCACGCTGGTCGCCCCGGCGCATCTGCTGGAACTGGGCGATGCCGATGGCGTCGCCCGGGAGAAGGCCGCGCTACCCGCCGCCGTGCGGCCGGCTGGCATTGCGATTTTCCCGCGGCCGTGCCTCCAGTTCGAGGCCTTCCGCGCCCTCGATGTTCGTACGATGATCGTCGAGCCGGCCGAGGTGGTGCGGCCATCCGAGCCGCCGAAGGACAAGGTCTACTTTGCCGTCACCCAGCGGGACAACACGACCGCCCTGGCCATCGCCTACGGGCCGCCCCCGCCGCTCACCTTCACGATGCAGCGGGTGTCCGCCGGCATGGCGCAGAACGCCGTGCTCGCCATCTGCGCCGCGCTCTGGCTCGGGGTGGCGCCCGGGGTCATCCAGCAGCGCCTGACGGCATGGCGGCCCGCGAAGTGGCGGGGCGAGCTGCGCCGCGAAGACGGCCGGCTGCTCTACCTCGATTGCTACAATGCCAATCCCGCCTCGATGGCGGACGCGCTGGACAATTTTGCGTCGCTGGCGCCCGCCGGCCAGCCGCGCGCCTATGTGCTCGGCTGCATGGAGGAACTCGGACCGCGGGCCGCGGAGTATCACCGCCGGCTCGGCCGCACGCTGCACCTGCGTCCGGGCGACCGGCTGTTCATCCTCGGCGACCAGGCCGCGGCGCTGCGCGACGGCCTGCTCGAAAACGGCAACGCGGCGGAGCAGATCGAGGTGGTCGCCGACCTGGCGCCGGTGGCGGCGTTTCTCGCCGGATTCCGCGGCGCCGTGTTCCTGAAGGGAAGCCGGCGGTATCAACTGGAACGGGCGCTGGCCACGGGCGCGCCGCAGGAGATGGTCACATGCTGAGCTATCTCTCCCAGTACGAGGACGTGTTCGGTCCGCTGCGCCTGCTGCGGGCCATCACCTTTCGCACCCTCATGGCGACGGGCACGGCCGCGCTCATCGGTTTCCTCATTGGCCCCTGGCTCATCGCGCAGCTCCGCGCGCTCAAGTTCGGCCAGCATTACGACGACGACCGCACGGGCGACCTTGCCCGGCGGTTCGACAAGAAGAACACGCCGACCATGGGTGGCCTGCTGATCTTTTTCTCGGTCTTCGGCAGCACGTTCCTCTGGGCCCAGCCCAACGTCTGGGTGGCGGTGAGCATGTTTGTGTTTGCGGGGCTCACCGCCGTGGGTTTTCGCGACGACTATCTGAAGGTCGTGCGCAAGAATCAGGCCGGCATCTCCTCCTGGGAAAAGATCCTCTGGCAGACGCTGATCACCGTCATCGCGCTCGCCGCGCTCATCTGGCACCCGACCAGTGCCCAGAAAATCCGCGAGCTATGGGTGCCGTTCTACAAGGAGCCGGTGCTGGTATTCGCGGGAAGCTTTGGGGTGATCGCGCTTTTCGCGCTGGTTTTTTTCTGGATCGTCGGCTTCAGCAACGCGATCAACCTGACGGATGGACTCGATGGTCTGGCGATCGGGTGCACGATCACCGTCGCCCTGGTTTATGGCATCATGGCCTACGTGGCAGGACGGGTGGACACCTCCCACTACCTGTTGATCAGTTACGTTCCGGGCACGAACGAGCTGACGGTCATCTGCGGCGCGCTGGTCGGGGCGGGCATGGCCTTCCTCTGGTACAATTCCTATCCGGCCGAGGTGTTCATGGGCGACACCGGCTCGCTGGCCATTGGCGGCCTCATCGGCGTGCTGGCCTTCATGGTGCAGCAGCCGCTCACGCTGATCATCGTCGGCGGCGTGTTCGTCATGGAGGCGGGGTCGGTCATCATCCAGATCGGTTTTTTCAAAGTCACCAAACACCGCTTCGGCGAGGGCCGGCGCTTCTTTCTCATGGCGCCGATCCACCACCATTTTCAAAAGCGCGGCTGGCCGGAGACCAAGGTGGTGCTGCGCTTCTGGATTCTCTCGCTCATGTGCGCCCTCGCGGGCCTTGGCACCCTCAAACTCCGTTGATGTTATCCCATGCTCTCCTCCACCATCTCCCTCGCTCCCTTCGAATCGCTTCGCCCCACCGCGGTGGGCGACTATGCTGACGGCTATCCCTCCATGAGGCTGGTTCCGCCCGATTTTCTGGTGCCGCTGCTCGCGCGTCCCGTCGCCATTCTCGGCGGCGGCGTGAGCGGCGAGGCCGTGCGCGAATTGCTCGCGCTGCTCGGCGCCCGGGAGGAGATTTTCGACGAGCACCACGGCATCGGGACGGCGCGGGGCTTTACGCTGGCCGAGGCCAAGCGGCATCCTCTCGTGGTCTTCAGCCCCGGCTTCTCCCCGGGGCACGCCTGGCTGCAGGCCGCGCGCGCCGCCGGCTGCACCTGCCTCGGCGAGCTCGACTTCGCGTCGCTTTTCTGGCGTGGCCGGCTCATTGCCATCACCGGCACCAACGGCAAGACCACGCTCACTGAATTTCTCACCCACGCGCTCACGGCGTCGGGCGAGGATGCCTACGCGGTCGGCAATGTCGGGTTTCCGTTCAGCCGTCTCGTCACCTTCAAGCGCGATCCGGGCGAGGACGCGGTCGCCCTCTGCGAGGTGAGTTCATTTCAGGCCGAGACGCTGCGGCATTTCCGGGCGGACGCCGCGCTGTGGACCAATTTTGCCGAGGATCATCTCGAACGGCATCCGGACCTCGCGGCCTATTTCGCGGCGAAATGGAATCTTTTCGAGTGCACCCGGGCCGGCGCGGTGTTTGCCGGAACCAGCGTGCAGCGGTTTGCGCGCGAGTTTGGGCGGAAGCTGCCGCCGGAGGCCGGCGTGTCCAGCGAAGGCGCCGTGCCTGATCCGCAGCTTGCAGGCACCATTTTCGCCCGGTATCCGCAGCGCGAGAACTTCCTGCTGGCCCGGGCATGGTGGCGGCACGATGGCCGTCCTGAATCCGCTCTCTACGCCGCGGCCCGCACCTTCACCCTCGGCCGGCACCGGCTCACCCGGATCGGCGAGCTCCACGGGGTGTCGTTCTGGAATGATTCCAAGGCGACGAACTTCCATGCTGTCGAGGCCGCGCTGGCCACCTTTGCCGCGCCGGTGCATCTCATTGCCGGCGGCCGGGCCAAGGGCGGCGATCTCCTTGCGTTCATCCAGCGCATTGCCGGCCGGACCAAGCATGTCTGGCTCATTGGCGAGACGCGGACCGTGCTGGCCGCCTTTTGCGCCGCCCACCAAGTCCCGCATACCGTGTGCGGCACGCTGGAGAAGGCGGTGCATGGGGCCAACGCCGCCGCCCGGCCGGGCGATCACATCGTCCTCAGTCCGGGGTTCGCCAGCTTCGACATGTTCCGCGGTTATGCCGACCGCGGCAACCAGTTTGAAAAGCTTGTGAGCAACTTGGGAGCAACTTCCACTTTTCAGTAGCCATTCCGCCCTTCATCGACCCATAATCCAGCACACCGCCACTGCCCATGAATATTCTGAAGATCCTTGGTATCGTCGTGGCCATCCACGTCGTCGCCTTCTTTCTCATGTTTGTTAATCCTGGCTGCCGTTCCACCAGCCAGGGGTCCGCGCCGATCGCCACTGACACGGTCCCGGCGGGCGACGCCGGCACCGGCGCTGTGTCGGCGCTCAATCCGGCCACCGCGCCCGTTGATTCCGCTTCCGCGGTTTCGGTCAACATTCCCTCGTCGGCGGTCGTGCGTTACAGCCCGACCCGGCCCGGCACCCCGGCCGCCGCGGCGCTGGAAAGCGCGCCGCCGGCCGACGTCACTCCCGCCACTACGTATACGGTGGCGGCCGGCGACAGCCTCTGGAAGCTCGCGAAGAAACACGGCACCACCATCGCCGAGCTCGAGAAGGCCAACAAGCTGACCAGCAACTCGCGGCTTAGCGTCGGCCAGAAGCTCCTCATCCCCGGCAAGACCCCGGCCGGCGCGGCTCTCGGCGGCGCCGACACCGGCATGGCCGCCACCTATACCGTCAAACCCGGCGACACGCTTGCCGGCATCGCCCGGCATGCGGGCACCACGACCGCCGAGTTGAAACGTGTCAATGGCCTCAAGAGCGACTATGTGCGGGTTGGTCAGGAACTCAAGCTGCCGTCGGGATCCGTCCCCGCCACGGGTGAGACGATCGCTCCTCCGCCGGCCGCCCCGTCCAGCGTTTCCGCAGCGCCGGTCAAGAAGCCGGACGGCTCCGTGATCCACGTCGTCAAGCCCGGCGAAACGCTCGGCGCGATCGCGCGAAAGTATCAGGTGAAAGTCTCCGATCTCGCCGTCGCGAACAACATCGCTGATCCGAAGAAGATCCGCCCGGGCCAGGAACTCGTGATCCCCGGCTTCACGGCCGTGGGTGGGGCCGCCCCGGCTGCCCCGGCGACAGCGCCGGCCGCCAGCCCGTCCGCCATGACGACACCCTCCATCTCGGTGCCGGCGGCGCCCACGACACCACCACCACCGCCGCCTGACCAGGATCTCGACGCCGGCCTGAAGCCGCAGAACAACGTCCCGGTCATCAAGGTCGATGACACGGGCGCGGCGAAGACTCCGTAAGGTTTTCCCTCCCATCGTGTCTTTCAGGACGCCGCGAGCATCTCCTCACCCGGTCCGGGGAAAGAGGGGATGCCCCGCGGCGCTGCTCATGCCGTCAGCACTGATCCGCCTTCCACCTTAGATGTCCTCCGAACCCTTGGAAAAACCGCGCTGGGTCCCGGTCATCAATCCCGCGACCATCATCCTCGTCTGCGTCCTCGGTCTCTCCATCCTCGGTCTTACCGTCCTGTTCAGCGCGAGCGTATCGCTCAAGATCGATCCCTATTTCTACCTCACCAAGCAGCTCATCTGGTTCGTGCTCGCCGCCGTGGCCTGTTTTGCCGTCAGCCGCCTGGATCTGGAGGATGCGCGGCGCCATGTGTGGGTTTTCGCGGCCGTGTGCCTCGTCGGGCTGGCCCTCGTGCTGCTTCCCGGCATCGGCATCGAGGTGAAAGGCAGCCGCCGCTGGCTCGGATTTGGGCCGGCGCGGCTGCAGATTTCGGAGTTTGCCAAGCTCGCGATGATCTTCGGACTGGCGCATTACCTCGCGCTCAACCAGACACGCATTCACGAATTCGTCCGCGGCTTCATGGCGCCGCTGGCCTGGATCAGCCTCTTCGCCGGACTTGTTTTGCTGGAGCCTGATTTCGGCACCGCGGCGCTCACCTTCGCCATCGGCGTCACGCTCCTGTTCTTAGCCGGCGGCCGGCTGCGCTATCTTCTTTCGGCGTTTCTGGGCGCGGCCGGCGTCCTCACGCTCGCGGTCCTCCACAATCCCAACCGGCTGGCCCGTTTTACGGCATTTCTCGATGTCGAGGGCAACAAAAGCGGCGGCACCTATCAGCTCTGGCAGGCGATCCTGGCCTTTGCGGCCGGCGGCGTGGATGGCGTCGGCCTCGGCCAGGGCCGCCAGCAGAACAGCTTCCTGCCCGAAGTGCACACCGACTTCATCTTCGCGGTCATCGGCGAGGAGCTGGGCCTCGTGTTCACCATCGGCGTGGTGGTGCTTTTTGCGGTGATCTTCGCGGTGGGACTTCTCCATCTGCGCAAGGCGCCGAACCTTTTCCAGTTTCTGCTCGTGGCCGGCAGCCTGCTGCTCATCAGCCTGCAGGCGCTCGTCAACCTCGGCGTCGTCACGGGCTGCCTGCCGACCAAGGGCATGTCGCTGCCGTTCATCAGCGCGGGCGGGTCGAATCTGCTGCTGATGGGCATTCTGGTCGGGATTTTCCTCAACACCCAGCGCGCCTGGACCAGGCCGGCGCTCATGCGCCGGGAACGCAGCCTGAAGGAGGTCATGGCGTGAGGGGCGGCGTGGCGGAGACGGCCGGCTGAAAGGATCCACATCATGAGCCGTTTTCTCATCGCATGCGGAGGCACGGGCGGGCACCTCTCGCCGGGCATCGCGCTGGCGGAGGGGCTTGATGCACGCGGGCACGAGACCATGCTCCTCATCAGCCACAAGAAGGTCGACGCGCGTCTCATCGGGAAATACCCGCATCTCCATTTCGAGCGCATTCCCGGCGCGCCGTTCACGCTTCATCCCGCCGGCCTCCTGCGTTTCATCTGGTTGCAGACGGCGGCGTTTTTGTACAGCGCCCGCATCATCCGGTCGTGGCGGCCTGATGTCATCGTCGGATTCGGCGGTTTCACCACGGCGGGCATCATCGTGGTGGCGGCGCTGTTCCGCCGGCCCGTCGCGTTGCACGAGGCGAACCGCGTACCCGGCCGCGCCATCCGGCTGCTCGGGGGACTCGCGCGGCGCCTGTACCTCCCGCCGGGCGTCCGTCTGAAGGGGGTGCGCATGGCTGGCGTGCGTCATGCCGGACTGCCGGTGCGCCGGGAGATCGTGAGTCTCCCGCGTGAGGTCGCGCAAGCCCGGCTTGGATTCGATCCGTCACAAAAGGTCCTCGTCATCCTCGGCGGCAGCCAGGGAGCCTCGTCGCTCAACCGCTGGGTGCGCGAGCGCCTTGAGCGTTTGGCGGGCGAGGGCATCCAGGTCTGCTGCGTCACCGGTCTCGGCAAGGGCGGGGACGAGGTGCGCGAACTGCGCGCGAACTCAGGCCAGCCGGTCAAGGCGGTCTTCATGTCCTTCTGCGACGACGTGGCCACGCTGCTCTCGGCGGCCGACCTGGTCGTGTCGCGCGCCGGGGCGGGCACCATCGCCGAACTCATCCGCTGTGCAACCCCCGCCATCCTCGTGCCGTTCCCGCGGGCCGCCGGCAACCACCAGTGGGCCAATGCGCGTTTCTTCGAGCGGCAGGGCGGTGGCCTCGTCATCGACCAGCAATACCTCGCCGACCTCGATCGCGAGGTGCGCGACGTCATCTTCAACGACTGGCTGCTCCGCAAGTTCCGCGCGAACCTGCAGCGGATGGACCGGGCCAACATGCTGGACCTCATCCTCGACGATCTCGAGGGACTGGCGTCCCCCGCCTCCGCCCGGTCGGCGGAAGGCGCGTCGCCCCCGCCGTCACCTGCGGAATCCCAGAAGCGAGCCGCATGAGAGCCTTGCCGCTGCCACGATTCTTCGACCGCGATGTCCGCACCCTGCATCTCGTCGGCGTCGGTGGAACGGGCATGGCCCCGTTGGCCCTCTACCTGCGGCAGACGGGCTTCACGGTGAGTGGCGAGGATGACGCGCTCCCGCCTACGGTGCGCGCCTGGCTGGAACCGGCGGGCGTGACGGTCACCGGGGCGGGCGACGTGCCCGAGGCCTGCGACCTGGTCGTGCATTCGTCCGCCATCCCCGCCAGCCACCCGGCGCGGGTGCGCGCCGCGGCGCGCGGACTGCCGCTAGTGCGACGGGGCGAGATGCTGGCCGAGCTCCTCCGCGGCAACAAACTCGTCGCCGTCGTGGGTGCGCACGGCAAGACGACCACCACGGGCATGCTCATCACGGCGCTGCGCCGGGCCGGTTTTTCCTGCGGCTGGCTGCTGGGCGGCCTTTTCAACGACGACGTCGTGCCGCCCGGCCGCCGCGGTTCAAGCGACTGGGTCGTGGCCGAGATCGACGAGAGCGACGGCACCATCGATCGCTTTTCGCCCGAAATCACCGTTTTGGTGAGCCTCGATTGGGATCATCCCGATTATTACGGGCGGGTCGAACAACTGGAGGAGACCTTCCGCCATCTGGTCGCCCGCACCCGGCGGGCGGTGGTGTTCGACCCGGCCTGCGCCATGTCGGTGCGGGCGGTGGCGGGCGCCAAGGCCGGCACGTTCACCTTCGGCGCGAACGGACATTACCGCTCGCGCGTGGTGCGCGAAGCGGAGAGCCACCTCGTGCTCCGGCTGGATGCCGGTTTTCCCTCTCTGGAGATGCCCGTCCGTGCCCGGGGCGCCTTCAATGCCCACAACGCCACCGCGGCGCTGGCCGCGGCGCACCTGATGGGCGCCCGGCTTGCGCCGGACCTGCTCGCCGACTATCCGGGCGTGCGGCGGCGGCAAAGCGTGCTGCGCGCGACGGACCGCCTCACGCTCATCGAGGACTATGCGCACCATCCGGCGGAAATCCGGGCGCTCCTCACCAGTCTGCGCCAGCGCAAGACGGGCCGGCTGGTGGTGGTATTCCAGCCGCATCGCTTCAGCCGCACCGCGCAGTTCAAGGCCGAATTCGCCGCGGCGCTGAGCCTGGCCGACCAGCTTTTCCTGCTCGACGTTTATCCGGCCGGCGAGGCGCCCGTTGCGGGCGGCACCACGGCCGACATCTATGCCGAGATCAAGAAATCCGGCGTGCCCGTGTCCGTCACCTACCTGCCCGGCCGCGACGGCATTTTTCTCAGCGTGCTGCGCGCGACGCTGCAGGCGGGCGACTGGCTGGTTTTTGTCGGCGCGGGCGATATCGACCAGCTGGCGCACGAGCTGGCGGCCCGGCTTGAGGAGGACTCCGCCCGCGCCCAGTGCTGGGACCGGTTTGTCATGGAGATAAGGCCGCGGCTTTCCGCCGAGACCCGGCTGATGCGCGAGGAGCCGCTCGCCCCCCGGACCACGATGCGGACCGGCGGGGGGGCGCGCTGCTACAGCGAGCCGGCGAGTGTCGCCGATCTGCAGACCCTGCTGCGGGAGGCCGGCACGCGCAGGTTGCGCGTCCACTTTCTCGGCCGCGGCTCCAATCTCATCGTGCCCGACGAAGGAGTCGACGGGCTGGTGGTCTGTCTCGCGCATCCCGCCTGGCAGGCCTGCGAACTGCGGCCGGACGGCCGTCTGTGGGCGGGGGCCGGGCTGCGCCTCAAGAGTCTGTGCGGCTTTGCCGGCAAGGCCGGCTTGGCGGGCTTCGAATTTCTGGAGGGTATTCCGGGCTCCGTGGGCGGCGCGCTGCGAATGAATGCCGGCGCCATGGGCGGCTGGATGTTTGATGTGGTCGAGGAGGTGCAGCTCATGACCCTCACGGGGGAAGTCCGCACGTTGAAGAAGGCCGAACTGCGCGTGGCCTATCGCGAGTGCCGTGACCTGCTCGAGGCCGTCGCGCTCGGCGCGCTGCTCAAGCCGGCGTCGCCGGCCGAGGGCGAGGCCATCAGCCGCCAGATCGACGTCTACCGGCGCAAGCGCCACGAAACCCAGCCGCGCGAGCCCAGCGCCGGCTGCGTCTTCAAGAACCCGCCCGGCACCTCGGCCGGAAAGCTCATCGACGAACTCGGGCTCAAGGGCGAGCGGGTGGGGGACGCCGAGGTCTCGCCGGTGCACGCCAACTTCATCATCAATCGCGGCCAGGCCACGAGCACGGACATCATCACGCTCATACGCCGGGTGCGCGAGCGGGTGCAGCAGGCGCGCGCCATCTCGCTGGAGCCCGAGGTGCTGCTCTACGGCAAGGAATGGAGGGACGTGCTGTGAGTGCCCCCGGGTTGGCGGTTAATTTGCTTAAGATCGACACTCCGCGCCACCTCCGGCAGGCGCGCAACGCCCGGTCCGTCCCCCTCCTCCCATGAGCCAGCCTGCCACCATTCCGCCGCCCTCGCGCTCCTGGAAGGATATCCGCCAAGGGGTCAGCACGCAGGCCATGTCGAAGGGGGGACGCCGCCGCATGGTATTCGCGAGTGTGAAATTCGCGGTGGTGTGCGTGGTCGTATTCGGCTGCGGCTGGTCGGCCTTCGAGGTTTACCAGACATGGGAGAGCAACCCGGCCCGGCTCAAGGAGCCGGTGAAGGCCGTGCCGCTCAAGCAGATCGTGTTCGCCACCGACGGCGTGCTCGCGCGGGCGTGGCTCGACCAGACCCTGGCGCTGCCGGGAAGCACCAGCCTCATGACGCTGGATCTTTCCGCGCTGGAAAACCGGCTGCTGGCCTCGGGGCAGGTGCAAAGCGTCGTGCTCCGGCGGCGGTTTGCCGACAACACGCTGGTCGTGACCGTGCAGGAGCGTTCGCCGGTCGCGCGCGTGATGGTGCAGATTGGCGGGACTTCACCGCAGCTGCGGCTGGTGGCGCGCGATGGCGTGGTTTACGAGGGCGCCGGCTATGAGCGGACGGTGCTCGAACGGCTGCCGTGGCTCGACGGCGTCCGGTTGCGTCGCACGGCCAGGAGCGGCTTTGAACCCATCGCGGGCATGGAACGGATTGCCGGGCTGCTGACCGCGGCCCAGGGCCTCGTCCCGCTGCTCTGTGCGGACTGGCAGGTGGTGTCCCTCGCCCGGCTTGCCTCCGACCAGGAGATCATCGTGCGCTCGCGCGAAATCCCGGAGATCATCTTTGACGCCCAAGGCGACTTCCCGCGCCAGCTGGCGAAACTGGATTACATCGTCGCATCCTTGAAAACGCATGACGCCCCGCCCATGAAACGGGTGAACCTTGCGCTGGGCGGCCAGGTGCCCGTCGAGCTGCAGGAGTCCGCTCCGTTGAAGCCGGCGCGTTCCGCTTTACCCAGGACAACCTCCCAACCTAAACAGAGACGTGATTTCTAAGACCAGACTCATCTGTGCCGTCGAAATCGGCACCTCCAAGGTGGCCGTCCTCGTGGGTGAACTCACGCGCGGGCGCACCCTCAACATCATCGGCCTCGGCTCCTGCCAGTCGCGCGGCGTGATCAAGGGCGGCGTGGTCGACTACAAGGAGGCGAGCACCTGCACGCATGCCGCCATTCAGGCCGCGGAGGAGCGGGCGGGCGCACCGGTCGAGGTCGTCTACCTGGCGCAGACCGGGGCGCACCTGGAGGGCTTTTACAACGAGGCGGCGGTCAATGTGAACGCGGCCGACAACTGCGTGAGCGCGCTCGACATCGACACCGTCTGCCGCCTGGCCAAGGCCAAGGAGCTGCCGGAGGGCCGCGCCGTGGTGCATCACATCCGCCGGCCCTTCCGCCTCGATGGGCGCCTCGTGCCCGACCCCGAACACCTCGTCGGCCAGCGTCTGGAGGCCGGCTACTGGACCGTGCACGGCAACGAGGCCAAGATCGGCGACCACATTCATGTCATCACCGGCTTCAACCTGCGGGTGGAGGAGCTGATTCTCTCCAGCCTCGCGGCGGGCACGATGGTGACCTCGCCTGAGGAACGGCAGAACGGCGTGCTCGTGCTCGACATCGGCTGCGGCACCACGGACTACGCGCTGTACCGCGACGGGGTGGCGTACCAGACCGGCGTCGTGCCCGTGGGCGGCGACCACTTCACCAACGACCTCAGTCTCAGCCTGCGCCTCACCCGCGGACAGGCCGAGAAGATCAAGCTTCGCTACGGCTCGGCCACCCTGCGCGCGCGCGACAAGCACGAGAAGGTCTGGCTGAATGGCGACTATTCCATCGGCGACCGGCAGTTCCCGCGGCAATCGATCGAGCAGATCACCTCCGCCCGCGCGCGGGAGTTGCTCGAGGTCGTGCGCAAGAAGCTGGGACCGGCGTTCGTGCCCGAGCAGACGCCGGTGGGGGTCGTCCTCACGGGCGGCGCCGCGAAGCTGCCCGGCATGGACGAGGCCGTGGGCAAGGTCTTCGGCGTGCCGGGCCGGCTCGGCGAGGCGCCCGCTTGGGTGTCCGACGAACTCCGCGATCCCGGCTTCAGCACCGTGCTCGGCCTGCTGTATTACGGACTCAACGCGCAGGCGGAACGGACCTCCGCCGCACGCCGCTCCGGAGGCTTCCTCCAGAACATCAAGCGCATCCTTATCCCCCGCTGAGCCATGCAATTCGATCCCCACCACAACGAGCTGCCGCTGACGCACGAGATCCTCACCGATCGTTCCATCGCCATCAAACTGGTGGGCGTGGGCGGCGCGGGCTCCAACGCCATCGACCGGCTGAAGATGGAGAATCTCGAGCGGCTCCAGCTGGCCGTCATCAACACCGATCTGCAGGCGCTTTCCACGTCCCCCGTGCCGGACAAGGTGCTCATTGGCAGCGGCGTGACCCGCGGCCTCGGCGCCGGCGGCGACCCCGTGGTCGGCCGGGAGGCGGCGGAGACGGACCGGGAGAAGATTGCCGCGGTGGTGCGGGAGTGCGACCTCGTGTTCCTGCTCGCCGGCATGGGCGGCGGCACGGGCAGTGGCGCCGCCCCGATCGTGGCCGAGGTGGCGACGGAGCAGGGGGCGCTCGTCATCGCCTTTGTCACCATGCCGTTCAGCTTCGAGGGGGGCCGGCGGCTGAAGCAGGCCGAGGAGGGCCTCGCCGCGCTGCGCCGGGTCTGCGACGCGGTCATACCACTGTCCAACGATATTCTGCTGCAGGAGTGCAATGACGACACGGGTGTGCTCAATGCCTTTGCGCGCGCCGACGAGTGGATCGGCCGCGGCGTGAGGTCGATCTGGGCCATGCTGTTCCGCACCGGCCTCATCAACCTCGACTTCGCCACCCTGCAGCAGGCGTTCCAGTCGCGCGGCGGCAAGACGCTCTTCAGTCTGGGCCGCGGCGAGGGCCCGCAGGCGGTGGCGCAGACCATCGAGAGCCTCAGACTTTGCCCGCTGCTGCATACGACCGAGTTTTCCCGCAAGGCCGACCGCCTGCTCGTCAACATCATCGGCGGCACCGACCTCACGCTGCCGATGGTCAACGAACTCATGACCGCCATCACCGACCAGTACGGCAAGGATGCGCACGTCATCATGGGCGCGGTGATCGACGGGAACATGCAGCAGCGTCTCGAGGTCTGCGTGCTGGGCACGACCGATCTCGGCGGTCGCGGCCTCGTACCGCGGCGGACGCTCGGCGGCGCGCGGGGCACCCAGACGCCCGTCGCGAAACCGTCGGCCGCCCGGTCTGTCAGCCCGGCGGCGCCGGTCGCCGCGACCGAGACGAGCCGGCCCGCCGTCGTGGCCGCCAAGGCGGAACAGAACGAATTCTCATTCAACGAGCACGAGAGCCGGGGTTATTTCGACAAAACCGACCGGAATCTCTTCGAAGGCCAGGATCTCGACGTGCCGACCTACCTGCGGAAGGGAATCAAGATCACGGTGTGAACTGATCGAAAGCTGGTATTGGTGGAGGGATTATTGACACTCTGATTCCTCTTTTTCTTTCACAGCGGTCCAGTGCAGTGTTATCTACAGGCATGGGTTTGCTGGGTGACCTAGTTTCGCTTCTTTTCCCGCCGAAACGATACGGCCAACACTGCGTTACGCCCAGAGGAGAAGTAGTAAAGAGCCATGCCGAGAAGCGCATTGCTGAGTTCTTTCAGCGAAATGGCATTCAATACGTCTACGAACCTCTGGTCGAATCACACTTCTGGATTTTCAGTAATAAAATCAGCCGGCCAGATTTCTACCTTCCAGACTTCAATGTTTACGTTGAATATTGGGGAATGGTGGATGTTGAAGATGAATTTAAGCGTGCTGAATACATCCGTTTGATGAAGTGGAAAATGGCGAAGTATCGCCAGCATGGCATTAAGTTTATCTCCATCTACCCAAAGAACCTGAAGAATCTTGATTGGATTTTCAGGGCGAAATTTAAGGAGACAGTCGGCGTTGAGTTGCCCCCCAAAAGCCAAAGCTGCCAGTGAAGAGCGTGGCTAACCGCTAGCAGGATCTGGCAGATCACCGCTTGGCAAATACGCAGGATTCTGCACCTTGATTTCCATGTTTGTCGACGAGTGTGTCATCAAGGTTCAAGCCGGCGACGGCGGGCGCGGCTGCGTGAGCTTCCGCCGGGAGAAGTATGAGCCGTGGGGCGGCCCCAATGGCGGCGACGGCGGCCGGGGCGGAGACGTGGTGCTCGTGGGCGACGACGACACCAACAACCTCATCGACTGCCGCTTCCGGCCGCATTGGAAGGCGGCGCACGGCGGGCACGGGCGGGGCAAGGATTGCAACGGGCGCGAAGGCAGGTCCGTCCTGCTCAAGCTGCCGCTCGGCACGGTGGTGATCAACGCGGAGACGGGTCAGGCCGTGGCCGAGGTCGTCGAGGACAGCCAGAGGATCGTGCTGTGCAAAGGGGGCAACGGCGGCTGGGGCAACACGCGCTTCAAGTCATCGACCCATCGCGCCCCGCGCCACGCCAATCCGGGCCAGCCGGGCGAGCGCGGCACGTACCGGCTTATCCTGAAGAGCATCGCCGACGTCGGCCTGGTCGGCTTTCCCAACGCCGGCAAGTCCTCGCTCATCACGCGGCTGACCCAGGCGCGGCCCAGGATTGCGCCCTATCCCTTCACCACGCTGCAGCCGCAGATCGGAGTGATCGAGTACGCCGAGGACTCCAGCAATCAGCACCGGCTGCAGATCGCGGACATCCCGGGCCTCATCGGGGGCGCCAGCGAGAACCGCGGCCTCGGCCACCGTTTCCTGCGCCACATCGAGCGCTGCCGGTTGCTGCTGCTGCTGCTCGACATGGCTGGCAGCGATGGGCGCGACCCGCGCGACGATTATGCCACGCTGCGGCGCGAGCTCGAATTGTACGATCCGGCGCTGCTGAAGAAGCCGCGGCTGGTGGTCGCCAATAAAATGGATCTCGCCGGCGCCGCGGCGAACCTTGCGAAGTTCAGACGCCGGCACCGCCTGAAGATCATCGGGGTGTCCTGCGTGACCGGCATCGGGCTGCCGGAGCTGAGAAACGAATTGCTCAAGCGGGTGCAGGTCCTGCGGGCCCGCGAAAAGAAGTCGCCTTCGCCCCGGGTCTAAACTATCTCCAACCAACATGTCGGAGCACCGTACATTGCTCATGCGGGCCAACCGGCTCCTCGGAGCCGCCTTGGTTGAGGCCAACCTGGTGAAGATCGAGGACCTGGAGGCGGCCAACGAACGCCTGCTCGGACTGTTGCAAAGCAACGCCGAGCGACAGGCGACCTTGCTCGGCGTGCTGATCTACGAGAAGAAGGTGCTCAGCGAGGACGATCTGTTGCATCACCTGATCGACAACGACGGCATCGGCCTCATCGATCTCCGCACTTACGACGTGCCGGAGGATTTCCGCAAGAACGTCGACCTCGGCTCGTGCTGGGCGACGTGGACGGTGCCGTTCGACAAGGAGGAGGACTTCACCCTCGTGGCCACCGCCTACTACCTCAGCCCGGTCGTGCGGTCTCATTGGGAGAAGCAGCTGGGCAGCAACATCCTCTGGTACGCCACGACCCTTGAGGTCATCTCGGATTTTTTGGAAAAGATTGAAGCCGAACTGGCAAAGAATGCCGCGGTCGAACCGGCGAAGAATGACCCGGCCCAGCCGGCCGCGAAGACCGCGTAAGTCCCACCATGGCATTAGGCAAGGTTCAGCAACAGATCATCGCAAAGCTCGAGGAGATGGACCGCCTCTCCTCCGAACAGGAGGAGGCCATCCTCGGCACGCCCGGCGACCTGACGGGCGAGGCCTTGGACAAACTCCTGCAGGACGAATACAAGATCACCGACTTCCAGCTCCTCGTCGCCAAGGCGCGCGCCCACGGGCTGGCGCCGTACAACGTGCAGCGCTATCAAATCAGCCCCACCACGTTTGAACGGATCCCGCATGACTTCTGCCAGCAGAATCTCGTGCTGCCCGTGGGGCAGGTGGGCAACTTCCTGCTCGTCGTGTTCGCCAATCCGTTCGAGGTCGCGGTTGCGACCAAAATCCAGGAGATGACCGGCAAGAAGGTCGTCCGTCTCCTTGGCCGGGATCGGGAAATCCGCGACAAATTCAGCAAGACCCAGCAGATCGAGGTGCAGTTCACCGATGTGGTCGAGAAGATCGGCATCGAGTTTGGCGCGGCCGAGGACCTCAAGGAGGAGGATCTCGCCAGCGAGGAGTCCGGTCCGATCATCGAACTGGCCAACCGCATCATCGAGGACGCGTATTTCGCGGGGACGAGCGACATCCATATCGAGCCATGGGAAAAGGACCTCGTCGTCCGCTACCGCATCGACGGCGTGTGCCAGGAGAAGCTCCGACTGCCCATCAAGGTGGCGGGTGCGCTGGTCGCGCGCCTCAAGATCATGGGCAATCTCGACATCGCGGAGCGCCGCCTGCCGCAGGACGGTCGCATCATCTTCAAGCAATTCACGAAGAAGAGCATCGACATCGACCTGCGCATCTCCACGTCACCGCTCAATCACGGTGAAGGCATGGTCATGCGTATCCTCGACAAGCAGAAATCCACACTGCCGCTGCCGATGCTCGGTTTCACCGAGGCAAATCTCACCCTCTACCGCAAGGTCATCCGCCAGCCCTATGGCATGATTCTACACTGCGGCCCGACCGGTTCGGGCAAGTCGATGACCCTCTACGCGGCCCTCAACGAGATCAACTCGCCCGAGGTGGTCATCCGCACCGTCGAGGATCCGATCGAATACACGCTGTCCGGCATCAACCAGATGCAGATGCACCGGCAGATCGGGCTCACCTTTGCCGCCGCGTTGCGCTCCTTCCTGCGCCAGGATCCCGACATCATCCTCGTAGGCGAAATCCGCGACCATGAGACGGCCGAGATCGCCATCGAGGCCGCACTCACCGGTCACCTGCTCCTCAGCACGCTGCACACCAACGACGCGCCCAGCTCCATCGCGCGCCTCACGGACCTGGGCGTTGAGCCGTTCATGATCTCGGCGTCGATGCTCTGCGTGTGCTCGCAGCGCCTCATGCGGCGTGTCTGCAAGAACTGCCGGCAGCCCCTCGAGCCGCAAGGCCGCGAAAAGGAGCTTCTCGAGAAGGCCATCGGCTGGAGCGGACAGATTTTCAAGCATCACCCCAAGGGCTGCGTGCGTTGCAACCACACCGGCTACAAGGGCCGCGTCGGTATCCACGAGCTCATGGTGATCAACGAGGAGATGATCGAAGCCATCAACAAGGGGAGCGAGACCGCCGAGCTGAAACGCATCGCCGTGCGCAACGGCATGATGACCCTTCACCAGGACAGCCTGCTCAAAGTGAAGGAGGGCATCTCGACCTTTGAGGAAGCCCTGGCCACCGCGCCGCCGGATTTGTGAGGTCAGGCGGCCGCGAGCGCGGAGGGAGACCGGCTTTGACGGTTTGCCAGACGCCACTGGGTGAGTACGTTTTCCACAAACCACGCCCTCATGTCCTCCAAAACTCTCGCCCGCAAAATCCGAAAACTCGAAGCCAGGCTGGTCCGCCATCACCGGAAACTCGGTGAACTCAAACGCAGGCACCCGCCCGAACCGGTCGAGGACTATACGCTTGCCGGACCCGGCGGACCGGTGAAGCTCTCCGCGCTTTTCGACGGTCACCGCGACCTTATCATCGTGCACAACATGGGCCGCCGGTGTCCGTACTGCACCATGTGGGCCGACGGCTACAATGGCCTGCTGCCGCACCTGGAAAACCGCGCGGCGTTCGTGGTCGTGTCGCCCGACCCGCCGAAGGTGCAGCAGGCGTTTGCCCTAAGCCGCGGCTGGAAGTTCCGGATGCTGTCGGGGAGGGGATCGGCGTTCACTGCGGACATGGGTTTCATGGATGGTCGCGACCCGCTGCCGGGCGTCTCGACCTTCCGCCGGAAAGGCAAAAAGACCTATCGCATCGCGTCGGCACCCTTCGGTCCCTACGACCCCTTCTGCGCGACGTGGCATTTCTGCGACCTGCTTTCAGGGGGCGTGGGCGATTGGGCGCCGAAGTTCCGGTATTGAGCGCGGGGTCCGGGTGCGAACTTCTGCAAGTCGGAATGGATTCTGACTCGCCCGGGCGGCGGGTTTCTCTTTTGGTGGTGGCCCGCCCATGACCTCCTATTGGTCTGAATTTTTCCTTGTCGCGCTCGCGCACCTCGTGGCGGTCGCCAGCCCGGGACCCGATTTCGCCATGGTGCTGCGGCAAAGCATCACCCACGGCCGGCGCCCGGCGGTCTGGACGAGCGTGGGCATCGGCACCGGCATCTTCCTGCACGTGGCTTACTCGCTCCTCGGCATCGGACTGCTCGTGCGAAGTTCCGTGCTCGCCTTCAACATCCTGAAGTGGCTGGGCGCGGTCTATCTCGCCTGGATCGGCCAGAAGGCCCTCCGGGCAAAGCCGTTTGCGAACGGCGCAGCTCCGAAGGCGACCGCCGCCGGCGGCGTGCCGGCAACCCCCGGCCGCCGGGCGGCGTTTGTCACCGGCTTCCTCACCAACGCCCTCAATCCCAAGGCCACGCTGTTCTTCGTGGCGCTTTTTTCCGTGGTCATCAACCCGCGGACCCCCGTGCTGGTCCAGGCCGGCTATGGCGTCTGGATGGCGCTGGCGACGATGGGATGGTTCACGCTGGTATCGCTGTTTTTCTCACAGGAGCGCGTGCGCGCCGCCTTTCTGCGCTGCGGGCACTGGTTTGAACGCACCATGGGCGTCATCCTCCTCGCCCTCGG
This sequence comes from Opitutia bacterium, assembly GCA_003142615.1. GTDB lineage: Bacteria > Verrucomicrobiota > Verrucomicrobiia > Opitutales > Opitutaceae > Fen-1467. The sequence continues at coordinate 47,317 of PLMW01000073.1, read as the reverse complement.
CGTCCGCCTAGCGCTGGCCACGGCAAAGTGAACGGCCGCGGGCAGCGTCGGGCGATGAGTTTATTCAGAAGCCAGGAAGCCATGAAGGAGGAACCTCGGAAGCTTCTTCCTGGTTTCATGGCTTCTGAATTGAAATTTCCCCGCGCGCCTTGGCGCGAGCCTCACACATACACGCCGCCGCCGAGGAGTTGTTCGCCGTCGTAGAGGGCGAGCACCTGGCCGGGGGCAAGGGCGCGCTGCGGGTGGACGAAGCGGATGAGCGCACGGCCGCCTTCCCCGGGAACGAACTCCAGCGGTACGCGCGGATCACGGTAGCGCACCCGGCCCTCGAGCGGCCGTGACGTTGTCACCGGCTGGCCGATCCAGCTCAGCGCCTGCACCCGGATCTCGCTGACGAAAAGGCCGGGTGCGTCGGGCGCGTCGAAGGCGACGAGCAGGGCGTTGTCGCTGGCGCGCTTGCCCACGACCACATAGGCCTTGCGGTCGGTGTTGGAAGGGATGCCGATGCCCTTGCGCTGGCCGATGGTGTAGTAATGCAGGCCGCGATGGCGGCCGATCTCCTTCCCGTCGGTCGCGCGGACGATCGGGCCGGGATGGTCGGGCACATAGGCGCGCAGGAAGTCCGGCATCTTCACCTCGCCGATGAAACAGATGCCCTGGCTGTCCTTCTTCCGCGCCGTCGCCAGCTGATGCCCGGCGGCGAGGGCGCGCAGTTCTGGCTTGGTCAGATGGCCGACGGGAAAGCGCGCGTCGCGGAGTTGCTCAGGGGAGAGCAGCGCGAGAAAGTACGACTGGTCCTTGTTTTTGTCGACGCCCTCCAACAGCGTGCAGGTCCCGTCCCCGCTGACGATCCGCCGCGCATAGTGGCCGGTCGCCACCGCGGCGAAACCCCCGGCCGTCGCGTAGGCGCGAAACACGCCGAACTTGATCTCGCGGTTGCACATGACGTCGGGATTGGGCGTGAGGCCGTGCGCATACCCGTCGAGCAGATAATCAACCACCAGCCGGCGGTAGTCATGCATCAGGTTGACGACACGAAACTCGATGCCGATCTGCCCGGCCACGGTGCGCGCATCCTCGATGTCCTGCATCCAAGGGCAATGGCCCGTGACGTTGTCCTCGTTGATCCAGTTTTTCATGTAGGCACCCACGACTTCGAAGCCCTGCTGCTTGAGGAGGAGCGCCGCGACGCTGCTGTCGACGCCGCCGGACATGGCAACCAGGATTCGCATGAGGAAGACGACGAAGAAAGCCGGATTCCACCCCGGCCGCAACGGAAACAGTCGGTCCGCCGTCAACCGGCCGCGGCCGAACACCCAAACCCGCTACGAAACGTGCTGATGCCGGCCGATGGGTGGCTGGCATTTCACCACGGCAAGAGGCGCGTGAGCCGCCTAAAGGGCTCTCTACGCGCGACCCCTCGATGTCACTTGTACTCCAGCCGTTTCTGGACGGATGCCTTCTGCTCGAGGAGCTTGCCGTCGAACATCAGCAGGCTGATCGTCTCATCGACGATCTCGATCTGCTGCGCAAAAACCGGTTCATCGACCATTTGCGCCGCCATGTTGGACGAATGGTCGCCGGTCGCGGAGCCGCTGGACGGGGTGCCCTTGGTGAACCGCGTGCCGACCTGGACCTGTCGGATCGGGCTGCTGCTCGTGCGGCGATAAACCCAGACCTCGGCCGTGCCGGTGGTTGTCGACATGAGCTTGATTTCGGCCGGTTCCCCCATGATGCGTTTTACCGCCTCGGCAGTCATCCCCTTTTGCAGGGTATGCTCCGGACCGTCGCCAACGACGGTCGCTGTCGGGGAGGAAGCGGTCTTGTCCGGCGTGGAAGGCGTCGGCGTACTGGAGCAACTCACCAGAAAGGCGGCCAGCGCGGCCGGAATAAAGACACGATAGCGAAGGTGCATGACAAATACAGAACACCGCAGGTTCAGAAATCCCTTCAAAAACTTTACTGTAAGCTCAACGTTTCGACGGCGGGGCGCGGATGGATGCATTTGCGCCCCGGGATTGAGGGCTTGCCGGTCAGAGCCGACGAGGCCCAGCATCCACTTCGTGCTTGGCGTTTTCCGGCAGGGCGGATGATGCTCCGTCCTCCGCATGAGCATGCATGACCAACGAATTTCCCAGGCATGGCTGACGGCACCAGACAGCGGCATCATCGAACTGAGTCGTGATTGGACCGCCGCCTCGCTGCCGCCGCTCGGACTCGGCCCCGATGGGCCGCCGTTCACGGTGCTGGCGCGCGTTCCAGACCATACCTACGGCTGCGAAAGCGGTTATTTCGTCAACGGGTTCGGAGAGATCTTCTTCTTCCTGCAGCTCGCCCATCATCCCGACGTCGATCCCGTGACCACGGCCGTCTACCTCGCGGGCGATTTCAATGGCTGGCAGCATGCCGTCGGCAACCCCGACTGGCGCCTGCTGCCGGCGTCGCTTGACGGCGAGGCCGTGCTGCTGTTCGCCGCGCACGCCGGCCGGTTTTTATCGCAACCGCCGCAGCGTTTCAAATTCGTCACCGGCGGGCACCGCTGGCTGCCGGTGCCGGCCCAGGCGCCAAACGCCATGCGCGACGACCTCGGCAATTACAATCACGTCATCGATCCGGCGCGCACCGGTCGGCATTTGTTCCGCTTCACGACCGCCGTCCCCGTCGACCTGACGGCGGCGCTGGCGGTGAGGTGGACCGACGACGCGGGTGCCGGGCAGGCGCCGCTGCGCCCCGGGGAGTTCTTTTTCCAACTGAAGAGCCATGTGCCGCTGGGCGCTCTGCTGGACAGCAGAGTCAACGGCGGCGAGACGACCTTCCGGCTGTTCGCCCCCCGCGCCCGGGCCGTGCGGCTCCACATCGGCAACAACCTGAAAAAGCTCGACGAGGCGGTCAGCTACGACATGGACCGCCGCAGCGACGGCGCCTGGGAGGCGCGGCTGAATGGCAATCTGCACGGCTGGTTCTACTGGTACACGCTCGACGGTCCGCGCAACGTCTTCGGTCTCTTCGATGGCAACCGGCGCATCCTCGATCCCTATGCGCTGGCGGCGGTGGGACGCGACGGACCGGGCATCGTGCTGGATCGCGCCCGGCTGGCTCCCGGCGACCGCGGGTTTCGCACGCCGGCATGGCAGGACCTCGTGATCGCCGAGGCCCATGTGCGCGACCTCGCCAGACCCGAGGAACGCCGCGGCTTCACGGGGCTGCGGAAATGGGTGGAGAGCCCCGATTTTCATCTCGCGCGGCTCGGCGTGAACGCCGTCGAACTCCAGCCGGTGCAGGAATTCGACAGCGCGACACCCGAGGAATACCACTGGGGTTACATGCCGGTGAACTGGTTCGCCCCCGCCAGCAGTTATGCGCTGGCGCCGGAGCAGGCCTCGCAAGTGCGGGAGTTGCAGGAGCTGGTGGCGGCGTTCCACCGGCGCGGCCTGGCGGTGCTCTTCGACGTGGTCTACAACCATGCCGGCCTGCCGCCGCACTTGATGTGCATCGACAAGCTCTACTGCTTCGAGCAGGACGGCGCCGGCAATCTCGCCAACTGGAGCGCCTGCGGCAACGACGTACGCACCCGCGCCGCCATGGTCCGGCGGCTCATCATCGACAGCCTCACGCATCTCATCGAGGTCTATGGCGCCGACGGCTTCCGGTTCGACCTCGCCGAGCTCATCGGGGTGGAGGTGCTGCGCGAGATCGAGACGGCGCTCAAACGCGTGAAGCCCGACGTGGTGCTCATCGCCGAGCCCTGGAGTTTCCGCGGACACATCGCGCAGGATCTGCGGACGACGGGATTTGCCTCGTGGAATGACGGTTACCGCAATTTTATGCGCGAGTACGTGCGGGGCGGCGGCACCCGCGAAAGGTTCGAGTATTTCCTCAAGGGCTCGCCGGGGTTATTTGCCGCCTGGCCGGCCCAAACGGTCAACTATACCGAGTCGCACGACGACAAGACCTGGATCGACGCGATCACGGAGAATGCCGATGGCAGCGGCCTCCAGCCGACCCTCAACGACATCCGCCGCACGCACCTCATGGGCGCCATGCTCATGGCCTCGATCGGCATCCCCATGCTGGCCGCCGGCCAGGATTTCCTGCGATCCAAGCAGGGCGCGACCAACACCTACCTGCGCGGCGACCTCAACGCCCTCGACTACCGGCGCCTGTATCGTTTCCCGGCCACCCACGCCTACTTTGCGGACTGGATCGCCTTCCGGCGGAGCGAACGCGGGCGGCTGCTGCGGCAGTATTCGCGGCCAGGGGAGGGTTTTTTCCAGTTCTGCTTTGCACCCGATTCGACCGCGGCCGTCGCCATTTTCAACGCCGATCAAAGCCAGGGATCGTTGCGGTTGCTCTTTGCCATCAATCCGACCCTGCAGGACGTGAAGATTCCGCTGGGCGACGCCGCCCAGGCCCCCTGGCGGCAGCTGGCCGACCACGACCGCTTCTTCAGTTCCGGGAATCATAGCCCCGCCCGGCCGGTCGAGGCAGCGCTGTTCATGCCGGCCCTCGGCTGCGGCCTGTGGATGGCGGACTGAGAAAAAAGGTACAGTACTGGCCGTTTTACGCCGATTACTACTGGCGCATCGCTCTTGCCAAAGCCGGGGCGCTTCTCTTGATTCGTACGGCTTGGCGGCCCGTGGCCGCGTGTCCACCTGAATCAGAACATTACTCAAACAAATCAGAAACGGAGAAAACCATGGCAGTTAAAGTCGCAATCAACGGTTTCGGCCGCATCGGCCGTCTCGTCTTTCGCGCCCTCGTGGAGCAAGGCCTGCTCGGCACGACCTTCGATGTGGTCGCCGTCGGCGATATCGTGCCGGCCGACAACCTGGCCTACCTGCTCAAATACGACTCCATCCAGGGTCGTTTCAACGGCACGGTCGACTCGAAGAAGTCGGCCCCCGACAAGCCCGATGACGATGTGCTCATCGTCAACGGCCGGGAGATCCTGGTGGTCAGCGCCAAGACGCCGGCCGAGCTTCCCTGGGCCAGGTTGGGCGTGCAGATCGTGATCGAGTCGACCGGCCTGTTCACCGACGCCGCCAAGGACAACCCGAAATCCTCCTATGGACACATCGTGGCCGGCGCGAAGAAGGTCATCATCTCCGCCCCCGCGAAGAACGAGGACATCACCGTCGTCATGGGCGTGAACGACGGCAAGTACGATCCCGCCAGGCACCACATCATTTCCAATGCCTCCTGCACCACGAACTGCCTCGCGGCGCTCGTGCACGTGCTCCTCAAGGAAGGCTTCGGCCTGGCCGAGGGTCTCATGACCACGGTGCACGCCTATACCGCGACCCAGAAGACCGTCGACGGCCCCTCCAAGAAGGACTGGAAGGGTGGCCGCACCGCCGCGCAGAACATCATCCCGAGCACCACCGGCGCCGCCAAGGCCGTCGGACTCGTGATCCCCGAGGTCAAAGGCAAGCTCACCGGCATGTCCCTCCGGGTCCCGGTTCCGACCGTCTCCGTGGTCGACCTCACCTTCAAGACGGCCAAGGACACCTCGCTGGTCGAGATCAAGGCCGCCCTTAAGAAGGCCAGTGAAACCTACCTGAAGGGCATCCTCGAGTACACCGACGAGGAGGTCGTCTCCAGCGACTTCATCCACTGCCAGGCGTCGTCGATCTTCGATGCCGGCTCCTCGATCGAGCTCAACAAGAACTTCTTCAAGCTCATCAGCTGGTACGACAACGAATGGGGCTACAGCAACCGTTGCGTCGACCTGCTGAAGAAGGTCGCCGGCAGCCTGTAAGTCGTAATTTTGAAACAAACCGGCCGCGGATTGCACGGATCAACACGGATGATGGGATGACCTATCCGTGCCGATCAGTGTAATCCGTGGTCACTTTTTCCCATGCCCGCCTACCAAACCATTCGCGACATCGACGTCGCCGGCAAACGCGTGCTCATGCGCGTGGACTTCAACGTCCCGCAGGACAAGGCCACCGGCGCCATCACCAATCCGCAGCGTATCGTGGCGGCCCTCCCGACGATCAAGTACGCGCTCGAGCGCGGCGCCTCGGTCGTGCTCATGTCCCACCTCGGCCGGCCCGACGGCAGGGTGATCGCCAAGTACAGTCTGAAGCCGGTCGCCGCGAAACTGCAGGAACTGCTCGGCCGCCCCGTGAAGTTCCTCACCGATTGCATCGGCCCCGCGGTTGAGCAGGCCTGCGCCCCCGGCGCGCTCAAGGCGGGCGACGTGGTGCTGCTGGAAAACCTCCGTTTCCACATCGAGGAGGAGGGCAAGATCAAGAACGAGGACGGCACGTCCGTGAAAGCCGATCCCAAGGCGGTCGAAGCCTTCCGCGCCAGCCTCTCCCGGCTCGGTGACGTCTACGTCAACGACGCCTTCGGCACCGCCCACCGGGCGCACTCCTCAATGGTCGGCGTGAAACTGCCGCACAAGGTGGCCGGGTTTCTGATGGAGGCCGAGCTCAAGGCCTTCACGGCTGTGATCGACCACCCGCAGCGTCCGCTGCTGGCCATTCTTGGCGGCGCCAAGATCGCCGACAAGATTCCGCTCATCAACAATCTTCTCGAGAAAGCCAACGAGATCATCATCGGCGGCGGCATGGCCTTCACTTTCAAGAAGGAACTCGAGGGCATGGCGATCGGCGACAGCCTCTACGATCCCGAGGGCGCGAAGATCGCGAAGGAGCTCTTCGCGAAAGCCGCGGCCAAGGGCGTCACCATCACGCTCCCCGTCGACTTCCTCTGCGGCGACAAGTTCGACGCCAACGCCAGCACGAAGCTCGTCTCCGACCGGGAAGGCGTGCCCGCCGGCTGGATGGGACTCGATGCCGGTCCGAAGTCGATCGAGCTCTTTGCGCAGGTCATCGGACGCGCGCGGACCATCGTCTGGAACGGTCCGTCCGGCGTGTTCGAGTTCGACAAGTTCGCCGGCTCCACCAAGGCCATGGCCGAGGCGATCGCCAAGGCCACCGCGGCCGGCGCCATCACCGTGGTCGGCGGCGGCGACACCGCCACCGCGGCGAAAAAATTCAAGGTCGACACCAAGGTCACCCACTGTTCCACCGGCGGCGGCGCCAGCCTCGAGTTCCTCGAGGGCAGGGTGCTCCCCGGCGTCGCGGCGCTCGACACCCTTTGATCCCTCCTGCGGCCGGATGGCGATGAGGTTACATCGCCACCTGCCGCCGAAGCAGGCTTGCCCGTCACCCGCAAAGCGGCGAAAGTGCGGTTTTCAGTTCAGATCGCGCCATCATCATCGACAGTCTCCCTTGCATGACACCTCCTTCCTCCGCCTCCACGCCCCCCATGTTGCTGCGCAAGAAACTCATCGCCGGCAACTGGAAGATGAACAAAACCTCCGCCGACGCGGTGAGCCTCGTGAAGGAAATCGTCGCCGCCGTCGGCAAGGTGCATGACGTCGAAGTCGTCGTGTGCCCGCCCTTCACCTGCCTGGAAAGCGTCGCCCGCATGCTCGAAGGCTCGGCCCTCAAGCTGGGCGCGCAAAACATGCACCCCGAGCCGGGCGGTGCCTACACGGGTGAAGTTTCCGCCGCCATGCTGCGCGCACTGTTCGCCAGCTACGTCATCCTCGGCCACAGCGAGCGTCGCACCTATTTCAAGGAGACCGACGCCTTCATCAACCAGAAGGTGCTCGCCGCGCTCAAGAGCCAGCTCAAGCCGATCCTGTGCGTCGGCGAGACGCTGCAGGAGCGCGAGAGCGGCGCGACCCTCAAGGTCGTGCAGACCCAGGTCGAGCAGGATCTCGACGGGGTGGGCAAGGACCTCGCGACCAACGTCGTCATCGCCTACGAACCCGTCTGGGCCATCGGCACCGGCCGCGTGGCCACCACGGAACAGGCGCAGGAGGTGCACGCCTTCATCCGCAGCCTGCTCACCAAGCTTTTCGGCGAGACGCTCGCCCAGAAGGTGCGCATCCTTTACGGCGGTTCGATGAAACCGGCCAACGCGCCCGAGCTGCTCGCGCAGAAAGACATTGACGGCGGCCTCATCGGGGGCGCCTCGCTCGAGTCGCGCTCGTTCCTGGAACTGATCAACGCCGCCGCCGCGGTGAGATAGGGCCGGCATTCTACTGGCTGGCAGAGCCGTGCCGTTCGTTCTCTATGTTCCGCTCCGTCGAACCATCGCAATGGTTCTCATCCATCATCGGCTGCGGCTTGATGCCCGCCTTCGCTGACAGCTTCGGCGCGGCACCATTTTTGCATCCGCGCCGGATGCAAAAATGGTGGTGGAGGATGGATTCGAACCATCGAAGGTCGGAGACCAATTGATTTACAGTCAATCGCGTTTGACCACTTCGCTACTCCACCGACCAAAAGAAGCGGTTTAGTTCACGCCGCACCCCTCAAAGCGCAAGGACTTTTTGCGCGGAGCGCGAAGAGCATGAACGCAACGTCGGGATCGCGTGGCTGGGTGCCGCAGGCACTCAATCTTCCACGTTGCGGCAGCACTCATCGAGCTGGCGGGTGATGAGGTCAATTTGATCAGCGGTCAGGAGTGTTCCGACTTTTGGGAGATCTTCCGAAAGCCACTCAGGTCTCACTACGCGCAGTGCAGCGCCGGCCTTGTCGACGACATACCAGCCGGGCAACGCAAGCACCGGCCAAACCTTTGTCTTGATGCCCGTTTTCTTGGTGAGCCATTTTTGCAGCCAGTCCGCATTGTCTATTGCCTGATCCGGCCCGTAAGGGTCCTCACCCCAAGGCCAGATGAGCTGCTTGCCATCGTAGAAGACCTTTTGCGGTTCGAACCCCGGGCGTGCCCTACCTTTGCGCCGGGTCTTGGTCTCGATGGCCCATACGCCGCCCGGGCCGACCGCGACATGGTCGATATTGAATTTCTTTCTGTCGGTTTCACAGGGTACGTCGTGGAAGACATGCCAGCCGTGTTCTTTCAGCGGGTCGAGGCATTCGCCCACGTATCGCTCGCCCAGATAACCCAACCGGTCGTCGCGGTACCTCATCAAGCCCCGCAACGCCCAGCGCAGCGCTGGAATGAGCGTGGCGACGAACGCCAAAACAGTGAGCCCGAATCCCACCCAGAGTTGAGTCCAAGTCTGGGGCCGGTATTTGAGCACACCCCAAGACACCAGCAGCGTTATGAGAACGGGGCCAAGCGCAGCCGCAACGATCCGGAAAATGAAGTCCTCATCGAACTTCGCCATCCGTCGTCGCAGGGTTTCGCCGGGGCCGCGGAGGAGTTTGAATTCAACGGGTGGCCGGGCTCGGCGACGCTTGACTTTCCATATTCCCAGGCCGACGACCGCACCGAGGAACAGCAGGAAGTAAACGCCAAAGGAGAAAATGATCCAAGATTCTCGTGTCATGGTGAATTGCTTGGTTAAGGAGCCTTGGCTGGGCGGGGCATGGCGCGGGTTTGCCGCCGTTTCTAGTCCCGGGAACCTTTCTGCGCAACACCGACTTCGTCGCGTGCAGGCGCCGGTTTCTTGTCTTAAAAAGAATAGGCCCGCCTGCGCGGCGCGGCTGCGCCGTGGTTCAGGGTTCAGACTTTCGAGCCCGCGCTTCGGTTGCGTGTGCCTTGGCCTAGGGGGTTCCGGCCTCGGCCTGGGGCGACTGCAAAATCAGCACGGTGACGCTATGATCGTGCGTGGGAGCGGCGGCCGGCGTGTAGATTTCGCCGGAGGCGGTGGGCTCGAAAACGTACTTGCGGCCCTGCCAAAACATGACCGGCCAGGCATGCCCGGGCTCGCCGGGCCGGTAATTGGGCGGGCAGCCGAGATTGATTCCCACCTCGGTATAGCCGGCCTCAAGCAGCCTGACGGCAAGCCAGAGGGTCTTTGTCCGGCAGTTGCCGTAGCCCCGGGCGGACATCTCCTCGGGGAGAGCCCAGCCATCATCAGTTCCGAGATAGCCGAAATCATGCGCCTTGCCGGCCAATTCGTGTGCCCGCGCGAGATCGCGTGGATGCCGGGCCTGTCCGCGAATGGCCGCCGCGGCGAGCAACTGCTTCACGTAGGCGACCTCTTGTGGATTGACGATGCGGGCATCGCCCCGGGTCACGTGACGGGTGCTCAAGCCAGCGGTTGACTGGCTGGCCGGCGCCACTGGTACCACCGGTGCCACCATCGCCGCGGTGGGCGTCTTTGCCGCGCTCCGCCGGGTCGGGCTCCAGGCCGCTGCGTTACGTGCGGGGCCATCCATCGGCAGCCCCTGCGTCACTTCGGTTCTTTGCTGGCCGTGCCGGCGCACTTGATCGTCCCTCCACCTGACGGCGAAAAGAGTCAGAACCAGGATTACGGCTATCCATAAGGAAAACCACAGCCATTCGCGCAAGGTCGGGAGGAAGCTTCGAAGGCTCATTTGGCTCCGGATGGGTTTGCCGCTGTTTCTAGTCCCGGGAACCTTTCTGCGCAACACCGACTTCGTCGCGTGCAGGCGCCGGTTTCTAGTCTTAAAAAGAGTAGGGCGCCCGCTGTTCGAAACCGCCGTCCCGCCCGGCGGCGGGCTTACCCCGCCGTCCCGTTGAAAGACCTAAAGCCTGACCTATCGGGCTTGGAAAACAAAAAGGCCGGCAGCGAACTGCCGGCCCTCGGTAAAGGAAGGGGGACTTCAGTTCTTCCCGGTTTTCTTCCCGGCCTTGCTCTCGAAGAATTCGCGCAACACCGCCATGCGCTTGCGCAGGCGTTCATCCTGCTCAATCTCCTCGACACTCCGCTGGGCCTCGTTCTTGGCCATGAGTCCGCGGATTTTCTTGAGGGCCAGGTACTGGAGTTGCCGCACCCGCTCCCGGGTGACTTTGAATTTCTTGCCGACTTCCTCGAGGGTCTGCTCGTCGTGGCCGTCGAGTCCGTAGCGCATGCGCAGGATGTCGGCTTCGCGGTTGTCGAGCGAGTCGATCATGGTGTTGAGGTCGGACTTGAGGTTGCCCTCCCGAAGGTTTTCGAAGGGGCTGATGGCGTTTTCGTCGCGCACGATCTCGCCGAACGTGGCGGATTCGCCCTCCTCGCCGATGGGCGCATCGAGCGAGGTCGGGCGGATGCTGACGGACTTGAGGTGCGCGACCTTGTTGACGGGGAGGTTGAGCTCCATCGCCACCTCCTCGTCGGTCGGCTCGCGCCCGAACTCATCGGCGAGCTTCATGGCGGCCCGGCGCATCTTGGAGATCTTGTCAACGAGGTGGACGGGCAGGCGGATGGTCTTCGACTGGTTGGCCAGTGCGCGCTTGATGGATTGCTTGATCCACCACGCGGCATAGGTGCTGAGCTTTCCGCCTTTGCGCGGGTCGAAGCGCAGGACGGCCTTGATGAGCCCGATGTTGCCTTCGCTGATCAGGTCGAGCAGGGGCAGGCCAAAATCCTTGTAGTCCAACGCGATTTTGACGACCAGGCGCAGGTTGGCCTTGATCATGTGATCGCGCGCCGCCTGGTCGCCCCGGCGGATGCGGCGGGCCAGGGTCACCTCCTCGGCGATGGTGAGAAGCGGCGTCTTGGCAATTTCCTGGAGATAGAGCTGCAGGCCGCTGCGCTCCAAGGGATAGGGCTCGGGCTCGACGGCCCTCGGCTCCGGTTTGTCGAGAAAGGATGGCGGAGCGTCGAGCGCAGGCGGTGTGGGATGGGAAAAGTCAGACATGGTGAATGGATGGACCGGTCAAGCAGAGGCGCCTACTTCAGCGCCGGCACTCCCGGGGAGTTCCAAGCGTGGGGCGCTGCGCATGTTGCGCCATGGCCAGAAGATAAGCCACTGCAATGAATAAGCGAATTTAATCGTCAGCTCAACCGATGATCAGTCAAAATTGACCAGGCCAACGGCGTGGTGTGAGGAGGTTAGGCAGGTCGCAGCCGAAGCTATCGCCGCTGCCGTTCGCCGCTGACGGTCCGGTCCGAAGGGTAGGGATCTTTGCGGCCCGCCCGGCTGCGAGCTGACCCCGCCGTTCCGTTCAAGGACCTCAAAACTGACCCTTTCTTAGCGCCTCTGAACCGCTCTGGCTGCTCGTATTTCCGGATTGGAGAAAGCGGTGGAGTTGGTTAACTGGCGGCATGGAGCAAATCCTGAAAAATTTCGTCTGGGACACTGCTAAGGCAGTTTTGATTCTTGGTGGCCTGCTTTTGCCAATGATCGTTCTCGTTTGGTGGATAGCGGCGCAGAAAAAGCGATATAAAGCAGAGAGCGAGGAACCCTTTACCGACTTGCCGATTCGACCGCCAGGCGAGTCATTACGCCTCAAAATACAACGGTTAGATGATAAACTTTCAGAGAGACTGCTGCTGTTGGTTTTTCTCCCTTGTTTTCTTGCCGTCATGGTGAGCGCCAATCCGCGCCTCCAAACAAAGTTATCACTGGCCCTCTTCTTTGTTGTGTGTGTGGGTTTGTCATTATGGCTTGGGCCACGGGTGGCAAAAACGTTGCAGGAATTATGGAATCACCGTCTCGGTTTTGACGGTGAGCGGGTGGTGGGCGAGGAACTGAATCAGCTCATGCTCGGCGGCTATCGGGTTTTTCACGATGTGCCGTTCGACGGTTTCAACATTGACCACGTAGTGGTCGGTCCGACGGGAGTATATGCGATTGAGACAAAAGCCCGACGAAAGCCCAAGGGCGAACGCGGCAGGAAGGAGTATCATGTGCGTTTCGACGGCACCGCTCTGCACTGGCCAAATAAACAGGAGACCGATGAGATAGAACAAGCTGCACTCAATGCTCGCACGCTCGGTCAATGGTTGACTAGTGCCACAGGCGAAAAAGTGACGGCCAACCCCGTTTTGGTGATTCCCGGCTGGTACGTAGACCGTACGGGGAAGGGATCGGTCAACGTGCTAAACGAAAAAGAAGTTCGGTATTCATTTCCTGCGCGTCCATCGAATCCTCTACTGCCCGAGCAAATCCGGCGAATTGCCCATCAACTCAGCGAAAAGTGCCGGCTACCGAAGGAGTGATTCGAACACCGGTCTCCCCCGCCGCGCTCCGATCACAATTGTTTAAACCAGACCGTTTCTGGCTTCGCTTTGTGCGTGGTGGAAGGTGAGTCAATTCCTTTTTCAGCAAGGAGGCTCTGGCGTTGGAGCGCGGCGCTCATGCGCCTTACGGTCAAAGACGAGTTCGTAAGCGCGGCAGAACGGGCAAACGCGGCCCTCGATCTTTCGCACCAGCCAGAAAGCGGCGCCGCGCTGACGCCCCCTCGCGCGCCGGCACACCGGGCAGTTCAGGCAGACATTGGCCAGGGTCTTGTCCAGTCGGGATGGTTTCTGCCGAAGCATGTCAGTCCGTTGGATGCACCTTTTTCGCAAAGCGACTATCGGTTCTGGTCGTTGATGTCCTGGTTCTCGAGGAAGGGCTTTGCGGCGCCTTTCATCCCGACCCTGATCATCGCGCGACCCACCTGCTCGGTGGTCGTCACCCACCGCGGCAAGAATATTTTTATCAGGGTGATCAACGGGCCGGCTACGGCATAGAGAATCCGATAGAGCCTGGTCTTCGAGGTGATGCCGTGGAGCGGCTGGATGACCCCCGGCCGAAACATATAGACCGCCTTGAACGGCAATCGGAGCAGTGCGTTTTCGGTTTCGCCCTTCACGCGGGCCCACATGATGCGCCCCCGCGCGGTGCTGTCGGTGCCCGCACCCGACACATAAATGAAGGTCATGTCCGGGTTGAGCCTCGCCAGGGTCCGCGCGACCGCGAGCGTGAGATCGTAGGTTACTCGCCGGTAGTCGGCCTCTTTCATGCCCGCTGAGGAAACCCCGAGGCAGAAAAAGCAGGCGTTGTAACCCCGCAGCCGGTCCTCCAAGGAATCGAGATCAGCGACGTTCTGGCGGACGATTTCACGCAGCTTCTCGTGTTGCTGACCACTGGGGCTGCGGCCTACCGCAAGGACGCTCTCCACCTCCGGATCGAGCAGGCATTCACGCAGGACGCCCTGTCCGACCATTCCTGATGCTCCGAATAGAATCACCTTCATGTCGTGTCCCCGCTAGTTTCGATTCGGGACAGCCGCAAGCCAAGCGCTGATTGGGTCGATCTCCCCGCTGCCGCGTGACTCTGACGGTCCGGTCCGAAGAGTAAGATCGTTGCGGCCCGCCCGGCTGGGTCTTCCCGCCGATGGTTTCAAGGCTTCGCGCACCGGCCGCTTCCGCCACTCTCCGATCACAACTGTTTAGACCAGACCCTTTCTGTCTTCTCCCATCCGGGCCGGCGCTGAGAATGTCACTTAATAGGTGACATGTGTTTGCGGGCGACAGGCAGGGAAGATGTCACTTAATAAGTGACATGGTCCTAGGTGGATTTTCGCGGTTCAGGCCGGCCGGCGCCCTTGCCGCACCATCGCCAGCCAGGCGAGCAATTCCAGGGTTCGCTCGGCGTCCGGCATTTGCGTGCATCCGGCAAAGTAGGCATGTACGCGCTGTCGGGGGAGTCCGAGCAAACGTCCCAGGTTGGCCTGATCGCCGTACCGGACCAGATACGGCCGGACCGCCCGGGCCAGGGCATTCCAGAGCGGCGTGTCCCTGCCGGGCCGCAAGGTGATCCCGCGCCGTTTCGATCGCGGAATCCGGAAGGCCTGGCGGGAGTGGCGCGCCATATCGGCGGCGGCCGCCAGGATCAGCAGCATCAGCTGCGAGGGTAGTTGGAATCGTTTGGGGATGTGCACAGGGGACATGGAAGCCATTTCACTGGTTTGAGGACGGACGGCAATCCTTCCGATGACATCGGCCGCGGCGCTTCACATTCGTTGGCTTCTAAGATTTGAGCACCGATCCCGGCTGTTCCCCTCCCTGAAACATGGCACTTAATAAGTGACATGTAGCTGGAGCGAACGCTGCCGGAGGCGGGCGGAGAATGTCACCTATTAAGTGACATGTTGCGGACCGGGGCGGGCGTTGACGACTGCTGCGTGACGCTGACAGTCCGGGCCGAAGGGTAGGGCCTTTGCGGCCCGCACGACGGCGGGATCACCCCGCCGTCCCGTTGAAAGACCCAAAACCTGCCCCTTGCCGCCTCGCCCTGCGGAACAGCACTCAACCAACCGGCTGGGTCTTCCCGCCGATGGTTTTCAGGATTCGCGCACCGGCCCCGGCAATTTCCCTCCCCGAGAACATGTCACTTAATAAGTGACATGTGGCTGAAGCGAACGCTGCCGGAGAATGTCACCTATTAAGTGACATGTTGCGGACCGGGCCGGGCGAGAAGCGAGGCCACTTTGGCCTTCAGGTCCGCAGGATCGTACGTCTTCTGTGCCGGGACATGGAGCAACGGAAGGCCGGCCCCGGCGAATACTTCGTCCACCAAGGCGTCGCGCTCCTGGCGCTCCTCCTCTTCGTGCGACCTGTCGTCGAGCTCGATACCGGCGAGCGGGGCAAGGTCATCGGTGCGCACGAGCAGGAAATCGACATGCTTGCGGTCGATGCGGTTGCGAGCCGACTGGCGGGCGCTAGGGTCGAGTCCGCGCTGCACGCCGAAGATATCCGCGAGCCGCACCTTGCCGAAGACGCGCACACCTGGTGGCAGAACCTGCTCCAGCCCCCCGAGGAACGACTGTTCTGCCGCCGTGAAGAGCGTCTTGCGCAGGTAGTAGACGCCACGCTTGGCGCCTGCCTTGAGCTTGAGCACCGCAAGGAGGGCGATGACGACGAATGCTGCGAGAACAAAGATGGTTGTTTTTAGCACGGGTTATCGAGGTGTTTGACTCAACATTCTCGCTAGTAGGGCACGATCCCGCTGGAAATTGTGGGATGCGGCGGCGGGCTGGGCAGTCCATTGCCCGTTCTTCTTCTCCAGACGCACGCCCCAATCCGCAACCAAAACCGTCATCATCTCGCCGATGAGACCATTACCGCCCGTACCGCCCTTCCACTCTGACCAGCCCCCATCGAACCAGCGGAATTGCGTGCAGGTGACGACGAGTTTGGCTCTTTCCGATACACCATTCATTCGGTCGGTCTCGGAAACATTTTGCCCGATCAAAGACATCTTGGGGTGGTGAAGCTCTGTCAGGCGCAATCCCCCGCCGATTTTTTCCACCGCGAACCAGTTCTCCGTATCGCCCGCGAATGTTTCGTTGAGGATAGCCGTTGCTTGCGCTTCGACCTCCGACGGTTGCCTCGGCTGTTGCCTGCAGCCGGTGGCAACGACCAATCCCAACAGGCCCGCGCCGACAATGAAAAGACTAATTTTCCACATGGCAGGTCCAACGCTGCCAGATTCACGCGCTCACGCAAGATCGGGCAAATAGGGAACCTTCCTCAATCCGAATCCCCGCCGTCAGCCTCGAAAGAGCGTGTTACGATGCCAGTCGAGGAAGAGTGGTGAGGGGCGGTCGTCGTCGGCCGAGGGCATGACGGCCAGCGGACGGCCGTGAAGGGCGTAATAATCGCGACCGTTTTCGTATTCCTCCTTGATGCGGCGGCTGACCTCGATCCGGTAGTCGCTGGCCACGGTCAAATAGCCGAGATCAAAAAGGTGGTGCAGGTCGGACCGTAGCAGCAGACCGTTGTCCACGCGGTGCGGGCCGCTTTCGGAGTAGCGCTGGATGTGCGCCGCCTCCAGCGCCGGCAATGTCCGCTCGCCGGTCATGGCACACCGACGACGGTAGGCGTCGGCGACGAGCACGCGAAACGCTCCTTGCCCCAGACGTGGCATCACCAGCTGAGGCTGGCCAAAACGGTCCTTTCCTCCTTCTTCAATCACTTCGACGCCGGGTGGGGTAGGGAAAGCCGTGCCCTCCATTCGTTCCTGGACCTGTTGCCATAGGGACTGTCCGGTTGGCTCGGCGGTGTCATAGGATTTTCCCGTGACGATATTCGCGCTCCAATCAGGTGGAACGGGAATCCATACATCACGAAGGAAGAAGAATGGTTGCGTCAGGATAGTGCAGCCGATCTGTCGGCCGAGTTCGCTGGCGGAACGATGTTCCAGCATGCGGCTGCGGAGCGTTGCCATATTCGGAACGCCGTTATTCTCCCCGAAAGCCTGCCAAGCCCATTGCAGTGGCAAGAAATCGTGCCGCACGAAAAAGCCGCCTCCGGCAATGAAGTTCAGCGGAGCATGCAGCTTAAACAGGAATGGTGCACCGACAGGGATGGCACGGAAGTCGGATTGGCTTCGTGGCCGCCAGAAATTCACCTCGTCGGGCTGTCGAGCCGCCAAGTACTCGAACCACTCGTTGTTGGTGACTCCGACGAAGAACTTCATTTGCGGCTGGCTGCTTCGAACGAGAAGGTGTGCAGAGGTGGGCCAAAGGAGATTAATCCTTCAGTTTCTCTGATTTGCCCACCAGTACATTCACATTCAGTCCGCTTCCGGCTTCACCAAAGAAGGAGGCGACTTCATCGACCTTCTCGTAGGGTAGATAGTGGACTTTGTCGGCGAGATGAAGGTAGCGGAAGGTCGGGCGGGCCAGTTGCTCTCGCACGCGGTTGCGTCGTTCCGTCGGGGCAACGATGAACATAGGATAGGGGCTGTTCGGTGCGACCATGGTAAGGTCCGCGAACCGCAGAAGACCTGAGTAAATCGACGTGCTGTTCTCGATCTCAAAGGCTGCGTCGATGCGGAATTCCTCCTTCCACACGACGTCGATGTTTTCGACGTACTTGGTCTGGGTGTCGAGACCGGCGGCAAAGGTTTCCTCGAAGTCACGGAAATTGAACTGGGAGCTGATTCTCCCCTGGTCGCCCCGTGGAGCCCAAACCCCCTGACCTGCTTGCTTGCCCATTTTCAAAAGCAGCCACTGCATGCGCAAATGTTCGGACAGCACCTGCTCATCTGGAGCTTCTGGAGGATCAGCGGGTTTTCCTGCCGACTCGCCAGCCTCTTGAAGGCGAGCCTCCTGTAAGAGGTCAGGACGGGGAATCTCCTCTACTTCTTTCCCCTCTTTCAGGCGCAATAGGATTGAATACAGGTCGTCATAAACCGCGTAAAATGTCTGAAGCCTCTCCGTGGCGACGCTCGTGAACCCTCGCAGTTGAAAGTTCGATTGGTAACCGAACAGCTCTCTGAACTTGGAAAAGGGCAGATCGATCTCCTTCGGGTTGGCGATGAAGTAGATCAGGTCCCAGCCCTCGGACGAGTCACCCCGGAGGTTCTTCCAGAGCTCTCTTGATAGAGATGGATTCACTGTTTTGCACGCAACGCGGCCAAGAAGCTTAATCAGGGCTCCTTCTACGATCAGGATTTCATCTCCCTCGGACATCTTCTCGAATTTGGCTCGGTTAGAAGCCGAATCCCGGGAGCCCCAAACAGCGATACGCTTGTCTCCAAATACCTGCTGAAGCTTGCGTGCTAGAGGGACGGGGACGTGTGGGTAAATCCTCTCTGGTTCCACCCGTTTCCGAATCGTGTCTTCATAATGTACCATCGCCTCCGGATTGCTGGGCGGCATAAACAGCATGAAGATATTGCGCATACCCAGTTTCTATCTGCGCCGAAAACAGTCCACTGGCAACGCTGGTTTCTAGTTCAAAAAGAGTAGGCAGCGGCGCGGGCCTTTTGGGTTTTGAGTTCAAGGCGGGACCCGTTGCTTCCGGGCCAAAGACATAGATCCCGAATCTCGTGAAACGAGCTTAGGTGACACCTTTGCCGTCGATGGAACGCTCAATCTCCGTCGCCCAACATCACACTCCGCGACCTACCCCCATTTGGCTTGTTGGCTTGGCAATTCTCAAGTCTGACATTTGTCGTGTGATGGCGGCGACTCGCTGACCGTTGATCGGCGTGTGCTCGCTCTCAGCAGCTCTATAGTTGGCGATGATTTGTCTGAAGGATTGGGCGGTTGAGCCGGAACCGAACACACTGTAGGATTTGTTGCGGTAGTTCTGGTTGAGCATGAACATCATTCGTTGGAGATCGATGTAGTCTTCCACCGATCCTTCGTTCATGTGGATGAACGGGAATAACTTTCCATTGAGGAGGTGCAAATCGCGGACAGTACCGCAAGGTTCGCACCAACCGCGCTGGTGGTAATAGTCGCCGTATTTATCGAAAAGCTGTGTGGACGGAACGGGTGCGAAAAGCATGGGAATGACCGAGCCAATGACATCGGACACAAAGAGAGCCGTCTGCACCACCGTACCGATTCTTTCACCCGGCAGGCCGTAGAGGCAGTAGCCATTCACTTCGAGATGGCGAAGAGGGAAGCCTGCTTTCTGAAGCATCTTAGCCGCCTGCACAACGTGGCGCAGTTTGACGTGCTTACGGTTAAGACTGACGAGGATGTCGTCGTCCACGTTTTCGACGGGCAGGTAGATCTTTTGGAAATGGGACGCTTTGAGCAGGTCGCACAGTTCCTGTGATTGCGAGAGGAAGCGCGTGTCCAACCCCTCGGGCGCGTAGAGCCGCCATGGCATCTTGGTCTCGACGATCTTGCGCAACAGAGGCATCAGATTATCCTGATAGCGAATTAGCAGAAAGTCGGCGTAGAAGGCGAAGTCACGGAGGCCGAAGCGCTCATATTTGTCCACCATCTCAGCAAAGATGTCGTCCACTGTGCGAAAACGGACTTGCTGGGTACCGCCGTTGATGGTCTTGGCGGCGCAATAGTGGCAGTTATAGGGGCAGCCGCGGCTGGGCGTGATGATGGCGTAGGTCGGCTTCTTGCGATAAACGGTCAGGTCAGTCCAGAGGTCATTCGCTTCGTGGACTTCGCCAGCCACGACGATATCCGCGCCGGTATAACGGGCGGCATGCTCGGGAGCGATGGAAGGGTAGATACCGCCGATGATGATGCGGGGTTTCTTCCCCATCAACCGGCGCAGTCGGCTGATGAGGTCGCGCGTGCTCTCCCACCAGTAGGACATCACAGAAGCGATGTAGATTTCGTGCGGCGGATGCTTGGCCAAGCCCTTGGCTTTCACCCAGCGCTCGAATTCGTCCCACGGCTTGCCGAAGTGGTATTTGAACAACTCCAGCTTCTCGCCGCCCTTCTCGATGACGTAGGGCCGCGCCTTGAACGCCGGGCCGGTTTGCTCCGCGTAGGCTTCGTCGCAATGGATGCGGTGCTTGGGAACGATGCGTTTGCCTTCTGCGTCTGCCGGGTCACCGGAGACGGGCGTGGCTTCCATGAAGTCGAAGAAGTCAATATGCTGGTAGCGTTGCTGCCGCAGTAGGGCAGCAATGCGGACGAGGCCATAAGGCTGCGACCACTCAGCCCAATACTGCGTATCATAAACCGGCGGGTTGATGAGCAGAGCGGTCTTGCGGCGCGGGTCGGTGGGTAACCCACTCGGCGTAAAATTCTTGGAGATTATAGCAGACAGTTGGCTCTTCATGGCCCTTTTTTATTCGTGATGAAAACGAGCCTCTCGCACGCTAAACGCAGGTCCGTACGGTGCGGTTCGAGATCAGTTTTCCGCACCTTCACTCGATGGTCATGCGCCGCCACATCCCCGAATTTCTTGATTTCATTCAATCCGCGTTTGGGGTGTTTCCCAAGCCCTATGCGACCATCCCCGCAAACTTTATCAACCAATGTCTGCAGCTTACAAAATGTGCCGTCCTTATCTCGTATGTCTGCAATCCATCCTCGCTGGTGATACAATTCGATGATCAATGTTTCAACCAACCGCCTAAGAATGAGCACACAGCCTTCATACCACCCTCGTTCCCAACATCCGTTCGCTTGTGGGATTAACCGCGTAATGTAGTCTGGCATTCCTTGAAATATGGTTGGGTCAATGTAGGCGTCCGTGCTGGCTGTAACCTCTGGCTGTTTCGTCGCAGGCGCAGGAGCAGCAGTTGGCGGGAGTTGCGATGAAGACGGTGGTCTTAGGCTCGAAATCGTGACGGATCTCTTGGCAGAACGAGCACGAAAATGTTTGTTCTCTTCAACTATCAACTTCGATAGCTCGTCGCGCAGCCAAATGAACAAGGGGTGATCCTCACGAAAAGATTCTCGGTCGAACTGCAGCGCTTCTTCTAGCCCCTCCACCCATACCTCGCCGGACAAACAGGGAAGCATAGTCGAGAGCGCAGATGCTGAGATGTTGAATGTTCGGTGCCATCCAACTGCAACTCCGCGCATGCGTATCAACAATCCTCGGAGTTCTTGAGGGAACAACTGCTGAGCTTGGACGACGAAGTAACCCTCGTAGTGAACAGGGCTTCCTGCCTTTGCTCTGAAAGTGCGCAACTCATATCCTTCGCCACGCTTGTGGAGCAATTCCCGCTTCCTTGGGTCTCGTGGTCGTTGAGGATCATATCGTGGCAGCAAGAAATCACGCTTTACTGGGACACCGTTCACAAACAGGGTGAACTGATCTTTGAGAAGCTTGCGTGCACGCTCCACAACGATGGCGTCTTTGCTTCGCGAAATATCGGCGTCAGCTATAGGATACATTTTCGCATAGGCCACTGGGCAAATCAGCCCAAGCTGCCAGATTAACTCGTCGACGCCGGACAACTCTCGCGTCGTCGCATAGAACTCATCGCGCGCTCGTTGGCCGGGTCGTTGGACGAGTGAACGGATGTCGCCTTTGAGTCCGTCGACCTGAATTTCCGTGAAATGCGTCGAAAGTGATTCGTCATTCCACTGACGGTAGTCGAATTTCCAATAGGCGCTAAGATCGTGCCCTTTCTCAAAATGAGACCGCACCTCCGTAAGATTGATGCTCGCCTCAAATCCCTCATTGCTGTTCTTTCGGCTCGATCTAACCACAAATCTGTCCGCTATGCCGGCGACAGCCAGTGCGCCGATTCCGAATCGGCCGATCTTGACACGCCCTAAAACTGTTCTGCCCCGCGGTGTGCGGGCAGCGGCCTTGCCGGAGCGAGCGATACTCGCGAAATAATCCCGAAAATCCTGCAGCGTCATGCCGATTCCGTTGTCTCGGATCCGAATGGTGTTGCAGTCATCATCAATACCTATGTCCACACGCGTTGCATCCGCGTCATAGGAATTGCTGACAAATTCCTTAAGTGCTTGAGGAAATGAGGTGTATGTGCCCTCGCTGATTATCCGCACGAGATCAATCGCAGGCTCACGAGGCGTTAAAATGCCGTTCACGATAGGCATAGTGTTCTCCTTCTTGAATTCTCCACTCCAGTTCTTCCAGTGAGGCTTTGATATCGGCGGCTTCGGATTTCTCCAAGCCCTGGTAAGCGGCTGCGAGTTTGAGGTTCTCGACTTCCAACGTCTGCACCTTCTCGGTGTGATTCTTGACGACGGCGGAGGTTTTGGAGGGCATCGCGCAGGTGAAAGCACCATTTGTAGCTTCCGGAATCTTTAACGCAACGCCGGTTTCTAGCCTAAAAAGAGTAGCCCGCCGCCGGGGGCGGCGGGAGTGAGAGTGAAAGTGCCGGGTGAAAGTGAGCCGCCTGCGCGGCGGCGCGGACGGCGCGCGTTCCGCGCGCATCCGCCTCCCGCCACTTTCTGCATGCGGAGCCGAAGCAGCATTTGCCCAGTTTCCAGATTGCCCGCCGCCCGCTGAAGCGCTATTTCCCGACCGACGCCCTCCACATGAAACTCAACCGACTCCGCGAATTCATCCCCATCCTGAAGCGTAATCTCCGCACGAACCCCGCAGACGCGAGACTCGAGGAACTCCGGGAACTCTCGCTGATGCTTTGGCTCTGCATGGCATTCCTTGTTATCGGGCAGTTCATTCCAAGCTTCTGGGATGCCAGTACCACCAAGTGGCTTATTATCGTCGCACTCCTCTTGATGTCCTACGCACTTCGAGTCATCCGGAAGGAGCTTCGCGACCTCAGAAAAGCCGTCACGAAAGACGTACCGTAGCATCCTCGCCGCGAGCCCACCCTGCGGCTTCATCGCTCGTCCCCCTTCGCCGCGCGCAATAGCGTGAGGATGGCGTTACGTGTTTCAGCGGAGACCCGCCGTCGCCCTGCGGGCGTCCGTCGTCGCGCTGCAGGCTCTTGGCAGGCTCGAGTTCCTAGGGCTTCACATGAAAGCCGATGCGGCGAGCACCTCGTTGAGATCCGGGAAAAAGCAAAGGCCGCGTCGCGGCGGCCTTGCGCCCGGTGTCGAAACACCCGGGGGGATGAAGCGACGAGCATCCACATCGGTTGACGGCGCGTCAAGGCGGCAGGAAGGGACGAATTGGGAATAGGCCCCGGCATTCATGGATGACGCCGCTCCATGGGCGCCTGGATGTTTTTCGGCTGCCGCTTTGGTGTCACCGACGTCCTGTTTGTCTTGTTCTTGTCTCCTTTGTGGAGCGGCTGAGCCGTTGGTGAGCTCTTTTTCCCCGCTGAGCCCATTGAGCCCATTGTGAGCCCTTTGCGCTGGGGTGCTGTGGAAGCTGATGTCCTGTTTGTCCTGTTTTTGTCCTGTTTTGGCGCGAGCACGTAGTGGGCGCCGCGACCGGTCTGCCCGACCTTTTGCAGCACGCCTTTCCGAACCAGATCCTCCAAGTCGCGGGAAGCGGTGCGATGGATGACACCGGTGAGCTGGCGCAGGCTGGCGTTGTCGATTCGACGGTTGGTGAACACAAAGCTCAGCGCGGCTTTTTGCCGGTCGTTCAGGTCCAGAGCGGAAACGGTCCTCGCCGTCAGCCAGGCACGCCAGACGGTGGAAACGAATTCGCCGCCGCGTTGCTCGAAGTCCGGTTCGGGCAGCGCGTGCTCCACGCTCTCGCGGATCATCATCAGCGTGCCGGTGCCGTATTTCTCGATGAAGCGGACGAGGAAGAGCGCCTCGCAGACACGGGTGTTGCGGGCGATGGAGCTGTGCGGGCCGCGCAGCCGCTCGGGGGTGAGCGGCGGCGGAAGCTCACCGGGATTCCAGACCTCCACCCGGTCGGCAAAGACCGAGACCTGCACCGCCGCCGTTGAGGAGTAGTCGCGGTGAGCCACGGCGTTGACGATAGCCTCACGAACGATGGCGGGCGGAATTTCATAGGCGACCGGCGCCAGGCTGCTCTCGGCCCGGGTGCCGACGCTGCGGTTGATGACCGAGAGCACGAAATCCGTGGCCCGGTCCACCTGATCGAACAACCGGCCTTGGAAGACTTGGTAGGACGGCGCCGGCCGCTGCACCTCCGTGCCGTGGAAATGCATGCACCGCACCTCGGCCGACGGGATGAACCGCTGCGGATGGCGGCCAAAGAGCAGCAGGCCGGCATTCGTGGGCTGGTCACCGTGGAGAAGATTGAGGTGCGCGAGCACGTCGGCAACCGGGGTTCGCTCCGGCAGCGTAAACTGGCGTTCGTGGCGGGCACGGCGCACAAAGCCCGCGACCGCCTCGACATCGATATCATCAAGGGTCGCGTCCGAACACGGCCTTTCCTCGAACGGGCGGCCTTGGACGAGGCCGTGGCTCTCCAGATAATCGACCAGGCTCTCGTAGAGGGCCTTCTTGAGTTCCCCGGCATCAGCGAAGCGCTTGCGGATGAGCTGGGCGCCAGCCCGGTCAATGAGCGAAGCCATGTTGGGATGGCGACCGTTGTCGTCCGCGCCTTTGACGAAAATGAAGCGCGTTTTACCAAGGGCGGTCGCTTGATCGAACTCGCGCTCGGTGGGTGACAGGCCTGTCGGGTCCGGATTGCCGTATTGCTGGCCGAACAGACCGACGTAGATAGGGCATCGGCCGAGTTCGTCGAGATACACATCATCGACGCGCCGATCCGAAGCGGGAAGGTCCTCGAACAGGAAAACATCAAAAAACCGCCGGAGCAGTGCGTCCGTGCGCACATAGTTCTGGAGCGCCCGCCGTTCGGCGGTGAATTCCTTCTGCACGCTGCTGATGAAGAGGCGAAGCATGGTGCGTCAGGCAACGGGTTGTTAATTTAGCTCATCGAGCAACGACGAGAGCCGGTCGCCGAAGTTTGCGGCGGCCACCGCGGCCGGTCTTTAAGGTCGCAATTTGCGACCTTAAAGCGGCGTATTCTTCGTGATGGAGGCGAAAGGCAAAATCCTCTGGGAATCTCCCAGCATTCCTTTGCGTCTGTTCGAGGAGCCGTTTGGTCGTCACGCCATAAAGTCTCGCAAGGTCGCTATCGAGGATGACTTAGGTTTCTCGGATAGTGTGGATGGTCAGCAAGTCGGTGGATGGTGTGGGCATAGCGGGGGTGTTTCCCGCAGGCTGTTTGAGCTGACCGCCGCAAATCAATGAAAGGTTTTCCTCCTTTCGGTGTTCGCGCCTTCGCGGCTTCGCGCGAGCACCCCCGCGTTTCACGCGGAAGTTCCAAATCCCAAGGGCCAAGTTCCAAGGTCCAAACCCATGCTGCTGGCGTCATTCGCGGTTTGCCAGAGGGGGGCCGGCGTGATCCGATCCGCCCCATGAAGCGACCCAGCCTGCCGCTCATGAAAAGTCTGCTGATTTCCTTTTTCCTTGCGACGGCGACGCTCGGCCCGCTGCGCGCCGCCGACACGCTCGACTTCTACGTGATCGACACCGAGGGGGGCAAAGCGGTGATCGTCGTCCCGCCCGGCGGAGAGACGATGCTCGTCGACGCCGGCTATCCGACCCCCGACAACCGCGACACGAACCGGATTGTCGCCGCGGGGCAGGCGCTCGGGATCACGCGTTTCGACTACATGGTCGCCACGCACTACGACATGGACCACGCCGGCAACATTCCGAGCGTCGACGCCAAAATCCCCGGCCGCACCTTCGTCGATCACGGCGCGATCCTGCCGACGGCGAACGCCCAGAACAAACGCGAGTTCTACGAACCGTACCTGAAGGCCATTGGCGGCCGGCCGCGGCTGATCGTCCATCCGGGCGACACGATTCCGCTGAAGGGCGTGCGGATCACCGTGGTCAGTGCGGGCGGCGAAGTGCTGGCCCAGCCGCTGCCGGGCGCCGGGCAGCACAACGAATTTGCCGGCGACGCGAAGCCCGAGCCGCTCGACATCTACGACAACGCCGCCTCCGTCGGTCTGCTCTACGAGTTCGGCAAGTTCCGCCTCCTCGACCTCGCCGACCTGCTCCAGCGCGTCGAGTACAAGCTCATGGTCCCCGACAATCGAGTCGGCACCGTGGACGTGTTCATGGTGAGCCACCACGGTTTCAAGGTCTCCAACTCGCGGCTGCTCGTGCACGCGCTGCGCCCGAAGGTGGCGATCATGAACAACGGCCCACGCAAGGGCGGCGAGCCGCAGGTCTTTGACGTTCTCCAGGGTTCGCCCGGGTTCCAGGACCTCTGGCAGCTGCACTTCTCTCCCGCGGCCGGCCGCAAAAACGCGCCGGTCGATTTCATCGCCAATCCCGGCGCCGCCTGCGAGGCAAAGCTGATCAAGGTGTCCGCCTGCCGCGATGGTTCCTTCACCGTGACCAACACCCGGAACAACTTTTCCAAGACCTATCAACCATGACGCTCTCTCGCCGGTATCCCGCCACCTGCCACCGGCCCCTGGCCCGCGTCCCCGCGCTGGCCGTCGCCGGGCTGCTCTTCATGGCGGCCACGGCACGCGCCCAGCCAACCTTCGCTCCCTCCGAGCCGGCCAATCAGCCGATGGGCGCGGCATTCGGAGTGAAACCCGGCCGCGTGGCTTGGGCTTTCGATCCTGCCGCCACCACTTGGAACGGTACGACCAACGCCCCCGGTTGGTGGGACGACAGCAACACGCATCCCGACGCCGTCGCAAACATGCTTTCTGCCACGCTCCGCGCGGTGGGCGACGCCGCGGACGATCACGATGCCTGGCGGAAGATTTTTGTCGATTTCAACCAACGCAAGGGCAAGGGCTCCGTCGGTTACCAGCGCGGCGAAAAGATCGCGATCAAACTCAACCTGAATCAGGTGCACGATCACGGCAACGGCGCCAACGCGTCCTACATTGCGCCGCAACTCGTGGAGGCCCTCCTGCGCCAGCTCGTGCAGAAAGCGGGTGTCGCGCCCGTGGACATCACGTTTTACGACGCAATCCGCGGCGTGCCCGCCACGATCTTCGACCGGTGCACGAAGGCGTTTCCCGGGGTCCATTTCGCCGACTCGACCGGCACGGATGGCCGCGAAAGGGCCGTCGCCGACAGGACGAAGCCGCTCACGCTGACCCAGGGCGGTGTCACGCTCTATTTTCCGACCTGTGTCACGCAGGCCGAGTACCTGATCAATGTCGCCGGCCTGAAGGGCCACACCCTCGCCGGTATGACCGTCTGCGCCAAAAACCACCTTGGCTCGCTCTTCACGGCCGACGGCGCGCCCGGCGCGCGGGACATGCACGAGTCGATCGCGGTCCGGGGCCGCGGCCGCGGCCCTGCCACCCCCGTGCAAGGCATGGGCGTATACAACGGCCTCGTGGAGCTGAACGGCCATGAGCAGACCGGCGGCAAGACGATCCTGTACCTCGTCGATGCCCTCTACGCCGCCAGGCACAACGAGTACCGCCTCGATTCGTCATGCCGCTGGGAAAGCGCGCCGTTCAACAAGCGCTGGACCTCGAGCCTTTTCGCCTCGCAGGACGGCGTGGCGATTGACTCCGTGGCGCTGGATTTCCTGCGCAGCGAGCCGACGCTGGCGACAATCGTCACCGGCGCCGTCGACAATTACCTCCACGAAATGGCGCTCGCGAACCAGCCGCCGTCGAAAACGGTTTACGACCCGGAGAAAGACGGAAAGCCGCTGAAGAGCCTCGGCGTGCACGAACACTGGAACAACGACGCCGAGAAAAAATACAGCCGCAATCTTGGCACCGGCGCCGGCATCGAGCTGGTGAGTTTGCAGCCGTCGTCATCGTGACGCAGCAGCGTGAGGATGGCTTGACGTGTTTCGGCGGAGACCCACGGCGCAGCGCCTCGGCATGATAGAAGGCAAAGGCTTCCGGCGAGCGGGCGCGCCCGAGCAGGAGAACGTAGTGCGACCAGGGGAGCGGGAACGCTTGGGCGAGGTCGGTGAGGGTGAAAGGGGGAGATTCGTTCGACGCTGTCGAACGAGTGCCATCAGGCGACTATGCCGGCGGCGTCTGCCAGATTGGGGTGGGAGATTCGCCAGATACTGTCTGGGAAATCTTCCCGGACGATTCGAGCGACGGTGTNNCGCCGGATTTGCCAGACAGTGTCTGGCGAATCCAAGTCTCCGGGAAGGTGGCAAAGAACTGGCGCATGTACTGCAGGTTTTGCCGGGAGAAGCCGCGGCCAAACCTCGCGGTCAGATCCAACGCAAGCCGCCCCAACAAGGCCTCCCCATAGCCGGCGCGTCGCTCGCCGCCTTGTTCGAACTCCACGATGCGGCGCCCCGTTTCCCAATAGACCGCGGTCATGACCGAGTTGATAGCGCGGGCGGTGGTGCGGCGGGCTTGTTCGAGCAGGCCGCTGAGGTCGCCGAGGAGGCGGTCGTAGCCGGGCTTACGCGACAAGGGCTTCATTGAGTTCCCGGCAGCCTGCTCCCGCCGAAAGCTGCGAATCAATGAAAGGTTTTCCTCCTTTCGGTGTTCGCGCCTTCGCGGCTTCGCGTGAGCCATGGCAGGGGTCGAAGGCCAGAAGCTAGAGGACAGAAGCCAGAAGGTAGCCGTGTTCGGTGTAAGCCCACGGCAGGGATTTGGAGAACTTCAAGCGCGCGAGGTGATCACAATTTGTGATCACCTTCTGCTTTTCCCCTGCAGAGACCTGAAAAACAAAGTCGGTTGGAAACCGCCCGCCGACGACACGTCAAGGCGATGGCGAGAGTAGGACGCGTGGGACAGGTTGGACGGATAGGACGGGCTCATCGCGGATCGGACNNGGTGCCGGTGCAGTCGGGGTAGGCGGAGCAGCCCCAGAACGGCAGGCCGGCGCGCGGGCCTTTCTTAGCCGATGCGCTGCACCATGGGCCGACCGCAGCGCGGGCAGGCGGGCCTGGGAGAAGCGTCGGACGGGCCGGACGACTCGGACCTGTCTGACGAGTTTGACCTCTCGGACGGGCTGGACGACTCGGACTTGTCTGACGAGTTTGACCTCTCGGACGGGCTGGACGACTCGGACCTGTCAGACGAGTTTGATCTCTCGGACGAGCTGGCCCGGCTTCGGGTGCGCGCGGCGTGCAAGCGCTCGGTGAAGCCGCCCTGCGCGAGAAATGTCTGATCGAGATTTTCGAGCTGCCGGCCCAGCAGATAGCTGGCCTGGTTGATCAGGCAGATGAGCGTGTTGGCGGCGACTTCGGGCGTGGCACTGCGGAAGTGGTGTGGGTCTGATCTTTCGGACGGGTCGGACTGGTAGCGGCGACGCACGGCGAGGGCCTCGGGCGAATCCTTGGCCCAGAGGCGGAGGCCGCGCTGGCGGAGGAAGTCCTGATAATCGAGCAGCAGTTCTTCGAGGCTGGCACGGGCGACATTGGTGAGCTTGAGTTCGGTCTTCTTCGACGTGCCGGAGGCGACGCTGCCTTCCGCGATGTTCTGCACGCCGCTGCGCGCGGCCTGGACCATCTGATCATGAGTGCGCGAGCGTTTGTCGATGAAGCGGTCGCAGAAGATGAGCGTGCCGTCGTAAACCAATTGGGCGGTCTGGAAGCTGCGGAGCTTGCGGTAGCCGCCGTGCCGCGGAAGCAGGCGGTAGGGGGAATTGGACGAGCCGGGCGAGTCGGACTGGTCGGACATGTCGGACGGACTCATGAGCAGGCGTGCGGATTCCGGAGTGGCGGGTGTGGGCATAGGGGGAGGCGTTTTCCCGGCAGCCTGCCCGAGCCGACCGCCGCGAATCAATGAAAGGTTTTCCTCCTTTCGGTGTCGCACCTTCGCGGCGCGGAGCGCGGAGCGGCGCGAGCGGGCCCGCCTGCGCTGAAGCTACGGCGCGGCAGGCAGGCTCAGGGCTATAGCGAGCCGAGCCCGCCTTCGCCCGTTGGGCTATGGCGCGGCAAGGAGAGCTCGCTCGACATTTTGGGACGACATGATTTCGACTGAAGCGGCCCCACCATGAGCATGCCGACCGCTCCCGTGAATTCACCCCGCGCCTTGAGCCGTTTGCATACGGCGGCGGCGGCCGTGGTTCTCGCCGTGGCGGCGCTGGCGGCGTTTCAAAACAGCTTCCGCGTACCGTTCCTGTTCGATGATGCGAGGGCGATCCTGGAGAATCCCGGCATCCGGCGGCTGTGGCCACTCCGGAGCGCCTTCTGGCCGCAGTCGGCGGTTCTCACGGTCAGCGGCCGGCCGGTGGCCAATCTCACNNACCCTGCTGCGGCCGGTCCTGCAGGCGCGATTCGGCCGGGACGCCCTGCCGCTGGCGTTGGTGATTGCGTTGCTATGGACCCTGCACCCGCTGCAAACCGAGGCGGTGACGTATGTCATCCAGCGCGTCGAATCGTTGATGGGTCTGTTCTACCTGCTGACGCTTTATGGTTTCGTCCGCTCAGTGGAGTCGCCGCGTCCATTCCGCTGGCAGGTGTGCACGGTCGCCGCCTGCCTGCTGGGCATGGCCACGAAGGAAGTGATGGCGACGGCTCCGTTGCTGGTGCTGCTCTACGACCGAACATTTTTAGCGGGAACTTTCCACGAAGCCTGGCGACGCCGTCGGTGGCTGCATCTGAGCCTGGCGGCCACATGGCTGCCGTTGGCCGGAATGGTGGCCAGCACGGGGTGGAATCGTGGAGCGACGGCGGGATTCAACGTGGGGGTCGCGCCGTGGACGTACTGGCTGACGCAGTTCGAGGCGGTCGCCCGTTATCTGTGGCTCTCGGTATGGCCCCAACCACTCGTGTTTGAATACGGCACGTTCTGGGTGCACCACTTCGGCGACGTGGCGCCTTACGCCCTCGTCGTCGTCCCGCTGGCGGCGGCGACCTTGGTTGCGCTCCGGCGCTGGCCGGTCTGGGGTTTTGTGGGTGCCTGGTTTTTTGCGATTCTGGCTCCGACCAGCGTGGTGCCCGGCACGATCCAGATGATCGTCGAACACCGGATGTACCTGCCGCTGGCGGCGGTGATAACGCTTGCCGTGCTGGGGATTCACGCGGCGGTCGGGCGGCGAAGCTGGATGATATTCGCAGTGTTGGCGCTCGGACTGGGCATTCTCACCGCGCGGCGCAACGAGGATTACCGCAGTGAACTGGCCATCTGGAGCGATACGGTCGCGAAGCGGCCGGACAACCCGCGGGCGCGGAACGGCATGGCTTTGGCGCTGGATCACGTTGGGCGGATCCCGGAGGCCATCCAGCAGTTTGAGGCGGCGCTGCGCCTGACACCTGGTGACGTCGAGGTGCACGACAACCTGGGCGTCACCCTGGAACACGCAGGCCGGATCGCCGAGGCGACCCAGCACTATGAAACCGCGTTGCGCCTCAAGCCGAATTTCCCCGAGGCGCACAGCAACCTCGGCAACGCGCTGTTGCGCACCGGGAAGGTTCCCGAGGCCATCCAGCAGTATGAGGAGGCGCTGCGCCTCCGACCGGATTATGCCGAGGCGCAGTACAACCTCGGCGGGGCGTTGGATCAGGCCGGGCAAACCGCTGAGGCGATCCGGCACTTTGAGGCCGCGGTGCGCCTCAAGCCGGATTATGCTGCGGCGTATAATAATCTCGGCAACCTACTGCACCGGGTCGGGCGCATCCCCGAGGCGATTGAGCACTACGAGGCGGCGCTGCGGATCCAGCCGGATTTTGCCACGGCGCACCACAACCTGGGCGTGGCTTTTGAGGAGACCGGACGGATTCCCGAGGCGATTCAGCAGTACGAGGCGGCCCTGCGGTTCCAGCCGGATCTGGTGGAGGCCCAAAACAACCTGGGAGTGGCCCTCTGCCGAAGCGACCGGGTTCGGGAGGCGATCGCGCATTTCAAGGAGGCGCTGCGACTGCGTCCGGACTATCCCGAGGCGCATAACAATCTGGGCAACGCCCTGCTGCAGACCGGACGGATGGACGAGGCGATCGTCGAGTATGAGAAGGTCCTGCAACTGCGTCCGGACGATGCCGCGGCGCGCGGAAGCCTGGAATTAATCCGGGCCGGACAGCAGGCGGGAAAATCGGCTCCCTAAGGATCGTCGCCGGAGCCAGCCGCACGACTTCGTCTCCCTGGAAAGAATCCAGGCATTCCTCTCAAGTGGAACCGCGATGTTGGATTTATTCGGAGCGATCACTGTTCCGATGAATCAAAGCTCACGAAGAGCACGAGTGCAGAAAGTACGATGACTACGAAGAGCATGGGCTTCAGTGGTGGTAAGGCTTCACCGTCGCGGACGACGGGAGATCATGCCTTGACGCACTCGAAGGGGTGGACATCGCGGACGTGATTATGCGCATGGGAACCGAAGGCCGAAACCGGGCATGCCTTGGCCGCGGCATGGATGATGATCGGACGGCGGCTGTAGTCGGTGAAGCCGACGAGCATCAGACCGATGACGGCGAACAGTAAGAAGGCGACTTCACCGCTGAAGAAGGCCGAGGGCGAAGCGATACCGATGAGACCGGCAAACATGACGCACGGGTAGCTGACGCCGAGGAGAAGCATGAGAATCTTGAGGGTGGTTTTCATTGGGTTGTTTTCCTTCTGGCAGCTTCTATTGCAGGCGCCGTGCCAAGCGGTGACATGCTTTGTTAAGTCAATGATTCCTTGGGGAATAGATGGATCAACCGTTGGCGATGACCCTGGGTGATGGCTGATTCCACTCGCTCGCGGGAAGCATGATTCCCGGAAGCGGGAAAGAGCAGGGCGGGGCAGTCGTTTCGCTTCTGGATAAGCACAGTGATGCTGATCCGTGGGCGGCGAAACACGGATTTCGTGCCTCACGCCAAGGACGCAAAGGCGGCGAATGGGATAATGATTCGATCGCAGCGCCGGCCTACAGCAGGCCGGCTTCGCGAAAGCTGTAGTAGCCGCGCCCCGTTGGATCTGCGGATTTCGTTCCCAAGATGAGATGATCCGTCAGCTCGATGTCGACGGCCAGCGCCGCCTCCCGCAGACGCCGGGTCACCTGGAGATCGGCTGAACTCGGCGCCGGATCGCCACTCGGGTGGTTGTGCACGCAAATGACCGCGGTGGCCGCCTCGCGGATGGCGGTGCGGAAGACCTCCCGGGGATGCACCAGGCTGCCGGTCGCGGTGCCGGAGGTCACCTCGACGCGCTTGATGAGTCGGTTCTTGCGGTTGAGGCACAGCACCCAGAGCTTTTCGACCGCCAGACCCGAGACGATCGGCTGAAAGTAGGCAAAAATGAGCTCAGGCCGGTTGAGCAACGGCGCTTCTCCCTGGCTCTGCCCGAGCACGCGGCGGGCGACCTCCATCACAGTCACGAGCTGCAGCGCCTTCACGCGGCCGATGCCATGCAACCGGCGGAAATCGGCCTCGGTCCACGAGATCAGACCGGCCAGCGAGCCCGTCTCGGCAATCAACCGCGAGGCGAGCGCGAGAACGTCCATGCCGCGGCTGCCGCTGCGCAGGAGCATGGCCAGCAGCTCGGTGTCGCTCAACGCGGCCGCGCCGAAACGCTCGAGCCGTTCCTGCGGACGCTCGCCCAAGGCGAGATCACGCAACCGGAGGGAGGGATAGCTGACGCGGGCGTCCACCCCGGCAGTATGGTGCAAAATGATTTTCCAAGAAAAGGAAATTCCGGAGGATGTTTGAACGCCGCGTCATCCTGCTTTCCGCGGTCAAAAGGGGGACACGGCGCGACGCAGCCGGAATCAAAGGACAGCCCACAAGATATTTTCCTCACGCAAGGTCCGCCAAGGTCGCCAAGGGGAGGGTGGAACCTGCACTCCGTGCAGGTTGATCAAGACGTCGGAGCCAAACCAAAAAACGAAACCCGCACGGAGTGCGGGCTCCACCGAAAAGCGAGGCCGTGTGGCCACCGCGCTCAGAACATCTTCACGTAACCGTTGCGGCGGAGGCGTTCGAGCCAGCGCTCCTGCGACTGCCGGGTCATCTGCTGGGCGAGGATGCGCTCGATCTCGTCGCGCACATCGTCGATCGGCTGGATGCCGGCAAATTTGCGGTCCTCGACGAAAAGCAGGAAGCAGCCCTCGGGAATGACGATCGGCTGGCTGATTTCACCCTTCTTCAGGTTGAAGAGAGCATCGCTGAACTCCTTGCGGATGTCGGAGCGCTTGGTCCAGCCCCAGTCGCCGCCCTTGTTGCGGCGCGTGTCCTGACTGTACTGCCGCGCCAGCTCGGCAAAGGGCTCGCCGGCATGGAACTTCGTGACCACGTCCTCCGCCTTGGCACGGAGCACGGCATCCGTCTCTCCGCCGGGCCGCGTGAACTGGATGACGCGCAGCAGGGCGGCGTCCTCCTGATAAAAGCGATCCTTGTTCTCCTTGTAGTAGGTTTCGACCCTGACGGGACTGACGACGCTCTGCGACTTGCGCTGCTCCTGCCGCATGTAGTTGTAAATGATGTCCTCCTCGACCTCCCGGCGGTATTCCTTGAGGGTCATGCCGCGCGAATGGAGGTAGGCGAGGAACTTGGAGCGGTCGCCGTCGAACTGGGTGATCTGGGTCTCGGCGATCTGGTTGTCGACATAGCTGGCCGGGACCGTGCGCTTCTTCGACTCATCGCCGTCCTTGGCTTTACTGAACTCCTTGACGATGAGGACGCGGTCGATGAGGTTCTGGATGACATCATCCTGCAGGGCCTCGAGCTTCTGGTTGAATTCCTGCTCGTTGCGGGACTCCTTCTGCAGCGTGGGCACGAGCGGGGAGATCTCGCGGCGAATGTCATCCACGGTGATGATCTTGTCCTCCACGATGGCGGCGATGCCGTTGGCAAAGCGCAGATCGAGTCCATCGTTCACTGACGGGGCCTTCTGCTGGGCGCGCAGGGAGAGAGTGGCGGCAAAAAGGAGCGATGCGCTGGCGACAGCGACGCGGATATAAGTCATGATTCCGGCAGGTTGTTCAGAAAGGCGACGATCTCGCGTAACCTTAGGAGCGGGCGAAGGGCGGTCAAGCGGGGAAACCTTTTTCCCGGCATGATGAGATTGTCGTGTTGTCCGGAGCGGCGCAGGCATTTCAGGCGGTTGCCTTCGGTTTCGACGGTCAACACCTGTTTTTGTTCCGCCCGCAGGCGTATTTCGGTGACCAGCAACAACGCCCGCACTTCGTCGCCAAACCGGCCGAAACGGTCGCGCAGCTCGGCGGCGATGGCGCGGAGCCGGGCGGGGTTCTCGACCAGGGCGAGGCGGCGGTAGACATCGATGCGCAGGCGGGTTTCGCCGATGTAAGCGAACGGGATCCGGGCCTGGATCCTGGGGCACACGCCGGCGGCCAGTTCGGCGTCGCGCAGCACGGTGTAGCCGTCCTCGTAGCGGCGGCGGTCGGCGGCGGACTCGCCCTCGCCGACGAACACGAAGTCGAGCTTCACCCCGGCGCGGATGGCGGCGGCGGTGCGGTCGCCCTTGAGGCGGGCGATGCTCTGGCGCAGGAGCTGGCAGTAGAGTTCGAAGCCCACGCCCACGATATGGCCGCTCTGCTCGGGCCCGAGGAGGTTGCCGGCGCCGCGCAGTTCGAGATCGCGCATGGCGATGCGGAACCCGGCGCCGAGCTGGTTGTGCTGGCGGACGGCGTTGAGCCGCTGGCGGGCGAGATCCATGAGCCGCGCGTGGCGGTGCAACAGGAGGTAGGCGTAGGCCTGGTGCCGGAACCGGCCGACCCGGCCGCGGAGCTGGTAAAGCTGCGAGAGACCGAAGCGATCGGCGCCCTCGATGAGGATCGTGTTGCAGTTGGGGATGTCGAGTCCGCTCTCGATGATCGTCGTGCACACGAGCACATGATGGCGGCCCGCCACGAACTCGGTCATGATCCGCTCGAGCTCGCCCTCGTTCATCTGCCCATGACCGACGGCGATGCTGAGGTCGGGCAGGAGCTCGCGCAGGCGCTGCGCCACCCCGGCGATCGTCAGGACGCGGTTGTGCAGGTAGAAGACCTGGCCGCCGCGGCGGATTTCGTGGCGGATGGCGTCGATCACGAGTTTCTCGTCGTAGGTTTTGACGATGGTTTGAATGGGGTGGCGGTCCGCCGGCGGGGTTTCGATGACACTGAGGTCGCGCGCCCCGGTCATCGCCAGGTAGAGGGTGCGGGGAATGGGCGTGGCGCTCATCGAGAGCATGTCGACGTGGGCGCGCCATTGCTTGAACACCTCCTTGTGCTTCACGCCGAAGCGCTGCTCCTCGTCGACGACCACCAGGCCGAGGTCCTTGAAGCCGACGTCGCGCTGGATGAGCCGGTGCGTGCCGATGAGGATGTCGATCCCGCCCCGCGCGGCCGCCGCGAGGATCTGGCGCTGCTCCTGCCGCGAGCGGAAGCGGCTGAGCATCTCGATGGCGACGGGGTAGCCCGCCATCCGTTCGCGAAAGGTGTTGAGATGCTGCTGGGCCAGCACGGTGGTGGGCACGAGCACCGCCACCTGCCGGCCGTCCATCACGGCCTTGAACGCGGCGCGGATGGCGACCTCGGTCTTGCCAAAGCCGACGTCGCCGCAGATGAGGCGGTCCATGGGGCGCGCCTGCTCCATGTCGGCCTTGGTCTCGGTGATGGCGCGGAGCTGGTCGGGCGTCTCCGTGAACTCAAACGACGTCTCGAATTCGCGCTGCCAGGCCGTGTCGGGCGCAAAGCCGTGGCCGGGCTGGGCGGCGCGGCGCGCCTGGATTTCGAGCAGCTGGGCGGCGAGGTCGAGCGTGGCGCGCTCGGCGGCGGCGCGGGTCTTTTCCCAGCGGCCGGTGCCGATGCGGCCGAGTTGCGGGTGGGTTTTGGCGAGGCCCACGTAGCGCGAGATGAGGTGCGACTCCTGCAGGGGGACGTGCAGCGTCACCTGATCATCGAATTCCAGCGAGATGACTTCGCGCACGCCGTCGGTGGTCTCGAGCTTCGCGAGGCCGCGGTAAAGGGCGATGCCGTGCTGCAGGTGCACGACGAAGTCGCCCTCGACCAGTTCGGAGAAATCGAGCAGCTGGTCGATTTGCGACGGCGTGGCGACCGCGCGCCGGTGGAGGCCGGGGCGGCGCTGGCGCTGGCGGCCGAAGATTTCAGTCTCGGTGACCAGGACGAGGCCGGCCGAACCGGGTGCCGGAGTGGCCTTGCCCGTGATTTTTGGTTTCGAACCGCCGGCCCGCCCCGCCGCGGCGGCGGGGGCAAGCTCCGCCGCGGCGGCGCGAGCAAGCAGGTTTTGGCAGGAAGCTCCTTCGCGGAAGGTGATTTTGAAGCCCTCGTTGATCGTGCCGCGCAGAAACTGCGGGCGCAGTTCCTTGAGACCCGGGTCGGCGCGGAGAATCTCCCTCGTCCGCTGTTCCTCGCCGTCTTTCGCCATGGCGAAGACAATGGCATGGCCCTCCCGCTGCCAGCGCGCCGTCTGCTGCAGAAACTGGCGCCGGGCCTCCTCCTCGGCCTGCAGCCGATCTTGGGCGACCAGGGCGTCCTCCGGATAGCGACGGTGGTGAACCAGGCTTTCCGTGTCCCAGGTCTGCTCGCTCCCGGCTCCGGCGAAAAGCGCCGAGGCTTCATCGAGGTCACTCACGCCGAAGGCGGCGGCGGCGCGGGCGAGAATGGGCTCGAGGACTGAGGCCGATTCCGCCGGCGACTCGCGGGCGACCAGGCTGAAGGTCTCCTCCAGCACCGCCGGCTCGATGAACACGAGATGCGTGAGCGGACCGAGGTAGTCGGCCAGTCCGGTGGTGGACGCCGCGAGCGGCAGGCGCGGCGAGGCGGAGAGCAGGAGACGCTCGACGGGGTCGCCCGAGCGTTGCGTCACGGGGTCGAAGACGCGGATCTCCTCGATCACGTCCCCGAAAAAGTCGAGCCGGCAGGGCTGGGTCGCGGTGACGGGATAGACATCGATGATGCCGCCGCGCACGGCATACTGCCCGGGCGCCTCGCAGACCGCCTCGGAGTCGTAGTCGAAGGCGCGCAGCTGTTCGATGAGTCCCTGGAACGGCTGCCGCTGGCCGCGCGCGAGGCTGATTTCCTTTCCGATGAACTCCGCGAGGGCGGGGACGGGCTGGAGCAGCGCGGTGGGGGTCGTGGCGACGACGAGAGACGGCAAACGCTGGTCGCCGAAGGTGGCGAGCGATCGGGTGGCCCGCAGTTTCGACAGCACGGTCAGCCGGTCGCTCGACGCGGTGAAGGCCTCGCGTTGGTCGCGGCTGTCCGCCAGCGACTCGGGGAACACCCGCACCTCCAGCGGCCGGGTGTCCTCCGCCGCGGCATGAAAAAGCAGGATATCCTCGGCGAGTTGCT
Source organism: Opitutia bacterium (assembly GCA_003142615.1). GTDB lineage: Bacteria > Verrucomicrobiota > Verrucomicrobiia > Opitutales > Opitutaceae > Fen-1467. Next base: position 9,355 of record PLMW01000073.1, on the reverse strand, counting down.
CGGCGACGCGCAGCTCTTCCGCGATGACCAGCCACACCGGCGCCGGCTGCTGGCGCACGAGCGAGGCCAGCACGGCGGCGCGGGCGGGCGGGCACACCCCGATGAGCCGGCAGCGCTGGAGTTTGGCCGCGGTCGGCATGGAGGGAAGCATCACGGGGGGCGGAATCAGCCGTCCAAAGCCTTGCCGTCGTCAGTCCGCACCGGGCCGGACCTGAGCCGTGAACGTGAGGAGCGCCGCACGGGCCGCCGATTCCTGGGCAAGTTTCTTGGAACTGCCGCGGCCCGTGCCCAGAAGCTGGTCGTGGAGGTAGACGTTGACCTCGTATTCGCGCTCATGGGGCGCGCCGACGGCACGCGTGACCTCGTAGCGCAGGGCACGGTTGCCGTGCCCGGACTGGATGAGTTCCTGCAGGCGCCCCTTGGGATTGTCCTCACCGAGCAGGATGGCGAGCCGTTCAGTCAGCGGGCCATACCGGTCGAGCACCACGCGGCGGGCCGTGGCGAAGTCACTATCGAGATAAATGGCGCCCACGAGCGCTTCAAAGGCATCCTCCAGAATCGAGGCGCGCTGGCGGCCGCCGGTCTGCTCTTCGCTCTGGCCGAGGCGCAGGCCGGCGTCGAGTCCGAGATCGCGCGCGAGCAGGCTGAGAAACTGTCCCTTCGTCAACGTGGCGCGGCGTTTGCTCAACGCCCCTTCGCGTTCGTCCGGGTAAAGCTGGAAAAGCGCCTCGGAGAGGATGAGTTGGAGCACCGAGTCACCGAGGAACTCCAGCCGCTGGTTGCCCGGGCCGGCGGCGGGATGGTCCTGCAGGTAGGAGGTGTGCGTCAGCGCGCACGCGAGCAGCCGCGGATCGCGGAACGCATAGCCGAGGCGTTGCTGCAACTGCTCGAGGGGGGGGTGGATGATCTCCATGGCGGAAGGGAAACAGCAGATCTCAAACGCCAAATTCCCGGGAATGTGCAAACTTCAAATCACCCGGAGGCCCGGGACCGGACGGGCGCCGTGGAGAAGCCATAATCACGAGCTCGCGCTGGCATAGCGCTTGAGCCCCAGATGAAAGACAAACACCGCCAAGGCGAACCACGCCAGGCTGACCCCGAACAACCAGAGCGCATAGGCGGGCTGGAAGCCGTGGATGAGCGCATGGGCGGGGACGTTGCTCACCACGACGGCGGGCAGCAGGTAGACGAGGAAGACGCTGGCAAAGCCCCGGAATGCCTCGCGCGGCAGGCGTGAGAAATCGACGACTGTGAAGTAGCTACCCTCGATGCCCTCGGTCTTGATGATCCAGAACGTCGTGGACGTGGTAAGCAGGAAAAGGCTGTAGTGGATGACCAAGCCGCAGGCGACGAGGGCGAGATAAAGCAGCACGCCGGTGACGCCGGGATGCAGACCAAGGCGGTGGGCGGAGTAATAGACCACCCCGGCGGCCACGAACGTGTTGGCAAGGCCGTCGGGGTCGAGCTTGCGCGTCGAGACCATGAAGAGCGGGTTCCCGGGCTGCGCGAGATAGAAGTCGAAATAGCCGGTGCGGACGTTGCGGCCCATCTCGAAGAGATTGCTCCAGAAGAAGCCCATCAGCAGGCGCTGGATCAGCATGGAGGTGCCGACCAGCAGCATCATCTCGTATTTGCTCCAGCCCGCCACGTTGTCGGTGTGGCGGTAGATGACCTCCACCAGCAACACGTTGACGCTCATCCAGGCGAGCTCGACCGCCGACCAGAGGAAGAAGTCGAAGCGAAACATCATGGTCCGCACCAGCGAATAGCGCACGCACGCGAGCCAGATGCGGAGGTATTGGCGGAGAGACATGGATGAAGAAGGTCGAAAGGCGAAGGGCGAAAGGCGAAAGCCGATCATCCGCCGACGGCGGTGTGTTTGCGCAAGCCGGTCAGCCAGATGAAGCGGGCGATGAGGAGGAACAGTCCGACCCACACGACTTGCACGGCGAGGCCCTGCACGGCGGCGACCGGGTCATTGATGCGGCCGGTGACGAGGGCGGCGGGAAAATACATCATGTAGTAAAAGGGCAGGAATTGCGCCGCCTTGAAGAGCGCGGGCGGCAGCAGGTCGAGCGGGAAAATCTGGCCGCTGAGCAGCGTCTCGGCGGCATAGGAGAGGATGACGAATCCCTGGATCTCCAGAAACCAGAAGGCGAGCAGCCCGAAGCAGAAGGCGAGGGTGAATTGAAGCAGGGCGGCCAGCACGAGCGCGGGGGCGCCGAGCAGGAGGCGCCAGGCGTCGCCGGGGAAAGCGAGCTGGTGCCGGATCAGGGGATAGATCACCAGCAAGGGCACGAAGACCAGCACGCCCGAGACGGCGCGCGCGGAGAGAAAGACGGTGAAGCGGTAGAGGTAATAGTTGATCGGCTTGAGCAGAAACTGATTGATCAGGCCGTTCCGGATTTCCTCGCCGATCTGGTAGTCCTCATTGAAGGCGCCCACCATGAACTGCAACGCGATCAGGGCGGTGAAGTAGGTGAAGGTCTGCCCGATCGAGTAGCCGCCGATCTGGGTGAGGCCGGCGTAGGCCGCGCCCCAGAGAATGAACACCACCGCCAGGCGGGCGAGGGAGAAGAAGCCGCGGATGAGAAAGTTCCAGCGGTAGACCAGGTTGCTTTGCAGGCCGACCAGGAAGACGTGGCGGTATTTGGTCAACGCATTCATCGCATGGCGGATGCAGGAAACCGGAAGCCGGAGAGGCCTGAGTTCCGATATCCTGATTTCCTCATCTTTCAACTCAGGCGTTCTGCAGCCCAAAGCGGTCGATGACCTCCAGGGCCAGGTTGCGATAGGCCGTGGCGCCGGGGCCGGCGGCATCGTACTGGAAGATCGACTGGCCGAAACTCGGCGCCTCGCTGAGGCGCACCGTGCGCGGGATGACGGTCTCGAAAATTTTATCGGGGAGATGCTTTTTCACCTCGTCGACCACCTGCTTCGAGAGGTTGGTGCGGATGTCGAACATCGTCATGACGATGCCGCCGATGTCGAGGCTGCCGTTGATGCCCGCGCTCTTCAGGCGCTCGACGACCTTGATGATCTGGCCGAGACCCTCGAGCGCCATGTACTCGCATTGGAGGGCGATCAGCAGGTGGTCGGCGGCGGCGAGGCTGTTCATCGAGAGCATGCCGAGCGCGGGCGGACAATCGATGATGACCGCCCGGTAGCCGTTCGCGTCGCGCACCGGCTGGAGGGTCTGGCGGAGGCGGAGCAGGTAGTTCTCCTGCTGGGCGAGTTCGATCTCGATGGCGGCAAGGTCGACCTCGGAGGGGATGAGGGCGAGATACTCGTAGGGGGTGGGCGTGATCATCCCCAGGGCCGAACCCTCGCCATGGAGCGGTCCGTAAAGGCTGCGGCCCTCCTGCTTCTCGATGCCGAGCGCGCTGGTGGCGTTGGCCTGCGGGTCGAGATCGACGAGCAGGGTGTGGATTTTCTTTTCGGCGAGCGCGGCGGCGAGATTGACGGCCGTGGTGGTTTTGCCGACGCCGCCCTTCTGGTTGGCGATGGTGAAAACGGTGGTGGACATTACGGGAATGGCCAATGACTAACGACCAATGACCGGGGCGCAAGCGCGACGGCGGGGAGGGGTCATTTGCAGGCCTGGGGGAGGGGATCCGGCACGAGCGTCCGCGGATGTGGGCATCCGTGGTTGGGACGTTTCCACCGGATCCAGCGGCGATCAGCCGCAGGGACCATGCGCGCCGGCGAACGCATGCCGGTTGTGCTCCATGCCATGGCGTCCGGCGGTCGTGTCCCCTGAGCGGTGACACTGCGCCGGCCATGAACTGTTCCGATCGCCGCGCCGGATGAGGACCCCGGGATAGTTTCGGTTTCAGCGCCCGCACCCGGTCACGGCAGCGCCGGCCGCGGCGACACCGGGCGGGTCTGGATCGAGACGGTCACGGGTTTCAGTCCCACGGAACGCGCCGTCAGTCTGATGGTGCCGCTTTCCTTGACCGATTGGACGATGAGCTGCGCGAGACCGTTGAAGGCGCTGCGCCGCCATTCCACGGGCGTCGGGGTCTCCTGAAGACGCAGCATGACGCCTTTGTTCAGCCCCGCTGCCGGTCCGTAGTTGGCGATGGCCACCGCGATGGTGTTCTCGCCGGGGTGCAGCAGTGTTTTGACATCATAGATCGAAGCCGAGTGCGAATCACCCGCCGCGCCGATCCGCTGGCCGTTCACGTAAACGGATCCGTCGCCATCGATTTTGCCAAACCAAAGCTCGACGACCGGAGCCGCCAGATCCTGTGCGGCGACAGTGAACCGCGTACGGAACACGGCTCTTTCCCTCAAACCCAGCGGACCGCTTTCCGCCCGGACATCGGTTTTGTCCCAGCTTGAATCGTCGAACGGTACGCCCTCCTCCGGCAGATTCGGGATGTAGGGATCGGCGATCTTCTTCCATCGCCAGCCGTCGATCGGAACGGTGCGCATGGCGGCCGTCGCCACAAACACGTCGGGCTCGTGGCAGCTCGGATCGCCGTTGCCCACGCCGATGATCCGGCCGGGACCTTCGAGCGCAAAGGTGACGTTGTTCGCCGCCAGCGGCACGGTACGCCCCTGGGCATCGAGGATGGAAACCGTGACGACGGACACATCCTCGCCATCGGCCTGGATCGCCTCGCGGTCCGGCGCGAGTTGCACCACCGCGGGCGCGCCGGTGGTCTCGACCTTCGTCTCGGCCACCACCTGTCCGCCCTTGAACCCCTTGGCGGAAAGCGTCCCCGGCGCGTATGGCACCTTCCACTTCAACGTGGAGGCCCGTTGCATCGTCTGCCGGCCGAGGCTCCGGTTGTTGAGGAACAGCTCGACCTCCTCGCAGTTGCTCAAGGCGCGCACGTCGATCTCCTGGCCATCGCGCCCGGCCCAGTTCCAATGGGGCAGCAGGTGGAGCACCGGCTGGTCGGTCCACCAGGACCGGTAGTACCAGAAATTGTCCTTGGGGAAGCCGCAGGTGTCGAAAACGCCAAAATGGGAGTTGATGCACGGCCAGCCGTAAGGGGTCGGCTCGCCGCGGTAGTCGAAGCCGGTCCAGACGAATCCGCCGGACAGCCACGGCCGCGGGTCGAAGAAACTCCACCATTGCTCGGCGGTGTTCGACCACGACTGCGCGATGTCGTCGTAGGCGCTCACGTAGCCGCGCGTCTCGTCTTTGGTGTAGATGCCGCGCGTACCCACCGTGCTGCCCTGCTCGCTGCCGACGTTCGGCTGCTGCGGATGCGCCGTGTGGTAGGCATCCATGTTTTCCGGTCCGATATGGTAACTCCACCCGCGCACCTCGATGACTGCGTTGATACCGCTGAAATCGTTCCCGACCGCGGCGTTGCAGGTGACGGGGCGCGTCGGGTCGAGCTGCTTCACCAGATCCTGCATCGTGACGGCGACGCGGCCGCCGGACGGTATGCTCTGAACGGAAAACTCCTCGTTGCCGAGCGACCAGATCGCCACGCTCGCGTGGTTGCGGTCGCGGAGCACCAGCTCCTTGAACCACTTAAGATGCAAGGCATCGCTGCCTACCAGCCGGTTCTCGTCCATGACCAGCATACCAAGATGGTCGCAGGCCTCGAGCAGTTCCGGGGTCGGCGCGTTGTGGGCGCTGCGATAGGCGTTCGAGCCCATCTCCTTCAGCTTTGCGATGCGGAAATACTGCAGCCGGTCGGGCAGCGCCGAGCCCACGCCGGCGTGATCCTGGTGATTGCAGGTGCCCTTGAGAAGGTAGGGCTGGCCGTTGAGGAGGAAACCCTTCTCCGCGTCGAATCCGAACGTGCGGATGCCGAACTCCGTCTCCTTGCGATCCACGGTCCGTCCGCCGCTCTCCACCGTGGTGACGAGCCGGTAAAGCCGCGGCGTCTCCGGCGACCAAAGCTCGGGCGCGGCGACCTGCGCGGTTTGCGTCACCTCGAGTTCGGCGCCGCCGCCCACCTGCGCAGTCTGGTGCGCGGACGCGACTGTCTGGCCGCCGGACGTCAGAATTTCCCACTGCACCTTCGCGTCCGCGGAGGATTTTTGCGCATTGGACAGCAGGGTCTGTAGGTGGATCTCGGCCGGGCCGGCAGGGATATTGTCCTTGAACCGGCTGTAAACGAACACGCCGTCGGGCGCGATCGCCAGCGGCCCCGTCTTCACCAGCCAGGCATGCCGATAGATTCCCGCGCCCTCGTAGAACCAGCCTTCGGTCTGCGAGGCGTCCACCAGGACCGCGACGAGGTTCTTTCCGCCGCAGTTAGCGACGTCGGTGATGTCGTAGCGGAAGCCACTGTAGCCGCTTTCGTGATGACCGACGAACCAGCCGTTGACGAACACGGTGCAGTCGCGGAACGCGCCGTCGAATTCCAACCAGAGGCGCCGGCCGGTGTCGGTCGGCAGCAGTTCGAACGTCCGCCGGTACCAGCCGACGCTGTTCTGCGGGAATCCTTCCCCCAGCGCCTTCGAGCCGTGCGCGGTATCGCCCTTCGGGTCGAACGGCAGTTCGACGGCCCAGTCGTGCGGCAGGTCGACCCGCCGCCAGCTCGCGTCGCTGTACACCACGCTGGCCGGGCCAATGCCCGCGCCGGCCTTGGCCAGGTTCTGGCCGACCCCCCACTCGTTGCCGAGATGGAACCTCCAGCCGAAATCCATCAGGAGCCGTTCGCGCGGGCCGGGATCGGCCGCCGCCGCGACGCTGGCGATAAAGCCCAGGAACAACGTTAGGAGAGAGACGAACAGGCGATGGTGGATGGTCTTCATGGTAGCAGGCTGCCGTGATTCGAGGTGAGGTGGGACATGAGAGAGAAAGGGAGCGAAGGCCACAAGTCCGATGGACCGACCCCGTGAGCGCACCAACCGCCGGCCGTCACGGCATAGACAAAGGTTGCGGTTAACCATTTTAATATCACAACCGTTTATGAGAGTCCATGGACCGCGTCCCAAAAAACCTTTGCGAAATCCACTCGCTGGGTCCCGCCACCCACGAGTGGCTGGTGGGGACGAGGCAGGTGCCGGCATTCCATCTCACCCACACCCGCGTGGCGGGATATTCCGAGGCGCAGCACGGCTATGAATTCGTGCGGCACAGCCCGGTGTTCAGCCAGGTCTTGGCGTGCATCGGCGGCGAGGGCGAGGTGCTCATCGACGGACGCTGGCAGCGGTGTCCCGCCGGCTTGGCGTACGTGACGGCGCCACGCGCGCTTTGCGCCTACCAGGTGCGCCCGCGCGGCCGCTGGCAGGTGTGCTGGGTTCTGTATGAGGAAGTCATGCAACTGCCAGCGCTGGAAGCGGGGCAGGCTCCACGGCTGGTGCGGGCGGATGCCACGGGTCTGCATCTCGCCATTGAGGGGCTTTGCCACGAGGCGGGTGCGGAAGCGGAGCAGGGCGCCATGGAGTTTTGGGCGGCGCTGGTGCACCGGCAGGTGCTGCGCATTCTGCAGCCCGCGGGCGGGGATCCGCGACTGAGCCAGCTCTGGTCGGCGGTCCGCCACGATCTCGGGGGGGCCTGGGATCTGAGCCGCATGGCGAAATGCGCCGGCATGAGTCAGGAATCCCTGCGCCGCCTTTGCCTGCGGTATGTCGGCCGGCCGCCGCTCTCCCACCTTGCCCACTTGCGGATGCTCTTCGCCGCGGATCTCCTGTCATGCACCCGCGAGAAGATCGCCTCGATCGCGGCCCGTGCCGGATATGGTGACGCGTTTGCCTTCAGCACCGCCTTCAAACGCGTCATGAGAATGCCGCCGTCCCGCTATCGCTTACGGCAAAACCGGAGTGCTTAAAACGCCGCCCTTCTGGCGGGCGACGGTGAAAACGGTGGTGGACATCAAGGGAAAGGAGAGCCGTTGATGAAAGAATCAACCATGAAGTCAAATCAAGCATGTGTCCTGGCTATCAACGGCGGCTCGTCGAGCATCAAGTTTGTGCTGTATCAGTCAGGCGAAACACTGGAACGAAAGCTTTACGGGAAGATCGACCGGATCGGCTTGCCCGGCACGAACCTGACTTTCAAGGACCCCAATGGGAATCAGCAGGAAAGCCTCAGCATCGCAGCCTCTGATCACAAGTCGGCAGCGAATCGGCTGATTGATTGGCTCGATGCGCAGCCAGGTTTCGCGTCGGTCAAAGCCGTGGGCCACCGGGTGGTGCATGGCATGACCCATTCCGAGCCGGAGCGGGTCACGCCGGAATTACTCGATGAATTGCATCGCATCACGCCGTATGATCCGGATCATCTGCCGCGCGAGATTGAACTGATCGAGGCGTTCCGCCAGCGTCATTCCAAACTGCCGCAGGTGGCCTGCTTTGACACGGCGTTTCACCGCACCATGCCGCGCGTGGCGAGGTTGCTGCCGATTCCGCGACGCTACGAGGCGAAGGGTGTTCAGCGTTACGGCTTCCACGGGCTGTCTTACTCTTACCTGATCGAAGAACTCGCGCGGGTGGCAGGGGTGAAAGGGGCCCAAGGGCGCGTGATCCTGGCGCATCTGGGCAACGGGGCCAGCCTGGCGGCAGTGCGTGACGGCAAAAGCATTGACACCAGCATGGGCTTCACGCCCGCGGCGGGTCTGGTCATGAGCACCCGGTCCGGCGATTTGGACCCGGGACTGCTTTCGTTTCTGGCGCGCACCGAGCGAATGACCGCGTCGCAATTTGACCAGATGGTGAACCACAAGTCAGGGCTGCTCGGTATCTCGGAGGCTAGCTCCGACATGCGTGACTTGCTCACGCGGGAAGCCCATGACGTCCGTGCGGCGGAAGCAGTGGCGCTATTTTGTTACCAGGCGAAAAAATGGATTGGCTCCTATACCGCCGCACTCGGTGGACTGGACACACTGGTCTTTGCCGGTGGCATCGGTGAAAATTGTCCGGTCATCCGTACGCGCATCTGTAACGGCCTTGGTTTTCTCGGCATCGAATTGAATGAGACACGAAACGGGGAGAATGCGCCGCTGATTTCCGCGGAGAGCGGTCGCGTCGCTGTGCGCGTTATCCGCACGGACGAGGAACTCATGATTGCGCGCTCGGTGTGCCGCGTGCTCGGATTCGGCGTGGTGAACAAAAAGGATTGAACCATGAAAACCAAGACGCTCACGCCGGAACTGCTGCGCCAGATGGACGCCTATTGGCGCGCCGCGAACTACCTCTCGGTCGGACAGATCTATCTTTACGACAATCCGCTGCTGAAGCGTCCGCTGACGCTCGCGGATGTGAAACACATGCTGCTGGGACACTGGGGCACGACCCCCGGACAGAACTTCATTTATGTGCACCTGAACCGGGTCATCAAAAAATACAACCTCGACATGATTTACGTCTCCGGCCCCGGGCACGGCGGCCCGGCCGTCGTGGGCAACACTTACCTCGAGGGCACTTACAGCGAGATCTA
>PLMW01000050.1 GCA_003142615.1 Opitutia bacterium | reverse complement strand
TCCTCCGCGTGGGCGATGGCGGACTTCGCGTTGCGGTCGCCGAGCATGCGGGCCAGCTCGCTGATGCGCGCCCTCCGGTTGCCGTGGATCGGTTCGATCGCCACGACGGCGCGGTCCTTCGTCTGGTCCTTGGTGACAACGAGGTGGTTCGCCGCGTGCGCCGCGACCTGCGGCAGGTGGGTGACGCACAGCACCTGGTGTTTTTGGGCGATGCCGGCCATTTTTTCGCCCACGATGCTGCCGATCTCGCCGCCCACGTTGGAATCGACCTCGTCGAACACCAGCACGGGAATGTCGTCGAGGTCGGCGAGAATGGTCTTGAGCGCGAGCATCACGCGCGCGAGTTCGCCACTGGAGGCGATGCGGCTGAGCGGCAGCGGCGCCTCGCCGACGTTGGGCGAGAACAGAAACTCGCACGCGCAGTCGCCGGATGGACCCAGCTCGGGCAGCGTCGCCAGCCGCACCTGAAACTCGGTTTTCTTGAAGCCGAGCTGTGCGATGGCCTTCGCGCCCGCTTTCGCCAGCTCGCGGGCCGCCTTCTCGCGCATCAGCCGCAGCGCTTCGGCCTGTTTGCGCGCGATTTTTCCCGCCTCGATGATTTGCTGGTCGAAGCGCGCCAGCGAACCCTCCAGGTCGCCCTGCACCGCGAGCCGGCGCTTGATGTCGTCGCCCGCCGCCAGCACCGCGCGCACGTCGCCGCCGTGGCGCCGCTTCAGGTCAAGCCAGGCGTTCATCCGGGTTTGCAGCAGCTCGGCCTGCCCCGGTTCGAACACCAGATTCTGGCTGAGGCTGGCAAACTCCCCGCCGAGGTCGGCCAGCTCGACCGACACCGATGACAGCCGGTCGGCCAGCGCCTTGCTCGCGGGATCGAGCGATTCAAGCTGCCGCGCCTCGCGCACGAGCTGCGCCACGCGGCCGAGCACGCCCTCCTCGCTGTTGATGCCGGCCGCCAGCGCCTGCGAAAGCTCGATGAGTTCCTGCGCCTTGCTCAGCCGCTGGAAGTCCCGCTCCAGCGCCTCGATGGCCTCCGGAGTCAGTTCGAGCTGGTCCATCCTGGCCAGCTGGCTTTCGAGAAACTGGATCTGGTCGGGCGCCAGCCTCGTCTCGGTCGCGAGCTTCACGCGCTCCGCCTGCAGGCCGCGCCAGGCCCGGTATTTTTCCTGATAAGCGGCGAGCGGCGCGCCGGCCCGGGCGTAAAGATCGAGCAGTTCGAGCTGCGCCGCCTCCTTGAGCAGCCGCCGCGGTTCGCCCGGCCCGTGAAAGTCGATCCATAGCTCACCCAACGCCTGCAGCGCCGCGAGCGTCGCGAGGCCGCCGTTGACGGTGATCTTCGGCGCCTTGTCGCGCGGCAGGCTGCGCTTGAGGATGAGCAATCCGTCCTCGCACGGCGGCAGATCGAGCGACGCCAGCAGCGCGCCGACCTTGCGCGTGTCCTCGAAAAACAGCGCCGTCTCGACCTCGCAGGCCGCCGCGCCCTGCCGGATGACGGTCTTCTCCGCCCGCGAGCCGGCCAGCAGGCTGAGCGCCCCGAGCAGGATGCTCTTGCCTGCGCCGGTCTCGCCCGTCACCGCCGTGAAGCCCGGCTCGAAATCGAGCGCGACCTCCTCCAGCAGGGCGAGATTGCGGATGCGGAGCGACTGGAGCATGGAAAAAAGTGCCACCACTTACCGGGTGAAACGACATCAGCCATGGAGACGAACCAGCCCGAATACAAGAGGCCAGATGTCGTCCATGCCGGGGTTTATGCCTTCCTCGCTATGACTTCCAAGATGGCAGGCCGGCGGAGACTGGTGGACTCTACTGGACTCGAACCAGCGACCTCTTCCATGTCAAGGAAGCGCTCTAACCAACTGAGCTAAGAGTCCGAAGGGAAAGAAGTGGGTTGGTATGCCCGAAACGGCAGAGCAGAGGCAAGGAAAAATCCCAAGTAAGCTTCCAATCAATCACCACTGGAGGAAAAGCAACATGCCTTTGGATACGCAACTGATGAATACCGGACCGGCCGAAGACTCGACACCGGGCCGCACTCTGATTCCATCGCTCATCACCCCCTCCTACCGAACATGAACACCGACATTGCGGCGCAAAGGGCTCTCGACCGGCTGGCCAAGGTCGACTTCGAGAAGCTGGCCAAGCAGGAAAAAATCCTGGCGGCCGTCTGGACTTTCGAAGCCGGGGTCGCCAACCGCGGATTCGCCCGGTATTTTTCCAGCCCCGCCGGCGACATGGCTTTCTATGCGCCGACCGCCCTGCAGACCATCGGCGCCCCGGGAATGGCGGAGATTGCCGCCAAAGCCAACGCGGTCTTCGGCGCCGACGGTCCGCCGAAGGACCAAAAAACGCGGCGCGAGCGGGTGCGCGCCCTGGGTAATGACGCCAGGAAATTGTTCGAAGCGCTGGAGACCCGGTATTACGAGTCGAAGGAAGACGTGGACGATCTGCTTGAGGCATACCTCGACAAGAAGTGAGGCGGCGTGAACAGCCTGCCGCGCCGTACGTGTCGTTGACCCAGACCGAAGTTCGCCGGCGGGCGGAACGCCGGCGGGACGCATGCGCAAGAAAGCTGGCTCGCGGTGTCCATTCACTGTAACAAGCCGTGGAGGATTCATCCATGCGCAAACTATCGTTTCTGCTTCCATTCGTCGTGTTCTCCTGCGTGGCCGTCGCGCAGGATCTGTCGCCGGTCGTCCTGCCCAAGCCGCAGACGGATGGCGGCAAGCCGCTCATGCAGGCGCTGCGTGACCGTGCGTCCCAGCGCGAGTTCGCGCCGGACGCGCTGCCGCCGCAGGTGCTGTCCAACCTGCTCTGGGCAGCCTGGGGCGTCAGCCGCCCCGAGTCCGGCAAGCGCACCGCGCCCTCGGCCATGAACCGTCAGGAGATGGACATGTACGTCGCGACGGCCGACGGCCTCTACCTGTACGAGGCGAAGGAGCATCGCCTGAAGCCGGTGACGAAGGAGGACGTGCGCGCGCTGACCGGCACGCAGACCTACGTGGGCACCGCCCCAGTGAATCTGGTCTACGTCTCCCGCGCCGGCGGCGGTTCCGCCGAAGACCAAGCCATCTTTGGAGGAGCCCACGCCGGCTTCATCAGCGAGAACGTCTACCTCTTTTGCGCCTCCGAAGGCCTCGCCACTGTCGTCCGCGCCAGCATCAACCGCGAGGCGCTGGCGAAGACGATGCAACTCGGACCCGGGCAAAAAATCGTCCTGGCGCAGACCGTCGGTTATCCGAAGAAAAAGTAGCACATTCGCGAGTTATGCACGCTACGGGCCGCCTTGTTTATGCCCAATATCGACTACGGTAAGCTGCATGAAGAGATTCTGACGCATCCGGGGTATCGCCTCTATCAACTTATAAATGCTCACTCAACGAGCAAAAACATTCTCTCGGGGAACTGTTTTCAGCTTCGTAAGCTGCTCGAAGTGCTCCACGATCCAAAGAACATCGACCGATTCTGGGCCTTGGAGAATCGACAATATCTAAGTGATTTGCAGGGCGAAGCCATTCGCCACTTCCACAATTTCTTGGCCTCGGTGAAGACCGTCGTTGAGCACACAAGGAACTGCATGCGTGACAATGCGATTCGTCCGGAGCACCGGACGGAGTACCAAAAAAAGATTGAGGAAGTATTCATGAACGACCCGCTCTCTAAATTCCTGGAGGATTTTAGGAATTTCATGCTGCACCGTTCTCTTCCTCTGACCGAAATGACACTCGATATTTCGACCTCAACTTCGACGCTTTATGTCGATCTAACCAAGATGGAGGACTGGGAAAGATGGACGGAATCGAGCCGGCGATTCATCACGGCAAACAAACCGAAGGTCTCGATGATGCGGCTCGTTGACGAGTATGAAGAGAAAGCGAAGGCGTTCTACGCGTGGTTCTACCCGCGATTCCAACACTACTACGAAGGCGAGATCGATGCCGCGTTAGCTTTGCAGCGGAAATGGAATGCAGGCCTGGGACCTGAAAGATAGATTTGTGCTAGACATTCACCTCTTCCGTATTGATTGGTCGGCTGTAGCGATTGGACCTGCGGCATTGCGCGCAAGCGGTGGTGTTTCGTCAGCCATTTTGTGCCGGTGACTGCGGCTGGAAAAACGCCGCCGCTGTTTCCCGGTCGCGGGCGATCTGGGCGCGGAGTTCCTCCACGCCGTCGAATTTCTGCTCGGGCCGGAGAAACTTGAGCCAGTCGACCGTCACGCGGCTGCCCGTGGCAAACGGACAGGAACCGAGCACGTGCACTTCGAGCAGCGGCCCGCCGGCCGCCGCGACGGTCGGCCGCAGGCCATAATTGGCCACGCCGGGCAGGGCCTCGGCCGCGGGGTCGCCGGTGATGCGCACGGCATAAACGCCATGCCGCGGTTGCAGCTCCGGCTGCCACGGCACGTTGAGCGTGGAAAAACCGAGCGTGCGTCCGAGGTGCCGGCCGGGAGTCACCACGCCTTCCGCGAAATAGGAATAGCCAAGGAGCAGATTGGCCTCCTCCAGGCGGCCCGCTTCGAGACAGTCGCGAATGCGCGTGCTGCTGATCGGCTCGCCGTTGCAGTGAATCCGCGGGACGCTTACCACAGACACCTGGTGCTTCCCCGCCTCGGCCAGCAGCAGCCGGGCGTCACCCTTGCGGCCGGCGCCGAAACGCCAGTTTTCCCCCACGTAAACCCCCGCCAGCTGTGGCAGGCGCTGCTGCAGGTGCGGCAGAAACTCCTCCGCGGTGATGCGGGCGAACGCCAGCGTGAACGGCTGCTCGATGACGGCATCCACCCCCAGTCGGAGCAGGACGCGGAACTTCATTTCCGGGCTCATGATCATCCGCACCGGCTTCGCCGGATTGAACACCCGGCTTGGGTGCGGCCAGAAGGTCAGCACGCCAGCCAGCCCGCCGCAGCGGTGCGCGGAGTGGACGGCCGACTCGATGACCGCCTGATGGCCGAGGTGCACGCCGTCGAACATGCCGATGGCGAGGTGCAGCGGCTGCGGGGGCAGTTGCACCCCGTCCAGACCGTGGAATTGGGCGGGCAGGCTCACGCGACAAGACTCGGCACCACCGCGTACACCGGCAGCAGCCGTTTTTCGATGTCGGCCAACGGCAGCTTCTCGATCTCCTCGAGCGGCAGCGCGGCGTCGATGCGGAACTTGTCGGTGGCGGTGCGGCGCAGCGCGCTGAGGTGCGCCCCGCAGCCGAGCTTTTGTCCGAGGTCATGCGCCAGCGTGCGCACGTAGGTGCCCTTGCTGCAGCGCAAGCGGAAGTCGAGGTGCGGCAGGGCGAAGCGGGTCAGCTCATAGCCCGCGACCCGGATGAAACGCGGCTCGCGCTCCACCTCCTCGCCCTTGCGCGCCCGCTTGTAGAGCGGCACCCCGTCCACCTTGATGGCCGAGAACATCGGCGGCATCTGGTACTGGTCGCCGAGAAACGTCTGCATGACCGCACGCACTTCCGCCTCGGTCAGCGGCGGCACCGGCCGGGTCTCCATGACCTCGCCGTCGGCATCCTGCGAGTTGGTGGTCTTGCCGAGCTCGATCGTGCCTTCGTATTCCTTGTCGAGGTTCGTGAGATACTGCGAGATGCGCGTGGCCTTGCCGACCAGGATGATGAGCAGGCCGGTCGCCATCGGATCGAGGGTGCCGGCGTGGCCGATGCGCTTCATGGCGAGCTTGCGGCGCAGGCGCGCCACCACGTCGTGCGACGTGAAGCCGGTGGGCTTGTCCACCAGCAGTACCCCTTCGAGTTCCTTGGGTTTTCCGAGCATCGGCAGAGAAATTCCGAGTGAACGGGACGCAGCTTAAATCGCGAACAAATTATTCCCCCCGGCGTTCCCTCACCGCGTGCGGATCGGTTTCGATTCGACGGCCGATGCCAGGGACTGCCAGAATGAGCCGTGGAATCAGACCCGGGGCATCGCCGCCATGAAAGAATCCGTCCCCAAGAGAAGCAGACGCCGATGGTTGCCGCCGGTGATCGCCGTCGCGGTAGTCGTCGCGGCTGCCTGTCTCTGGCTGTTTGATCACCTTCGTTCGCAAGAGGCACAGTTTATCCGGCGCAGGGGCAAAGTGGCTTCGGTCCAAGTCACACCGGGGGACGCGCCGGGTGGCGCCTTCCTCTCCGCGGCGGTTCGTATCACGGCCGACACCGGCCTCAGCGTCGATCTGCGTGTGCTTCGGCCCGCCCAGTCGTCGCAGCCTCTCCCGCTCGTCCTGCTTCTGGGCGGACATCGCACGGGACGCGACGCTGTCGATCTCGTGGGCGATCCCGGACCAATGGTGGTTGCGGCGCTGGATTATCCCTATCAGGGTCCGGATAAACCACGCGGCTGGCAGATTGTGTCCAGTATCCCCGCCATTCAGCGCGGCTTGCTCGACACGCCGCCCGCCGTGTCGCTGGCGCTGGATTGGCTGATCGAGCAGCCTTGGGTCGACCGGACGAGGGTGGAACTCGTCGGCGTGAGTCTCGGCGTGCCCTTTGCGGCCGTGGCCGGAGCGCTGGATCCGCGCTTCCGGCGGGTCTGGCTGATCCACGGCGCCGCGGACAACCGCGGCCTGTTCGAGCACAATCTCCGCTCACGCATCGCCCACGGCTGGCTGCGCGCCGGGGCCGCGGATCTGCTGTACCTGCTCGCCTACGGCCCGACGTTCGAGCCCGCCCGTTGGGTGCCCCGCATCGCGCCCCGGTCGGTCGTCGTCATCGGCGCGACCGACGACGAGCGGCTGCCACGGGAGAAGGTGGAGCGGCTTTACGCGGCCGCGGGCGAGCCGAAGGAACTCCTCTGGACGCAGGGCCGGCACATCGAGCCCAGCCGGCCGGAGATCCTCCGGCAGTTGCTGGACACTGTGCGCACCCGCGTGCTACAACCGTCGGACCCAGCATCGACCCCCGAGGTGCCCGGCGGAGCCGGACCGGGATGATGGATTAATCCGGGAAGCGGCGCGTGGCGTGCCAGGCGCGATAGCGTACGATCGCCTCCAGAAAGTAGTAATCGGCGAAAATGGCCGGCACATCCACGTTGCTGTTGATTGGCAGAAACTGGACCGAATGATCCAGCAGACAGTTGGTATCAGTCCGCGTGGCAAACCAGGGCGGCTGGCAGAGCGAGGCCAGCATCGCCTCCGCTTCGGTCTCGTAATGGTTCCGAAGCGGAGCGTCATCGAGGTACCGGACCATCTCGAACAGGGCCGAGGTCACAATGCAGGTGGCCGAGACGTCGCGGTATTTGATCCCGGACTGAAAATCCCACGGCGCCACGTGGTCCGCCGGTAGATTCCTGATGAAATAGTCCGCAAGCTTCACGGCCGTGTCGAGGAACCGCTGCTCCCGGGTATGCCGATACACCGCCACCATTCCATAGAGTCCCCACGCGTGCCCCCGCGACCACGTGGTTTCCGGTCCCGCACCCTGCAAGGTGCTGCGGTTGATGATGGCGCCGGTGTCCGGGTCGTATCGTATCACGTGATAGGTGCCGCCGTCGGGACGCACGAAATCGCGCGCCGTGGTGGCCGCGTGTGTCCGGGCGATGGCGGCGAACTCGGCAGGGCCGCCGTGCTCCGTCGCCCAGAACAGCAGGTCGAGATTCATCATGATGTCGATGATGACGGGGACCGAGCGGCCGGTGGGGTGCAGGTCCCAGTTGGAGCCCAGGGCGCCCACCCGCGGATTGAAGCGCCGGGCCAGGGTGGCCGCCGCGGTGCGCAGGATGTCGGGGTACCGGTCGTACTCCGGCCCACGGCCCAGCCGGAGCCCATTCCCGAAGGAGCACATGAAACGAAATCCCAGGTCATGCGTGTCGGGATTGAGTTTCTCCTGCTCGATCCCGGCGGTCCATTGCCTCGCCCAGCCTTCAAAGCGACGGTCCCGGCTGATTTCGAAGGCATACCAGAGGCAGCCCGGGTAGAAGCCGCTGGTCCAGTCGGCGGATGACTTGAGCTGCCACTTCAACTGCGGGGTGCCATACGTGGGATAAAGGGCTGGGTCGCCCACTTCGCTGACGCTTCTTTCCAGCCGGACCAGGGAGGTTCTGACCGCGTTATCCACCAAACCATCCAGCGATTCACTAGCCAGGCCGCCCGGCACTGCGGCGATCACCACCATCGCGATTGCCCGGCGCCATCCCGGTTTTTCGTGGAATGACCGGCGGCAGATTTCAGCGGACATGCCGGTCAGGATGCAATCGTCCGGCCGGGAGGCGAGCCGGTTCCATCCGGCCGTGGCGGGAAATCGCCGCAGCCCCTGACGGGCTTGACCGCCGCACTGAACCGGCCGTTGGTGAGATCGCGCGGGTCCTGCAAACTGGCGCAGCTTGGCGTTTGATTTCACCGCCATTCCGCTTATAGGCATGTGGTATCGTGCAGGTCAGACCTGCTGTTCATCATCCGCTTCACCCCAATGAAAATCCGCCTCCTCGCCCCCCTCGCATTGCTCGCCGCCCTCGGCGTTTCCATCGCTCCCGCCCGCGCCGGTCTTTCCGACCTGCTCAAGTCCGGCACCGCTACCAAGACCAAGGATGACACGGCCGGCTCGAAGATGCCCGAATACAAGGGCGTGAAACACGCCATCGGCGTCATCGACTTCGAAAATCAAAACGGCTTCTTCCCGGAATCGTCCCTGAGCCAGAATTTCCGCATGATGCTCGAATCGGCCCTTTTTGCCACCAACCGGTTTGTCATCGTCGAGCGGGAAAAGCTGGACACCGTGATGAAGGAGCAGGATCTGCAGACGAGCGGACGCGCCGCCAAGGCCGCCGATGTGGCCCANNGGCATCCATATCGGCGGCTCCTCCGCCAAGTCGCAGATCGTGATCGTCGTCAAGCTAGTCGACACGACGTCCGGCCAGATCGTGGCCGAGGAACGCATTCGCGGCGAAGCCGGAAAAACCAGCCTCAATCTCGGCTATTCCGGCGGCAATGTCGGCGGGGGCCTGAGTTCCTTTGCCAAGACGCCCGTCGGCGAGGCGGCGCAGGATTGCATCAACCAGGCCGTGAAATTCATCGCGGAAAAAATGGAGGGTACGCCCATCGAGGGCACGGTCATCACGGTGTCCGGCGATCAGGTCATCATCAGCCTCGGGGTGAACTACGGCATCGCCGCCGGCCAGACGTGCCTGGTGCGCAAGCCGGGCGAAACGCTCACCGATCCCTCGACCGGCGAGATCCTCGGCAGCAGCGAGGGCGAAACCGTCGGCACGATCCAGGTGACCAGCCCCCGGGACAAGATCTCCTACTGCAAGCTCGTGGACGGGAAGATGCCCGAGCGCGGCAACACCGTGGTGCTGAAGTAACCCAGGTTGCGCGCGCGCCGGCTCTCCGACTGACCAGATGGCCTTACCCCTGTGACAGCCGCTGTCCGGCATCGACCGCGTGGATTTGCTTTTCGAGCGCGGCGACGAGACGCGGATAAAACGAGCCTGGCGTTTCGCCCTTGAGATTGAGGCCCGCCGCGCAGGCGTGACCGCCGCCGTTGAACCCGGCGGCGACCAGGTCGAGCCGATAGGCCGGATCCTTCGCCCGCAGGCTGGCCTTGATGCCGTCGGGCTGCTCCTCGATGAGTACGCCGATGTCGACGCCGTCTATGGCGCGGGCGTAATCCACCATGCCCTCGGTGTCCTCGGGCGTCGTCCCCGTGTCGGCAAACACGCCGTCCGGAAGCAACCCGATGCAGATGCGGCCGCCGCCCTCGAAGCGCAGCGAGGCGAGAAACCGCTGCAGGAGCTGCAGCGTGCCGGCCGTCTCGCGCTCGTAGAGTTCGTAGCCGGCCTCGGCGGGGTCGGCGCCGCGGGTCCGCAGCTCCGCGGCCAGCAGGAAGGTGCGGCGCGACGTGGAGTTGAAACGGAACTGGCCCGTGTCGGTGAGAATGCCGACGTAGAGTCCCTGAGCCGTCGCGGCGTCGATCGGCAGTCCGTTGTCGAGCAGCATCCCCGCCAGGATCTCCGCGGTGGCGGCGGAGGCGGGATCGACGAAATTGTGCCGGGCGAAGACGGCGCTGGACAGGTGGTGGTCGATGTTGCCGAAAGGCGACGGGAAGCGCGCCTTCAGCTTCTGGCCCGCGCGGTCGTGGTCGGCGCAGTCGACGAACACCGCCGCGTAGTCGTCCGCGGAAAACCCGGCCGGGCGCAGGAACGTCAGCCCGTCGACGAGGAACTGCAGCCGGCGCGGCACGGGATCGGGATTGAGGCACGCGACCTCGTGGCCCCGGGCGCGCAGCACGCGGGCCAGTGCCGCCTGCGAGCCGATGCAGTCGCCGTCCGGCCGCGCGTGTCCCACGACGGCGATCTTGCGGCCGGACAACTGCGCCAGAAACCCGGCGAACCGCGGCGAAAGCTCGGGATAAAACGTCTCCATCAGATCAGCTGTTTCTTACACCACGGATTTCACGGATGGGCACGGATAAAGATCGGGTCATCTTCTGCCCCGCAGCCAGACTCGGGAGAGTTCGGACCTGCCTTGGTTCCAAGGCCTCACGGCTTTGGCAACACTTGAAGACAACCTCCCCAATCCGTTTCATCGCGTCATCCGTGGTTGAAACTACGATGCAGGGCGTTCCTTCGCCTTGATTTCGTCCAGCACCTGGATCACGCGGGTGCCGCGTTCGGGCGAGGTGTCGTGGATAAACTCCAGCCTGGGTACGTTCTTGAGGATGACCTGCTTCCCGACCATGTGCCGGATCTCCCCGGTTTTCTCCCGCAGCCACCGGCTGCACTCGGCCACCTCATCCTTCCCGCCCAGCACGGAGTAGAACACCCGCCCGTCATGCAGGTCGGGCGACACCGCCACGCTGGTGACGGTGATCCGCACCGCCTCGCTTTGATAGCGCGTGTGCAGGTAGGCGCTGATCTCGCGCTGGATGAGTTCGTTGACGCGAAGGGTGCGGTTGGACATGGCGATGGCGGATCCCGGATACCAGAAAGCACGATCCGAAATCCGGTATCCGCAATCCGAAATTGTTCAGAGCGCCGCCCGGACCTTCTGAATCTCGAGGCACTCGATGACGTCAGCCTCCTTGTAGCCGTCGAAACCGTCGAGGCGGATGCCGCATTCCAGGCCGGCGCGCACGTCGTTGGCGTCGTCCTTGAAACGCCGGAGCGTGCCGACGCGGCCCTCGAAGACGACCTCCTTGCCGCGGCGCACGCGGGCGGGGGCGTTGCGGCTGACCCGGCCCTCGGTGACCAGACAGCCGGCCACGAAGCCCTTGGAGACAGGAAAGATCTGGCGCACCTCGGCCGCACCGAGCTTGATCTCGCGCAGTTCAGGTTCGAGCAGGTCGGCCATCATCTCCCGCACCTTGTCGCCCAGCTCGTAGATGATCTCAAAGGTCTCGATGCGCACGCCGTGGTGCTTGGCGAGCGGGGTGACGCCGTTTTCGAGCTTGGTGTTGAAGCCGACGATGACCGCGCCCGCGGCGCCGGCCATGAGGACGTCGTTCTTGCCAATCAAGCCGACCTCCCCGGAAAGGATTTCCAGGGAGACCTTCGGACTCTTGATGCCGTCGAGAAGGTTGCGCACGGCCTCGATGGAGCCGAACACGTCGCACTTCAGCACGACGCGCAGCGTCTTCTGCTGGGACGCGGCGATCTCGGCGAAAAGCTTTTCGACCGAAACCTCCTTCGGCTTCGAGTCCAGCGTGACGGTCTCCTTCTTGAGGCGGTCCTGCTCCACCTCGGCCAGCCGCTCGGCCTCGCGGGCGTTCTTCACCGTCTTGAAGGCCACGCCGCTGTCGGGGGCGCCGGACCAGCCGATGATCTTCACCGGCATCGAGGGCGGCGCTTCCTTCACGGACTCGCCCCGGTCGTCGAACATGGCGCGCACCCGGGCGTAATGCGGGCCGCACACGATGGCGTCGCCCGTGTGGAGCGTGCCGCGCTGCACAATGACGGTCGCGGACGGACCGCGGCCGGCGTCGATCTGCGACTCGATGATGACGCCCGAGGCCTCGGCCTTCGGATTGGCCTTCAACTCGAGCACATCGGCCTGCAGGAGGATGTAGTCGAGCAGGTCGGTGATGCCCTGGTCCTTGACGGCGGCCACGGGCACGGTGATGGTCTCGCCGCCCCAGTCCTCGGGCGGGATGTTGCGCTCCTGCATCTGGCCCTTCACGCGGTCGAGGTTGGCGCCTTTGACGTCCATCTTGTTGACCGCGACGATGAGCGTGACCTTGGCGTTCTGCACGTGCTTCAGCGCCTCGTCGGTCTGCGGCATGAAACCGTCGTCAGCCGCCACCACGAGTACGGCGATGTCGGTGACACTGGCGCCGCGGGCGCGCATCTTGTTGAAGGCGGCGTGGCCGGGCGTGTCGAGGAAGGTGATCTGGCGGTTCTTGAACTCGACCTGATAGGCGCCGATGTGCTGGGTGATGCCGCCCGCCTCGCCGGCGGCGACGTGGGCCTTGCGGATGGCGTCGAGCAGCGAGGTCTTGCCGTGGTCAACGTGACCGAGGATGCACACCACCGGCGGACGCGGCTGGAGGAACTTGGACTCGTCCTCCACAGGCTTCTCCACCTTTTCCTTGGGGGCAACCGGCGCCACCACCTCGCCGCGATGTTTGATCTCGAGCAGGCAGCCGTGCCGCTCGGCGATCTTTATCGCCACCGTCTCCTCGATGCTCTGGTTCATCCCGGCGAAGATGCCCATCTCCATCAATTCGCCGGTGAGTTTGAACGGTTTCAGGCCCAACGCCGTCGCGAAGTCGCGCACAATGACCGGCGGCTTGAAATGGATGATTTTGATGTCACCCGACGCGATCACCGTGACGGAGGGCGTCGAGACGGGGACGGGCACCGGCGGAGCTGCCAACGGCCGGGAAACCGGTGGCGGAGCAGAACGCAGGGGGGCGGGAGGCGGCAGCGGCGGGGTGGACACCGGCGCAGCCGACACCTGGATGGTGACAGGCACCGCGTGAACCACGGGCGGAGGCGCAGGTGGCGCCGGGGGCGCTGCCGGCCGGACCGGCGGCGGGGGCGGCGTCACGGGGGCCGGCCGACTCACCGGCGGAGCCGCCACCGGAGGACGGCTTGGCATCGGCGGGGCGCTGCGCATAACCGGCGGCGGCGCCGCCGGACGTGGAGCCGGGAACACAACCTGCGGGCGGCTGGCCTTGGCCTGTTCCTCCTTCTCGCGGGCGATGTCCTGCGCGGACCTTACAAAAACTCCCTGCGGCAACCGCGTGGTGAAACTCGGCGGCTTCTCCGCCGGCTCGGCCACGGCCGCCGCGGCGGCTTTCCCACCCTGCCCCCCGACCGCACCTTCGTGGGCGGAGGCCGCCGGGGTGTCGCCCGGAGCCATCTTTTTGTGCCCGATTTCCTGTTCCAAGGCCTCCGCCGTGATTTTGTCGATGGTACTTGAGACCGTTTTGACGGGGTAGTCGCGCGCCTTCAACAAGGCGAGGAGCTCCTTGTTGCCCATGCCGATTTTTTTGGCGAGTTCGTGGAGGCGGATACTCATCAGCAGGTGGGCGGGTGCGAAGACGGGGAGGGACGGGCGGAAAGGGAAGGGTTATTTCTGGGCGCCAGTAAACGTGGCGACTTTCTTGAGGATGTCGTCGGCTTCCTCAGTCGTGAAGCCCGCGCCCACGAGATCGTCGCTCTCGACCCCGTCGAACAGCTCGACCGAGGCGAAACCGGCCACCACCAGGCGCTGGGCCGTGGCATCGTCGATGCCGGGGATTTTCGTCAAACCCGACGCCGCCATGCCTTTTTTCTCCTCCAGCGTGGTGGCGACCGTCTGCACTTTCATGATGTCGAGCTTCCAGCCGATGAGGCGCGAGGTAAGGCGGGCGTTCTGGCCCTTCTTGCCGATGGCCACGGCCAGGTCCTCCTCAGACACCACGATGCCGACCCGGCGGTTCTTCTCATCGATGATGATGTCGCGCAGGATGGCCGGCTTGAGCGCCTCGGCGACCATCTCGCGCGGATCGGTGAAATGGCGGACGATGTCGATCTTCTCGCCGCCCAGTTCCCGCACGATGGATTTCACGCGGGCGCCGCGGGCGCCGACGCAGGCCCCTACCGGATCGACCTTCGGGTCGGTCGTGGAGACGGCGATCTTCGTGCGGTAGCCGGGCTCGCGGGCGAACGCCTCGATCTTGACCGTGCCGTCGGCGATTTCCGTGACTTCGAGCTCGAACAGGCGGCGGACAAACTTCGGACTGGCGCGGCTGAGGATGAGTTCGGGGCCGCGGCTCGTGTTCTCAATTTCCAGCAGCAGGCAGCGGATGCGCTCGCCGGGCGCGTAGTCCTCGCCGGGCACCTGTTCCTTGCCCGGCATCATGGCCTCGGCCTTGCCCAGATCGATGAAAAGATCGCTGCGCTCGCGGCGGCGCACGATGCCGGTGACGATGTCGCCGACGCGATCCTTGAAATCGTCATAGATGCGCTCCTTCTCGAACTGGCGGAGCTTCTGCATGATCGCCTGCCGCGCGGTCTGGGCGGCGATGCGGCCGAGGTAGGACGGATCGACCTCCTTCTCGATCACCTCGCCGAGCTGGGCGCCGGCCTTCAGCAATTGCGCCTTTTCAACATGGATCTCGGTCCGCGGATTGCTGATGGAATCGACGACCTTGAGCAACGTCCACGCGTGCAGCTGGCCGTTCTTCGGGTTGATTTCGATCTTCAACTCCTGACCCGAATTCACCCCCTTCTGGGCCGCCGCCTTGATGGCGTTGACGATCGCGGCGATCATGTCGGCACGACCGATCCCCTTTTCCTTCTCCATGTATTCGAGGACGGAAAGGATTTCGCTACTCATATGGATTGATTAATGGGAAAAAAAAAGCGGGCCGAAGGCCCACTTCTTACAAAGTGAACTGGAAGTGGGTCGACGGTGCTGCCGGAGGCAAATGATGTCAAGTTCCGTACCGGGCGGGGACTTGCGCAGCTCGGCCGGACCGCGGGCCGGCCGGTTCCGACAATCCCGCATGTCCCCGTCCAATCGCGTTTTGACATCGCCGGACCCCGCCCTACGCTGCCCCGCTTCTCAAATGCACCAGCTTCACGCCTACTGGCGGATGAGTTACATCGAGGCACCCAAGTCATCCGGAGACGCCCGGCTTTTCACCGAACTGCCGGCGCTCGGCGACGACCGCGCCGCCTGCATCCTCCATCGCAGCCGGCGGTCCTACCTGGTTCTCAACAAGTTTCCGTACAACCCCGGGCATCTGCTCGCCGTCCCGTTCCGCGCCGTCGCCGACCTGGCGGAACTGACGCGGGCCGAGCGCGCGGACCTCATGGAAATCATCACCCTGGGCAAGGAAGTACTGCGCGCCGCCGTCAAGCCCGACGGTTTCAACATCGGCTTCAATCTCGGATCCGCTGCCGGCGGCAGCATCGCGCACCTGCACGCCCACATCGTGCCGCGCTGGAATGGCGACAATAATTTCATGCCTGTGATCGGCCAGACCCGCATCCTGCCGCAGGCGCTCGCCGCCACCTATGACCGGCTCCGCGCCGCCCTGCCCGGCGTACTGGGCGCCCCAAGCCGGAAACCGGATGCCCGCCTTCGCCAAGGCTCCGGCGGGCAGGCCGGATACCGGAAGGCGAAGACCCCAAAACGGAAAGCCCGCTGATTCAGACGGGCTCCTTGCCGGCTTCCGCCATCCACCATCCGAAATTCCCCCGTGTCCTCGAAAACGCTTTATTACCAGAACCCCCGCCACCTGCATCAGCTCTACTGCGGCCGCGAGGAGAACCTGCTGGCGGTCGAAAAAACGTTCAACGTGAAACTCGCCACCCGGGAAGACTGGCTGAAGGTCGACGGCGCCGATGATGACATCGCGCGCGTCGAGGGCTTTTTCACCTTCCTCAATGACGGACGCCAGCAGGGCCTCACCCTGCGCAACTCGGATTTCACCCAGCTGCTTGATGGCTTCGCCCAAGGCAACGGCGCGCAGATGCGCACGCTCTTCTCGGAGCCGCTGGTCATTACCACCAACCGCAAGCGGATCGTGCCGAAGACCATCGGCCAGAAGCTCTACCTCCAGGCGATCCAGAAGAATCCTGTTGTCTTCGGGATCGGCCCCGCGGGGACGGGCAAAACCTACCTCGCCGTCGCTGCCGCCATCTCCGCCCTCCTCAAAAACCAGGTGCAGCGCATCGTCCTGACCCGGCCTGCGGTCGAGGCCGGCGAAGCGCTCGGTTTCCTGCCCGGCGACCTGCGCGAGAAAATCCTTCCCTACCTGCGTCCGCTCTACGACGCCATGAACGACATGCTTGACGCCGAGGACGTCGCGCGGCTGGTCGAGAAAGGTGTCATTGAAATCGCACCGCTCGCCTACATGCGCGGCCGCACGCTTTCCAGCGCGTTCATCATCCTTGACGAGGCGCAGAACACCACGCCGGAGCAAATGATGATGTTCCTGACGCGCCTCGGTGAGGATGCGCGCATGGTCGTCACCGGCGACATCACGCAGATCGATCTGCCCCGTCCGCAGCAGTCAGGTCTGCTGCAGGTGAAGCACATCCTGAACGGCATCGCCGGCATCGACTTCCACTACTTCACCGGCGCCGACGTCGTGCGCCCCCCTCTCGTCCAGAAGATCATCGAGGCCTACGACCGCTACCGGCACCCCATCACCTCCGGTCACGAGGAGGAGGAGAAGGCCTAGGCGCAAGCCGCCCCCGCCGTCACATGGCGTTTTTCCACCAGTTCAAGCTCCTCCGCGGCGGTTTCGCCGTCGCTCCCCGGCGCCGGCGCAAGACCGTGCACACGTCCGCCGCCGCGGACTATCTGCAGCAGAGCACGCCGGTGGCGTTCCTGATTTTCGTGGCCACGGTCGCGGCCATCGTGCTCATCAGTTTCGTCGGGGTTTCGTCGGCCACGCTGCCCGTGCTGCAGAACCAGCTTGCCATGGTGCGCATCGTCGCGGGCGCGCCCTTCAGCTACGAAAGCAAGCTCAAGACCGAGCTCAGTCGCACCCAGCTCCTCAACCGCGTGCCGCCCGTCTACCAGCTCGAGTTCGGCCCGTTGCAGCAATTCGAGGCCAACCTTCGCGAGCTGCTCGCCGCCCTGGAGAAACTCGAGCGCGATTATCCCGCCAACACCGTCGCCGCCTCCGGCATGCAGGGCGCGTTCTCGCCCTCGGCCCGGCGCACCGCTGAGCTCACCTCCATCGTCGAGGTGTTCAACGCCAAGGGTCCCTATCGCGTCGCCCCCGACGACGTGGCCGCGCTGCTCTCGCTCGGTGACGCCAAGACGCGCTTTGCCATCGTCGAAAACGGTCTGGCGGCCCTGCGCGAGATCTATCATGAGGGCGTGTACGACAACAGCCGTCCGTTCGCCGCCGGCACGTCCGACAGCATCTCGCTCTTCCGCGTGCGCCGCCCCTCGGGCGAGATCGCCCGGGTGCGCGTGCAGTCGCTGGAGGAGGCGCTCACCTTCCTGCGCATCAACCTCGCCGCCGAGGGCGTAAGCCGCGAGGCCACGCTCGCGCTCTTCCGCCTCTTCAGCAACGGCGTCACGCCCAATCTCCTCTACGACCGCGAGGCCACCGAGCGCCTCCAGCAGCAGGTGCTCACCGACCTCAGGCCCGTCACCGTCTCGGTCGAGCGGGGCCAGACGATCATCGAGCCCGGCACCCGCGTCGCGCCCGAGCAGTACGAGATGCTCGTCGCGCACCGCGATTTTCTCCTGCACAACGGCGACGTGGTCCTCAACGAGGGCCTGCAGCTCTTCGGCCGCATCCTCCTCGTGCTCGCCATGGTGATGGCCTCGATGTTCTACATCCGGCTCGAGGATCCCGAGACCATGCGCAGCAACGGCCGCCTCGCCCTGCTCGCCCTCGTGGTCATCCTCAACCTCGCGCTGGTGCGCACCACCTATTGGATCGGCCAGCTGCCGTTCTTCATGCAGAACATCGCCGCGGCGTCCCTCCTGCCGTATGTCGCGCCGACCGCGCTCGCGCCGCTGATCGTCGCCATCCTCATCGACGCAGGTTCGGCGATCTTCATGGCGCTGCTCATCTCGATTTTCACCAGTGTCATCTACGGAAACCGGCTCGACCTGCTCGTCATCACTTTTCTCGCGTCAATGGTCGGCATCTTCTCCAGCCGCGCCATCCGCCAGCGCAGCCGGGTCGTGCGCGCGGCCGGTCTGGGCGGCCTCACGGTCGCCTGCTTCGCACTGCTCATCGGCTTCGCCGACCAGCTGCCCATCCTCATTGTGCTCCGGCAGATGGCCGCCGGCCTCCTCACGGGCCTGCTCACGGGCGTGGCCGTCGCCGGCCTGCTGCCGGTGCTGGAGGGCCTGTTCCAACGGACCACCGACATCACCCTGCTGGAGCTGACGGACTACAACCATCCGTTGCTGCACCGCATGCAGATGGAGGCGCCCGGCACTTACCACCACAGCCTCGTCGTCGCCAACCTCGCGGAGAACGCCGCCAACGCCATCGGCGCCAACCCGCTCCTCTGCCGCGTCTGCGCGCTCTTCCACGACATTGGCAAGATCACCAAGCCCGAGTATTTCTCCGAGAACCAGCGCGAGGGCGTGAACCCGCACAACGAGCGCAGTCCGTCATTCTCCGCGCTCATCATCAAGAGCCACGTCAAGGAGGGCGTCGACCTCGCGCTCAAGCACCGGCTGCCCAAGGCCGTCGTCGACGTGATCCAGCAGCACCACGGCACCACGCTCATCCAGTCTTTCTACCAGCGCGCCCGGGGCGGCGACAGCCGCCCGCCGCTGCCGCCCGCCGCGGCCGGCAACCCTCCGCCCCCCCCCGGCGCATCGCGCGACCCGTTCGCCCCCGGCCTGGCGGCGCGCGTCTGCGAGACCACCTACCGCTACGACGGCCCCAAGCCGCAATTCAAGGAAAGTGCCATCATCATGCTGGCCGACGGCGTCGAGGCCGCCACGCGCTCGCTCCGCCGCGTGACCCCCCAGCACCTCGGCGAACTCATCGACCAGATCTTCGAAAGCCGCCTCGCGGACGACCAGCTCGACGAGGCGCCGCTCACCCTCGCCGAACTCAGCCAGATTAAGAGCAGCTTCACCTTCACCCTGCTCAATATGCTCCACGCGCGCGTCGCCTACTCGCCCGCCATTGAGAAACCCGAGGCCCGGAATGTTCCCAGCAAATCGGAGCGGGGCGCGGGGTAAGCCGCTAAAACGGTCGAAGGTCCAAAGTCGAAGGTCGAAGGCCCCGGCCGGCTGGAGACCGCGCCCGGTCCGCATCCACAACGGCCATCCGCGGCTCCGGCTTGACCGCCGTGCCGTCATCGCCGTCATTCATTGCTTGGATGCACACGCCGCGGAAATCCTCGGGCCGCCGACCTCTGCCCTCCGACTTCCGGTTTCCGCCCCGCGCCCCCTTGTCCTCCAAAGCCTTGGCGACGGAGGATCGACCCTCGACCCCCTGTCCTCCAAAGCCTTGGCGACGGAGGATCGACCTTCGACCACCCCGGGCGTGCCTCCGGGCGAACTCTCCCTCGCCTTTCTCACCGACTCCGCCCTGGCGCGCCTGCATGCCACGTTCCTCGGCGATGTATCGACGACCGACGTCATCACCTTTGCCGGCGCCCCGGCCAGCGGGCTGGCCCCGACCGGGTCGGGGCTGGCGGGCGAGATCTGCCTCTCCGCCGACGCCGCCCGCGCCTTCGCGGCGAAACACGGGCGCGATTTCTCCGAAGAGCTGACGCTGTATCTGGTGCATGGCTGGCTGCACCTCGCCGGCCACGATGACCTCCGGCCGGCAAACAAGAAACGCATGCGCACCGCCGAGGCGCGCGCACTGGTCCTCCTGCGCGCCGGCCGGAAGATCCCGCGGTTTGCCTTCGCCGGCTAGGCGCCCCGCATCCGAGGCTGGACAGCGGTCCGGGGAAACCAGAGAAGGCAACCCAACATCTTCAACCCGAATCACGCGGTTGTCACGAAACTGCCGGTCGATGACCGGCCAAATCCGATGTCGAACCTCCTCCGCAAGACCCTCCCTGCCCTCGCCTCAATCCTGGCCCCGTTGGGCCTGCTCGCCGCCACCGGGTCCGGCGAAAACGCCGGGACCCCCGATCCCCTCGGCTGGCCGGCCGTCACCCGGGAAGCCCATCCCTGGACGCGCTGGTGGTGGCTGGGCAGCGCGGTGGACAAGGAGAATCTGACGCGCCAGCTCACGCTCTTCCAGCAGGCCGGCCTTGGCGGCGTTGAAATCTGCCCGATCTACGGTGCGAAGGGGTACGAGGACCGTTTCATCGACTTCCTTTCGCCGCAATGGATGGCGATGCTGGCCCACACCACCATCGAGGCCCGGCGCCTCGGCCTCGGCGTGGACCTGACCACCGGCACCGGCTGGCCGTTCGGCGGACCGTTTGTATCGCCGACGGATGCTTCCTCCGGCGTCATTCTTAAACGCTACGATCTTGCCGGAGGCGGCACGCTAGGAGACCCGCTGCCCGACGGGCAGCTGCAGTGCCTCGTGGCCGTTTCGGAAAACGGCGGGCAAACCGATCTCACGGCCCGGGTTCACGACGGTCGTCTTGACTGGACCGCGCCGCCGGGCCGGTGGCGGCTTTACAGCGTGATCCGGTCCGGCCCAATCCAGAAGGTGAAGCGGGCCGCGCCCGGCGGCGCGGGCGACGTGCTCGACCCTTACTCGGTCAAGGCCATGAACGACTATCTGGCGGTCTTCGACCGGGCGTTTGCGGGTTACCAGGGTGACATGCCCCGCTCCCATTTCCACGACTCTTTCGAGTATTTCGGGGCGACCTGGACGAGCGAATTTCTCCGCGAATTCGCCATGCGCCGCGGTTACGATCTGCGCACGCAGCTGCCCGCGCTGTTTGGCGACGGTCCGGACGACTCCGTGGCCCGGGTGAAATACGACTACCGGGCGACCATCGCGGAACTCCATGAGACCTATATGCGCCGCTGGAAGGAATGGGCGCATGCGCATGGCAGCATCGTCCGCAACCAGGCGCATGGCGCGCCGGTCAACCTGGTTGATCTCTATGCGAACGCGGACATTCCCGAAACCGAGATCTTCGGCAGCGTCGATGAACGCAACGTCGTCATAAACAAATTCTCCTCCTCGGCCGCGCACGTGGCCGGGCGCCGGCTGGCCTCCGCCGAATCGTTCACCTGGCTGAACGAGCCTTTTCAGGCGACGCTGTCGCAGGTCAAGCAGGCGGCGGACTACCTGTTTCTTACCGGCGTCAACCATATCTTCTTTCACGGCATTCCCTATTCGCCGGCGGAGGCGCCGTGGCCCGGCTGGCAGTTTTACGCCGCGGTGAATTTCGGCCCCGACGGCGGCCTCTGGCGCGACCTGCCGGAGTTCAACGCCTACGTGACCCGCTGCCAGTCCGTGCTGCAAGACGGGGCGGCGGCGAACGACGTGCTGCTTTACTTTCCGCTGCATGACATCTGGCAGGCTCCGGCGGATTTGCTGATGCCGTTCACCATCCACAACGTCGAGCAGTGGCTGGGCCGGCATCCGTTTTATGCCGCCGCCACGACCCTGTGGCAGCGCGGCTACGGTTATGACCATGTGTCCGATCACTTTCTGGCGGAGGCAACGGGCGGGCGGGGACGGGTGGCCATCGGCGGCAACACCTGGCGCGTGGTGCTCGTGCCGGACTGCCGCCTCATGCCGGAGCCGACGCTGCGCAAACTGGTCCAACTGGCGCGGGAGGGCGCGACCATCCTCGTGCTGGGGAGGCTGCCGTCCGACGTGCCGGGATGGAACGACCTGGAAAAACGCCGGGCGGAATTCAAGGCGTTGCTTGACTCCATCAAACTCGAGCCGGCTACGAATGGAAACCTGCAGAAAGCGACGATCGGCCAGGGCCAGTTTCTCGTGGGAACCGACATTGACGCCCTGCTGCGCACCGCCGGCGTGCCACGGGAATCAGCCGTGGATCTCGGACTGCGGTTCGTGCGACGCACGCATGCACAGGGTCATCATTATTTCTTTGCCAATCGGGGCGACCACGCGGTGGACGGCTGGGTGACGCTCGGCACCTCCGCGAAATCGGCCGTGATTCTCGATCCGCGGTATGACCACCGCGCCGGCGTGGCGGCGGTGCGTCAGGGTGCGGACGGCTCCACCCAGGTCTATCTGCAGTTGCAGCCGGGTGAGTCCTGCCTTCTGCGGACGTTTGCCGGTCAATCCGTGCCGGGCTCGGCCTGGCCCTATTCCGAGCCGGCCGGCGAGCCGCAGCCCGTCGCCGGCACCTGGCGGGTGCAGTTTGTGGACGGAGGGCCCGTGCTGCCGGCCACCCACGAGACGCCGCAACTGGCTTCATGGACGACATGGGACGATGCCGAGGCCAGACGCTTCGCCGGCACCGCGCGCTACACCCTCGCGTTTGACCGTCCGGCGGGCGAAGCCGGAGACTGGCTGCTCGATCTGGGCAGGGTTTGCGAGAGCGCCCGCGTGAAACTGAACGGCCACGAAGTCGGCGCGTTCTGGGGCGCCCCGTTCCAGGCCGCCGTCGGTCAATGGCTCCAGCCCGGCAAGAACACGCTGGAGGTCGAGGTCACCAACCTCGCCGCCAACCGCGTTCGCGATCTGGACCAGCGCAAGGTGAACTGGAAATACTTCTACGATGCCAACGTCCTGAGCCGGAACTACCGGCCGCTCGATGCCTCCAGCTGGCCGCTCTTCGATTCCGGCCTGCTCGGACCGGTCACCCTGACGCCGTTGAGAAAACCGTCGCTTTGAACGGCGCCTGGATCACCGCGCGGCGCGCTGCGCTCCTTCGGGCGTGAAATGCAGCACGGCCGGCACCTTGTCGCGAGGGGTGAACTCCTCCATGGCGGTGCGCGACACCTCGGTCGCGTCGGTCGCGACAAAGCGCGCCCTGATTTCCACGTCGTTCAGGAAAAAACCCTGCGCCGAGGCCGGCACGGCCAGCCGCAGCGGCGCCTTCCCCACCGGCCGGCCGTCCACCACGATGATGGCACCGGGCGGAACGGATTCGATCAGCATCATCTGTTCGGGGACGCGAGGTGTTTTCCCGGACGGCGCGGTTGGCGGCGTCACCGGCAGTTTCACCACCGGCAGCGCCGGCGGCGCGGATGGCGGCGTTTTGTGCATGGTTGCGCAGCCGGCAAAAACCAGCAGACCGAGGACGGAAGACAGCACACTGGCCTTCGTGGAAGATCGCGTCATGGCTTGGCGTCCGGCGACGTTAGGGCCGCCGCCTTCCGAACCAAGGAGAATATCCGCCGCCGCCGGCCGGAAGACGGCGAGAAAGGTACTTTCACGGGTCTTTTGCAGAGGGTGCTATTGTCAGGCCGGCGGGAATTGGGTTCCCTGGGAACCGTGCCCGCCGTCCTTCCGCCCGGTTGGCGGAGGCCGGCAGGGTGCGGACACCCTGGCGCAATCTGTTTGACCCCGCCCGCAACGACGCCACCCCTTTTCTCTGGATCTTCGTCGAAGGTTGTTCCGCAACTGATTCCCCCCATGAAAAAAAACCTGCTCCTCGCGACGCTGTTGCTCACCACCACTGCCTGGGCCCAAAAATTTGAGGGCCTGGCGCTGACCCCGCCGATGGGCTGGAACACCTGGAACACGTTCGCGGCGAACATCGACGAACGTCTGGTCAAGGAGACCGCCCAGACCATGATCGACAACGGCATGCGCGACGCCGGCTATGTGTACATCGTCGTCGACGACTGCTGGGAGGCCAAGGACCGCGCCGCCGACGGCACCATCGTGGCGGATCCCCTCAAGTTCCCAAGCGGCATGAAGGCGCTGGGCGATTTTCTCCACAGCAAGGGTTTCAAGTTCGGCATCCACAACTGCGCCGGCACGCGGACCTGCGCGGATTTCCCCGGAGGACGCGGCCATGAATATCAAGATGCGCTCCGTTACGCCGCCTGGGGCGTCGACTACCTGAAGTATGATTGGTGCAACCATGGCACCGCGGACGCCCGTGAAACCTACAAGACCATGCGCGACGCGCTGCATACGGCCGGCCGGCCGATCGTCTTCAGCCTGTGCGAGTGGGGCCAGAACAAACCGTGGGAGTGGGCCAAGGACGTGGGCCATCTCTGGCGCACGACCGGCGACATCACCAACTGCTATGACTGCCGGAAGAAGTGGTCCATGGGCTGGAAGGTCATTCTCGACTCCCAGGTGGAGCTGTTCGAGTTCGCCGGGCCGGGTCACTGGAACGATCCCGACATGCTCGAAGTGGGCAACAACGGTCTGACGCTCGCCGAGTCGCGGGCCCACTTCAGCCTGTGGTGCATGCTGGCCGCGCCGCTGATGGCGGGCAACGACGTCCGGAACATGTCGAAGGAGATTCGCGACATCCTGACCGACCGGGATGTCATCGCGATCGACCAGGATCCGCTGGGCAAGCAGGCGCAGCGCTGGGAGACGCATCCCGATCATGAAGTCTGGGTGAAGCAGCTTTCCCACGACGAGTGGGCGGTCTGCATTCTGAACCCCGGCCCGGTCCCGGCGAAAATCACCTACGCCTGGAAGGAACTGGAGTATTATTTCAAGGGCAACTATCAGGTGCGCGACGTGTGGCAGAAAAAGAACCTCGGCACGACCAGCAGCAATTTCTCCGGCGAGATCGCTCCGCACGATGTCGCGTTGTTCCGGCTGTCCCGGCTGACTGACGGCTGAGCCGGCTCAACTGCCAAGGCCGCTGACCTTCCGGGCGCGGGCCAGCACCTTGGCCGCCACGGCGCGGGCGCGTCCGGCGCCGTCGCGCAGCACCTGCTCGACATAATCGCGGTTGGCCAGCAACTCTGCGCGGCGGGCGCGGGCCGCGGCGAAATAATTCCAGTAGTGCTCGAAGAAGGCCTTTTTGAGGTCGCCGTAGCCGAGGCCGCCGGCCCGCAGGCGGTTCGCAAAGTCGGCGGCAACGTCGTTCGGCGCGACCAGCTTGAGCAGCTGGATCACGATGTTTTTGTCGGCGTCGGGCTTCGGTTCCTGCGGCGTGCGGCTGTCCATGACGATCGACATGATCCGCTTCCGCATCGCCTTCTCGTCGCCGAAAATCTCGATGGTGTTGCCGTAGCTCTTGCTCATCTTCTGGCCGTCGGTGCCGGGCACGGTGGCGACCTCCTCGCGGATGTCCGGCTCGGGCACGACGAACGTCTCGCCGTAGGTCTGGTTGAACTTGATGGCGATGTCGCGCGTTATCTCGACGTGCTGCTTCTGGTCCCGGCCGACCGGCACAAGGTTGGAGTCGTACAGGAGAATGTCGGCGGCCATGAGCACCGGATAGGCGAAGAGGCCGAAGTTGGGCGCGCCGCCCTTGGCCAGCTTGTCCTTGTAGCCGTGGGCGCGCTCCAGCAGCCCCACCGGCGTGAGCGCGCCGATGATCCAGGTCAGCTCCGTCACCTCGGGCAGGTCGGACTGCCGGAAGAACACGCTTTTCTTCGGATCCAGGCCGCACGCGAGGAAATCGAGCGCGTTCTCCCGCGTGTGACGGCGGCGCTCGGCGGCGTCGGTGAGCGACGTCATCGAGTGGTAGTCGGCGATGAAATAGTAGCACTCCCCCTTCGTCTGCAGTTCAATGGCCGGCTTCATCATGCCGAAATAGTTGCCGATGTGCAGTGCCCCGGAGGGCTGGATGCCGGATAGTATCCTCATGGTCTTGCGCTGGCTCGTGGTCGCTTCCGCGCGGTTTTCGCGGGAAAAACCGAGCAAGAGTCAGAGCGGCGGCACGGGCAAGTTTTTAATCCCGTCGCGCCTCGTCGACCACGGTGTAGCGCACCCGGCCGATGCGCCCGGCCGGCAGGTACCCGCCGAAAGCGATGGCCGGCATGACGAGCGCGCGTTTGCCGAGCAGGGTGCCCGGATTGAGCACGGCGTTGCAGCCAACCTCCGCGCCGTCCCCGAGGATCGCGCCGAATTTGCGCAGGCCCGTTGTGTGCACGGTGTCGCCTTCGCGCACCAGCACGTCGCGATGGTCGAGACGATAGTTTGAACAAATGGCCCCGGCGCCGAGATGCGCCCCATTGCCGAGGATCGAGTCGCCCACGTAGTTGTAGTGCGGCGTCGCCACGCCGTCCATGAGCAGGCAGTTTTTGTACTCGCAGGCGTTGCCGAGCACGCAGCCCTCGCCGACGATGACGTTGCCGCGCACCCAGGCGCCCGGCCGGATCTCGGTGTTGGCCCCGAGGTAGGCCGGTCCGATGAGGGTGGCGTAGGGCGGCAGCTTCACCGTCGGGTGGATCCAGAGCGGACCCTCGGCATGCACGCCGGACGGCAGCGGCGGCAGCGGTGTATTAAACGGGAATGCCTCCAGGGCCGGGCCGATGCGCAGGAGCCATTCCCACGGCGGCACCTCGGCGGGGAAATGCGCCGCGAAAGCGGCAAGCGACGGCGGCAGCGTGAAGAAATCGGCGGCTTTCAACGCCGTCACTCATAACGGTCTGCGGCCTCCGGCCAACAAAAAAGCCGCCGGGTTCCGGCGGCCAGAGTCTTGGCGGAAATGGAGCGGGCGAAGAGGTTCGAACTCTTAGTCGCGAATTTGGAAGCCATCAAAGCTCAATTGATTGAACTCAGGGCATTGGGGGAGAACATACAAAGAGGCACACAAAGTTTGGAGCCGGACGTCCTCCAAGTCCTCGCAAAGTGGGACGGACTGTCTGCGCGGGTTAAGGCGTCGATTCTCCGGTTGGTGCAGGAGGCGGCAAAAGGAAATGGCCAGTGAAAGAGCGCCGATTTCTGTGACCTGGCGCAGCGCAGCGAGACTGGGGCCGCATGCCCCGCCGCGAGCTGCGTCAATACCATCCAAAGCCATCGCCCAGGCCCCTGCGGACATCCCTGTCGGGTAGCCGCCTTTGAGATGGCGCGGGGCGACGCCGATCCTCGGAAGGATCTGGTTATCACGCAAAACATGGCCCATCGTGAGCGCCAAGACCTCGTGGATTCGGAACCCGGTGAACCATTGCGCCCTTGATCAGGGCCCGGTCACGCGGCTTCAGGTTGCGGACGACGCGTAGGAGCCTGCGCTCTTCGTCGTGGGAAAAGGGACGTCGGCCTGCCATAGCAGAGAAGTTAGCGCCGAAATCTCTGTGTTCCGAATTCGGCTGACGAGTCGTCCAACTCGTTAGCCGCGCAGTCAATGCTCTCTCGCGGTACGACCCCTTTGGGGCTCTCTTCAGCGTTTAGGCGTCATCCGGCAAGCGTCGGCATACACTTTCGCTTGATGTCAGTGCCGCACTGTTACGAAATGAACCATTATATGCCCTGGCCCAAAAGACCTCACGCTGCGTCTGGCTCCACCGGTCCCCACAAACGTGGCTTTAGATCCGAGAGAGCATTGGTCGCCCACTATCTCGGGTGTGTTCGCATTTCCCATTCTACAGACACTCGCCTCTTACGAACGGAATTCGATTCTACCAACGGTATCGCGGACATCGTTCAAGTGCGTTTGCGCCGCAAATGGCGTTCAAATGTCACGTTGGGGAAGATCCTGCCCCGCTGGGCATACGCGCTCCGTCAAATTCCCTACCGCCGACATTTCTCGACCTCCTTTCTCGAAGAATTGACCGGGACGAAGCGCAATACGACGCTCGCGATCCTTCGACGTTTTTCGGAACTCGGCTATTGCGCTCGCGGGAAAAAACGGGACCTCTGGATTAAACGCAAGCAGCCGATTCCCCTCGTAAAGGAGATCGTAGCCATAGAGGCCAAACTGGGTGAATGGC
The DNA here is from genome assembly GCA_003142615.1 of Opitutia bacterium. Classification (GTDB taxonomy): domain Bacteria; phylum Verrucomicrobiota; class Verrucomicrobiia; order Opitutales; family Opitutaceae; genus Fen-1467. The sequence continues at coordinate 22,946 of PLMW01000050.1, read as the reverse complement.
ACCGCGCTCTCGCGCAGGCTTATCGCCATTTGGACTATGCCCACCAATCTTGGGTGCTCTTGGACGCTACCCGATCTGCCTCAAGCATCAAAAACTTAAGTCAGTTCAAGCGCCTCAATGTGGGATTGATCACATTGGTTCCTGGCGGCCGACCACGGATTTGGTTCGCGCCAGCGAAGCGTGTACCTAGATCCAGCCTTCGGTACTGGCACGCCAATGCCGAGCTTGGGAGACAGTTACGATTTTAGGTGACCGGTATAGTAGCGATTGACGACATGCAACCACTGCTGGAGGTGGTCGCCACGACCGTGCCGCTCGAAATCAATCGGAATATCAGAAATGGCCTCGTTAAGGGAGATGGCGTTCTTAAGCCAACTACGGATCGTGTTATAACGATCTAAGCGTGTCAGCTTCTTCAGCGCCGCAACCTGTTCGGCAAAGGCGATGAAATAGTGCCGATATAGCACCGGTTGATTGAATGTCGGTTCCATCGCCTGTTTGAGCGCGGCATCGCCAAACCGGGTAGGCCTGTACACCTTGGCCCACAGTTTAGCGTCCGCACTTTGCAGGCTTTTGGCCTCGTTGAATTGGATCCAGTTCAACAGCCCTGGGAGATAAATGCGAGACTTGGGTCCACGTCGATCTTCATCACTCTCCACAAACTTATCTAAAGAAAACATGCGGGTGTTTTCGAAGGCACCCATTGTTATGTCGATATCGCCGGTCAGAAGATAAAGCAGGCTCTCTGTGTTGGAATAGCCTACGGTCACTTTCAGGCCAACCTCCTGAACCTCCGTTAAGAGCTTAAGCATTTCGTCCAAGAAAGACTTAGAAAGCACCTGCTTGGTCGGGCGAGCGTAATCCGGGATTAGATAAATTCCCGCGATTTCTGGGAAGCTCGTTACCCAGTTCAGAATGGTGGTGCGGTAGGTCGCATTTTCGATCATGTGGGAGGTCAGAGGCAGGGTGAGATAAATGGGTTTCTTCACCTTTTGCCGACCGGCCTCCTTCAAAAACGGCAACACAGTATAAGCTGCCTGCTTCTCAGTATAATCCGGGTCCATTTGACTGAAATAGCGCGCCGGAATCACGACGCGATCATACTCCTGTTCAACCTGGAATTCGATGCATAGGCGGGCCGATTTTAGCGCAACGAGATAATAATCTGCGGTCGAAAAACCGGCGGCGATTACCTCAGGAAAGAAGTCATATGAATGCAATTTGCTCTTCTGCGAATTTGGCAGATAATACTGCGGATCAAAAAAGGAGACTTTTCGCATCTCCGGCGGCAATGCTTCGAGTCTAGCGCGGCTTTCATGCACCGGGCTGAAGATCAAACCATCACCGCAATCGTCCTGGTCAAACGCTGCAAGGTTCCATGTTGTGCAATGGCCGCATTGATGTAGAAGTTTCATGATGGATGTTGAAGTGAGCAGAGATCTTCTTGTAGCTGCGCTGGGGTCCGATGGCGCCGATATGGATACTTCTCCATGAGCTTTGCGACGAAGGCAGAAAAAGCTTTTGACGCGACCTTGCGCTCAGCAAGGGTCGCAGGAGTGTGAATCTGCACTCGATCGAGGATATCTATGACTGGGTCAGTCAACGCGCCAAATGGATGCTCACCGGCGATGAGTTCATAGGCGACAACGCCAATTGAGAAGAAATCACTCTTGAAGCTGATATTACGTTTGTCGTTCCTTGCCTGCTCTGGGCTGGCGTAGAGCGGCGTGCACGGACCGAAGGGGTGACCGGTGGCTGTCAGCCCAGGAGAGCCTTCCTCACGCAGAATCCCTAGATCAATGATGGCCACAGTCCCGTCCGAGCGGATCAGAATATTGTCGGGTTTAATGTCTCTGTGTACGAGACGTTGCGGATGATTCCACAACGGCATCAGAGCATCCACTAGGCCGTCCAAGAGTTTCAGCACGTTTGCCTCGGTACAGTACCGCGCAGTCAAGGCGCTCAAAGGCTCTGCAGCGATCCTTTCCTCGATAGTAACAAACAACCGGTGCGGGAGTTTGTCCCCAGTCGTCGGGTCTTCAGTGAAGGTCTCGTTCCAGTGTAGCTTGGGATAGTGTTTGGAGTGGAGAGAGTTAAGAATGTCGATTTCTTTTTGCAGGTACGCGATCTGGGCGGGATGGATGCCTTCACTGGCCTTGAGCACCACCTCTCCCCAAGTGGCACGCTGGCGCGGCTCTGTCTTGCCCACGGCCCTCGGCTCAAAGCGGCAGAAGAAAACCACGCGTTGCCCCGATGGTCTCGGCGTTGCGGAGATCGTTAAACCGGGAAGCAGGTTGAGCAAAAGACTCCGTAGAGCAGGAGTATCAGAAAGCATGGGGGAGACGGTGCGCAACACATGACGCCACAATAAGGCGTATACCAAACCACAATGACTCTACAACTCGAAAAACTCTCTGTCATGCTTTGGCCCACGCCGCCCAACGCAAGGACAGTCTAGATATTAGTAACGCAGCTAACTATTTGCTGACTGCTTGCAGGACTAGACGCCTCCTACCCCACGGCCCGCGTCCGTTGCCTACAAAACGGAGCATGTGCCCCCACTCCGCCCGGGCTTAGCGTTTTCCCTCTGGCGTCAAACCGGCCGGGGCGGTCGCCGTCACTGACGCCCGCGAAAAAGTCGGATTCCCTTGGGAGAGCGCCGCCATTGTCGTGATGACAACTGATCGATAAGGCCGGGCGCAGGACTTCCCGCGATAGTCGGAGCTACGATCCCATCGGACATGCCGGCTGGTGGTTCGAGTTAGCGGTTAACCCGCCCCCCGCCAACCTCTACAAAATGTGAGAAAGATGCCGGACGTTATAACCCGGCTGAAACAGCCCCTGCAGGGGCATGATGGCCTCCCCGGATTTCCCGAGGAGGCCAACACTACAATCTGTTTGTTTGCGCTGCGGCGGCGATCCTCAGCTGGCGGCCTGACGCAGCGCCTGATCAATGTCGGCCCGAAAAAGACGAGTCACGTCAGTCGGCTGTCGCGTCCATCTCTGGCTCCACCGAAGCAGAATCCTGTGGGGACCAAGCCCGGAACCCGAAACCCACATGAGTTCGATCAGAAGACATCAACGTTGATGTTCCAGAAAAGGTGTTGCTCGAATCCCCAATAGAGGGCGCCTCCGTTGCCCATCGCCCTGTCCTCGAAGAGCTTGCTCGTCAACTCCTTTGCCGTCAGTTGCGCGATGTTGGCATGCGTGGCGCTGCGAGACGACCCTCAGTCCGGACCCAACAGGCGAGAAGGTTTTTTCTTATGATTAGTAGGCCGTCGAACAACACCTCGCGCCGCTCCAGAGGAATTCCCGTGAAACATTCCTCACAAAGCTGCGCTATCAGTCGCCGCAGTTGCACAAGCACATTCCGCGCCTGAGGTCGTATGTACAGCTGGTGCACACGTCCATCCCGGGGATCGTCCCGACGTTCTAGCCAGCCCGCCGCCACCAACCGTTTGATCTGGCGACCGACCGTAGCCGTATCGGACTGTAAGGATTCAGCCAGCTCACACTGGAGGCAGCCCTCCAGCAACGACACTTGGTAGAGGATGATCCACTGGGCGCGCGTGAGGCCAAAACCCTTCTGCTGTATCCGCTGCTCGAACTCGCGGCGCAGCAGATGGCTCAAGTTCTTGAGCAAAAAATCCAAGCGATCCTCGGAGTTGGGTGCGGTGGCGATCATGTACAGATGAATACCACAGTGTCTTCGTCCCATGGCAGAGGAACCGCTGCGAGGATCGCGGCAGAGTGACGCCTATCCGGAAGAGGTATCGCGATGGACATCGATTTGTAACAAACATTAATGTTGCGCAACGAGTATTAGTCGTTAAAACCACATTCGACAAGACCATAAACCGTGGTATCCTACGGAGAAAACACGTTACGACTACTATGCCCAACAAAGCATTCCCGCCCGGCAAAGGAATCGAAGACCTGGAACAAGAGGTGCGCCGCGTAGCCTCATCACAGTTGTGGAATGCGCGTGTACCGCTGCCGACCACTCGTGAGTTCGGCGAGCGCTACCGAATTTCCAATGCCAGTGTCTGCCGCCTATTGAAGCGGCTAAGTGAGGAGAAGACGATCTGGCGTCGGGAGAACGGCCGTTATTATCTCAATGAAAGCCGCAAGCTTTACGAGCGCCACAAGCCCTATGCATGCCTGCTTCGCAAACTGCAGAACTGGAGCCGCATCTATCAAGGGATTATGAATGGTTTTAGCCAGGCGTTCGGAAGCAATAGGGCGGCGATGTTGTTCGTGCACGATGAAACGCTAGTGCGCCACACTGATATCGCGCATCCTCCCGTCCATGCCAGTGCAGCCGAGCAGCGAGAGTCGTTGGCAGAGTTTTTTCGAAACCACGATGGCCAATTCGCCGGCATCCTGTTAGATGATATTTGGCTGGATGGGGTCTTAGATGAGTTTTCGAATCGGCTCACTAACGCAGCAATCGTATGCCGGCCTTCGCGGATTGCCGGCATTTCTAGCGTGGCACCCGATTTTGAGGCAGGTGCGCTCCTAGCTATCGGACACCTCTATGCTCGTGGTTATGAAGAGGTCTTGATGGCCATGCCATTCACTGACGCGGTCCCGATTGACTTGATGCAACATGCAGCGGTCATGTCGGCGACCCGTCTTGGCACAGGTATCGATCCCAAAAATATCTGTTCGGTCGCCACCCCTGAAGAAAGGGAGCGGTTTCTCAGCAGGCTGAAGGGGTCCTCAAAACGTGTCGGCGTGTTTTGCCTTGAGGACAATGTGGCCCTTCTCCTCTGGAAGAGCTTCGCCAAAGCCGGACTCGAATGCCCGAAACGCGTCGGGCTGGTCTCCGGCATGGGTACCGGAATCGTAGCCGACCATCGTATATCCAGCTTGAAGATTGATTATGAACGCATCGGCTTCACCGCAGGGGAGATTCTCGCGTCGGGCGAACGGCGAGTCGTCACGTTGCCAACACAACTATATTTGGGAACAACCACTTAAGCCACACGCGTCAAATCGGAGCAATACGTGCCGGCTTCCGTGAGTTTCAATTAACTCGGCGGTTGCTGCCGCCCCATGTGTCGACTCCCCATCCAAGCTTTGAGTATTTCAAAACGTCCATCATTCCGGCGTGGTGTTTCTGAACAATGCTCAAGCATTATTCTCCGCTGTTGGCATTGGCTGTGACTGCAGGTTACGCCGCACAGTTAGGCAGTCCATGGCAACCTCAGCCCGTCTTGCCAATGGGTGTGGCGGGAATGGCCGCAACTTCACTCAACAACACGATAGTTGTAGCTGGCGGCACACAATGGGAAGGCGATAACAAACGCACACTTGCCAAGCGCTGGCAGCTGACCGATTCCGGATGGCAAAGACAGCCTGCGCTGCCGCACGCGTTTGCCTATGGCGCGTACGGTGTCTGGCAGGGACAACTCGTCCTCGCCGGTGGCATCGATGATAGCGATGTTCGCGCCGACGTGCTCTTATGCGACATCGCCGGAAGGATTCGCTTGCTCGCCGAACTGCCTGCACCTCGCGCCTACTGTAGCGGCACAGTGGTCGGCGGAAACCTCTACGTATTAGGTGGCACGAGTGACATTCACGATCTGACGAAACTCCGCGATACCTTCTGGTGCATCGGCCTAGCCACGGGCGAAATCGTCCACCTTCCCGATTTTCCAGGCGGCAGCGTCATGCACGCAGCTCTCGCGGCGACTCCAAACTACATTTTCGTCTTTCCGGGTGGTAAATTTGATGACGACAAGCGGCAAACACAGAACACTCAGGTTGCCTGGCGTTATTCTCCTCTCCTAAAACAGTGGGAAACCATCGCACCCTATCCATTTCCTGTGCGCGGACTCGCCGTCTGCGCCCTCGATGAACGGCATGTGCTCACTGTTGGCGGCTACAAAACGGCACCTGAGGCGAACGAGCCGCCCGCCTTCACTACCGATTGCTTCATCTACGACGTGGTGGAGAACCGTTACCGACACCTGCCTCCCTTCCCCTACGCAGCGATGCAGGTGGGGCTGCTGCGACATGGCGATTTGATCTATGCGATCGGTGGCGAAGACCGCGCACGCCATCGTGCCAATGCCGTATATCACGCGCGCATCGCGGACCTGATCAAGGCGACATTTGATTAGGGCCGAAGACCGTTATCTGACGGTAAACGTCCGACCGAGATCCCCGTGACGGATTCTTGCTGGTGACCATTACTGATGGCAGATAGTCACCATGGGGAAGTCCCGGTGGTGACCAATTGGATTCCAAGCCGCGGGGATCTACGCCGGTTTCCGCCCAGACTAGCGCACTGGTCGCCAGTTGGCCGGAGTGAGTGCGCCGAGATCGTCCTGGTTGGTCATGGCGGGCAGCCGGGTGAGCACGTCGCGAAGGTAAACAAAGGGATCTTTGCCGTGACGCAGACAGGAGACGACGATCGAGTAGAGGATCGCGGAGCGCTGGCCGGCGTTGGGATGACCAATGAAGAGCCAGTTTTTCTTCCCGATGACGGATGGCCGGATGGCGTTCTCCACTACATTGGTGTCCAGCCGGGTCTGGCCGTGACGCAAATGCGCGGTGCGCGATTCCCAGTGTGCCAGCAGATAATCGCAGGCTTGCCCCCAAGAGCGACTTGAGCCGCAGACGCGCGCGCAGACCTTGGGCCAGGTGCCGCATCCACGCCAGCGTGCGGGCAAAATGCGCCGAGCGCAGGCGCGCCCGTTGCGCCGGCTCGGTCAGTCCGGCATGGTCCCATTCGCGTTCCCAGCGGTAAAGCCGGGCAATCAGCTTGAGCACCACGCGCACGGCCTTCGCGAACGACATCTCGTCGAGGACCCCGTAGATGGGCTCCGTGCCGTCGTCGGCCAGCCGGCGAGCCAGCCGCCATTGGATTTCGGTTACCTCCCAAGGGGCTTTGGTTGAGAAACTGGTTGAGCGCCTCTTCAACTACTCCGGCGATCCGCTCCGCCATCGGTTGCATCGACTTGCGCTGCCCGTCCAACAGCAGGCCCTGGATGCAGATCTGCGCCCAGTGCCGACGTTCGCTCCGACCCATCGGCTCGACCAGCTCTTCCAGAAACCGTTCGAGCCGCGCACGCATCCCGGACAATTGTTTCTCAGTCATGACCGCAGCGAGTGGAAAATTATCGAAGTGCGCAATTATTTACTTAACTTAATATTACTCGATGTGAAGTCGCCTGACCACAGTAGGCTACCCCGATGTCTGAGGTTAATAACCCAGTGTGGCGTCAATCATGGCATGGTAGTTCTCCTCGATTGCTGGAGGGATTGCTTCCAGAGGCGTACCCGTAGTCGTCACGATCAACCTAGTTGGGCCTGCCTCTTCGATTATACCTCGAACCCTTATCCGCACGGCCTCCGGAGAGAGAGAATCTAATTCACTGACCTGCAGGTTGCCGGTCAAAGTAATAGAGTTTTGACTGATCGCGCGCGCTTCGGTGAGTGTTACTTCTCCACCGGGCGGTTGCTCAACCGGATCCGTCTGGTCCACCCCCATTTCGCGAAAACGCTGCAACGCATGGCGAATGCGACCGTGACAGTGGACCGCGACGAAATGCCCATACCTTTTCGCCAGTCTTATCAGGGGCGTGTCGTAGCGAACAACCAGATCGTCGAACAATTGGGGGGACATCAAGGGAGGGGTGCAATGCTCCGCGCCGCCGAAACGAATGATGGGACCGACCCCGGCATCGAGCAACGCCATCAAATTCACCCGAATGCGCTCGGAGACCACTTCGAGCAGACGATGAATGAGGGCGGACTCCGTCAACGGTAGCACGAGAAAATCTGTCGGATCGAAAAGCCGGCATACGACCAGGATCGGTGAAGGAATCGTGACCCAAATCACGCCGCGTTCACCCAAGTAGGTTTCGAGTTTGAAAAAATCGCCAATCTCAGCCGGATAGCCTTCCCATGGCAGATCGAGCAGAAGTCTAGCGTCATCCGGGTTCTTGCAGAAATGCTCCAGAACCCACGTGTGGCCCGTGCCCGGCTGGCACCCGCGAACAGTCTGCAGCTTACGCGCTCCAATCTGGAGCGTCTGCGTTTTGATGGTCATCCCTCCCTGTTCTTTATCGGGTTCTCTCTGAACGCAGGAGACCGGGATGAAAAACTGATCGGATTCCATGCACGGCGGCCGCCAGACGAAGAAATTGTCGCACTCCTTTTCCATCCTACGGACGAGCCGCCAGTAGGCCGGGTCCTGTTCCCGCCAGTTGTCGTGATCCATGTAACCATGAAAGGCCCCTGGGCGGAATCCCTGCGGTCCCACGGCAAAGGGAATTTGAGTGTAGATGGCCACGCGGTCCACTTTCTCTCCGCGCAGGGTGTGCAGAATGCGTTCTTTTGCGGTCATAATGTCTTTCTCATTTGGAGTTTGGCCTCATGGCCAAGTGGCCATTCTCCGGTTCTGAAGAATCAACGGAGACGAGGAGAAACATGATCCCGTTCGGATCGTCGGACGGGTTGGGGTGGCGCCGCCCTGCAGCCGAAACGTTCATCAAAGGATCTCGTTCCAGTCGATTTCCAGGCGCACGATGTCGGGTAGGCGGCCAAATGGGCGTTTGTCGGTGATGACGTTGAAATACGTCCGGCTGCGGCGGCCCCGGCGTTCGCCGAACTCCTCCCGCTTTTCGCGGCCGTTACCGGTGCAATCCACGAAAATCCGTACGCTGACGAGAAACCAGTCCTCAGTCGAGGGGCCGTCGATGGCGACAGATGCCGGCCAAATCACGGCGGCACTAAGTAGCACAGTCAGGATGTGGGCGGATGATTTCAAAAAAGGTGCCTTGGAAACCCAGACCGGTCTGTTGTCGACCATAGAAGGACGGTCAGGTATACGCACGCACCTCGAAGATTCTCGCGTGATCGAGGCCGTTCGTCGCGGTCACCACGACGCGCAGCGCCTGCGCTTCAATTGGCACCTGCAACATATGGGCCCTCCGGCGCTGATAATTGCCCTTGACACGCGCAATCTCACGCCGACCGGTTGGCGTCTCGGCTATGAGCACGTAGTCGCGAACGGTCTCCGGTTGCGGACGGCCCCAGAGCATGGTCCTGGTGTAACCTTCCGCCTGAGAAAGCGTGAGAATACGATGCTGGCCTGTGTCAAAAATCAGGATAACCTCGCGCAGGCGCACTAGTTGGTCCCAGCGGACCTCTAACCAAGCTGGCAGGTTATGCGCCGGATCGCTCATCCAGCGGTGCAGCCCCGGAAACGCGCGAGCCGGTGGGGCGCAGGTGGCAGCTTCAGGCCGCTCCTCGGTGACCACTCCGTCCCCGAACTGGCCGTGCACTGCACGCGTCTGTCCGCTGCGCACCAACTCGGGCCCCGCGTCGGGAAGTGCGCTCGATGCCGTGATCGCAGCGGCCCTTCGTACAAGATCTGCAGAATCCTCGTTGCGAACGCCGATCAGATAACAGTCATCCTTCAACAACTGCTGCTGAATCGCACGGATAAGCTTGGGGTTCGCGGCTATCTCCGTCGGTGCGATGCTCTCGCGTACAGCCAATGCCGCCGCCGTGCCCACGCCCTGCCCCACTACCGCGCATGTGGCCATCACTCGCGTGGAGGCGAAAGCGACGTGAGTCGCCGAGATGTTGCGGCCCGCAAACATCAGATTGACCAGACCAGCCGAGATGCACGCCCGCAGCGGGACGTCATAGAGGAAAGGGAGACGACGCTGGTCGCATGGCAGCAGGTCTGGCGCATCGACGCCCTCCGGGGGATGCATATCAATCGGCCAGCCGCCATAAGCGATCGTATCGGGAAATGCGCACCCCGCGAAAATTTCGCTCTCGTGCAACACATGTTGGCCAATGAAACGTCGGCTCTCGCGCTTGCCCGGCAAAAATCCGAACCATTCCAGCGCCCACTGCGATGCATCCATGCCAGCCTCATTCTTGATGTAGTTCCACACGCCGAGCATGATCGCAATCAACTCGTCACGGATACGTTCGTTATCCTTGATCGTGTCGAGACAACCGCCCCACTCGACCCACCAATAACCATATTCATACCCTAGGTCTGAGTCGGGTCGGCCAAAAGGACGGAATTTGAAGTCCTCTGCCTTGAACCGCCGCACCCAAGGTGGTGCGACGAACGGCATCGGTTGGTCGTGCCTGCGCGCCTGAAAAAGCAGTGTGGAACCGAGTGTTTTGCGGTCGCCGGTACGCGGCGCGAGATGCTCGCCAAACTCAGCTTGCCCCTCACGGCCATGCCTGTAGGGCGCACCTGCCTCTACGCCGAGGCGGCCATCGCCGGTGCAATCAACGAAAATCCGCGCGCGAATGCGAAAGCGGTCCTCGGTGGACTGGCGCTCGGCCCAGACATGCTGAATTACGCCCTCCTCAACCGCAGCCCCAACGACGGCGGTGTTGAGCAGCAGCCTAAGGTTCGGCTCGCGCCGGCATTTGTCGTAAAGCACGAGGTCCATCATCGACGGCGAGCGCTGTGGGTTGAGCACCGCGAGGTCGAGACGGATTTCCTCGATGAGGCCGCCCTCGCGGAGTTCGGTTTCGAGGGCTTGCCCACCGCGCAGGCCGGTGGCGCCGACGATGTGCATGCGGACCTCGCTCGAGGCATTGCCACCAAGCACCGAGCGATCCTGACAAAGGATCACTTGAGCGCCAAGGCGGGCTGCTGCCAACGCACAACAAACGCCCGCAAGGCCTCCGCCAGCCACGAACACGTCGCAGCCAAGCTGCTGTTCCGTCATTGCCCGCATCGCGACCGTTTGTTCCGGGAACATTGGCCAATCCTCAGGCCTGCTGCGCCGCCGGCGTCGCACGCGCTGTGACCAGTGCCTGCTTGAGCCCGTTGGTCACGCACCGGTAGTCGCTAATGACGTTGAAAAAACTGAAACCGAACGCGCGGTATTTTGCCACCTGCTCCGGTGCGCAGGGGATGGCGGCGCGCTTGCCATGCCGCCGGCAGGCTTCGCCCACAGTCCGGATAATGTTCACGACCTCGGAATCGTCCATCTTGCCGAGTTTGCCGAGCCCGACCGTGAGATCGCCGGGACCGACGAACAGAACATCCACACCGGGCAAGGCCGCGATGGCGTCGATGTGGGGCACGACCTCAGGCTCCTCGATCTGCACGACGAGAAAGTTTTCCTGATTGGAAGTGGCCATATAGTCGGCCATGGGCGCCCGCCCGAAGGCCGAATCGGCGTGAATGACATCGCAGCCGCGCCGGCCTGCAGGAGGGAATTTGGCCGCAGCGATAAGCGCGCACACCTCGTCGGGGTGGCGGACACGCGGCAGCATGAGGCCACGCGCGCCGGACTCTAGCAGCCACAGCACGTCAGCGTAGTTGGCCGGCTTGACACGGACGAGCGCATCGGCGCCGCCGAGGCGGCACGCTTGGATTAGCGAATACACCACTGCGGGATCAAGGCGCTTGTGCTCTAGACAAATCCAAATGGCATCGAATCCGGCCGAAGCGATCAACTCGACCAATTCCGGATCTTGATAACAGGCTTTGGCGGTATAGATGGTTTCGCCCTGGGCGATTTTTTTGCGAACGAGCGAGGGAGTCATGGGTGAATGGAAATGCGGGATGCGATCAGCTTGGACTGTTCAGGCGTCGTTGTCAGCCCTCCGCACGGTGCGAGGTTGCAGGCTCTGGCTTTGCGGGTATTCATGGTTTTGCGATCTCCACGCCGGTGTTGGCGCTCGAACCTCATGGCCGCGCCACCAAGGCAATCGATTTCACGGTGGGCCCCGTGCCGGCGCCACCCGTGTAGAGCTCCAACTGGTAGCGCAGCCGCTCGACTGGCTGAACGAGAATCACGCGATAACGGAGCTCGGTGGCGGAGGCCGAGACCGCGTCCAGCCGGGCCCAGGCGTCCGTTCCTTCAAGGGCGGTTTGCACCGCCGCCCGGCAGCCGCTGCGGCCCGTGAACACGCCGCTCAGCACCAGCTCGAATTCGCCGGCTGCGATCCGGCCGTCGACCCAAGGCGACGTGTAGGTTTCGAACGGCCGCCGCCGGAGGATGTCACCCGGCTCGGCGTTGGTAATCATGTGCGGCCCGTAGGAGGCGACCGTCGTGCGGCGCTCGAGATCGAATCCGTTCGCCCCGCCCCAATAGATGTAAGACCCGACCCCGTGAACACCGCTCTTCGGCTGGAGACCGAGAGTGAGGTCCGGTCCCGTGTGGTTCACAACCACTAGATCCTGAAAGCCGTCGCCGTCGATATCGGCCACGTAGTTTGCGGAGGAGGACAGCGCCGGCAGGACAAGTCGCTGGCTAGCACGATACACTTTTTTGTCGTCGGGTTGGTAGATAAATAGACCGACCTTGCGCATCGTCTCACCGTGGTAGTTGCTGAAAAGCACATCGAGTTCGCCGCGGCCAAAAACATCGGCGACAGACACCCGGTGTGCGCCGAACGTAGGCAACGGCGTGCGATCCTCGAAACGGAAATGACCGCCCCGGTTCCAGTAGATCGCCGAGTCGATCGCGTTGTGTCGGCTTGCCATGTCGCGGTAGTGGGACGCAATCACGTCGGGAAACCCGTCGTCGTTCAGGTCGGCGACCGTCAGGTGCTGAATCTGATAGTCGGACTTGATGCGGTGAGCCTCTTCGAGTGCGATGCTGCCGTCGGCGCGAACCGGACAGAAAAACCAGCCTCCGCGCCCGCCGACGATCAGGTCGAGGCGCCCGTCACCATCAAGGTCGGCGACGGCGGTCGAAATGACCGGCAGATCCGGTTTGAGAAACTCGGGCTGGGCAAACCCGTCAGCGGTTCCCCGCAAGATCGCCAGATTCCGACCCTGCGAGTCGATTCCGCCCACGACAAGATCGAGTCGGCCATCGCGATCGAGATCCACAAGCGTCGTCGTCATCCCCCGATACGGCAGCGCCCAGCGGCGAATCTCGGTCACGCTGCGATCGGCCCCGAGACGGGCGACGGCCACACCCGGAAATTCGGTGAATGCAATCGCCCCACGGCCGTCGTCAAAAATATCACCCATGCTCGAGCTATATCCGGTCGTCAATGGAATCTTCGTCAACGCCGCCTGACTGAAGCTTCGCTGCGGATTCCCCCAATACACGTAGGAGTTGATCGGGCCACCCCTGCTGCGACCGCTGTTGCGGTTGGCTACAAAGAGGTCGGGTAGGTGGTCGTGATTGAGATCACCCACCGCGACCGATACCGCTCCAAACGCGCTCAACTCCGTGCGCTGCACCGAGGCGTAGCCATCCTTCCCGCCCCAGTAAACGTAGATCGGCACATCGAAGGTCTTGTCGTCTTGACTGTTGGCAAACACGATGTCAGGCGCGCCGTCGCGATTCACGTCCGCAATTCTTACCGTCGTCGCGCCAAGCACTGGCAGCGTCGTCCGCCGCCCCGTCGCGAATCCCTCAGCCGTGCCCCAGTAAACGTAGGCGTCGGTGCGATGTTCCTTACAGCCGGAGCCCTGTTGCTCGAACCCAGCCACAGCAAGGTCGATACGACCGTCGCCGTTGAGATCGGCCGCCGCTACGGACAGTGGCGTGTTGCCCGGAAGGCCAATGCGCTGCCACGTCTTCAGGTCCGATCCGCGGTTGAGTAGAAGCTCCACTTCCGTTCCTCCTGCGGCTATGGCCAGGTCAAGTTTCCCGTCGCCATCGAGGTCAGCCACGGCCATTTCGCCGGCCAGACCGTCGATGAATCCGCGACCGTTTACCGGCAATTCGTCAACGCTCTTTGCCGAATATCCCTGCGCCGTTCCCCAATAGACCCGCACGGACGGATAATCGCCGCCCTGCAAAAAAATGATGTCGGGTTTCCCGTCGCCATTGAGGTCCGCGATTTTCACGTCCACGGCGTAACGCGTTGGCAGATCGGTCACCCGGTCCGTGAAAAATCCGTCCTCTCCCTGCCAATAGATCCGCGATCGGGCCGTCGCACCGGCCTCCACGGGTGGTGCGCTCGCAGCGCGTGGGCCGGCGCACGCGAAAACGATGTCATCCTCGTCCCCCATGTTGGCGACGACAAGATCAAGCCGGCCGTTGCCGTCGAGGTCCGCGACAGCCACGCCGGTAGCCGACTCAGACGGAAAATCGGACCGGCGTGCGACCGAGTAACCGGACTCAGTGCCCCAATAGACGAACACCGGAAAATGATCATGTGTCGAGCCGTGAATAAAATTGGCGAAGATAATCTCGGGCCAGCCGTCGCCATCCAAGTCAGCGATCAAGCTGCGGCCGCCGCCCATGGACGGCAGGAAAGTCACGTGCCCCGTTGCCGCGCGCAGCCAGGTGATCTTCTCAAACTCACCCGCCTCCTCCGGCATGGGGGGCAGCAGGGAACGGAAGCCGTCCACGGGGTGCTGCCAGTAAATCATGCAATCCGAGTTCTCATACTCGCTGTGGTCGTTGTTGATGTTGATCTCTGGGTAGCCGTCGCGATCGAGATCGAACCAGTTGACGAGCTGCAGCGCGCCGCGATGCGACACGTATATATTCTGTCCGGCATTGCCGAATTCGCCTCGGGAAAGCTGAGCGAAGCCTTCGTGGTGAAAAACAAGCCGACCACTGATTCCGACCTCAGCCCCACGGAGGCCAAGCCAGCCTTGCAGGCAGAGGCCTAATAGCGCGATTTCTACAGTGCTGTGGTGTTTCATGATATTGGAATCGAATTCGTCGGACAGGGCCGACTAGCGTTGCTGAATTGAGTAGAGGTCGGCATCGTGCAGCGATATGCGCAGCCGGACGACCTTCCCGGCCAATTGGGCCCACGACCGTCCGCTGCTCCACTTCACCTCCTCCTCCAAGCTGTCGCCGAAAAACCGGCTGGCTTGCTCCCCGGAGAAACCCGTCAAACCGTTGCCATCCGCATCGAGCACCTCGACGGCCACTGTGCCCACCGCACTGGTGGCATAATTCAGCCACAGGCCAGTCCCGGTATGCTTGAAGGGCTTTGTCACCACGAATCCGGCCTCGGCTCCGGCGTGCAGACTGGCGATCCCGTCTTCCCGCATAGAGTAGAGCACGAGATGATTCGTCGGAGAAGCATAGTGATGCTGCCGGTAAAGCCCCATTCTACCTTTTTCGAGTGGCACCACTCCTAACGCCACGATGCTGTTTCGCGCTACCCACATATTTCTGTCCAGCCCCGGGCGAAAGTATGCTGACATAAAGGTTCTTTGGTAGGCGGTGCCGCCACGGCTGGTCATAAATATCGTATCCGACACATGCCTTTCCCGGTCCGGAAAAACGCCAAGGCTCCGGGCCTCTTCCGCCGACAGGAGCTGGCGCTCTGGCATCAGCCGCATGGAGAAGGCCAGATAGATGTGCGGCGCGCGATAATAGGGGTGTGTCTGGTTCGTATACAAATGCTCCATCGGCGTGTCGCCGAATGTCATCCGCTCCGGTCTGCTCCAATGGATGAAATCCTTTGACGTGGTGCGCGAGATAGTGCGGATACCGTTGAAATCTCCCTCACTCCAAACCCGGAAATAGAGAACGTAGCAGCCCTCGGCGTCGGACCAAAACGGCACGTTCTGAGAATCGAAAGCCCCTTCAGTAAACACAGGCCGATCATACAAGCGATGCCAATTAACACCATCAGCTGAAGCAAAAGCATAGAGACCGGTGCGGGCGGAGCCGCCCACAGCCTTAAATTTTTCCTCCGGTTTAACCATCGGATTCGCATCAATAAACGGGCAGAAATTTCCAGTCCCATCGCCGACCATGATAATGTTTGTGTCTTTTCGACCCTGATAAGCGTTCAATCCCAACCGAGGTTTAACCCATTTTCTGCCGTCATTGCTTTCTGCGTAGCAAGTCACAGAGGGTGATTTGTCTGTCGACTGCCCTCTGTAATACATGCGATATTTCTGCTCATCCTTCAACACGGTAACATAGCAGGCAAAATTGCCCTCGTAAGGCTCATCAAAACTCAGGACCGTACCGTTGTTTTCAGGTATCCCTAAGACCAAGGAGACATTGTGAACCGTGGCCACAAGGTAGTCGTCGAAGAACGGCTCCAGCCGTGTGGAGATATTAACTAGATTTGAATTAGCCAGCGCCGCCTGCGCGATACCGGCGAGCAGGAGGACGCTTACGATGCGCACGGTGATACTTCGACTCCGAGATAAAACGGCTGATGTGACTTCGTTAAGTCTTTTAATTCCAGCTAGCTGGATTCTCAAAGAAAATCGGTCAGGGCTAAAAAGAATGGTCATCATGAACGGCCTGCCATTCTTCAGGGGGAGTATTCACCGCTTAACAACGTAGTACTAGTGTGGCATCGCAATGATAGCCTTTCAATTGTGGCCCGTCCATTACCGCAGGCGCCTGCGAGTGGTGCAGTCTACCTGCTGGCTCCTGCCGACCAGTCAAAGTTTGAAGCGTATTTGTGAAACGCCACACTAGAAACGATAGTCCGCCGTCACCTTGAACCCCCGGCGCTCGCCTGTGAAAAGCCACAACCGACCCTCGCTACCGTCGGCGTAGATCTTGTCGAAGACATTGTCCACGCTAAGAGCAACGCGCCAATTCCTGGCGTGGTAGCTCAGGTTCGCTATCGCCACCGTGTAGGGCGGGTACACGTAGCTGGCTGTGCCCAGCCGGTCACTCACGTGGTACGCACCGAAGCCGATCCCCAGACCCTTGGCGATGCCGCTTGTCAATTCAAACTTGGCAAAGCCACTGAGCGTGTTCTTTGGCACATTGACCGTACGGGCACCTTGCGCGTCCTTGCTGTTACCGGAATAATAATGTGCGGTGAGATTCAGCATACCAAAGGAGATTTCTTTACTCAGGCCCATGTCTATCTCGTAGCCCTTGGTAGTCTCTTGGGCACCCTGTATGCTATTTTGCTGTAGGCTGGGTGGTATCGTGAAGAACGTGCGAACATTGGTTTGCCTGTTGTTAAAATAGGCCGCCGAGGCGAACATCGTGCCTTTCAGGTTCTCCAACTTGACGCCGTATTCGTCCACCTTTCCGATCGATGGCCTGAATAGGTTACCATAATAGTCTATGCCGGTGTTAAACAAAAATGACTCCGATTTATTGTAATACAATGCCAGCTCCCTTATCGGTTTGGCGACGAGGCCGAAGCGCCCAACATTGGCCTTATCGTAAAAATTAACTATAGTGTTATTGGTCGTAAGTGATGTGATAGTCAGATTGTTATTGTCGAACACATTGGCTCTCGCGCCAGCCATGACCAAAATTTTCCCCTTTAAGAATGACGTCTGATCTTGAACGTAAGCTGCAGTCTGGAGATCGCTACTGTCCGTCATGCTGAGGTTTGCGATAGCCGCGGTGGTCGGAGTCGGCGTTGCACCATACACCGGGTTAAGGGTGTTAAGCGAGGCCAGCGCCATGTAAAAAGTCCGGGCCCGCTGTGACCCACGGCGCGCCTCAACACCAAATGAAACCTTACTCTCCGAGCCTTTGTAATTGATGGTCTTTAGAATATCGAGCTGCAATCCCTTTGGCTCCCCGACCTGTAGTACGTCCTGCGCGAGTCGGGTTAGAGTGACGCTGTCCGCCGACAGAGTTTGTCCCCTCGATTGAATGCCATCGCGCGAATCATACTTGTACCAACCACTAACGCGCATTTCAAGAGTTGGCGAGATCTTGGTGTTTATTGAGAGATTAAACCAGTAGGTGTAATTGATGAAGCCGCACCACGCCTCGTTGACGGAAAAGTCTTTGGGGCGCGAAGCCACCGCCCCGGTATTATCCACGAAGGTATAATCGGGAAATGAATCGATCCTCGAGTAGTTAGCGTCTAGCGTGACAATAGTGTTTGAACTCACATCCCAATCCAAACTTCCCCCAATGAAATAGTCGTGGTAATGGCCAAACCGCCTATCTTGTTTGTAATCCTGCTTGCCTAAGGTTATCCGATAACGAACGCTTTTATTCATTGCTGGTCCCGAAACGGTCGTTTCGAATTTATAAAAGTCGTTGGTGCCTACAGTGGCTTTTATGTCGGCAGTAAGCTTCTTGGTCGGCCGTTTAGTCACATAGTTGATCACCCCTCCGACAGACGCAGACTGTCCGAAAAGCAAGGCGGCCGGGCCTTTGATGACCTCGATCCGATCCACATCATAGAGCTGAGAATTGATAGTGCTAGTGCCACCCGTGTAGGTGATGCCGTCCCGGTAGAAAACGTTGGTGCGAAAACCCCGGACAAAAGCGTCATCAGTTCTATTCGACCTCCGCACCACACCACTCGTCCCATACTTGATCGCCTCAAACCCGTAAGTTTGATTCAAATCGCTTAGCAGATCCCCGTTAATGATCTGAATACTTTGTGGAATGTTAAACAATCGCTCAGCAGTCTTAGTTCCAGCTAAGGAGTTCTTGGAGAGGTAACCTATGTCCTCGGAGGTTTCGACGATAAACGCCGATAGCCTCACAATCTCCTCATTCGACTTGGTGTCCTGTCGTTGGGCCGGTTGATCGACGGGCGTCTGGCCGCGAAGTGCCACGAGAGAACCGATTAGGCAGAGGCAAAGGCCACTCAATAGGGGCGCCCTGAGACGAAGCTGCAGTGTTTTCGTTTTCATGATTTACTTGTTGGTGTTTTTTGAGGGTTGAAATAGAGACTGGGATGAGAAAAATCTCTGAAGTCAGCGGAATATGGACGATAATACTGCAAGCTTTGTGTAATACCGTTAGTTTGTTACGTAACTAAACACTGGCAACATTCAGAAGTCAGTGTCTTGACATGTCAAGGGTGATTTTGCCCGATTTCTTCGTCACGGATCAACAGTGAAGGTTTTTATGGGGGCTACTCACCCGGGGAGTCGCCGCAGTTCAATGAGAATATGTTATTTGTTATGTAATAACTAAAATTGTTGCATTACAACACACCTATTGTTTAAAAACTGCACGATGAATCTCACGGTGGTAGTACTCGCGGCCGGGCTGGGCTCCCGTTTCGGCGGACTTAAACAGTTGGCGCCGCTGGGTCCGAATGGCGAAACGCTACTCGATTACGCCTTGTTTGACGCCTTGCGCTATGGATTTACGCGGCTGGTTTTCGTGGTTCGTCGGGAATTCGAAGCCGACTTTCACACTCGCATCGGTCGGAACTACGCGCGTCAAGCCGAGGTGACGTACGTCTACCAGGATCTCGACCGCCTACCCATGGGGTGCAAGCCGACACTGAGGCGGCGGAAGCCTTGGGGAACGGGACATGCGGTGTGGTGCGCATGCGCAGAGTTGTCCGACCCTTTTGCCATAATCAACGCTGATGATTTTTACGGCGCGGCGTCTTATCGCCAAGCGGCATCGTTCTTAGGCACTGTGTCTGTGTCTGTCGGTGGGGACGTACCCCAATCTGCTTGCCTCATCGGCTATCGGTTGAAACAGACTCTATCCCCTACCGGTCCGGTCTCGCGGGGCGTCTGCATGGTCGATCCGCAGGGATTCCTGCAAACCATCGACGAAGTTCACGGTCTTAGCCGCTCGCCGACCGGGGCGATCCGTGCGGATGCACAATCTCGCGCCAAGATTTTCACGGGCGACGAAGTTGTTTCCATGAACTTCTGGGGCCTGACGCCAGCCATCTTCCCCGCGCTCACCCGGGAGTTTTCCGTCTTCCTAGCACAGCAGGAGCACGACGCGACTGCAGAGTTTTATCTGCCGGCGGCTATCAACAGCATGATCATATGCGGCGAGATGCGCGTACAGGTCCTGCCTGTCGAAGGCGAATGGTTCGGAGTGACTTATCGCGAAGACCTACCCCGCGCCGCCGTCAGCCTACGCAACCTCATCAATGCCAGTAACTATCCCTCTCGCCTGTGAAATTAGCTCTTACCCGCTCATGAGCTTCGGCACCACTAACGTCATGACCGATCTTACTGCTATCGCAAAGGCCTTTTCTTTGCACGGCTGCTATCTCGCTGGCGCCCCGTATGGCAACGGGCACATCAACGACACCTATGCCGTCACCTACGAAGAGCACGGCCGGCGCATCCGCTATATTCTACAACGTATCAACGACCGCGTGTTCCGAAACGTGCCGGCACTGATGGAAAACATCCAACGCGTCACAACACACCTTGCGCGAGGTGACGCTACCGCCGGTCGCCGGACCCTGACTATCGTGCCGACACGCGAAGGCGCCGCCTATCATCGCGATTCTGTCGGCGGCTACTGGCGTTGTTATGTTTTCATCGAAAACGCGCAGACCTACGAAATTTTGCAGGATCCGCGGCAGGCACGCGAGGCGGCCCGTGCGTTTGGCGAATTCCAATGCCTGCTGGTCAACCTCGGAGGACCGCGCCTGCATGACACCATACCGCATTTTCACGACACACGCCACCGCTTCGACGCCCTGCAACGGGCCGTCGCTGCAGACCGCCACGGCCGGGCGGCGGCTGCGGAGACGGAGATCGCGTTTGCCCTCGCCCGCGAAGCTATGGTCGACGTGCTGCTCAACCTGCAGGCGCGCGGCGAGATTCCCGAACGCATCACCCACAACGACACCAAACTGAACAACGTGATGCTTGACGACACCACCGGCCAAGGCGTGTGCGTGATCGACTTCGACACCGTGATGCCCGGGCTGGTGCTCTACGATTTCGGCGACATGGTGCGGTCGGCCGCCAATTCCGCCGCCGAGGACGAAACCGACCTCTCGCGGGTGCGGATGCAGCTGCCGGTGTTCGCCGTCCTCGTAGAGGGTTACCTCGCCAGCGCGGGCCCACTGCTAAACGAGACGGAACGGGCCTATCTGGCGTTCGCCGCCCGGCTCATTACCTTCGAGATCGGCCTCCGTTTCCTCACCGATTTCCTCGAAGGCGACACCTATTTTAAAATCCACCGGTCCGTTCACAACCTCGACCGCTGTCGGTGCCAGTTCGCGCTGGTGCGCAGCATGGAAACCCAGGCCGCCGAGATGAACGCCGTGGTGGAGAAATTGACCTCATGAGCATCCTGATCACCGGCGGAGCCGGCTTCATCGGCAGTCACCTTGCGGAGCATTTCCATCGCGAGCGGCCGGTCCGGGTGCTGGACAATTTCCGCACGGGCCACCGCCGCAATCTCGCCGGCCTGGACGTCGAATTGATCGAAGCATCCATCACCGATCGCGCCGCGGTAAGGGCCGCGATGCAGGGCGTGCAGTATGTGTTTCACCTTGCTGCGATGGTCAGCGTGCCCGAATCCGTGCAACGTCCGCACGAGTGCCTTGAGGTCAACGGGACCGGCCTGCTCAACGTGCTGGAGGAGGCGGCCGCGGCCGGCGTGCGGAAGCTGTGCTTCAGCAGCTCCGCCGCCGTCTATGGCGAAAATCCGGTGACGCCCAAACGCGAGGACCTGCCGCCGGATCCCCGGAGCCCCTATGCCATCACCAAGCTCGATGGCGAATATTACTGTCATCTCATGACGGCGGCCGGACGCCTGGAGACCGTCTCTCTCCGCTATTTCAATGTCTTTGGTCCGCGACAGGATCCCCACAGCGCCTACGCCTCCGCCGTTCCCATCTTCATCCGGCAGGCGCTGGCCGACCGGCCGCTGACCATCTTCGGCGACGGTCTCCAGACACGCGATTTCATCGATGTGCGTGACATCGTCGCCGCCAACGTCTTCGCCACCACGCAGCCGGGCCTGACGGGTGTTTTCAACGTCGGTTATGGAAGCGAGATCACCATCCTCAACCTGGCCCACCGCATCATCCGCGCGACCGGTTCGAATTCCACCCTCCAGCACTTTCCCGGGCGTCCCGGTGACGTGCGCCACTCGTGCGCCAGCATCGCGAAACTGCTTTCCGCCGGCTTCCGGCCGGCGGGAAGCTTGGAAAGCGGACTGGCCGCCACCATCGAATATTTCCGCCATCAATCCTTCAATGCCACTTGACGGCCTTGCCACCATGAACACACCGCGATTCGAAGCCCAGCAACGGGAACGCCTCCCCACCGAAATCCATGCCAGTGCCGACGAGGCCTGCCGGGCCCTTGCCGCCGAGATCGCCGCCCTCATCCGCACGAACGAAGCCGCCGGTCGTCCCACCGTGCTCGGCCTTGCCACCGGCTCCACGCCGGTGCGGCTCTACCGGGAGTTCATCCGTCTGCACCGCGAGGAAAAGTTTTCGTTCCGCCGCGTGGTCACGTTCAACCTCGACGAATACCACGGCCTACCGCGCACGCACCCTGAGAGCTACCGGCGGTTCATGCAGGAGCAGCTCTTCGACCACATTGATATTCCTACAGAAAACACCCATGTGCCAGACGGCATGATTCCACGGGCCGAAGTCTTCGCTTGGTGCCAACGCTATGAGGACGACATCCACGCCGCAGGCGGCATCGACCTGCAAATCCTCGGCATAGGCCGCACCGGACATATCGGTTTCAACGAGCCTGGTTCCACGCGCGATAGCCGCACACGGCTGGTCACGCTCGATGCGCTGACCCGTCGCGACGCCGCCCGTGATTTTCTCGGCGAGGCTAACGTGCCGCGCCACGCTATTACCATGGGGGTGGGCACTATTCTCGAGGCGCGACGCATCGTTCTCCTCGCTTGGGGTGAGGCCAAGTCCCGGGTGCTCGCGCAAGCCGTCGAGCAACCGCCGACCGAGGCTCTGCCTGCCAGTCTGCTCCAAGGGCATGCTCGTGTACGGTTCGTCATCGATCGCGCGGCGGCAGCCGAGTTCACCCGTGTAAAACATCCTTGGCTGGTTGGTCCTGTCGATTGGCAACCGGCCATCACCCGCCGTGCCGTCGCCTGGCTGGCCCGTACCGTTAAGAAACCCGTGCTCAAGTTACTCGACGAGGAGTACAGCGAGCACGGCATGGCTGACCTCCTTACCGAGCAGGGCCCGGCCTACGGCCTGAACATCCGTATTTTTAACGAGCTGCAGCACACCATCACCGGCTGGCCCGGCGGCAAGCCCAACGCCGACGATTCCCACCGCCCCGAACGAGCCATTCCCTACCCCAAGCGTGTGGTGGTTTTCAGCCCGGAACCCTCTGATGATATTATGGG
>PLMW01000068.1 GCA_003142615.1 Opitutia bacterium | reverse complement strand
ACGGCAACACCCTGGGCGGCGAGAATAAGCCGCCGCTTGTAGCCACGCACGTGGCGGATTTTGACAAAGGCCACGCACACGATGCCGAAAAGATTCGAGGAGTAGGCCGCCAGCAGGTTGGGCGCGATCACCCCCAGCACCTGCAGGACGAGGGCGGCGGCCGTGCCCATCATGCCGACGTAGAGACCGCTGTCGAAAAGGTTCTCCTCGTTTTCCATGAGCCGCAGCTTGAGCAGCGGGGGCATGTCCTGGCGGTCGATCTCGCCGATTTTCAAAAGGCAGGCCAGATAAGTGGCCACCTGCAGCAGGGCGAAGAAGCCGATGGAGACGATGGTGGATGTGTCCATAGTGGTATGACTGGGGGTTGAACTGGGAGCGGCCGGCGTGGCGACATTGGCCAGCATGGGAATGACGATCTTGAAACGGTACTCCGAAAGCGGCGCGGCCTTGAGGAGAAAGGGTTCGGTGGTGATGATGATCACGAACGCGATGAGCAGCGCCATGGCGCCACTCTGCACGCGCGGCAGCAGGCGGGCATCCGCCGCGCTGCGGGCGGCGCGCCGCAACGGGGCGAACAGCCAGCGGTCCAGTCCGCGCAGGATGAGGAACGCGCCGAGGAAATAGCCGAGGTATTTGGCGGTGAGCGTGAGCTTCGGGTGCAGCAGGGCAAACGCCCCCGCGAAATCAAGCGGCGCCGCCATGCCGTGATTGACCGGCACCTGACGCAGCAGGAGCTGCCGCACCGCGCCCTGCCGCTGGCCGAGCGCGAGGCGCAGGTCCCCCGCGCCGGTCTTGCCGTACAGCAGCAGGTAGCCGGCGACACTGTCGGCCGACCGGGTGAACAGCGCCGCGGCGTAGAAGAGCGGCAGCTGCCCGGGCGCGACCTGCGCCAGATGGGCAAACTCGCTCACGGTCTTGGTGTCGTTGGTGAGGCGGAGCAGTTCGCCCAGCTGGATCCAGTTGAGCCGTTTGCCGAGCGCCAGCAAATCGAGATAAAACAGCTCCAGGTCGCCGAGCTCGTGCGTGCGGACCGCCTCGTCGGCCAGGCGCTTCACCTCGCGCTGGAGCGAAGGCGAGAGATGTTCGCCCTGATACAGCAGCGCGGTGAGCAGGATGACGGCGTCGAGGGGCTGCCCGCCGGGCCGCGTGGCCGCCACGAAGCGCGTCGTGCGCGGTACGGCGCGTGTCTGCAGCACGGCCTGCACGCCGGGCGAGCGCGAGTTGGCGAGGTAGCGGCGCAGCGAGTCGCGGGCGCGTTCCGTGATGAAAAACGTGAGCACCGGCGTGCTTTCGGTGCGGCCGGTGTTCTCCTTGAGGTTGAAGAGCGGATCGAGAAAAGGATCCCAGCCCCCCCAGGCCATGAATTCCCGCTGGTGCGTGCCGAAAGCGGCCAGCGCCTCCGCCAGCCGGGCGGCCTGCGGATCGCCGACGGTCTGCGCCGCCGCCAGCACCAGTGCGGCCGGACCGGGTTTTTCCGACTCGACAAGTTGCAGGCCGAAATCCGTGAGCGAAGGCGTGTCCCGGCCCGCCTCGCGCAACAGCGCGACATTGATCGACTTCAGGTTGACGGGCAGCGACCACGCGCCCGCCAGCAGCACCATTCCGGCGAAAATGAGCGCCAGCGCCGCCGGCGCACCGGCCTGCTGGGAGGCGGAATGGTTCATGACGGACCCAGACATGGCGGAACTTTTGGAAGGAAACAATTTAATTGCCGAACCGGAACGCAAAAAGCACGCTTATCGCCCCCATCGACCCATGTTGCTGCGAATTGTTCATTACAACGAGCCGGTCCTGCGCAAAAAGGGGGATAAAATCACGGTATTCGATGCCGC
The DNA here is from genome assembly GCA_003142615.1 of Opitutia bacterium. Classification (GTDB taxonomy): domain Bacteria; phylum Verrucomicrobiota; class Verrucomicrobiia; order Opitutales; family Opitutaceae; genus Fen-1467. Next base: position 3,294 of record PLMW01000068.1, on the reverse strand, counting down.
GCTGGGCCGGCTGGCGGACGACATGGTCGCGGCATTGTATGCCGCCGCCGGCATCGGGCTGGCGGCCCAGCAGGTTGGCCGGACGATCCAGCTCTGCATCGTCGACCTGCGGAAAGCCCAGGCCGAGTACACGTGGCAGCTCGACGGCAAGAAACCGCCCAAGGAACTCATCATGCCGCTGGTTCTCGTGAACCCCCGGGTGGCCGCCGAGCCCGAACCCACCACCGTATCCGAGGAGGGCTGCCTGTCCTTTCCCGAGATTCATGGCGACGTCACGCGCCCCGACCGGATCACCGTGGAGTACCAGGACGTGCAGGGCCACGCGCATATGCTCACGTGCACCGGACTGCTGTCACGCTGCGTCCAGCACGAGGTCGATCATCTCCACGGCGTCCTCTATATCGACCGCATGGACAAGCCGACCCTTGCCCGGCTCGATCCGGCGTTGAAGGCGCTCAAGAAGCAGACCCGCGAGGCGATGAAAGCGGCGAGATGAAGCCCGTGCTTCCCCATGCGGGATCTTGTAGGAAGGTCGCTCTCGTCCGCCATAGCCTTGGCGACGGCGGATGCGACCGACGGATTAATCGCCCGCCCTTCGGCAAGCTCGGGGCCCTGAGCAGGTCGAACGGGCAAGCGGGCTTCCTACACGCAGCCAGAGGCGGGTAAGCCCCATGAGTCAGACATCCGACGGCATGAGCTACGCTCCCCAGGGCAAGTCCAGCCCGGTGGTGCAGCCGGGCGAATTCATTTTCGCAGCGGCGCACCTTGACCACGGCCACATCTACGGCCAGTGCAACGGCCTGCTCGAGGCCGGCGGTGAGTTGACCTGGGTTTACGATCCTGACCCGGAAAAAGTCCGGGCCTTTCGCGCCAAGTTTCCGCAGGCCCGGGCGGCCCGCGCCCTCGAGGAGATTCTCGCTGACAAAAATGTGCGCCTGGTCGCGGCCGCCGCCGTGCCCTGCGACCGCGGCCCCCTCGGCTGCCGGGTGATGGAGGCGGGCAAGGACTATTTCACCGACAAGACGCCTTTCACCACGCTCGATCAGCTCAACCAAGCCAGAACCGTCGGCGCCCGCACCGGACGCAGATACATGGTCTACTACAGCGAGCGCCTGCACGTGGAGTGCGCCGTCCACGCCGGGGACCTCGTGCACGGCGGCGCCATTGGCCGCGTGATCCAGGTCATCGGCCTCGGCCCACACCGGCTGAGCAAGGCGGCGCGCCCCGCCTGGTTTTTTGAGCGGGCCAGGTACGGCGGCATCCTCTGCGACATCGGCAGCCACCAATTCGAACAATTCCTGTATTACAGCGGCGCGACCGATGCCACCGTCACCAGTGCCGCCGTCGGCAACTTCGCCAATCCCGACACGCCGGAGCTGGAGGATTTCGGCGAAGCGTGCCTCCTCGGCAACAACGGCGCCACGAACTACACCCGGGTCGACTGGTTTACGCCCGACGGCCTCAGTACCTGGGGGGACGGCCGCACGATCATTCTCGGCACCAGGGGCTACATCGAGCTGCGCAAATACGTGAACGTCGGCATGGACCGGCAGGGCGACAACCTCATCCTCGTCGATGGGCAGGGTGAGCACTTCCTCAACGTCGCGGGCAAGGTCGGCTTTCGTTTCTTCGGCGAACTCATTCTCGACTGCCTCAACCGCACCGAGCGGGCCATGACGCAGGCCCACGCCTTCAAGGCCGCCGAACTCTGCCTGCGCGCGCAGCAGGCCGCGCGGCGCATTACGTAATCAGCACCAATCCCCCGACTCCCATGTCCCGCTCCATCTCCACCCGCACCGGTGACGACGGCACGACCAGCCTCCTCTACGGACAGCGCGTGCCCAAGAACCACCCGCAGATCGAGGCCGTCGGCAGCGTCGACGAGTTCAACGCCGCGCTCGGGCTGGCCCGGTCAACCTGCCCCGACGCCAACCGCAAAGCCGAACTCGAGCGCATCCAGCTGGATCTCGTCGCGCTCATGGGCGAGATCGCCTGCGCCGAGTCCGACGCCGGGCGCTATGCGGCATCTAAATTCACCAGGATCGGCGAGGCCGAACTCGCCCGCGTCGACGCCGCCGTGGCCGCCATCGAGGCAAGAAAAATCAAGTCCTCCGGCTGGGCCACGCCCGGGGCCAACCAGCATGCCGCTGCGCTCGACCTGGCGCGGGCCGGCGCGCGCCGGGCGGAGCGCCGGCTCGTCGTGCTGCCGCATCAGGGCAAAACCGTGCGCCCCCTGCTCCTGCAATATCTGAACCGCGTATCCGACCTGCTCTGGCTCATGGCCCGCGAGGCGGAAACGAAATCCTGAAAGGGGTTGGAGGAACCTGCCAATCGCGCGCGGCAGCCTCATTCGGCCTCGACCTCCGCGGCGGCCGGCGTGCCGACCTTGAGCATGAGGAAGCCGAGCCCCGCCAGCCCCGCGCACACGGCCACAAACCAGTCGCCGTGCTCGACGTAGAAGCTGGTGCGGCCGATCCAGCGCGCGTCGCGCTTCACCGGCAGGGTCTTCACGCCGCGAAAATAAACGCTGCCGCGGTCGTCGGTGAGCACGCCGCGGATGACGCCAAACTCGTCGATCCAGCCGCTCCAGCCGCCGTTGCCGCAGCGCAACACCGGCCGGCGGGTCTCGACGGCGCGGAGCACGGAGTGCGCGGCGTGCTGGTAGGCCATGCCGCCCTCGCCATACCAGGCATTGTTGGTCGCCACAAAGAGGAAGTCCGCGCCGTTCCGCACGTCGGCGCGAGCCAGCGCCGGGAAGATGTCCTCGTAGCAGATGAGCGGGCCGACCGCGAGCGAACCATGGCGCACGGGCACGAGCAGGGGAGCGGCCGAAATACCACGGGTGAAGTCGTCATCGCCGACCGGCACGACCTTGCTCAGCCAGCCCAGGAGAAGGCGCAAAGGCACGTACTCGCCAAATGGCACGAGATGGCGCTTGGCGTAATAAGCCGTTTGGAGGCCGAGGTCGGGGGCGACCACGAAGACGCCGTTGTACCAGGCCTCGTCCGGCCGGCCCCGGTTTTCGATGGCAATGGAGCCGAGCACGAGCGGCCTTCCGGCGCGGACGGTGAGCGACTCGATCCATGCGCGTGTCCGCGCCTCCCCGCGCACGGCCCAGGGCGTGGTGGCTTCCGGCCACAGGATGAAATCGGGTTCGTTGACGGCGGCCACGAGCGTGGCCTTTTCGAGCGTGTCGAGGATGAATGGCCCGCGGGCCGGATTCCATTTCACGTCCTGCGGAATGTAGGGCTGCACAAAGGCCACGTCCGCAAGCTTGCGGCTGAACGGCGCGCG
>PLMW01000055.1 GCA_003142615.1 Opitutia bacterium | reverse complement strand
GCGTGTCGAATGGCTGCCCGGCACCGATAAAACCACGAACTTTTTGGAGCGAATCAGGCAATTCCCGAGGGGAGCTGCCTCTGGGAATTTGAAGACAGGGCAAAGTTTGGAGCGAATCCATTGCTAGGACCGCGTCTCAAGGTGCCCCCGATTCGCTCCATTCGCTCCACTTTGGGCGGCTTTTTCGCGCTTAGGGGTAGGCGCTATTTGCTTAGGGGTGGGATCTATATGAGGCCCGCCTGAAGAACAACTCCTGTCGGCGCCGCAGCGTGCGTCCATGGTCGGCCGCGAACGTCGCGTTGGCCGCCACCGAGTGGGCATCTCGTTCCGCTGCGGCACCGGAACGTCACCGGCCTTTGGGTTCATCGGGTGCGGCCGGCGCCAGAAGGTACTTCGTGCTGCGGCCGCCACTCGGCCCCGGCTTTAAAACGCCGGCCTCGACCAGTTGCCTGATGTCGCGCAGGGCGGTGTCGAGCGAGGTGCCGGCAAGCTTGGCGAATTTCGACGTGGAGACCTCTTCCTCAGCCGCATCCAGAAGCGTGTTGAGTACCTTTCTCTGCCGCGCATTCGGCTCGACCATCTGGTTGAACCGCTCCCAACGGGCGGTCTTTCGCACAATCCGTTCCACGATGAGCGACGCTCCGCCGACGGCTCGGGAGAAGCAGCTGATGAACCACTCGAGCCATCCGGTGATATCGAGCGCACCCTTTTGGGCTGTCTCCAGCGCCCGATAATAGGCCTGCTTTTCTTGCTCGATCTGGGTGGACAGGCTGTAGAACCGCAGCGCCGATCCTTCGGAGCGGGCCAGGGCCAAGTCGGCGATCGCGCGCGACACCCGCCCGTTGCCGTCCTCGAACGGATGGATGGTCACAAACCAGAAGTGGGCGATGCCGGCTCGCAGCACGGGATCGGTCCTGTCCACGGATTCGAACCACTGCAGGAAGGCTGAAACTTCCCTCGGTAGCCGGTCAGCGGTCGGCGCCTCAAAATGGATGTGCTTGCGTCGGATTCGGTCGCGGTTGATCGGGCCGGAGACCACGGTCATGGGATCCATTTCCGGAGTGCGCCATTGGCCCACCAGGATGCGGCGGATGCCACTGCGCCCGGCGGGGAAAAGAGCCGCCTGCCATCCCAGGAGCCGCTCCGCAGTGAGCGGCTGCTCGTAGTTCTGTGTGGCGTCGAGGAGCATGTCGACGGCGCCTTCAACCTCCCGGCTTGAGGCGGCCTGCTTTTCGGAGGGCAGCCCCATGCGTCGAGCAATCGACGATCGGACGGATGCTGGGTCGAAGATGGTCCCCTCGATAGCGCTGGATTTGACCACTTCGGCCGCGAGGTTCTCCAGGCTCGACTGCGTCCGAAAGTGAAAGCCCAAGATGCGCATCCCGCCCAAAAGCAGTCCTTGCTGGTGCCGGGCGGTTGTGAGCATCGGGGTCAGCTTTTCATGACTCCACCGGAAATGGGGCCAATCGGGCAATTGATGGATGTAGCGCATGGTCCGGATATTCCGCATCTGTGCGGTGAATGACAAGGCTTAAACACCGCAATGATGCGGTGTTTATGGCCAAGATTCACCGCAATCGCGGGAATCCATAAGGTGTGGGTAGACAACGGAACCAGACGACCTTGCTGCTTCCACTCTGTTTTTGGACCGGCGCAATGCCGCTTGTTAGCTGCAGGTACTCGGCGGAGACCGAACGACCCGCCGCGGCGCAGGCGACCCATAAGCGTGGCGCCAAGACCGCGCCGGCTCCCGGCAGAGAGTCGATGGCCTTTTTGCCAGGCACGGTGGCGTAAAGCTGCGCTATGGCTTCGTCGAACTCGGCAATACTGGCGCTGACCGCCGCCAATTGGCGTACGATGGTCAGCATGTGCAACCGGCAGGGCTGCAAGATCGCTGGCGCCTCGGTCACGGCACGCGCGGTTTTCAGCAGCTCGCACCGCTCGTGCAAAACCGTGTCGCGGCCCGAGTGGTGCTGCCGATAGAACGTGGCCAGCGTGTGCCAGCGGGCCTGGCGGACGGCCGGCAGATCGGGCCAGCGTTGCAGAAACGCCAGCGCCATCGGACTCGCCAAGTTCCCTCCGGTCAGTTCTAGGGCCGCCGTGGATACGAACTCTCACGTCCGATTCAAAAGAACCATGAGCCAAAATCAACGGGTTGCGTTTTGAATCCGTCGCCAGCCGAGTTCGTGGTTTTATCCACGCCGGGGTAGCTGCCGATAGCGAGGCTTGATCGCCGGTTGGGGATTCCCGCCGCGGAGCCGGTGCTTCCCAGTTCATCGGGCCTTTGAATTAGCGGCAAATTTTTGCGTCGCGAACTGGGGGTAGAGAGTGAAGCGCCGATTTGAATAGTTTGAGGGACTTCTCCCGAAGTGACTGGCCTTCAAATTAATACCAATTCGCTCCAGCGGAGTTCGTATCCACGGCGGTTGGCTGCCCGACACCGACGAAACCACGAACTTCTTGGAGCGAATCGAGCGTTTTCAGAGGGTAATTCCCTCTGAAATTCTTTGCATCGGTCAAAACTTGGAGCGAATCACCCTCAGGCGCCGTGCTCCGTGAGCGTCTCGATTTGCTCCATTCGCTCCACTTTGGGCGGCTTTTTCTCGCTTAGGGGTAGGCTCTATTAGCTTAGGGGTAGGGTCTAAATGGGCCCCTCGATCTGGAAAGCTTCTCGTGTCCAGACGCAACGCAACGCTCGTAGGTCATGGCCACAGCCTGCGGCTTCGATGACGATTTGTTGATGCCGAGAATGGTGAGGAATCGTGTTGTCGAACCCGGCAAGTAGGCGGTGAATCGGCTTATGCCCCTCGTGACGCAAAAAATCTCGGACTACGGAACCGAGAATCCGATCGTGGCCCGCGTCAGCTTCCAATGGCTGAACCTGCTGCCGTGGTTCGACCTGTCGGTCGCCCGTCGGGGTGCTGTCGGCGAGGCGTTGTTTTTGCAGGTCCAGCCGCGATTGCTTGCCGCGAAAGAGATTGCGGCCAAGCACCATGCCGCCGTCGCGGCGGGTCGCATCAAGGAATGCGATGAACTGGCCCGCGCTTTTGCCGCCGAATCACGCCAGGCTCTCGACGGGTTCGCGGGCGTCTTCACGCCACTGCTAGGAAGGGACGCGCCGGTGCGGAATTACGCCGCGTTGGCCAAATGGGCCCACAAATGGTTCGGGCCAAATGATCCGCTGACCCTAATTCTGGACCGTGCGAACAAGGAGTGGATTCGGGAAACATATCGTTTGACCGATCTGTTCACGGTGCCAACCGACGCCACCAGCGCGGGAACAGCGATCGCCGCACAGTCGGCGGCCATGAACAAATTCGACGGGAGTGTTTTGCCGTTCGTCGAGGATACCATGTGCGCCGCCCTGCGCCACGTGCCGACGCTCTCCGCGATAGCGCTGGGCGAGATACCGGAAGCCGAACGCGATCCGACGGCCCCCGTCCGTTTCAGGGCCATGACCCGAGGCCTCGACGGAAGAATGATTCCGGCCGGCAAACCCTCAGCAACGGGAACGCCGATCCCGGAATTGCAGCGGATGCTTCAGCAAGGACGTGGACGCCCGATCATCGCGACAAAGTTCAACGGCGAGTGGTTCGTCGCCTCAGGTTCGAAGTTATACCATTCGCCGAGATGGAAGCATTTCCATGATTTCCTCGGCCATTACATCAAGGACGTTCTCGGCGGTCCGTGGGCCAACAGGGAACTGAAGAAACCGCGGAACGACCGGCATCCACTCATGGTTTGGTATGAGGATGTCACTCGCTACATGAATGAATACACGAAGCGAGGGGAAGGCGCGCCAACGACGGCCCTGCTGGCCGCCTACATGGGGCTAGCGTATGATCTCTACTTGATCTCGCACAACAACGGGCAAGTGCACGAGCAGCTCGTCCAGCGGCTGCAACATCGAGACCAGTTCTATGGGGCTTATTTCGAAGCCCGGGTGACAGGTGCGATGATTCGCGCCGGGTTCGACATTGAGTTGGAAGACGAGACCAACGGAAAAACCTCACACTGCGAATTCACGGCGACACACCGCGCAACGGGGCAAAGACTGTCGGTCGAGGCGAAGTTTCGCCATTCCACCCAGCAACCGCCCGACGTTGCCCGCCAGCTTTACAACGCCCTCGAAAAGAAGGCCGACCACCCACGTTTGGTTTTCCTGGAGGTCAACGACACCCTCCGGCCGCCGCAGGAACAGGCAAAACTCTTGACGGAAGTGTTGGGCCGCATCCGGGAGTTCGAGGCCGTTCAGCCGATCAAGGGCGTACCGGCTCCGCCGGCCTATCTGGTCATCTCGAACAATCCTCCCGCGACGGTGGAGCGACCTTTCGTTCCTGCGTATCTTTTCGAGGGCTACAAGATGGATGATTTTCGCGTCGAAGGCACATATTCGAGTCTGCGGAGCGCGTTGGCCGCGAGGGAGCGTCACGCGGCCATCAATGCGCTGATGAAATCCATGCGGGAGGTTACCGCCATCCCGTTCAGTTTCGACGGCGAAGTCCAAGCCTTCGCGGAGAAACCGCCCACGGACCGGCTATTCATTGGGAACACCTATCGCGTTCCATCTCCGAAAGGGATGGTGAATGCAGTTTTGCTTCAAGCGACCGTGGCCGAGACCGAAAAACTCGCCTGTTGCATCATGGGCATGCCCGACGGCAGCCAAGGTGTGGTGACCATCCCGCTGAGTGAGCAGGAAATACGGGCGTATCATGAGTCGCCCCAAACCTTCTTTGGCCGGGAGGAGCCGAAGCGGAAAGCGGAGAATCCGCTGGAGCTATATGACTTCATGCTCGCGAGCTACAAGGACACGCCGAAGGAACGGCTCTTGGAACTGCTCGCCCAAACCGGCGTGCCGGCGGCCGATGTGTCGTCGATGGCGCAACAGAGATTAGCCGAGCTCCTGGCGGAGCGACTGACGGAATCCATTGTGTGGAGCAGCGGCTTTGGTGTTAGGCAAAAGCCGACCGAACCGGGAAGCGCATAGAGCGACGCGCGCCCAGCCCTCGATTTGGCTCTCCGCCGTCAAGGTGCTGCTCGCTGCGCTGCGCTCCACCTTGACGGCGGAAGCGGATGGCTGGGTATTTTGGGCGCGCGAAGGTCGAGGCGCGAAGGTGGTGGACGCTGCTGAGTTTCGCGGCTGAAATCCGGCCATGAGCACCGCCTACAGTGAGCGCATCGTGGCGTTCATCGACATTCTCGGATTTCGGGAATTGGTTCGAAAGATCGGCGAGGACGACAAGCTGCGAAAACGGCTTCATTACTCCCTAGAAAGGATTCGCAGTTTCAAAGAATTCTCGCTGCGCAATGAAACGGCTCAGAAAAATCTGGAGGTAAGTGTTTTCTCGGACTCGATCGCCATCTCAGGAACTCCGGACGAACTTGCGACCATCGTGTGGACGGCACTGGGATTGCAGTCCAGTTTGCTGGCGATGGGGGTCCTCGTCCGCGGCGGCATCGCAAAAGGGCCGACCTTCCATGCCGACGACATGCTTTATGGCGAGGGTTTGATCAAGGCGTACGACTTGGAGAGCAAGACAGCGGTTTATCCTCGCGTCGTCATAGATCCCCAGCTGCTTGCTGAGGATAGGGACGGACTCAAACTGAAGTTCCTCAGCCTCGACACCGATGGCCACTGGTACATCGACCCCTTCGCGATGGGGGTCCTTCCCGACAATAGTGACGCACTGGTGGAGGATGGTTGGGATCCCCACCTCGTCTTTCTAGAAGATTTTGAGAAGGTGATCGAGCGTCAGCTCGCGGAGCTCACGGATGCCGGGCAGCGGGCCAAATGGGGCTGGATGAAAACCTGTCACGCGAAGGCGCTGGCGTTTCACCGGAGATATGGCGCGGCGCGCATCTGGCACTTGATGAAACTGGCTCGAGAGCAAGGGGGGTTCAAAGGCACGACGATGCGAATTGAACCCGGCCCCGCCACGAAACCATCTCGCAAGTGGCGGGGTTGAGCGCGGTCACGACGTAAAGCACCCGGCTTCCCAGATTGCCTGGCCGCCCGATGCCGATAATCATCCACGCCCATGACGAACCCCATGCTTGAGACGATCAACCCCGCGGAGACGGCGGAGTTCCAGCGCCTGGCCGAAACCTATAAGACTGGAATTGCGCTCGTCCCGCAGCCCTATGGTTCCGAAGTCACGACCTCACTGCACTCCGACGGTGGCGACTTTGCGAAATGGCTTCGGGCAACGAACAAGGACGTCGATATCCATGTGCCGGCGGAGCCACATCCACGGGTTCTGCTGCGCAATAAAGATGTTTGGCTTCCCCTGTTCTGGCTGGGGACGAATGTCGTCCTGCCAATGTTCCTCGGCTTCTTGGTGAACTACCTTTACGATCGGGCCAAGGGTTCGTTGAAAGGGGGAAAAGTGACGGCCCACGTGGAGGCCGTGTACCGGGACCGGAAGACCGGCGTCTACAAGAAGTTCAAGTTCGACGGGGACGCGGAGCAGCTCAAGGCGGCCATGAAGAAATTCGACCCCAATGAATTCATGAACGGCGATGAAAAGTGACGGCGGGAAGGCACTCTTCACGGCCCTGCAGAAACCGGTAAGAAACTGCCTACAGGGAATCGACGCGCTGGAGTTCGACCGCAGTAAGGCTGCCGTGGAGGAGGCGCAAGCCATCCTCAAGCAACAGCACGATGGGGGCGCCAGTTACGACGAAGATACCCTCAACGACCTGGCCATTCTCGGCTTTTTCGCCCGCTTCCTTTCTGAATACGCTGCCTTTTGGGAGCGGGTGACCAAAAGGGAATATGAACCATCCTGGATGGCGCTTCAGGATACTCTGGATTCGATTCGCCTCCTGAAAAGGATGTCGATGATCGATGTTGCCCGATTCGAAAAACAGCTCGGGCAACTGGAGCAGGTTTACCCGTACAAGATTTTCGCGAGCGTCGGGTGCATCGCCGAACGCATTGAATGCAGCATCTGCGGCAAGGACATCGACTCCTTCGAGTGCCTGCACCGCCGGGGCGAACTCTACATGGGCAAGATGGCGCACGGGATTGTCCGCAACATGAAAAAATTCGATCATGTCGCCTTGACGGAGAATCCGGAGGACAAACGCTGCGTTATGCAGGTCCAGGGGACGCCCTACCAGTTTCCGGCCATTGATTGGCTCGCTGAGAACTTAACGGCCCGAAAATTTACGGTCTCGGATATCAGCCACGTCGAAATGTCCGAGCGCCGGAAACGGAATGAGAACATTATCCGCCAGGGCCGAAATGACCCGTGCCAATGTGGCAGCGGCAAGAAATTCAAGCACTGCTGCAGCGCCAAGCAATACAGCACTTATCCACACGGAGAGTTCATCCTCCTCAGAAAGCCGCCTAGGGTCACCCAGTCTGTTTGACTCCACGAACTCTTGGGACGAATAAGGCCGACTTTGACTGATTCCCGCATGATCCCCCACCAGCAACGCAAGGGCACTTATTTTGTGCACGGCCCGTATATGCGGTGCCCAGCGTGCGGACAGGACCGGTTGGGCGTTTTGCTGATTTGCGACCGCCACTATGTCCGCCGCTGCAAGCACTGCACCCACGATGTGCATATCCCGCTGCCTTCGCTGGAAAAGAAAGTGATCTACCTGGATCAGTTCGTCATCAGCAATATGATGAAGGAACTCGACCCGGGATCGCCGGCAACGGCCAAAGGCACAAACCAAGGGTTCTACCGCACCTTGTTCGAGCGGCTGGATCGGCTCTTCAAACTCCAGTTAATCATCTGCCCGGATTCGCCAGTGCAACACGATGAATCGGTCGTTGATCACCGGTTCAATAAATTGCGGCTCGTGTTCCGCCACTTTTCCCACGGCTTGGGTTTCGAGCCGCCCGAAGCGATCTTCCACGCCGAGCTGCTCGACGCTTTTCGCCGGTGGCTAGGACGGCCGTGCGCGGCCCCCTTGGACCGTGAATTCGCACTCAACGGCAAATACAACGTCTGGAACGACCGCCTGCGCATTGATCTGAATTACACGCTGCCCGGGTTGGAGGCGTCGCTGCGGGAAACAGGGGAAAACCGCACTAAGCATATGCGCGCGGTTTGCGAAAGATGGCGGCGTGCCGAGTCATTTTCATTTCAAGCGGTGATGGAAGGCGAGGCGCGGGCCATCGTCGAGGAACCTTGGCGTCAGTGGAAGCAATACGCGGCCCGAATTGCCGCTGCTGAACTCACGCCTGTTCAGAGTGAGAGCGCGTTGAAAGACCTTGCCGCCTTGTTCCCGTTGGCAGCTTCAGGCCTCGTGACCCACATGTTGGCTGAACTCAAGGAACTACCGGTTGAGGAACGCTTCGATAAAGTCGGCCGATTCTTCGCATCGGAAGAGGCTCGTTCCGTGAGTTACGTGCGGGTCAGCGCACTTTTCTGGGCCAGTCTCGCGCGGGACGTCCGGGCTGGCAGGAAACCAGAGAATTTCCCGACCGGGAGTCTCTACAATGATGTCGATATTGTGGCCGCCTATGCCCCTTACTGCGACGCGATGTTCGTGGACAAACAAATCTCGCACTTGGCTGCACAGGCCGAGTTGAAACGCGAGTTGACGCCGCACTGCCGCCTCTTTTCGTTCCGCAAGGGCGAGGACGAGCAGTTCCTCGAGTATCTTGCGGCAATCGAAAGAGAGGCCACTCCGGCGCACATGGAGAAAGTCGCGGAGGTCTATGGCGCCGATTGGCCAACACCTTATGTTGACCTGTTGGCACGGGTCGATTGAACGCGACATGGTCCGGGAGCTGCGCCCTATCCCCAGCCCCTCCTGCCGCGGTCAAGGTGGAGCGCAGGCGAAGCCGAGCAATACCTTGACGGTGGCATGGACAATAATGAGGCGGGTGCGCTCCGAGACCGGAAATGGGGTCATGCTGGGGCTGCCCTGAATCATCGGATATTTCCCCATTATCGGGCCCGGATTGTGCCTAGGCCGTTTGCGTTCCTAGCCAGGCTTCAGCCCCAACCGCTTCAACATGGACGGCTACGGTAAAACGGGATTGCTGTATTTCCCGGCAGACGGAAAGATGGTGCAGCGTGGATAGCGAGCCGAACAACGAATCCCAATTTGACCCGGCCGTCGAATCTGCCATTTCAGGTCGCGATCCACTCGGCCGAACAGACGTAAACTCGGTCTTCGAAGCCCTGGCCGAGTTCCCAGCCCATAATCCGCCAGCCAGGTTGTACCGCTTTTTCAGCAAACGGGCCATCTCCTCGCTCACGGAAGGGAAGCTGAAGTTCACGCCACCGATCGAGTTCAACGATCCGTTCGAGGTTTGGGCCGGATTGTCGGAGGCGAATCTCACTGAGGAGAATGTGCTACGCAGCGTCCTTACGCCCAATAGCCTATTCCGCATATCGATGCAGGCGAACTATCCGAACTACGACCTCCAGGCGATGGACTACGAAAGGCAGCTGGTCGCGGTCGTGAAGGGGGCACCCCAGTATCACCGGCAGCATCTGAAAAGCATGGTGGACGCGATTGCGAATTCGTGCGCCACCGAAGTCGGCGTCTCCTGTTTTTCGGCCTTCGCGCCGGAAGAGTTCCAGGGCGAATTGGGGATTCACCATTGGGCGATGTACGGAGACAGCCACACGGGCTTTGCGATCGTCTACGACGGCGAGCATCCGCAAGTCCGCGCGTTTGCCGAGACCAAATGGCTTTTCCCAGTGGAGTACGTCGACCAGCGGTACGTGGTAGATCTCGGCTATTTCGACGAGTGGAGCGACCGGAAAATGTGGCGGACTTTCCGGCATTGGTTGGCGTTAAAGTCGCGTCGCGCTTGGGAGCACGAGAAAGAGTGGCGACTAGCTTTCCCCATCCTGGCACCTCCCGATCATCATTTCGTCAGAGAAACCAGCGCTGATGGCCGGAACCACTACTTCCTGAAACTCTGGGACAATTCGAAGCCGGCAGAAGAACGGAGTGCTCATGCTTCGATCATCTCGACGGTCTTTCTCGGCGCACGCTCGGCCCCCGACTTGACGGCACAGGTGCTGGAGGCGGTGGAAGCACCGCATCTACGCCATGTCGAGGTGTACAGGATGGAAGTAGATGCGAGTCGGTATGCGCTTGTCCCGCGACAATTGCGCGCGGGTGACACGAGTCGTGTCAGGGAATTGCGCGCGCGTCTCGTCCGACAAACGTAGCTCGGCGCAGCGAAGAACATGCGAGGAGCGCGAGACCTTTTCTGGACCAGTCATCATCGCCAATCCGGCCGACCCCGCCGTGGATACGAACTGCGACCGACAATTCAAAAAAACTCGTGCTGAAAATCAGCGGGTTGCGTTTTGAATCGGTCGCTTGCCGAGTTCGTGGTTTTGTCCACGGCGGGGTGGTCCAAAACGCAATGGTCGGACGCTGACCGGAGATTTGCTCCACCCGAGGCGAGGCTTTCCGGTTCATCGGGCCTTTGCATCAGTGGCCCCGTCCTGCAGGGTGGACTGTGGTGGAAAGTGGAACGCCGATTTGAATAGTTTTTCGGGCCTCCGTCTAAGTGACTACCCCGCTGGCTAATACGAATTCGCTCCACCAGGGTTCGTATCCATGGCGGTTGGCTGCCCGGCGCGGATCGTTCCACGAACTTTTTGGAGCGAATTGGGCCGTTTCAGAGGAGATTTCCCTCTGAGGCCCAAAAGACCGGGCAAAGGCTGAAGCGAATAGGCGGCTGGGCGAACCCGGTTTCGGGTGCCGGATTCGCTCCATTCGCTCCACATTTTGCCGGTTTTTCGCCCTTAGGGGTAGCATTTATGCGCTTAGGGGTAGGCCAAGTTCAGTCGGCTAACGGAGCGATTGGAAAGCTGCGCCCAGACTCCGAAGCACGGCAAGAATTACGCCAAACTTGATCGCGCAGCTTGGCCCAACTCATCGACCGATCAACGAATTCGATTTCCCGATGAGGCTTTTACGATCCACCGGGATCAGCCTTTGAGCACTACCGCGCCCTGTGCGGGACGGGAGACGAAGAGCGAGGGCTTGATCTTTGTGCGCGCCTCGTAGTCGGCGGCAAGCTTTCGGGCCACCTCGTTAACCTTGGACTTTCGAACGAGGCTGACGGTACAGCCGCCGAAACCGCCGCCGGTCATGCGGCTGCCGATGACGCCGCCCGCGGGGCCGATGCTCTGCGCGATCTCGACCATGACGTCGAGTTCGCGGCAGCTGACCTCGTAGTCGTCGCGCAGCGAGTGGTGGCTGGCATACATCAGTTCCCCGACCAGCGGCCAGTTCGACGCACGGACTTCCGTCGCAGCGCGCACGGTGCGCTCGATCTCGCCGACGACGTGTTTCGCCCGGCGGAAGACCACCGGGTCGAGCCGACTGCAGGCGGCCTCCAGTCGCGCCATTGACACGTCGCGTAGCGCCATCACGCCAAGAATCTTTGCGGCATCCTCGCACTGCTTGCGGCGCACCGCATACTGGCTGCTGCCGAGTTCGTGCTTCACGTTGGTGTTGGCAATGAGTACCTCGATCTCCGGGTCGGTCAGGGCCACGAGTTGAGTCTGGCGCGTGCGGCAATCGAGCAGGAGCAGTTGGTCCTGCTGGCCCATCACCGAGATGAACTGGTCCATGATGCCACAGGGCACCCCGGCGAACTCGTGCTCCGCCTTCTGGCAGATCAGCGCCTTTGCCACGGGGTCGATCATCTTGCCGGTGGCCAACTCGACGAGGGTGGCGGCGGCGACCTCGAGCGAGGCGCTGCTCGACAGCCCGCCGCCGAGCGGCACGGTGCAGTCCATGACCACGTCGAGGCCCTTCGGCGTCTGGCCGCGGCGCTGGAAACCGGCGAACACGCCGCGCACGTAGTTGGACCATTTCGGCTCGCCCTTCTGCACCGTCGTGGCGAGGTCAAAGACCGCCGTAACGTCGCGCTGCGCGCAATGCCATTGCACCTTGGTGCCCGCGTACGCGAAATCCGCCGCGATCAGGGTGTAGCGGTCGATGGCCATCGGCAGCACGAAGCCGTCGTTGTAGTCGGTGTGCTCGCCGATGATGTTGACCCTGCCCGGTCCGGCGGCGATCCAACGCGGGACGCGCCCGAAGCGCTGCTGGAAACGGGCGGCGGTCTGGGCGGCCAGTTGGGCGAGAGGAAGGGTCGGGTCGATCATGGTCGGCGGAGGTTGGGTTAAGAAACGGCTTTTTTGCGCACCACGGGCTATCCCTGACGCCTTTCGCCAGACTGAAGCATGCGTGGATTTTAGTTCAGAAGACCGGGAGCCCAAAAGGTCAAACCAGAGCGTCGTGGAGGATTTCCGCAGGATGGAACGCGGTGCGGCCCGTGCCGTCCCTGATCTGGTGGCGGCAGCTCGTACCGGGTGCGACAATGAGGGTGTCGGGCGCCGCGTTGCGCACCGCGGGCAACAGGACGAGTTCGCCGATCTGCATCGAGAGGTCGTAGTGCTCGGCTTCGTAACCGAAAGACCCCGCCATGCCGCAACAGCCGGACGGGATGACCGCCACCCGGTAGTTGGCCGGCAGTGAAAGCGCCCGGATCGTCGGCTCAATTGAAGCGAGCGATTTCTGCTGGCAGTGTCCATGCAGTTTGATTGTCCGCGGCGCGCTGGTGAACCGCTCTGTGCAGATGCGGCCGCGTTCGGCCTCACGCGCAATGAACTCCTCGAAGAGGAGGGTGTGCGGCGCGAGCGCCTGCGCGGCCGCGACGAGATGGTCAGGCACCAGGTCGGGATACTCGTCACGGAAGCCCAAAATAGCCGAGGGTTCGATGCCGATGAGCGGCGTGTCAGTCGTGACGACGTCTTTGAGCAATTCGACATTGCGGATGGCTAGGGCGCGGGCCTCGTGGAGGAGGCCCTTTGAGAAGTGCGCCCGGCCGCTGTCGACGTGGGGCGGGATTATGACCTCGTAGCCGAGCCGGTTGAGCAGTTGCACCGCTTTGATCCCGGCAGGCGCGTCATGGTAGTTGGTGAACTCGTCGCAAAAGAGGAGGACGCGACCGTGGGGAAAAGGGCCGGGGCGGTTGGCGTTGTCCATGTGCCAGCGACGCAGCGTGGTGGCGGGCAGGAGCGGCAGGCTACGCTTCGATGCGAACCCGACGGCGCGTTTGAAGAGGCCGGCGGTCACCGGATTGGTGACGAACCAATTGTGAAACCAGGGCGCGAGCATGCCGAGGCGCGAGGCGCGGCTGAAGTTGCCCACCAGCCGCGTGCGCAAGGGCACGCCGTGCGCATCGTGCTTGTGTTGCAACCACTCGGCCTTGAGGCGGGCCATGTCGACATTCGACGGGCACTCGGATTTGCAACCCTTGCACGAAAGACAGAGGTCCATGACCGCGGCGATCTCGTCGCTGTCGAACGACCAGGCGGGGTCGCGCGGTTCTGTCAGGATCTGGCGGAGGACGTTGGCCCGGGCCCGGGTCGTGTGCTGCTCATCGCGTGTGGCCATGTAGCTGGGGCACATGGTGCCGCCCATGAGGTGCGACTTGCGGCAGTCGCCCGAGCCGTTGCATTTCTCGGCGGCGCGGACCACACCCTGCGTATCCCGGAACTGGAAGAACGTCTCGTAGACCGGTGTGGGCTGGCCGGGCTGGTGCCGCAGCGAGGTGTCCATCGGCGGCGTGTCGATGATCTTGCCCGGATTGAGCAGGCCGAGCGGATCAAAGGTCTCCTTCACCCGGCGCATGAGCGCATAACAGGCTTCCCCGACCATGAAACGGATGAATTCGCCGCGCAGCCGGCCGTCGCCGTGCTCGCCACTGAGGGAGCCGTGGTATTTTTTGACCAGCACGGATACGTCGATGGCGATGGCGCGGAACATCCGCACACCCTCGGCGGTTTTTAGGTTGAAGAGCGGCCGCGTGTGCAGTTCGCCCGCGCCGGCGTGCGCGTAGTAGACGCAGGCGATGTTGTATTTGTAGCGCATGAGCGCGTCGAACTCGGCGATGTAGGCGGGCAGGTCGGCCACGGCCACGGCGGTGTCCTCTACGATGTCGCGCGGCTTGGCGTCGCCCACGACGTTGGACATGACGCCCTGGCCGGCGCGGCGCAGCTCCCAGACCCTGGTGCCATCGTCGCCCCAGAGCACAGGGAAGGCGTAACCGAGGCCAGCGGCGCGCAGGTCGGCCTCGAGGGCGCGCATCTTCCCCTCGAGGGCAGCACGATCCTCATGGCGGATTTCGATGACGAGGATGGCGCCGGGGTCGCCCTGCACGAAGAAACGGTTCTTCGCCTGTTCGAGGTTGGCCTTGGTGCACTCGAGGATGTTGCGGTCGATCAGTTCGACGGCGTGCGGGCCATGCCGCAGAGCGACAAGGGTGGCGTGGAGCGACTCCTGTACCGTAGCGAAGTGGGCGCAGAGAAGCGCAGCCGGCGGGGGCAGCGGGTCGCAGTCCAGCTCGAACTCAACGCCGACGAAAAGCGTGCCCTCGGAGCCGGCGATAAGCCGGCAGAGGTTGAACGGCTGGTCCGACGCCGGGTCGAACACGGCGCAATCCAACAGCGCGTCGAGGGCGTAGCCGGTATTGCGGCGGGTGACCGCCGGTTTGGGGAAGTTATCGGCGATGAGCCGGCGGTTCTCCGGGTCGCCGAGCAGGTCGCGCACGGTGCGGTAAATGCGGGTTTCGTGCGTGTCAGGGCCAGCGCATTTGGTCGCGAATTCAGCGGCCGTGAGTGGACCGAAGGTGGCCACGGAGCCGTCGCTGAGAAAGCCGCGGGCGGAGACGAGGTGCTCGCGCGTGCTACCGTAGATGATCGAGTTGGCGCCGCAGGAGTTGTTGCCGACCATGCCGCCGATCATCGCGCGGTTGGCAGTGGAGGTCTCGGGGGCGAAGAACAGGCCATGCGGCTGGAGGAAAAGGTTGAGCACGTTGCGCACGACGCCCGGCTGCACGCGCACACGGCGCTGCGTGACGTCGAGGGCCACGATGCGATTGAGGTGGCGGCCGACGTCGACGACTATGCCGCCCCCCACGACCTGGCCGGCCAGCGAAGTGCCGGCGGTGCGCGGGATCAGGCCCACGCGGTGTTCGCAGGCGAAAGCGAGGAGCGCGCCCAGGTCGGCTTCGCTGCGCGGCAGCGCGACCGCCACGGGCAGCTCCTGGTATTCGGAGGCGTCGGTGGCATAGACGCGACGAATAGTGTGGTCGTAGCGCAGCTCGCCCTCTAGCCGGGCGGCGAGAGCGGACAAGGCAGCCGGCGGCGGGACGTTGGCACGTATGTCGCGGGAAAGGGTAAGGATGGCTTTATTAGTCACTTTTTAGGATGTCGCGGGCACCGGCACCGACAAAACGACGGGGGTTACCACGAGGTCACGTCAACCGGTCCGGCAAACAGGACCTCAGTATGCAGGCAACGGAAGAAAAAACCGAACCAGCGAAAACGATGACCTTGGGTGGGGAGAAATGAACCGACCATACGGCGTATCCCAACAAGGTTCCGTTGCGGAACACTCCAAGAGATAGGGCCAATTCCAGGACGTCCTACGGTCTGGACGGGGCTGCTGCTGCGATCACACCACCCTGAATCAAGGGATTGACTCCGCCGCCCTCGCAATGGACCTGAAATCAGACCGACCCGCTGTCCGAAAAATCGGGGCAAGCCCAAGTTATGTGCGTTTTCAGGGAATGACGGCATTAGGTCGGTCTTCCATTTGTATCGAAAGAATCGACAAATCGCACAGGATCCTTGGACTGTCCCAGAGAGGGAAATCCTTCAAAGTCAGGCTGAGGCCATCGCGTCGGATGCTGCTTTCAGGGATGGAAAAAACTTGCCCGGTCAATAAATCCACAAGTACCGGCTTCGAAATTCGCATCGGTTGCAGATGAACACTGACGGGCTTGGACTCATAGCCGTTGCCAGGTACTCCACCATTGTCCCACAAAGCCACCAAGTGCTTCCCCCGAAATGGTTCATAAAACCTGATCGCTTCGAGTGTCTTGTGAGCCGTTTCGACGGCAAAATTCGAAGGATCACCGCGGAGACCGTCGGCGAAAATTGAACAGGCGTTCCGATAGGCGAAATAGGCCAGCTTGGGTCTTTCAATGGACAAATCCTCTCTGGCCTTCAGAAGTCCCATGGGACACACGCCTTTGAGGTTGGCCTGGGCATAATACACGTCCGAAATCGCAAACTGATTATAGGGTATGTTTCGGGAAATGTGCCCCAGTGCTCGGCGCAGATTCCACTTCGCCTGGGAAAGCTCCGTCCAATCTATGTTCAGCTCAAGCGGGAATGGCGCGCGCACGGCCGGGAACGACGGTGCCCCGGTCTCCCCTTGCCAGATCACTGCTCCCGGAACCTGCGTATCGAGAAACGCCCGTATTTCTCCGAGCTCTGCGTACAAGTCATCAGGGTTTTCCGGGTAGCCATGAACGGTAATCCCATCCACCAGTTGAAGCTTCCCCTGATTTCCCAGGTACATTATAAAATCAGTAACCGCGCCCTCCGCACCTTTACTTACGTGGGCCAGCGCCAATCCAAGAACTATGGCGCCCGGTTGTTCCTTCCTGATAATATCCGCCGTGCGCTCGTAAAGCCGGGCGTATTGGTTGGGTTCCGCCTTGTTGCCCTTACCGTCCGCTTCGTTCCATACCTCGTAGATCTGAACCCGTCCGCGGAAATGCCGGACTGTCGCCTGCACGTAGCGGTCCCAGGCAGCCAACGCCTCCACCGAATTCATCATTCCTCCCAACAGACCGGTGCCACCACCTCCGGGATAGATCGTATTCCCATAGGACAGTTCCAGCCAAGGTTGGACTCCCCGCTGCAAACAGCCATCCACCACTCGGTCCAGCCACGCAAAGTCGTATCTTCCCGCGACCCGTTCGGTCTTCGCCCACCCGCTTTGCAGTCGGACCCACTTAGCCCCCAGCGGCTCCAGATAATCCTTCCAAGCCTCGAAATCAGCAAAGTCGCGGTCCAAGGTTTCTCCACCAATTCCGAGTAACGAAAAGCCGATCTCCCGCGAACCGCGGGGTTTGATCTGGCCGATCCGAACATAGCCTTCGGGAAGGGAGGCAGCCACTGCCCTAGCAGTGGACTCTGCCTCCGGAGTTGGGGAAAGGTTGGGCCCTTCGCTGAAGAGCAACCCAGGTAAGCCAAGCATGAGGAAAAAAACATGCAATGGACGGGGTATCGATTTCATCGTGTTAATGTTTCTACGAGCGACAAGATTTTGACTTCGCTACTGTATATTGGATGGGCAACGCCCTCGCTGTGCTAAGCATACTACTGTCCTGAGCATGGATGTGCGGTGCCCGTCACAACTAGTTGCCCTGCTCACAACATTTCTAACTTATCTCTCAATATTGCCCTCCCTAGAGATAACTGCCTCGATCTCGTTCCTGGACTTTTCAGTAAGAGGTAGCAAGGGAAGCCTTGGTTCTCCCCCAAAATATCCCATTATGTCCATGCAGGCCTTGACACCAGGGACACCATATCTACCTGCCGTTTGCCTGTTTATTCTAACCAGCTGCAGGTGCTTCTCCCAGGCCTTCCCATATTCTCCAGCCTTGAATAAGTCATACAAGGCACAGCAGTGTTCCGGAAGATAGTTAGCCATGGACAATACTCCTCCTTTGGCTCCTTGGAAAAGACCTACCAGAAAATTGTTCAAGGACCCCGCCAGAATGGCAAAATCCGCCTGGTCTTTTACACTGAGGCAATAGTCTGTCATCATATCGGCGGATGTATCCTTAATCCCCTTGATCCGAGGATGCTGCGACAAGGCTTTGACGGTCTTGGCCGACATGGTGACTCCGTTGGAAAAGGAGGGAGCACAATAGATCAGCACCGGAAGAGGGGAACAATCCGCTATGTCTATAAAGTAGCGGGCCATTTCAGCATCTCCCATTTTCTTACCGAAATAATTGGGAATCAGGAAGCTGACATAATCCACGGCCATTCCCCTCAATTGTTTGATGAAATCAAGGGTTAACCGGGTTGACTCCTTTCCTGCCCCTACGATCAATGTCTTATCCGGACTCTTGTATTTGACCGCGGTTTCCACCACCTTGAGAGACTCATGGTCTGTCAGGGATCTGAATTCTCCATTGCTGCCCAGCACCATGTAACCGGTCACCTTAGTTTTGTTCCATTTTTCTATATTGGAGCCCAGCTTGTCATAGGCCGGTTCTTCCCGGATAAACGGCGTGACTGCCGGGATAAATACTCCTTCCAGTTTCCCTGCCATTTTCAGTGACTCCTTCCTTCCAGGGCTTTCAGGGCTAAAGCACAGTTTCCATGACTGGTGGCATTGTCGACTTCTGAAAGACTAAAGCGGGCAAAAAGCCTTTTTTTGAATTCCAGCATGGCCGCATTGGCCAGTCCGCCTGTGACTTTCAATCCCTGTCCCAATGAAATGTACTTTTCAGCTTCTTCGATTGTTTTTAAGATGGGCTCATGAATTCCATATAGGATTGCAGCCAGCAAATCATCCCGCTTTGTTTCAAGGGTCAGGCCGGTGAAACCGCCCCTTTTCTTCCTGAGACTCTGCCTGTCCCCTGCCAGATACGGCTGAAACCCTACAGTGGTTTTCGGCGGCCCTTGCTTGATGAGTTTAGATAAATGCACGGAATAAAACTCATCGATGTCCATCTCCCGGTAGAATTCCTTCCGGAACCAGTCGATGGAAAGACCTCCGGCGGTGATGGCAAAGATCTGCCATATCCCCTTCAAGGCGGAATTCCTTAAGTAGAATCGCTCACTTAGCACTGGTTTGTCGGATAGAATCGAAATCATCTCGTTGCTTCCCGTTACGTTCAGCGCGTCTCCTGCCCTCAGATTCCCCACCCCTACCTGGGAGGCTGCAATATCATTAGTCCCCAGCACCACCGGAATCCCCTGCTTAAGGCCGGTCATCTTGGATATGTTTTCAGTTAATCCCCCCACCAACGTAGCGTTTTCATGAATGTCAGGTAGCTTCTCCACGGGTATTCCAAAAGTAGAACAAATGATTTTTGACCAGCTTCCCCAGGATGTTGTTTCATACATCCCCGTCATCGAAGCATTTACAGAATCAATTGCCCAAATATTTGTCAGACGTTTGAACAGGTAGGTGTTAAGATGTCCAAATCTATAGGTGGATTTAAATGTCTCTAGAAGGTTTTCCTTTATCCAGAGAATGCTGGTCAGGGAAACACCTCCTGCAAAAGGGAAAACTCCGGTAATGCTCCTGAATTCATCCTTGCCCATGGTATTGATGACCTGCCTCGTTTGTTTCCTGCTTCTGCGGTCTAAATGAGTGATGAGGGGATGGAGCGCTTCTCCATCTCGGTCCATTGCTACCAATGAAGGGGAAAAGGTGCAAAAAGAGATCAGATCCATTTTCTGTAAGGGCGTTTTCAGCTTTTGCAGCCCTGTTGTAAACGCATTGAAAACATCATCCACCTTAAGCTCCACCCGGTCATTGGAGGTTACTGTATAATAGTATTCCATCTTGGCCGTATCCTGTATCTCGTTTTGCTCATTTAAAACAGAGAGTTTTAACGAGGATGTTCCGAAATCTGCGGATAATATTATCATCGGATTATCCTTATCTGCGCAGGACAGGATCCGGCTTTTGCCCCTGGGCTGCATTCATGAATCTTCTCTGGTATGAGACCACTTGGGGTGTGGAGGTAAATCTGGCCAGGTAATCCGGTTCTGCCGTGATGACCACCCGGTCCTGCATGTCCCTGAATTCGTCTTCCATCAGCATTCGGTCTATATCTGCGTAGTTGTTCCCCTCCATACTGCAGATGATTAGCCTGGATTCTTTCAGGTGGGATTGTCTCAATACTCTCAGGTTATGACGGACCCCGTCAAGCCCATCAAACCCTTCCGCTGTTTCCAGCCTCCGGTATTTCAGCATCCATTCCCCAAGCTCCCGGCCCTTGCTCAGATCCAGGTCCGCATCTTTGGGCGCTAGGATATCCTTTTCTATCATATAGGTCCGCAGCTGCTTCAAGTATACACTGTCTCTCGTCTTTCCACACGAAGCCAGCAGGTTCCTTATATCTCCGCTCATTATATGACGATGGCGGATGAAGCTGTTGATAAAGTAGGGTCGCGCTTGGAGAGCCATGGCTGTCTGATACGGCTCGAACATCAGCGTGAAGTTCACCCTGAACCCATGCTCGTAAAGCATTAATGCAAGGTTGTGTCCACGCAGATAGTCTTCCGTTTTCCCTTCATCATACCGTCTTTGCAACTTTTTATCTCCCATCAATAATTCATTTACATTGTCCTTGTTGACAGGTCCGGTATGCGGCACTTTTATGACCACTCGGTATTTGGAAAGCATTTCCTGGAATTTGTACGCCTCTTCCAGCAGCTCCTCTTCCGGTGCAAAGGGGTTGTTTAATTCCACACTGATATCACAGCCCGGTCCTAATATCCTCCCGAGCTCTCCTATGACTTCGTCCCTGTTTTTGAACTTCTGGCCTACGTTGGCTTTAAGATTATTAATGAACAGGTCATAAATTATACTCGGGTTGCAGGTCAGGTTGGCGATCATGTTCCTGATGGGTGCTACCTCGTATGGATTGGCGCTGTCTGCGGAGAACAGTATCTTGGTCGGTCTTTTTACCCCGTTCTTGTCATAGGATATATCCCTGACCAGATCTGCCTTCAGCGTCTGATCACCGGTAAAGATAAACTCAAGCCGGAAGCCAGCAGGAGTCTGGCCTGCGGGAATCTTAAAATAGTCTATGACTTCCTTGAAGCCCTTTGTTACTCCTATATGCCGGACTATAGAGCTTATTTCTCTATAATCGGTAAGATTTACAGCCTTGGCGAGAAACCGTTCGACATAGGTCTCTTCTCCTTGAATGATAGCTATATTAGCTACTCCTCCGGAGGATAAAAGACTTTTGAAAGTAGAATAATAAGTGTATTCTGCTTTTTCATGATCTAAAATGGATTTGTACATCATGACCCTGTTTTTAACACGATTAAATAGATAGCTGTAGTAACAATAACTACTACGGATATATTTTAGCTATAAATGGTTAGATGTTCTAAAACATGACTACGACGATCCTTTTGACATTCTGGTAAAAACCCTTCCGGATCTACCGCGTTCACTGAAATCACTTCGTAATGCATGTGAATCATGGGTTAAATATTTGAACAGAATGAGAAACAGGCTTCTTTAGGAGTGAACCGAGTGCATGACTTTGATTGATCAAACCAAGGCCGCATTCTGGCATGGCTTAGCCGATCAACAAATGGGCGCCGCGGTTTTCAAGATGACAGGGCAACACGACACAACAGTCCGAGATATTACGTTTTAAGCACTCCACCCATTGCAGAAAACAGTAACAAGACTCAGGATAAACACATTAATCGAGGTGGAGCATTTCGATCATGTTGAAGGTAATTGGGCTGTGATCCGGGTTCGAAAAGATAATCTCGCTCATATACTTCCGCCAGCGCTTGGAAATTACTGTTTGGCTAATTGCTTTCCAACGAGCTTTGTCCTCGATCTCAACGTAAGCAAAAAGAGATCGCGTGGTCGGAGAATAGAAGATCGAGTAGTTGTGCGCACCGTGAGCTTTGAGCACGGTGGCGAGTTCAGGCCAAATTTGTTTGTGTCGTCTGGCATATTCCTCGGCTTGGCCAGGCTTTAGGCCCATCACGAAGGCAAGGCGGATGTGCTGCGTTTGGGTAGTCAAGGTGTGCCTTTTGGGCTGCAGCATTGGAACGCAAACATTTGGATCTCGAAGGTGTGGTTAGCTTTCATGATGCGCGCCCGCGGAGAACCACTGAAATCAGGCGACTTGCACCTGGTCTAGATTCAGAATCTTGGCTATCTCCACGAGCTCGGTTGCATGGTGCCCGACACCAAGGGCGAAATGATGAGTCGGGCCTTCGGCTACCCACCGCTTGAGGAAAGTGCGCACGTCGGGTTTGAAGATACCGTGAGTATTGGAGTTGCCTGTGGCCGGAATAGGGCGACTAGCCGATTCGCCCTCGGCGATGACGAATTTGAACTTCCCGTCGGCGGTTTGGCCAATGCTGAGCATCGTGATCGGACCTTCCTTGATCTGGAACTCGACACTAGCGCCGGAACCGGGCTTTCCATGGTATTTCTTCAAGCTGCGAATGACGGGCTTTGTCGCGGCGATGTTGATGTGGTGCGGACCATCATGCCCCAAGAGCACGCTGTCGCGAGAGAAGTCCACCGGATGGAACTCGGCAAAGCTGCCACCGCAATCTAGCCTGTCCATGATCAGCATAGCGATGCAGTTCTTGAGGTCGAATTCGCCGCACATTGGAAAGCCCGCGCTGGTGAGCACTGAATTACCAGCGATGAAGTTCGTTACAAGTGTGCGCAGTTCGGTGCCTGGCTCGCCTTCGTAGTAATAGGCCAGGCCGTCGATTTTCTTTTCGGCGATGAGGCCCTCGAGCGCGCCTGCGGCGCGGGCGGCAGCTTCCAAATCCTGCGCGGTGAGCTTCTCGGTCAACGGATCGGTCCTCGGGTCCGGCGTGTCGAAGAATTCGAGGATGCGCTGTTTCCATTGGCTGACGGCCGCCTGATCGGTGGTGCGGTAGTGTTTCAAAATATCGTCGGGTTCGACCATCACCACGTGCGGCCCGAAAGCGGCGCTGATGGCTGTCGGATCGGTATGCATATCGAGCATCGACTCGAGTACATGACCCATTAAGCCGATGCGGGAGCAACGCAGGTCGTGGAGCACCTTGGCAATCTGGCACCATTTCGTGAGCTCCTGCTCAACGATTGGATCATTCTGCTCGTGACCGAGGATAACAGGCGGTGCGCGGCGGCCAAAGCGGACCGCAACCCCCGTGAATTCCGGCACGGAGCAAAAATCATCATTGACGAGCTGCGTGAAGGTTGTGCCGTTTTCATAGTCCATTGAAGCACACGGCTGGATCGCGACCAACACGATGGGGACGTGGATTTCGCGGCAGAGGACTCCAAAGGTGGAAGACGTGCTGTAGGTCACCATGTCAACGAATAGGATGTCGATGTCGGCGGCCCTGATTTTTGGCACGGTGTCGTACGCACGTTGGGCGGTATCGAGCATGCCGAACTCAACGACCTCGATGCCGTTGGACTCAATCCGGCCTTTCACGTAGTTTAACTTACGGTGCATCTCGTCGAGGAGACCGGGGAATTGTGGCCAGTACACATGATGGCCAACGCCGAGAAACCCGGCACGGGCCCGCAATGGCCGGAGACGGGTGACTTGCTGTGGAGACGCAGTGTGCATGCAACAGTTCTGTTTACGCATGAATGCAGGGGTCCTAGTATTGTTAGAATTGCTCAACTGGCTGCGACAGCAGGCAGAGCCACCGATTGCGCCGTGCTGGACGAAAACCGAAGATCGACGAGTGCATCGATACTGGTGCGGAACGTCTTGGCTTCCCGAACCTGCGTGAGCGCAGCCATCATCTCATCAAATTTATCGGGCCAAACTCCAATGGAGGAATGCAAGAGCAACCGAATTCCTTTAATCGGATCGGTACGCTCCCACGGCAGATTGCAGCCAAGCCAAGGCGATATCGCTCTGTTTCGGCATGCACCCAGCGAAGTTCTTCTCGAGCATGTCATGAGTTTTCGTTAGGTTAATCGAGGTTGTAACGATTAACAATGTTCCACGCTATGGAATGTCAACGTTATTTTAGGTGTTGACATTACAACACTGTTCGTTTTTCAATATCTGTGTTCTATAGCACTGAACACGATTAACCCTAGAATTGGCTCCTAATCTGCGCCGTAACCAATCAACCCCTACCTTACACCTTATGAACGCCATGCTCCGACTCTTCTCACTCGCCAGCCTTGCCACGTTTGTTTCGTGTGGCAACACGCTCTTGGCCCAAACTGGAACAAATGCTCAAGCTGAGGAGGTAGTTCATCTCTCTCCATTTGAAGTAACTGCATCCACAAAGGGCTATTATGCTACCAACTCGGTTTCTGGTACGCGATTCAACTCCGAGATAATTAATGTGCCGGTTTCAATTCAAATTATCACGGATAAATTCATCAACGACATTGGAGCAATAAACCTCGAAGACGCACTAAGATTCGCAACGGATGTTAAGTTTGTAGCAGCCGGTGACCAAGAAGCGGTTGGTGGCGGCGCGAATTATAACATCCGCGGATGGTTACTGCCGAATATTAGTCCCGGGGCTAGTCTAGTAAGACGGGATGGCTTCATGGGTGGCAGCTCTTTCGTGTCTGCAGCAACAGTCGACCGTATCGAAATTGCCAAAGGACCCGAGGCCGTGTTATATGGGCAAGGCAACCCAGGGGGCGTAATCAACGTCGTCACTAAGCACCCCTTCTTCGATAAGGAGCATGGCACGATTAGTACGGGTTACGGTAGTTATCAAGAGCACGACCTAAACATTGATGTCGGCGGACCTCTTAGTCAGAGCATTGCATACAGGCTGGTTGGTCAATATCACTACAATGAAATGCTCCAGGACTGGAGCTTCCAAGAAGACTTTGTTCTCCACCCAGCCATTACTTGGAGGGTCAACGACAGAGTCATCTTAAATCTACGATATGATTACTTCAAACGGAACACCAACAAGCACCAACGTCAGTTTCACGCCGCAGATCTGGGCCTGGGCAATATCTATCCTGCGCCGGACGGTACACCGGCTGCCAATATCGATGCTGAGTCAAAGGGTAAATATCCAATAGAAGCGTTTGGCCGCAAGATCAATCTTGAAGGCCCCTACGGCTATAATCACTATAAAATCAACACTTACGGAGGCGACTTGAATATCAAGATATCCGACGCCATTACATATCGATTCGCCGCCCAGCTGGCGTTGACGTCCCGGGTCGCCCAAAATCGTATCGCAGATGTGCTAAATTTTCTACCCACCTCAAAGACCGGGACTGTTTCCACCCGCGAACGTTACAACAATTTATACAACAATGACCAGGAAATGCACAACGAATTCCTGTTCGATCTAGGGCACCAGCCGACTAAGATAAAGATGTTGCTCGGACAAGAGAGCGGCCGCTACGTATACGATCGCCTTCAAATCGAAACACCCCTAAATTCCGGGAAAGTAATTCCTATTGATCAAATTTATCCCGCCGAATTTGCTTTAATGCTCCAGTTGAATGGCATCACACAGGCACAGCTGCCGGCTAACAGTGAACTGCTGGGCACACCGACAGATGACATGTACCGTCTTTCGCCTATGAGCGCGTTTCAGAACTCAACAGGCAATTTCCTTCGCACTTACCTCGGCTCACCTTCCACTACGACCGCGAAAGTAGATGCCTACTATGCCAACATGCTCGCCGAAGGCATGAACGGCCGGCTGCACCTACTTGCAGGCCTGCGCTACGAAGAAAATAAATTTGATGTGGTAACCTATCAACCCAATTTCCGTAAAATCTTTGTCTCACGCGCCGATTTCAATACAAAGCATACAACGTACGAGGGTGGTGCAGTATACCAGATCGCACCCGGGCTTAACACTTATGCGAGTTACAGCACATCATTTCTTCCGAATAACACAACAGACCAAAACAACGTTCCAGTAGGCCCGCAAACTGGAAAGGGCTATGATATAGGTTTTAAGGAGAGCCTCTTTCACGATAAGGTCAATGGATCGCTTACTTACTTTTGGGCCGAACGACAAGGTATCCCACGGACTACATTTGATCTCGCATCAGCAACATCCGAGGTTCACTTATCCGGGTTAGAGAGGTCCAAGGGCGTGGAACTGGAGTTGTTTTATGTGCCAACACCCTCTTGGAACATTGTAGCGAACGCAACGTTTTTAGACGGAAGAGTTGTGTCCAATGCTGCGGACCCTCGAACCACCGGGTATCACCTTCCGGGAGCACCGCGCCAGCAGATGAACGGTTGGGTAACCTACACATTTATGCATGGCCTGGTCAAGGGGTTCACCTTAGGTGGAGGGGCTAACTACGAATCTGCGACAACTATAAGCGATTCCTATGCGAATCGCAATTGGAAGTCGGACGCATTTACAATCTGGAAAGCCTATGCTAGCTACACTACAAAGTGGAAGAGCAGAAATGTAACAATTAAAGCCAATGTAGACAACCTTTTTGACAAGGTTTATGGAGACCACAACTATACATGGGGTCGAGAGCGAACTTGGAAGGTTAGGATGGAGTTGTCATATTGAAGCGACGTGCCGATAACAATAGCTTCAGAAGAGATAAATATAATAGAATAATGGAATGGAAAGCTATATTCGGGGGACGCACCCAGGAAGCATACCTATTTTATCTTTATTCGCTGGCGACGCCGTCGAGAATATGGTTCGGGCGGTTGTCTAGAGTGGCTACGGGATTAATGTTGGTGTGCAATAGTATTGTTGTAAGTTGCGCGTCGGCGCAAGAGAAGAGCGCCCCGATTACCGTGTTCATGAATCTGTTTCCGATCTTTGCTTCGTCGGCCGAGGGCGTGAAAATAGTAAAGATTGCCGATCATGGCGTGTTGCATCGTTACTTTGATACTTCACCCATTAGTCCATCTGGGCGCTATGTGGCGCTGTTAAGGGTGCCATATGAAGACAAAATGGCCTTGCCGGGAGATGCTGCGGAGGTCTTATTGGTAGACCTGCAAAAAGGTGAAGAGCGAGTAATCGGAAAGTCACGTGGATGGGGGCATCAGCTGGGGGCAAACGTCCAGTGGGGCCGCTCCGATCATGAGCTGTATTTCAACGACGTGGACCCTGTGGATTGGTCCTGCTTTGCTATCAAGCTCGATCCTTTCACTGGAGAGCGGCGGCGACTCGGTGGCACCGTGTTCATGGTGTCGCCTGACGGAAGTACATTAGCGTCAGACAATCAGAAAAAGACTATGCTATTTGTGCAGAAGGGCTACGGTGTGGCGGTGCCAGAGGCATATGTGCGGCGCAATATTGGGCCAGTAGAGGACGACGGCATTTACCTTACGGACACCGCAACCGGGCACTCGCGGATGCTTGTATCAATACGCGAGATTTACGATACATCGGTGCCCTCCATTCGAATCGCAGAGCCTACTAGGTTTGAATACTATTGTTTTGCAGTTAAGTGGAATCCGCAAGGAACGCGATTGTTGACGACATTACAGTGGACGCCGCTTACGGGGGGAAAGCGCTTCCGGACTGTTATCACTATGCGTCCCGATGGGTCAGAAATACGCACCGCGGTCACTGCAGAACAGTGGAGGAAAGGTGGACACCACGTCAACTGGGCGCCGGACGGGGAGCATCTGACTATGAATTTGGAAGCGGACGGCACCCCAGGCCTGGAACTTGTCCGATTTCGGGCCGATGGGTCTGAGCTTGAAATAATATACCCTAAAGGATCCGGACACCCGTCGGTCAATCCCCATTACCCCTTCGTGATTACAGATGCGTACACGTGGGAGCCGTTCGCCAAAGGCGATGACACTGCGCCGTTGCGGCTATTGGATTTACGCACAAAACGAGAGACAACAATCGCTAATATTTACTTAGGAAATTGGAAGGGAAAAGAGGAGCTTCGCGTTGACGCCCATCCGGCTTGGGATGCATCTGGGCGCTATATAGTGTTCGATGGATATGTCGGCGATACGCGCAACGTGTACCTGATGTACCTAGGGCCGCTCGCGTTGGACGATCGTTAGACTGGAGAAACGCGAGTGAGCAGATATATGCACGTCGGTGATGGCGTGTCCGGCGACGTGGTGCATTAAGACAGCGCGACGCCGAGGCGAAAACCAAAAGACCCCCAAAACCACCACCCAGCAGCAGCAGCCATCATTGTAGCGTGAATATTCCGCTCCTGAGGTCATTGGTTAAAAAACGCGGCGCTTGCAGCTTTGTCAGTGGTGGCCACATTTCCAGCAATACCACCATCATGGGATTCAGGACCGGCGAACAAATTCACGGAATACCTCGCAATGCCGGTTAGCAAATACCAAGACAAAGTGCCTGACCTCCAAAGATGATATGAACAGCTGCCCCAGAAACGCATGGACGTTGTGCTGGCTGATGTTCATTGCCACCGGGCTTAGCTTTCTCGACCGCCAAGTCCTCTCGGTTCTCGCTCCGAGCCTGATGATGGAACTTGGGATGAACAACGCCGATTATTCGCACGTGGTGTCGGCGTTCACGTTCAGTTACATGGTCATGTTTACCGCAGGCGGTTGGCTGGTGGACAAGGTCGGCACGCGTTGGGGCCTAGCGCTCAGTATCGCCGTGTGGTCGGTCGCGAGCGGGGCACACGGGTTCGTTGCGAGCGCGTTTGGTCTGATTGTGGCGCGACTGTTTTTGGGTTTCGGCGAAGGTAGTTGTTTTCCCGCGTCCACCAAGGGCGCATGTGAGTGGTTCCCGCCCGTGAAACGCACGGTGGCCATCGGCATCGCCAACGGCGGCGCGGCCTTTGGCGCGGTGCTGGCGCCCCCCTTGACGGTGTGGACGGCGCTGCGGTTTGGCTGGCGGGGGGCGTTTTTCGCAACAGGGCTGATCGGCTTCGCGTGGGTACTGGCGTGGTGGATCGCAACCTCCGGGCGAGATTCCGTCTCGTTGCAGCGGAGGTCGAGTCCGGTGGTCGCGACCCACCATGTGCCTTGGCGCCAACTGTTGGGCGACTCGCGCGTTTGGCGGATTCTGGCGGCGCGGTTCTGCTTCGATCCCGTGTTTTACTTCTACATGTTCTGGATACCCAAGTATCTTTCGGACGAGCGCGGCTTCTCCTTGAAGGAGATCGGTCAGTACACGTGGATCCCGTTCCTCGCGTTCGGCATCAGCTCCATAGCCAGCGGCCAGTTCTCCGACCTGCTGGTGCGCCGCGGCCGTTCGTCCCGCAGGACGCGCGCGTGGCTGCTGGTGATTGCCGCGTTGGTGACGCCGGTCTCGGGCCTTGTGGTCGTCGCGCCCTCGGCCGGCTGGGCAATCGGGCTGATGGCGGTACTGATGGCGGCGCACGGCCTATGGATCAACAATTTCCTGGCCGACATCGGCGACCAATTCCCGTCGTCGGTCATCGCGACAATGGTCGGTCTCTCCGGCACCGTCGGCGGCATCGCGGGCACGATAGCCAACCTTAGCACCGGTCCAGTGGTGGACGCCTACGGCTTCAAGCCAATCTTCATCTGCACATCATTGCTCTATCCGCTGGCGGTAACGGTCCTCCTCGCCGGTCGGCAGTCGCAGACTCCGGCAACATCATAAACCCGTTTCCCATCCGCCCTAGCAGCCTGTCGGATTTGAGGAAGCAGTTTTCGTTGGGTGCGGCCGGGGGATGACGCGAAGAACGAGGGCCGAGATGATTGGGACGAAAGGCGACGGGGCGTGGACGGCAGAGCGACGGTTTTCCCGGAGTGACACTCCCTGGCCGGTGTTTCAAGCGGTTCTGAGCGTCGTGTCGAGGGGGTGCAGGTGTTTGAGATTGTAAACGAGCTTCACCAGCGTCCACTCCGGTGACACTTTAGCCAGGGGTGAATCTCCTCCCCTCGCGTGAACCGAATATCTTGAATCTGGGTCATGCGGTTTGACCGTGGCTGAGGGCAGACTCCGTTTCCAGAGTTCGGAGGCGGCTCATATCGAGGTAGCGTTTGGCACCCCAAGTCTTGCCGGCGATGTGGCGGAGCCTAACGCTGACCAGCAGCAGGAGTTGTTGCCATCGGGGAAAGCTCCGA
Source organism: Opitutia bacterium (assembly GCA_003142615.1). Taxonomy (GTDB): domain Bacteria; phylum Verrucomicrobiota; class Verrucomicrobiia; order Opitutales; family Opitutaceae; genus Fen-1467. The sequence continues at coordinate 79,070 of PLMW01000055.1, read as the reverse complement.
CCACCCGGGTACGCCGACAGATCTCCCGCATGACGCGCTACAGCGGATTGTTGGTGCGCAGGCTGCAGTGATGTTCGCAAGGGAAGTGCGCATTGCAGCTGCGAGTGCCGCTAGCTATCGCCACAGCCGTAAACCAGCGCTGGCCGATGGACTTTGTCACCGAGAGGCTGGGGAACGCGGCCGCTATTTTCGGGTGCTTACCATCGTAGACCAGTTCACCCGGGAGTGTCCTTTGTTGTGGGCGGGTGCCCGCCAATCGTGCCTCCGAGCCTTTGTGTCATCATAGTCGACATCTCGAGTATCCGTTTCCGCACCGCTCTCAGGTGTTCGTCCGTGCTCCGTGAGATAGGTTCACTACAACCAATGGCCATCAAGATACGGTGATTGGTGTCAAACACCGGCGCGGCAACGGCCGCGATTCCAGTATTGGCGACATTTTTGGTGATGGCGTAACCATCGCCCGCGACCCGCTCGAGAAGCTGCAACATGTCTTCTGTCGTGGGCGGAGAGTTCGTGCCGAGCTGACTGAGTTTTTCGTGCGCAGCGTAACTCAGTTGCACTGCCCGAGGTTGAAATGCCAGCAGCACTCGGCCGGAAGCCAAGAGGATTGGGTGTTCAATGATCCCGCGGACGTGAGTGACGGCTAGAGGATGTGCGGCTTGAATCCAGTCGACCACAATCGCGAGGTCGTTCCTCCAAGACAGCACAACGACGGTCTCATCGAACTCCTTCGCCAATGCCTCGATGTAGGGACGCGCAAAGAGGCGCAGGCTGTTGAGCGGGTCAGCGCCTTGGCCAAGATAAGTTGCCGCCACCCCAAGACGATATCGCCTCGTTTCGATATTGAATTCCACGAAGCTTAATTCGCGCAAGGTCGTGAGAATATTGTGAGTTGTCGCAGGGTATAGGCCGACTTTACGACCCAATTCGCGAACACCAACCCAACCTTGGTTCGCGTCCAAAGCTTGAAGGATTCTTAAGGCCTTTTCTACTGACTTAATCATATAGAATTATCAGGTAATCTTTGGAATCATGAAGTAAGAGGTGTCACGAGTCACTTGAAAACTGTTTTGGTTCAGTGAAAATTGGAGAGGACGCCAAAAGTTAAACATGGAGGTCGGTCTCGTTGGGTGGGAGACCCCGATACCTCTATGTCATCCCAATGCCGTCGTCATAATGCAGAGTTTAAAACCAAGGACGCGCTGGAAGCCCTCAAGGGCATAGAACCGGTCTAGGCGATTGCGGCCCGTTACGGGGTTCACCCCACGCAGATGAGCGCCTGAGGAAAGGAGATTGCCGAACGCCTGCCCGAGCCCACGCGCGTAATCGAGGTGCGGCTGGAGCAGCTGCGCTGCCTCCAAGGCAAGCTGGACTCGACCATCCGGTGCGACGTGCAGATCCACGTCGACCGCTGGCGCGAGGAAGGAGGGCAACCTCATATGGTCCATCAGACACCGGGAAGAACCCTGAAGAATAACGCACTTGACATTCTGTAGCGTGGAACATTGTTTACTGTCAATGAACATTATTTCTTCGTTTGAGACAGCCTGAAGATCCATGCAAGTCGAGGGGCATAGCGGGGTTGCTCTTCAGCGAAGGGCCCAACCTTTCCCCATGAAAGTCACTCGCATCGATACTTTTGTCTGCGACGCTTATCGTACTAATTGGGTGTTCGTAAAGATCCACACGGACTCCGGATTGCACGGAGTTGGTGAAGCCACGCTGGAACACCGGGAACTCACGGTTGCCGCAGCGTGCAAGGAACTGGAGCGTTATCTAGTGGGCCAGGATCCCTTCGATATCGAAACCTTCTGGCATGATACCTACCGCGACGCTTACTGGCGCGGCGGTCCGGTGCTGATGAGCGCTCTGTCTGCCGTGGATATGGCCTTGTGGGACATCAAGGGCAAGGCTCTTGGCCTTCCGGTTTGGCAATTGCTGGGGGGGCGGGTGCGCGACCGCGTTCCCTGTTACGCCAATGGCTGGTTCGCTCCCGCCGTGCAACCTGACGAATTTGCCGAGAAGGCGAAGGCGGCGGTGGCGGCGGGATTCCGGGGGCTGAAATGGGATCCGTTTGGGTCCGCCTACCTGACCATCGACAAACCTGCATTGAAAAACGCGCTTCAATGCATCCAGGCGGTGGTGGAAGCGGTTGGAACGGAAGTGGACATCCTCATCGAAGGCCACGGGCGATTCAACATCCCCACGGCGGTTCGCATCGGTCAGGCGTTGGGGGAATTCGACGTGACTTGGTTTGAGGAGCCGATTCCGCCGGACAACCCCGAAGGGCTCCTTGAGGTCAAACAGCGGATTCCGGTTCCCGTGGCGGGCGGAGAGCGCCTTTACAGCCGGTGGGACTTCCGTGATTATCTGAGCCGCCGGTGCGTGGACTACGTTCAGCCGGACGTTAGTCATGCGGGCGGGATCAGTGAACTGCGCAAGATCGCAGCGTGTGCTGAAAGCTACCACATTCCCTTCTGCCCGCACAATCCGTCCGGCCCGGTGGCAAACGCCGCGACCCTGCAACTCGCGGCCTGCACGCCCAATTTTTACCTGTTGGAAACCATGGCGACCGACGTCCCTTATCGGCGGGAAATCTGCGATGAGCAATTGGAATTCATTGAAGGGAGGCTGTTGATCGGCGACCGTCCCGGTTTGGGTATCGAGATTATCGAAGAGGCGATCCGAGAGCATCCGTATGAAGCCCGGAATCTCCGGCATTATGCCGGGAGTTTGACTCAGATCCGCCCGGCGAATGCCACGCCCTATTTTGGGAAAGGGGGCGCAAAGTGAGTTGGAAGTCGAAAACGGTGCTCGTCACGGGGGCGGAAGCCAACACGGGTTACGCGACAGTCCGGCGTTTTGCGGTGGAAGGAGCCCAAGTTTTTCTGCACGCGCCCACTCTCGATGTGGCTAGGGAGGCGGCCTGCCGGCTGAAGGCAGAGTCCGGCCAGACCGTGCATCCGGTGGGTGCGGATTTCCGGAACCCGGAAGAGATCAAAGCGATGGTGGGGAAGATCGGTACCGAGGCACATGGATTGGATGTACTGGTCAATAACGCCGTGGATCTCGCGTTAGGTTACGGATTTCTCGATGTTCCATATAAGTTTCTAACTGATGCAGTCGCAGTGAATTTCACGGGGTTGTTTCTGTGTTCGCAGCTGACGGCCCGCCTCATGATCCAGCGGCACGGCGGCACGATCATCAATATCGGATCAATCACCTCGGAGCGTGTCACACGTAACCGTGCGGTTTATGTGGCGACCAAGGGAGCGGTCGATACCTTAACCCGGGCCATGGCCGTGGAATTGGGTCCGTTGGGAATCCGGGTTAACTGCGTGGCGCCGGGACACATTTACACCTCTCGCTGGCTGAATCTTTCGGAAGGTGACGTGGAACGACGGCGGGCGAATATTCCGCTTGGCCGGGAATCGACGCCGGACGACATCGCAGACGCCGTACATTTTCTCGCCTCGGACCAAGCACGATGCATCACCGGGGTACGCTTGCCGGTTGACGGTGGCAACTTGGCCCAATTACACCCGAAACACAGCGACGTCTGAGCCGGGCTCATGACTGCATATACAACAACCGGCGCCGAAGGTCCCCTCGTTCCATCCCGTCAGCCGCTCGCTGCGCGCAGCGGCGTGCTAGCTGTCGTCCTCCCATGAATTAAACGCGATTCCCCGACCTTATCCGCTACCGCCCCCTTCATGAAATCGCTCACTGTTTCGCTTCTCGCCCTCGTAATCGGCTCCGCCGCCACCGCGGCCGAGTCGGCGCCGGTGGTGGCCGCCACCTTCCACCGCTTCAGCATTGTCGACAAGGATGCCCAGATGTGGAGCGCTCTCTACATTGCCTCCAACGGTCGTATCTACAGCGGCCTCTGCACGCACGGCGACGCGGCCAATCTCTACGAATTCGACCCGGACACGGGCACGATGCGGCGGCTCGCCAACCTGACGGTGCTCAACGAGGAGCGAGGTAAAGGCATCTGGACCAACGGCAAGATTCACGTGCAGATGCAAGAGCTAGACGGGTTCGTCTACTTCGGTTCGCTCAGCGAGGACAACGGCCCGCCGGTGATTGACGCCCGCAGTTACCTCGGGCCGCGGTGGTTCCGCGCCCATCTCGCGACGGGCCGGGTCGAGGCGCTCGGCTACATCAACTCGTTCTGGGGCGTACTCGGCCAGGCGATGGACAAGTCGCGTCGGCTTCTTTACGGCCTCGCGGAGAACGGTCATCTTTACAAGTATAACATCGACCAGGACTACACCGAGGATCTCGGTCGCGTGGACGAGTGGGACGTCTGCCGGACGATTTTCACCGATGACCGCGGTAACGTGTATGGCAGCCGGCCGCCCGGGCGCATCTGGAAATACGATCCCGTGCAGGACCGGGTGATCGACTTCGAGCACCTGCGCCTCCCCATCGTCAACCAGTCACGCTCTATGGCCAACCCAATGCTCGATCGGAAGGTCCAGTGGCGCATCATCGAGTGGGATCCGGTCGACCGCGCCGCCTACGGCATTGTCGGCGGAAGCAACCTGTTGTTCAAATACGAGCCGCAGATTGGCGCGGAGGGCCGCATCACACCGCTCGTCGAACTGTGCAGTCCGGCGTTTAGAGGCGGCGATCCGATGCAAATTCCCTACGCCACGCTGGCGATGGCGATCTCGCAGAAAGAGCGCCGAATCTACTACCTCACGGTGACGTCGGGAGATTTCGACTACGGCAGCGTGTCGGGCGACACGCTCGGCAGCGCGTTTCTCGTCTCCTACGACTTGAAGACTGGCGCGCGCACCGATCACGGCATCGTGCGCACCACGGACGGCCGCCGCTGCTATGGGATGGAGGGCATGAAAATCGACGCCGCCGGGCACATCTGGTTCACCGGCGCGTTCGATGAGCCCGACCCGAAACTGGAGGCGGGGAGGATGCAGGACCGGGCTCCTTACTGCATGGGGCTAGGTATGATCGATCCGTTTGCCAAGTAAAGCGACCGCGTTTGCACCTCTCATGAAAACCCTCCGCTTTGCCATCTGCCTCCTTGCCGCCCCGGTTGCCGCCGGCACGCTCGCCGCCCAGCAATGGGTGAACCCGCATTTCGACACGCACCGACTGGATCTCCGCGATCTCGGCTACCCGGCGCAGAATCTGATCCCTGCCGACAACAGCCGGATCACCGCATTACTTGCGCACTCCAACGGCTTTGTCTACGGCGCCACCAGCGGGCGGACGCAGGCGTACCTGTTTTTCTACAACAAGTTTATCAACAAGGTGCGCCCGCTCGGAAAAATCGGCGCGGCCACCGGTGTGTTTCACACACTGCTTGAGGGCCGCGATGGCGAGATCTTCATCGGCACGAGTCTGAACGTGCTGGCGCCGGTGAAACTGACGAAGGACTTCCCGGTCGAACACGACGGCATTGCCAAGCAATTGTGGAAGGACATCTGCTCGCCCTACGCCGGTTTCACGGGCGGCCATCTCTATCGCTACGACCCGAAGAGCGGCGATGTGCGCCGCTACACCAACGACGACGCCTGCCCGCTGGAGGACCTCGGCATCCCGGTCGCGCACAACTCGATCTACGCCCTCACGGCCAGCCCGGATCGGACAAAGCTCTACGGAATCACGTATCCGGACGCCCATTTCTTCGAGTTCGACCTCGCGTCGCGCCGGACGCGCGATCTCGGCGAGTTCCTCGCGCAGAAGGTCTACGGCGGGCCCGAGCGCACCTGGCGCAGTGTGCCGCGCGCGCTGCACTGCGATCCCCGGACGGGCGCGGTCTACACGTCAGGAGACAATGGCTGGATCGTCCGTTACATGCCGGGCGACGACAAGCTGGAGTTGACTCATATGAGGCTGCCCGGCGAGTATTGGGAGGGTGGCAGTTCGTCCGATTATCCGGTGGTCGAATGCTTCGACACCGACGCGGCGGGCCGCGTCTACGCGGGCACGAGCGACGGCTTCCTGCTGCGGCTGGATCTGGCCAACGACCGGGCGGTCGTGCTCGGCAAGGCGAGCGACCTGCGCCGGATGCGGGCGATGAAGGTCGCGCCGGATGGACACCTTTACCTGATCACGGGCGAACTGGAGCGCGTCTGCAAGCTTCACACGTATGACTTGACCGGCGACCGGGGCTTCGAGGAACTCAGCCCGTTCGCGGTGGATCGCAGCCCGTATTACGCCCATCGTGCCTACCAATTCGACGCCATGGCGATCGGCGCCGATGGCACGGTGTTCTGCGGCGAGAGCGACCGCAGCGGAAAACTCTTTCTATACGTCCCCGGACCGGGACCTTTCTTAGGCGGCGTCAACCCCACCAATCCGCGCGCCGAGCGCCAGCGGCCCGGCACGCCGGGCCTGATCCTGGAGAACCTATAGGCCAAGCGGCGTTTGCCCCAGCATAGAAGAAAAGTCGCGCCCAGCCGAGCATGCCTTTTTCCCCGCCTCACGCCTCACGCCCCGGCGGGTCAAACCCCTAACCGAATCGAATGATGAACTTGATACAAGAGATTGGCATGTCGATATTCCTAACCAATTGGAGATCAATTACTCATAAGTGGACAGCCATGCCTGTATTACTATTACCCGCTTGGCGTGACCAACTTGTTCAACCACTACGAAGTCGTCATCCTGCCCAACGAGGCCAGCGGCTGATCGAGCACGACGGCGCTTACCGCGCGCTTTTTCGGAAGTTCCCGCGCTTACACCTGGACGAACAGCGTGAAATTCCAACGGGGCTGCGCCGCTCACCGGTCATGCGCCTGATTCTCTGTTCGTTCCTGATCGCGACGGTATCCGCGTCGGCGCAGGACCGCGTCCCGTATCCGAACAATCGCGAGCCGCTGCTCAAGACCGAGTTCGTCAAGTTGCCGTTGGGCGCGGTCAAGCCGCGAGGATGGCTTCGCGACGAACTGCAAGTGCAGGCGGACGGGTTGACCGGCCACTTGCCCGAGGTGTGGGACGCGGTCAAGACGACGGCGTGGAAGGGTGACGCCGGGAGAAACGTCTCGCCGAATTTCTGGGCCTGCTTTGTGCCGCGCTGGCTTCAAGGGCTGGTGCCGCTGGCCTATTTGCTGGATGACCCACGTCTTAAGGGGATGTGCTACCAGTACATGGGATTCATCCTGGACGTGGAGAAGCCCGAAACCGTCACGCGAAGCGTCAACGCGTGGTCCGACCTGGGAAAGGTTCTGCCCGATTATTTCGACGTCACCCACGACAGACGGGCCCGCAAGTTGGCCAGAAAAATCCTCGATTACGCCGACTCCGTGAAGGATTCGCCGGACCCCATCGTGGTCTTTCCCACCCGTCTCGGCATGCTTCTGAGTTTTGGCGAGTGGTATTATAACCAGACCGGAGACAAGGACATACCAGGGCTTCTCGAGCGATGCACGAAGGGCTGCGTCGATGATTACAGGGATTACTTTTCGAATTTCGAATCGCTCGACAGGACCGCCGCTCCAGATTACCCGCGCGATCCGGAAGACCGCGGAAGGCACGGCGTTTATGTCACCCAGGCGGTCGGCTATATGGCTCCGTTTTATCTCCTTTCCAAGGACGAAGCTTACAGGAGCAGCCTCTTCCAAGGGCTTTCGAGCCTTGATAAATTCGACGGCCAGGTGGGGGGAAGATGGAACGCGGACGAGTGGCTTGCCGGCCACAGCCCGACCCAGGGGACCGAATTGTGCGACGTGACCGAATTGGTCTATTCGCTGCTCAAAAGCTTCGAGGCCCTGGGCGACGTCTCATTCGCCGACCGGCTGGAGAGCTTGATGTTCAATGCCTTTCCGGGCACCTGCACCGCGGACATGTGGGCCCATCAATACGACCAGCAGGCCAACCAGGTGCGGGTGTCCGATGACAAGCGGCCGTGGTACGGCGGAAACGGCGACACCGCCAACGTATACGGTTTCGCGCCCGGCTTTCCCTGTTGTCTGTCGAACATGCATTCTCCGTTTCCGCGATACGTGGAATATATGTGGATGCATACGAACGACGACGGCCTGGTCGCGGCCGCATACGGCCCTTGCGAAGTGAAGGCCAAGGTGGCGGGAGGAACGGAAGTGGTCGTGTCGGAAGAGACGAGCTATCCCTTTTCCGACCACGTTCGGTTTGCCGTCGCCTGCGCCCGGCCGGCCGTTTTCCCGATTTATCTCCGGATACCCGGGTGGGCGGACCATGCGGAAGTGTCGGTCTCGGGCGAAGCCTCAACGCGACATCCGACCAAAGGATCATTTTTGAAGATCGCGCGGGAATGGAAACCGGGCGACGTGATCGATCTTTCGTTTCATGCCGAGGTTCGCGTCGAAGCCCGCCCGAATAACGCGGTCGCCATCGCCTGGGGACCTTTATACTTCGCCCTGCGGATCGGCGAGTCATTCAAGCAGATCGACATCCTAACAGAGGACAGACCGGCCCAACCCGGCCATCCGACCGGGGTCGCCAATTGGGAAATCGATCCGACGACCGACTGGAACTATGCCTTGGACATCGATCGGAATCATCCCCAGTGCGCGATCAGATTCAACGATATCGGAGCTCTCCCGTTTGCCCAGAAGGGGGAGCCGGTCTGGCTTCCCGGCGCCGATCGCTTCAGGACATGGGAAGACGATGTTCCCCTGGTGATTGAAATGAAGGCGGTGAAAGTGGCCCGCTGGGGCATGAAGGGGGCGAACGCGGGCGACGTTCCTGCCAGTCCGGTAACCGCGACCGGGGAGGAAACCACGGTCGAGTTGATTCCGTACGGTTGTACCCGGTTGAGGATATCCGAGTTCCCGACCGTGGGATCGAGGTGAAGGTCCGAGATCGAAGCCGCGCACATCCTGGCCCTGCGGCATAGAAAACGAAGAAAGGAAAACCATGATTATCGTCGAATCGTATCCCGTGGCCGTGGCGATGTGCCTGGTCACAATGCTGTGCTGGGGTTCGTGGGCCAACACCCAAAAGCTCGCCGGCAAGGAATGGCGTTTCCAGTTGTTTTACTGGGATTATGCGATCGGCGTCCTTTTGTTTGCGCTTCTGCTCGCCTTCACCCTGGGGAGCACGGGAGAGGGCGGGCGGGGATTCATCCTGGACCTGCGTCAAGCCGAGGGCCGATGGCTGGAGTCGGCCTTCGTCGGCGGGGTAATCTTCAACCTTTCGAACATCCTCCTCGTCGCCGCGATCGATATCGCCGGAATGGCGGTGGCATTCCCGATCGGGGTCGGCCTCGCCTTGGTCTTGGGCGTGGTCAGCACGTACGCCGTCAGGCCCGAGGGGAATGCGACGCTTCTGGCCCTGGGCGTCGCGGGCGTCGCGATCGCGATCGTCCTGGATGCCATGGCCTACCGGCGGCTCGCCGCGGGCGGCGGGCAGACGCCAGGGAAGGGCATCCTTCTTTCGATCCTAGCCGGTGCCCTGATGGGTTTCTTCTACAGTTACGTGGCGCGCGCGATCGGTTCGGTGAGCACGGTGAACGACGTCACGGTTCTCGAAGGCGGGAGGCTGAGCCCCTACACGGCCGTTGTGCTTTTCTCCGCGGGAGTGCTACTGTCCAACTTCGTCTGGAACACCGCCATCATGGTGAAACCGTTCGTCGGTGAACCCGTGCCTCTCGGGGATTATTTCCGAAAGGGAAACCTCCGGCTGCATCTGGTCGGCATCCTCGGGGGCATGATCTGGAACCTGGGGATGTCCTTCAGCATCATCGCCAGCGCGAGGGCCGGCCCGGCGCTCTCCTACGGGCTGGGCCAAGGGGCGACCATGATCGGAGCGCTCTGGGGTGTCTTTGTCTGGAAAGAATTCAAATCCGCGCCTTCCGGCACCCATCGGCTCCTCACGGCGATGTTCCTTTTCTATGTCCTGGGACTGGCGACCCTCGTTGCGTCGCGCCACTGACGGCCGGCCGGAAACCCAATCATGCCCTCCGAAAATCATCCGTCTAACGCTCGCATCGTAGTTGTCGGCAGTTCCAACACCGACATGATCGTCCAGATCGGCAGGATTCCGGGAATCGGAGAGACGGTCATCGGCGGAAAATTGCACACGGCAGGCGGCGGCAAGGGGGCAAATCAGGCCGTCGCGGCTTCCCGGGCAGGGGCGAGGGTTGTGTTCGTGGGCCGGGTCGGCAGCGACGGCTTCGGGAAGACGATGGTCGCGGGGCTGAGGCGCTACGGGATCAATGTTTCGTACGTGACGCGGGACAAAAGGGCTCCGACAGGGGTGGCGTTCATCATTGTCGGGAGCGGGGGCGAAAACAGCATCGCGGTCGCCTCGGGCGCAAACCTGCGGCTGTGCTCGGGCGACGTGGCGAAAGCGAAGGAGGTGTTCCGACAAGGCGGTATCCTCCTCGTGCAACTGGAGACACCGCTTCCGCCGGTGAGGGCCGCGGTAACCCTCGCAGCGAAGTTGGGGATGCGCGTCATCCTGAACCCGGCTCCGGCGCAGCCGTTGCCGGACACGCTTCTTCGAAAAGTGGACATCCTCACGCCGAACGAGTACGAGGCGGAGTTGCTCACCGGAATCCGCGTGGACGGCGAAGCCGCGGCGGCGCGGGCCGCCGACCGTCTCCGCCGGCGCGGCGTGAAGACCGTGATCGTCACCCTCGGCTCGTGCGGCGCGTTCGTCGCCGGCGACGGCTGCCGCACGCTGGCGCCCGCCTTCAAAGTACGGGCGGTGGATACGACCGCTGCGGGCGATGTGTTCAACGGCGCCCTGGCGGTCGCGCTCGCGGAAGGCCGGCCGCTGCTCGAGGCCGTCCGCTTCGGCCAAGCGGCGGCGGCCATTTCCGTCACGCGCATCGGGGCGCAAACATCGGCCCCGTCCCGGGCCGAGATCGAACGGTTTCTCAGAAAGCACCTACTCATGGCCCCGTCGAAGAACGCGCTGGCACCCTAGGCTTCCGCTGCGTGGTCGACACCGAGTGACTTTCCCCGCCACCATGAATATTTCAACCCGTCTCCTAATCCTCACGCTGGTGTTGTCGGCGCTTGATGCACCCGCCCAGAGCACGCAGCATCGGCCTCAGGGAACCTTGATCCCGGGCCCGGGAATCACCCAGGATAATCAGACGTTGCCGAGAGACGAATGGAAGGTCAATCCCTCGGCAGACTTCGATGCGTGGCTCGCAGACCTGAAGGTATGGCGCCGGGAGCAGCTCACGCGGATGGGCTACGACGACGCACAGTACCGCCGACCGGAATTTGGGTGGACCCAGCGGAATTTCGTCCAGACCCAGATGATGGTGGAAGACCGGTATTTCTTCGATCCTTCAACCGGCCACTACACGGTCGACCGGTATCTCGACGACCTCGAAAAGCGGTACGGCGGCATCGACAGCGTGCTGATCTGGCCGGTGTACCCGAACAGCGGGATCGACGACCGCAACCAATGGGATCTCCACCGGGATCTGCCGGGCGGCGTCGCCGCGCTCAGCCGGGTGGTCGGCGATTTTCACCGCCGCGGTGTGCGGGTGCTTTTCCCGACGATGCCATGGGACAACGGCACGCGGGACCCTGGCGTTCCGTATTGGGTGGCGACGGCCCGGCTCATGGCGGAGATCGGAGCCGATGGGGTGAACGGCGACACGTTCGCGGGCGTTCCGCGAGCCTATCGTGACGCCTCCGACGCGACCGGGCATCCGTTTGTGCTCGAGCCGGAAGGCTGGTCCTCGGACGAAGGCCTGATGTGGAACAACCTGAGCTGGGATCACTGGAAACCCAAAACTTTTGTACCCCCCGTCAGCACGCTCAAGTGGCTCGAATCCCGGCATATGACCCATCTGTCTGACCGCTGGGCGCGGGACCGGACGGACAACCTGCAATACGCCTTTTTCAACGGTCTCGGTAGCCTGAGCTGGGAGAACGTCTGGGGAACTTGGAATCAGATCACGCCCCGCGACGCCGAAGCCCTGAGGCGTGTGGCGTATCTCGAGCGCACCTTTGCCGACTTTTTGGTGAGCGCGGATTGGGAGCCGCACACACCGACCTTGCAACATGGCGTATTCGCCTCGAAGTTTCCGAAGGGTGGGGCAATCCTCTGGACGATCGTAAACCGGAACGAGTTCGAGGTCGATGGCGACCAGCTTGGCGTTCCCCACCGGCCCGGACGCCGGTACTATGATCTTTGGCACGGCGCAGAGCTGGAGGCGCGCATCGAGGGCGAAAAAGCCGTCCTCGGGTTCGCGCTCGAAGACCGCGGTTTCGGATGCATCCTAGCCTTCGACGACGGCGCCGGTCCGCTCGGCCTCGACGCCTGCTTGAGCCGGATGCGCCAAGGGGCGGAGCGTCCGCTGCGAAGCTTCTCATCCGAATGGCGCGCCCTCCCGCAGCGGCTCGTGGATATCGCCCCCACGAGACGGGTGGCCGCGATGCCCCCGGGAATGGTCAGAATTCCCGCCGGCGAGTTCGACTTCCGAGTGTTCGGAATAGAGATCGAGGGGGGCCCTGAGAACGGAGTGGATTTCCAATATCCTTGGGAAACTTCGCCCCGGCGGCAGCATTTGCACCGGATGCGCGTGGCGGCATTTTATATCGATCGCTACTCCGTGACCAACGCCCAGTTCAAGCAGTTCATCGATGCAACCGGCTACCATCCAGCGGACGATCACAATTTCCTCCGCGACTGGGTGGACGGAGCGCCGCGGGAGGGCTGGGAGCGCAAGCCGGTGACCTGGGTGTCGTTGGAAGACGCCCGTGCGTACGCGAGCTGGGCCGGCAAACGGCTGCCTCACGAATGGGAGTGGCAGTACGCGGCCCAGGGCTCGGACGGGCGCCTCTATCCGTGGGGCGACGCTTGGGACCCCTCCGCCGTGCCTGCGCCCAACCGGGGCCGTGAACTCACGGGGCCGGCGGACGTGGACGCTCATCCGAAAGGGGCGGGCCCGTGGGGCGCGGCCGATCTCGTGGGCAACGTCTGGCAATGGACCGACGAGTTCGTCGACGAGCACACGCGCGCGGCCGCGCTCCGCGGTGGCAGCTATTATCAGCCGCAGCACTCGGTCTGGTACTTTCCCCAGGCGTACCGGTTGGACCAGCATGAAAAGTACCTGCTCATGGCCCCGTCGAAGGACCGCGCCGGCACCCTGGGCTTCCGCTGCGTAGTCGACGCCGAGTGACTTTGCTCGCTCCCATGAATATCCCAACCCCCTTCCGCCAACCCCCAAAATTCCGAAACCAAACGACTAGGCATCCCAGCAACACTGTTCATGCACGCTCCATTTGGAAGCCCACGACTAAATCCTATGGGAATTCTGATTCCGCCATGGGCCGCAACCATCATTGCCTTACCATGCACTTCCCGTTTCCTCGCTTACTCACGATGTTCCTTTTAGGCGGCACGCTGGGCGCATCGCTCGCGGCGGCGCCGGCGTCAGCCACTTCGGTTGCGCCGTCGAACGACACCGGGATGGAGGCGATCCCGTTTCGTAAATTGGGCAAGATCGTGCCACGCTCGGCGCGCGAGATCACCTCGTCCGACTGGTCGATCGGCTGCGAGGTGCTCGACCGCGATTTCGCAAGCTATGCGGCCTACAAGAGCTACCTTGGGCCGCTCGGTGCGAAGGGCGTTCGCCTTCAGGCGGGATGGGCCAAGACGGAGCAGCGGCCCGGGATTTACGACTGGAAGTGGCTCGACGAGATCATCGACGACGCGCGAGCCCAGGGCACGCAGCCATGGGTGCAGCTCTCCTATGGCAACCCGGCTTATCCGGGCGGCGGCGGCAAGAGCATCGGCGACGCTGGCCCGACCTCGCCGGAGGCGCTCGCGGCATGGGATCGCTGGGCGACCGCTCTGGTGCGGCGCTATCGCGATCGCGTCCACGAGTGGGAGATCTGGAACGAGTCCGACATCTTCACGAAGATGACGGTGGAGCAGTATGTCGGGTTGTTCATCCGCACGGCCACGATCGTGCGCACCGAACAACCGGACGCGCGTGTTTACGCGTTATCGCTCGCGCGTCGGGCCGACTATGCGCGCGATTTCCTCACCGCCGTCGCAGCGCAGGGGAAACTCGGGCTGATCGATGCGATCACGTTTCACGGTTACCCGCACAATCCCGACGATCTGAGGACCTACGAGGAACTGCGCGCCGTGGTGGCGGCGTTTCCGCGGAAAATCGAGCTGCGGCAGGGCGAGAACGGCGCGCCTTCCAGCAAGACGACTGGCGCCCTTGGTGGCTACGATTGGAACGAGACCAAGCAGGCGAAGTGGGACCTGCGTCGCATGCTGGCGCACCACGGCCACGGCGTTCCCATGAATGTGTTCACGCTTTCCGATTTCTACTACCCGAATGGACTCAACGCGAAGGGCCTTCTCCGGATAAATCCCGACCTTTCCGTTGTCGGGCCCAAGCCCGCCTATTTCGCGGTGCAGACCGTGTTTGCGATCTTCGATCATTCGCTCGTGCTCGCGCCTACGAAAACCGTCACCGCCCGGACGTCGGAACAACTCGCCGCCTATGTCTACGAACATACCGGCACGCGGCGGCATTTCGCGACCTTGTGGTTCAGCGGCGCACCGCCTGTTGAGTCCCACTGCTTCCAGCCGGTCGACTTCGTGATCACGGGCGCGGCGTTCACCGACCCAGTGTATGTCGACCTGCGGACTGGCGAAGTCTACGAGATTCCGGCGTGCAACTGGTCGCCGAGGAGCGGGGCGTGCGAGTTTCGGGGGATTCCGCTCTACGATTCTCCCGTCCTCGTCGCGAGCCGCGCCGACCTGCGTATCCAATGAAGGGCGCCGACGGGCTCTTGCGCCTCGAGTTTTTGCGGGCATCGGCAGCGATGCTGTCGCTGTCCTTCCTCGGCGCCATGGGGCCGTGGGCGCGGGCATGGCGGCACTACCGTCGCATCGCGCGCTCGCTCTCGCTGCATTCGACAAGCACCAGGCCACTCCTTGGTGCACTTTTCGCTTCGGGAGAGATTAGCGCGCTGTCGTTACGATGTATGGTTGCGATAGAGAAATCGTGGATCAAAGACAGCAAAAACAGGAGAACTGCAGGCAGCGAATTGCCAGAATTCAGGGGGACCGAATAGTGAAGTTTCTCAACGAATCCAATCAAGTTCCTGTTGCCGAAAGTTATGATGTAATTGTTGTAGGTGGAGGCATTGCGGGGGTGAGCGCTGCGCTTGCGGCGCGCCGGAGCGGATGTCGGGTGTTGCTGATCGAGAAGAGCGTCGTCCTTGGCGGATTGGCAACGCTCGGCTTCATTGCCTACTATCTGCCTCTGTGCGATGGGCGTGGCAAGAAGGTCACTGCCGGCATTGCCGAGGAGCTTCTCCAGACTTCCATCAAGTATGGTTATCACGATTTGCAGCCGCAATGGAAGGACGGAAGAGGCGCGGGGGCTACAAAGCGTTACACCTCTATTTTCTCGCCTCCGGAATTCATATTTGCGCTCGATGAGTTGATAACGGCGGAGGGGGTGGATCTGCTGTTTGATACGAGCTTCTGCAAGCCTGTAATGGAAGGGGATAGATGCGAGGCTGTGATTGCCGAGAATAAAAGCGGCCGGATCGCCTATAGGGCAAAGATCTTCATAGATTGCTCTGGCGACGCCGATCTCCTTTATCGGGCTGGAGCAAAGTGCGCCGAGGAGAAAAACTATCTGGCTTACTGGTTCTATAAGACGGACCTGAAGCTGATGCAGAAGGCGGTAGAGAGCGGCAACGTGAAAGACGGCATTTCACTGGAAGGGCGTGGGAGCTTTCTTCAGGACGGTTCCTATACCCTCGGCGAAAAGGAATACAAGGGGACCGACGCCAAACACATCACCCGTTTCATCCTCAACGGGAGAAAGATATTACAGCAGGAAATCACCCGGAACCTGAAGGAGAACGGTGCTATTATCGCATTGCCCGGGATGGCGCAGTATCGCAGGACCCGACGCATCAATGGTTTGTACTGCCTGAAAGAGTCGGATGCCCTCAAGCGCTTTGAAGATTCGATCGGCTGCACGGGCCATTGGCTCAAGCCTGGCATCGTATATGAAATCCCCTATCGCAGCCTTGTGACAAAGGAAGTCGCAAATATCCTGGCCTCAGGGCGCATTATTGCATCCTCGGGTGATGCATGGGAGGCTACGCGGGTAATTCCTTCTGCAGCGGTCACCGGACAGGCGACCGGCGTTGCGGCAGCTCTGGCAATCAAAAAGAAATGTACGGTATCAGAACTACCGGTGGCAGATTTGCAGAAACGACTTCAGGACGTTGGTGTTATGTTGCATTATCAGGGATAGTGAACGCCGCTATTGCTCCGTAGTGATATTTGCTCCCGCAAGGCTGAGCTTGACCAGCACCACACCATGGGGCGGTACGTCGGCGGCAAACTCATCCCGGAAATCTCCCAAGTCTTTTTGGCGCCACAGATCGCGGGCCTTTTGCGATCCAGCAATTCCAAGGCGCGAGAACTGCACCTTGACCCTCTGCGCCGACTCTGAGAGATTAAAGAGCCCGACGGCTAGCGTGCCATCCTCCAATTTTTTCGCAAGCACCCGCAGGTTTCCGTCGTCGGACACAATGGTGGCTCTCTGACCGAGCGGATCTTGATTGACCGCTAACACCTCATCGTTGGACAGCAGATTGAACGTGAAGTCGTCAATGTCGTCGATAGGGCACCCGATGAGAAGCGGGGCTGACCACAGACACCACAAGCTGATGTGGGTATACTGCTCGTCGGGCGTGAGTCGTGATGGATGCAAAACCGGACCCCATCCAACCCGCCCAACGACCAACATGTCGGGGTCGGGCCAGTGCCCGGGTCGACTATACTTGTTCCAACGCTCTTCTTTCCGCCAGACGTCGAGAACGCTGCTGCAGCCCTTGGCTTGAAGAACAGGGTCGGAAGCCCAAAAGTCCCCCATGTCAGTGCCGGTGCGCCAAGCGTTGGCTACACCGGCAAGTTCTGACGCTAGCTCAAATGGTGACGCATTTGATATCGAATAGACGATATCACGCCGTTGCCGGCGGAGAGCGTCGGCCATCCGCTGGGCGGATGGCAAATCGTTGGGAAACCAGTCATATTTCAAATAGTCGACGCCCCATTCGGCCCATTGCTTAGCGTCGCTTTCATCAAAGTACACTGTCCCATGACGTCGTCCTGCGAGAGTTTCCTCCCGGTTCTTCGGTCGTTTCCATACGCCATCCGCTGTGTCCGCCGAACCTCCACAGAATCCTGCATAGGATGTGACCCATGGAGTCGAATAAAGCCCAAACTTCAACCCCAAGGCATGCACTTCTTCGATCAATTTCTGCATGTCAGGAAACTTCTCGTTGCCTTGGATGGCTCGGTCGGGACCGTCGCGATTGCCCTGCCAACTATCGTCAACGTTAACGAACGTCCAGCCATGCCCCTTCAACCGCTCCGCCATGGCTCGGGCTGTCTTCAAGAGTTTTTCGGCATCGATCGCACGCGCCCAGCAATTCCACGAGTTCCAGCCCATGGGCGGGGTAAGTGCTATTTCGTCGCCAACCACGATGCGAAATTCCCTCCGGGCGACACTAAGCCGGTTACTGACCTGCAGCATTACGTGGTAAATGCGTGGTGTCGTGTCCGAGATCACCCCCGTAATTCGGCCATCATTTGCATTCACTTCCAAGCCGTGCGGCAGACCCTCGACTGAGTAGCTTAACGGGGCAGCGCCGGTGGCAGGGATCGAAAACAAAAACGGAGAACCGGGACGCACACCAAAGACCCTCGCTCCGTTTATTCGCGGCTCGGCAGAAACAGGCGGTGTAAGGACATAATAGTCGCGACGCTCGGTCGGTATCGCCGGCGAATCCGTTGCCGCGCAGAGGCCTGCCGTAGTTGGTAAAGCTATCCCAAGCAGTGCAATGGGTATAATATTAATAGTATTCATGGTCCGAAATAGAAGCTGACACGAGCCCGTGATATTCAGCTCGCAGTAGTGGCGTCTTGCCTTGCGGGCCAACCCGATCGCAGAGCGAAACTTGTCTCCAATCGCAGGATTCACAGGTAGAGATTGTCGCACAGGTTCAATGACGAATCGATTGCATTCCGGGAAATGGCGCCTCTGGCTGGCGGGTATGAACAAGATTTTCACCCCCTTGCGTTCAAAACAACTTACAGGGTACGAATGGAAGAGGTTCGAAGAAGTCATCGCGGGCTATTAGCGAGAGCTGGGGTACGAGGCGAAGACTACGCGCATGGGCCCCGGCCTTCCCGGCCTAGGAGCCAATCTTGGCCATTTCTTCCGGCGTGTACTTGCTGTTGCTGATCGGCCCGGGCTTCCCGGACTGCTCCAAGGCGCTGGGCCTGGGGGAGACTACGGGGATGACCAACACCTCCTGCCCGGCGGAATCCTTCTCGACCTTGCCGCCGGCCTTGGCCAAGACCTCGCGAGCCACCTTCTCGCAGGCCTCGGTGAGCTTAGGGAAGTTGTACTCAGTGTAATTGAACACCTTGGTTTCGTCCAGGCCTATGCGGTACTTCTCGGGCAGCTTGGAGAAGCCGTAGGTCGTGGCGATGACGCCGACGGCGCTGGAGGGGTTGCAGTCGGCGTCCTGGCCGCAGCGCATGGCGAGAATGGCGGTCTTATCGAGGTCGCGCTCGCCGTAGAGAATGCCGATGAGCACGAACGCGCCGTTGATCTTGGCGTCGATGTTCCGGTCCCGGCTCAGCGAGGTCTTGCGGGCGTACCCGGGCTTGTTGTACTTGTCGTTGATGAAGTTGAACGCCTTCTGCCATTCCTTGGGATCGGCCTTGTATTGCGCCAGCACGTCCCGGACCATCTCCGCGTACTGGCTCTCCTTCGGAATGCACTTGAGGCCGGCTTCGACGATCTTGACCGGGGCGGTCTCGAAGAACGCTTCGGCGTACATGCCACCGATGAACTGGCCTGCGTAGACGCCATCGCCGTAGTTGGTGATGTGCCCGAACTTCTCCCCCAGAGCGATGGCCATATTGGGCATTCCAGGGGCGACGAGGCCGGAGAAGTCCGCTGCGATCCGGTAGCCGAGGTCGTCTGGCCATTCGCTGAACTGCGGGTGGCCGGAGTCTGGCGGGGCAATGCCCTTGCGCAGGTTCTCGCGGCCGGCTTTATGTGAAGCCCAAAGTTTGTACTTCGAATTGGCAAAATCAATGCCCGCCTGCTTGGCCGACACGTCGTAGCCGTATTGCTCCAGACTCCGCAGGAAGGCCATTTCCACGTAGAGGTCGTCCTGGCCAAAGGCGTCGTTGGCCATCCCCTCGCGCCAGGCGGGGACCTTGTCTTCCGGAATCATCACCTTTATGTAGTGCCATTCCACTGGGGCCCCCCAAGACACGCCGATCATCTTGCCGAGCCAGCTGGCCTTCATCTTGTCTTGGTACTCGGCGAAAGGCAGATGCCGGACCGGCGCGTCGGCGGCAAAGACAGTCGACGCGCTAGCTGCCAGAAGTCCTAGAAATCCCATCACCAACAGTCTCTTATGCATCGGTGTCCCTCTTTTAATGTTCATTGACAATAAACAATGTTCCATGCTACAGAATGTCAAGTGCGTTATCCTTTAGGGTTCTTCTCGGTATCTGGAGGATCATGGTGAGGTTGCCTTCCTCCTCCCGTCAGCGGTGCCAAGTCGAAAGCCAAAGGAAAATCAAAAACCACCACCCACCACCGCCATTGTAGCGTGAGGTCATTGATTCAAAAACGCGGCGCTTCAGACGAGTTCCAGATCGGTCGTCAAAACGTAGGCCAGTCCCTTCAAACGCCGCAGCATTGCAACCTCGGCCCTTTGTTGTGATTTACCTTTCTCGCATTCCTTCCAATGCCATTAGCCGACCCGACCCCTTCGACGGTCCCCTCGGGCCCGACGCGCCTCGCGAAGCCGGTCATCGTCCTGGCGCTCTTCGGCGCTGTGCTGCTGGCCTATCTTCCCTCCATCAGGGGCGGCTCGCTCTGGGACGATGCCGCCCACATCACCGCGCCGGCACTCCAGACGTGGCACGGGTTGTGGAGGATCTGGTTCCAAGTCGGAGCCACCCAGCAGTATTATCCCGTGCTTCACAGCGCCTTTTGGCTGGAGCACAAATTGTGGGGCGATGCGGTCCTCGGTTATCACTTGCTCAACATCGGTCTGCACGCGACCGCGGCCTGCCTGTTCGCGCTGACGTTGGCCCGCCTCCGGCCGGAGACAAGCGGACGCAGCGGGCGGTTGGGAACCGAATGGCTGGCGGCCGCGGTGTTCGCGCTGCATCCCGTCTGCGTCGAGTCGGTGGCGTGGATTTCAGAGCAGAAGAACACGCTCTCGCTGGTGTTTTATCTCCTGGCGGCTCTCGCCTACCTGCGATTCGACCGCGGCCGCAAATGGGGTTGGTATGCCTTGGCCCTGGGCCTCTTCCTCCTCGCCCTGCTGAGCAAATCGGTGACCGCGACGCTGCCCGGCATCCTGCTGCTCGTGCTATTTTGGCGGCGGGGGCGCCTGTCTTGGCGGCGCGACGTGGTGCCGTTGCTTCCCTGGTTCATGGTCGGCGCGGGGGCGGGGCTTTTCACCGCCTGGGTCGAGCAGAATTACATCGGAGCCCGCGGACAGGCCTACGACCTGGGTCTGATCCAAAGGTGTTTCCTGGCGGGAAGAGTAGTCTGGTTCTACCTCGGCAAGCTGGTCTGGCCGTCGGATCTGACGTTCATCTATCCGCGGTGGCAGGTCGGCTCCGACTGGCCATGGAGCCTCGGCTGCCTCGGTCTGGCGGCGACCGTGGGCGCGCTCTGGCCGATGCGCCGATGGAGCCGGGCGCCCTTGATCGCGCTGCTTTTTTTCATCGGCTCGCTTTTCCCGGCGCTGGGCTTTTTCAATGTCTACCCGTTCGTTTTTTCGTATGTGGCCGATCACTGGCAGTACCTGCCGTGCCTGGGGATCATCGCCCTGGCCACCGAAAGCGCAGCCGGCCTCGCCCGGCGCCTGGTCCAACGGTTTTCCGGGGTGCGCCGGGTCGTGGCGGGAGGCGTCTGCGCGGCCGTCATCGGCAGCGGGCTCGCGGTCCTGTTCGTTCTCACGTGGCGCCAGTGCGGTCTCTATCGTGACGTCACCACTTTATACTCCGACACCCTGGCCAAGAACCCGGGCTGCTGGATGGCCCATAACAACCTTGGCGAATACCTTTCGGACGCAGGCTCCCTGCCGGCGGCGATCACGCACTTCGAGCAGGCCATCCGGCTGAAGCCCGATTGTGCGGATGCGCATAACAACTTGGGTAATGCCCTTTCAAAAATCCCCGGTCGATCGGCGGAAGCGATCTCCGAGTTGGAAACGGCGCTGCGACTCGAACCCAATATGTCGCAAGCCCACAACAATCTTGGATGGGTTTTGGTAAATACTCCGGGCCGGTTGACGGAGGGGATTGCCCATCTCCAGACGGCGCTGCAGCTCAATCCGGATTATGCAAAAGCGCATAACAGCTTGGGAGGCGCCTTGGCGCAGATCCCCGGGCGCCTGGCCGAAGCCATCGCGGAGTATGAAGAAGCGCTGCGAATCAAGCCCGATTTCGCCGAGGCGCACTACAGCCTCGGTAACGCACTGGTAAAGGTCCCGGGGCACCTGCCGGAGGCAGTTTCCCATTTCGAAGCAGCGCTGCGGATCAAACCCGATTTCGCCGAAGCGCACAACAACCTCGGCACCGCGCTGCTGGATATCCCGGGACGCCTGCCGGAGGCGGTTTCCCATTTTGAAGCGGCGTTGCGGGCCAAGCCCGATTTCGCGCAGGCGCATAACAACCTCGGCATCGCCTTGGCGAGCATGCCGGGTCACCTGCCGGAGGCCATCACCCATTTTGAAGCGACGCTGCGGATCCAGCCGGACAATCCGGAGGCTCATAACAACTTGGGGAATGCTCTAACCCAGCTCGGCCGCGAACCGGAAGCCGTCGCCCATTACCGGACTGCGCTCCGCCTGGATCCGGACTCCGTGGAAGCGCACGCCAATCTTGGTCGGGCCCTGCGCAACGTCGGTGACGGGCAGGAGGCAATCGCCCAATACCGGGAGGCCGTGCGCCTCGCCCCCCGTTCCGCGAAGATTTGGAACAGCCTAGGGTCCGCACTTCTTCGATTGGGGCGGCCCCAGGAAGCCATGCCTGCATACGAGGAGGCGGTCCGACTCCAACCCGATTCCGCTCCTTTTCACTGCAATTTTGGCATCGCCTTGACCGGCGCTGGCCGGCTCGACGAGGCGATCGTCCAGCTCCGGAAGGCGCTGCAGGTGGACCCCGGCTTCGCCGACGCCCATTACAACCTCGCCGTGGCTCTGCTGCAGGCGGGTAGGGCGGAAGAGGCGGCGGCCGAGTTCACGGCGTCACGCCGTGCCCCTTGAGGGTAGTGAAAACCTCATCGTGGTTCGAATTCGTTGATCGGTCGGTCAGTTGGGCCAAGCTTCGCGGATCATGTTGGGCATCATTCTTGCCGTGTTCCAGAGTCTGGGAGCAGCGTTGCAACCCCGCAGCCAACTGCTGCCCGAGAACCTAGCCGCGGAAAACCGTTAGGGGTACACGCCACCCCTAAGGACGCTGGCTGCCCGGCATGGTTTCGAACCATGACTAGAGGATTCAAAGTCCTCTGTGCTACCATTACACCACCGGGCAATGAAGCACGGCCGCCTACGTTGCGCCGAACGAAAGCACGGTCAAGGCCGGAAAGGTCCGGAGTGGCGCGCGGCGGGCATTCCCCGGTGAATGAAGTGGGCGGCTTCCGGCTGGCGGATCAGCCGCGGCGCCGGGGAAACGAAGCTTGCGCCGGCGGGGGTGCTCGATTGGTTTGGCTGCCGTCTCGCGTGTTGCCCGCCTCCCTCATCGCCCGCTCCGTATGAGCGCCCCGGTTTCTGATGTTACGCCCTCCGCCCCGCCCGCGGCCGCCGGACAGCAGGCGGCGCTGGTCGGTTCCGAATCGCATTGGGCCCTGATGCGCCGGCATTTCCAGAGACACCGGCTCGCCGTGGCCTCGCTCTATTTTCTGGCGGTGCTCTATGCCCTGGCCGTCTTTGCCGAGTTTTTCGCGCCCTACACCCGCGAGTGGCGGAATCTTCCCCATGCCTACTGTCCGCCGCAACTGCCGCGCTTTTCCTTCACGCACGGTCTCCATGTGCTGGGCATGAAGCGCCTCATCGACCCCGTCACCCTGCGCAAAATCTATCTGGAGGACCCCGCGACGGTTGTGCCGCTGGGCTTTTTCGTCCGGGGCGAGCCTTACCGGCTCTGGGGCTTCCTCCTGTGGGACCGTCATTTCATCGGCGTGAAAAACCCGGCGCCCGCCGCCGACGGCGTGCCGCCCACGTTTCTTTTTCTCGGCGCCGACAAGTACGGCCAGGACACCTTCAGCCGGCTCATCTACGGCGCACGCATCAGCCTCTCCGTTGGCCTGGTGGCGATCATCATCACCTTCGGGCTGGGCGTCACCATCGGCGGCATTTCGGGCTACATGGGCGGCGGGATCGACAATGTCATCCAGCGGCTCATCGAGATCATCAATTCGTTTCCACAACTTCCGTTCTGGCTGGCGCTCGGGGCGGTGCTGCCGCCCGACTGGTCGCCGCTCACCACCTATTTCGCCATCACCATCGTGCTGAGCCTGATCGGCTGGACGGGACTCGCGCGCGTGGTGCGCGGCAAGATCCTGTCGTTGCGCGAGGAGGACTACGCGATGGCGGCGCGGCTCCTGGGCGCTTCGCACACCCGCATTCTTTTCCGCCATCTGCTGCCGGGATTCACCAGCCACATCATCGTGGTGCTCACCATGAGCGTGCCCTCGATGATTCTCGGCGAAACGTCGCTGAGCTTCCTCGGTCTGGGTCTGCGTCCGCCGATCGTGAGCTGGGGCGTGATGTTGCAGGACTGCATGAGCATCCAGACGATGGCCAATTATCCGTGGCTGCTCATGCCGGGGGTGTTGATCGTGCTGACGGTGCTTTGTTTCAATTTCCTGGGCGACGGTCTGCGCGACGCCGCGGATCCCTACGCCACGCTGTAGCCGGAGACGCTCATGGCGGCGGCGGCGGCGGGGGCGCGGCGGACGGCGGCGATGTGGGAGCCGGCTCCTTGACGACCCGCAGCGTGAGCACCTGCTGCTCCGTGCGTCCGCCCACGTGCAGCTTCACAGTGAGCGGGATCTCTTGGGTGGAAATCCCGAGACGAGAAACCATCGGCTCGGCCTCGACGGACTCAGCCGGTTTGACAGTGATCTTGGGTGGCTGGACGACAAAGTTGCCCAAGGCGGAGTTAAAATCGACCACCTCCACGTCCACCGGGGCGTCACCATGGTTGGTGAGCCGCAGCCGCAGTTGGATGGGCGGCAGGTTGCTGGCTTGGATGGGCGGTGCACGCTGGACACTGCTTTCAGCGCCCCCTTCCGGCGGACCACCTCCTCCGCCACCACCATGACCCCGTCCGCCGCCCCGGCCGCCACCGCCACCTCCGCCCATGCTTAAGCCTCCGCCAAAACCGCCACCGCGTCCATGGCGGCTGCTCCCGCCGCCGCCCCCGGATTCAGCATCGCGGGACCATTTCACGCCGGCAGGGGCGAGCATGGCCTCGATCTCGATCCGGCCATCGAGAAACATGCCCTGCGCCTCCATGCGCTGGATGGCGGCCCGGCCGCCCTCATTGGATCCCATGGCGCCGGGCGGCGGACGGTTGGGGCGTTCGCCCTCGCAGGCGGCGAAGCCCAGGAGAAGAAGCATCAGCGTCAGCCCGTGCCAACTGTGACCAGGCCAGACTGGACCGGAGAGGGGCATGAGGCGCATGCCTTTGTGACGCCTTCGTCCGGCGAAAGTTTCCCGGAAATGGCGGCGCGGCGCCGGAGAGGACGGCTTCAGAGGAAAACCTGACCCAGACCGGCGGCGGCGATGACGACCACCCACGGCGGCAGCTTCCACAACTGCAGCGCCGCGAAGGCCGTGAACGCCAGCGCCGCGCTGCGTGCACCGGTGACGCCGGCCGTCCACACAGGATTATAGAGCGCCGCGAGCAGCACGCCGACCACCGCCGCGTTGGCACCGCGCAGCGCGGCCTGTGCGCCGGATTGGCGCCGTAACATCTGCCAGAAGGGCAGGGCGCCGGTGACGAGCAGGATCGAGGGCGCAGAGATGGCGACCAGCGCCCACAGACCGCCCAGCCAGCCGCGGGGGCCGATGTGCAGCAGGGTGCCGAGATATGCGGAGAGGGTGAACAGCGGTCCCGGCAGCGCCTGCGCCGCGCCGTAGCCGGCCAGGAACTGGTCGTGGGTAAGCCAGCCCGGTGCCACCACTTCGCGTTCGAGGAGCGGCAGGATCACGTGCCCGCCGCCGAATACGAGCGAGCCGACGCGATAAAACCGGTCAAACACCACCAGCCACGGGTGAGCGGTCGCCTGCGCCAGCAAGGGCAGTCCAATCAGCAGCAGCAGAAACGTCGCGAGCCACGGCACTCCCGCCCGCCGGCGCGTCGTGACCACCGTCGGTGCGGCCGGACCATCCGTTGCTTCGCGAAACAGCAGCCAGCCCAGCGCGGTTCCCAGCGCGATCACGCCGATCTGGCTCCACGCCGCCGGCAGGAGCAACAGCGCCACCGCCGAGCCCAAGGCCAGGGTGGCGCGCGGCCGGTCGGGGCAGAGGTTGACCGCCATGCTCCAGACGGCCTGCGCGACGACCGCGACCGCCGCCGCCTTCAGTCCCGGCAACCAGCCCGCGGCACTGAGCGCGCCGAGCGACGCCACGCCGTAGGCGAACGCGATCATGAGCACCGCCGATGGCAGCGTAAACCCGAGCCACGCCGCCAGCCCGCCGGCCAGGCCGCGCTGCAGACAGCCGATGCCGAAGCCCACCTGGCTGCTCGCCGGACCGGGCAGAAACTGGCAGAGCGCGACCAGGTCGGCGTAGTGCGCGTCGTCAAGCCAGCGGCGGCGCTCGACGTACTCTTTGCGAAAATAACCGAGGTGCGCCACCGGCCCGCCAAAGGACGTGCAGCCCAGCCGCAGGGCGGTGAGAAAAATCTCCAGCAGGGACGGCGGCACGGGCATCGTTGGCGAAGCAAGCACGCTGGAAGCCCGCATGCACGCCTTCTTTGACCCGCCCCGCCCGGGAACGAACCCGCGATTCGTTTTTTTAATCCAGAAGCCAGGAAACCAGGAATTCCCGGCTTCGTGGCTTCTGAATCAATCTCGCTCAGCCTTCCACCTTCAGCACCAGCACGCCGCCTTTCTGCGAACCGACCGCCAGCAAGGTGTCGTCCGGGCTCCAGGCAAGTTTCGAGGCGGGGGCGGTCAGCCGGACGGTGGCGACGAGCGGCTGCTGGCGGGTGGGGCTCCATAGCTCGACTTCGTTGTCGTTTGCGGCGGTGGCCAGCAGTCCGTGGGAATGTTGAAAAGCGACGGCGCAGACGCGATCGGCGTGGGGCAGGGCGAGCGGTTCGCGGCCCTCGGGGCCGGTCCCGGAGCAATCCCACACGCAGGCGTCGCGCGCGCCGCCGGTGGCCAGCCAGCGGCTGTCGTGGCTGAAGGAGAGTTCGCGCACCTTGGTCTCATAGCCGCTCATGTGAAATTCCTGGTCCTCCTCCGGTAGCCAGAGATGCACGGCGTTGTCCTGCGCACCGGCCACGAGCCAGCGGCCGTCGGGCGACCAGACCAGCGCGGGAATCGCGCTGCCATAGGCGTACTCACGCCGGGCATGGAAATCGTCCGCGTCCCACAGGCACACGCCGCCGAAGTACGCCACGGCGATGGCGCCGCCCCGCGGATGCCACGCCAGGGCGGAGAGCGTCTTGGGCGCATCCGTGAAGGTGTGCGCGATGGAACCGTCGGTGCTGAGGAAGGAAAGTCTCCGGCCGGCCGCCGCAGCCAATAACGGATTGCGGATGCCGGATACCGGATCGATTGCTGCCGGCCGCCAAGCGAGGTGCTCGACCCAGGCGGCCGGCGCCATTTCAGTTTCGACGGTCTGCCTGCCGGTGTTGGCATCCCAGAATCGCACGCGGCCGTCCTGTCCGCCACTCGTCAGGATGGGACTATCCGGCTTCCGGTCTCCGCTGTCCGCAATCACGCCTGGCGTCCACGCCAGCGCGTTGGTGCCATCCGCGTGGCCCGGCAGGGTGTGGAGCCGCGCGCCCTGAGCGTCGAACAGGGTGACGGGCCCGGCGGCGGACGCCGAGGCGAGCACGCGGCCGGCGGGCGACCAGGCGAGGTCGATCACGTAGTCGTCGAGCTGCGCGACCCAGGTTTTTGTCAGATTCATTGATGGTGGGGACGGAACGCCGGACAGTCCGTGTGAGGAATGGGTTTGCGGCGCGCTTCAGCTCTGCTGGCCAGCAGAGCGCCCTGCCTTGCTTAGCTCACCATGCAGGCCTTGAAGCCGTTGATTAATTCCTCGCGGTTGAGATTGCGGCCGATGAAGACGAAGATGTTCGTGCGTGGGGCGCCGCCCCAGGGCTGGTCGAACTTGGCGTCGAACGTCATGTGCACGCCTTGGAAAACCAGGCGTTTGTCCGAGCTGCGCACCGCGAGCACGCCCTTGCAACGGAAGATGTCCTGGCCCTTTTTCGCGAGCAGGCCGCCGATCCAGTCGTTGAGGCGTTTGGCGTCGAGTTCGCCGGGCAGGGTGATGCCGACGGAGGAGACCTCCTCGTCGTGGCTGTGCTCGTGACGGTACGTCTGGTCGTGGACGTAGCGGACGAGCGATTGGTCCGCCGCATGGAGGTGCGTGGGCACGTCGTGGGCCGTGAACAGCATGTAGCGGCCCGTCGCCGGAATCGTCACCGGGAAATCGCCGTGTCCGTCGGCGAGCTGCAGCCGCTGCAGGGTGGCGCCGGGCGTGACCGCTTCGCCGGGTTTCACACGCTTCTCCCAGTCGGAAAACACCTGCACCGCGAGGTCGCGCGCCGCGGCCAGGTCGATGGCGTCGAGGCTTTTCACCGGCAGCAGCGCGACATCAAGCTCGTCTTCGTCGCCATGGTGGTGATGGGCGTCCTCGCCGGACTCATGGCCGTTCTGCTGGCCAGCAGAATGGTGGCCGATGCAAAGCTGGTAGGTGCCGGCGGCGAGCTCATAGACACCGGCCCATTCGAACGGATACTCGGGCTCGAGAAAGCGGGGATCGAGGTCGGTGGCGCGGCTGAGGTTGAAGCCGCCGACGTCCAGCACGCGGTCGAGGGGGAGGTCGCAGTTGCGCGTGCGGTGGATCCGGGCCGCCGTGTTCATGCGGTGCAGGCGCGTCTCGAGCCGGTCGAGGTCGGCGGCACCCATGAGGTCGGTCTTGTTGAGGAGAATGACGTCGGCGAAGGCGATCTGCTCCTTCGTCTCCCGGCCGTCGTCGAAATGCTGTGCGACGTGCCGGGCGTCGACGACAGTGACAATGCTGTCGAGGCGGTAGGCGTCGCGGATCTCGGGGTCGCTGAAGAACGTCTGTGCCACGGGGCCCGGGTTGGCCAGGCCGGTGGTCTCGATGAGCACGCCGTCGAGGCGGTCCTTGCGCTTGAGGAGCCGGCCGAGGATGCGGAGCAGGTCGCCGCGCACGGTGCAGCAGAGGCAGCCGTTGTTCATGGCGAAGATCTCCTCGTCGGCCTGGATGACGAGCTGGTTGTCGACGCCGACCTCGCCGAACTCGTTCTCGATGACGGCGATTTTGCGTCCGTGCTGCCCGGTGAGGATGCGATTCAGGAGCGTCGTTTTGCCGGCGCCCAGAAAGCCGGTGAGCACGGTGACGGGAATACGTTGGTCGGCGGACATCGGGGAAATGAGGAAAAATGTAAGAGGAAAGAGGGAAGGGGACGAAACGAGGAAGGCAAAGGAAACCCAGACGATCGGAAAAGCGAGCGGAGCAAGGCGGCCGAGCCAGCCCCCCGCCGCCGGGCTCAGCCGCCGGTGTTTTGCAGCTCGTAACTGAGCACGCTGAGCGCGTAGACGGCGGCGGTTTCGCAGCGGAGCACGAGCGGGCCGAGCGAAATCGGCTCGAAGCCCGCCGTCTTCGACCGGCTCATCTCCGCCGGCGTGAAGTCGCCCTCGGGGCCGACCAGCCAGAGCACCTTGCGCGGCGGACGGCCGTTGGCGGAGACATGGGCGGCGAGAACGGCTTTCAGCGATTTGGCGCCGGGCTGCAGGCTGGCGATGAGCTTCAAATCGTAGCCGCGGCTCGTCTCCATGAAGGTGGTCGCGGTCTGCAGGGGCAGGATTTCCGGCACGAAGGGATTTCCGCACTGCTTGGCCGCCTCGATCGCCGCCAGCTGCCATTTCTCGATTTTCCGGTCGGAACGATCGTCGTCGAGGTGCACCACGGTGCGTTCGCTCTCGAGCGGCGCGATGCGGGCGGCGCCTAGTTCGGTGGCCTTGCGCACGATCGCATCCATGAACTGGCCCTTGGGCAGCGCCTGGCCGAGGGTGATTTCATAGGGCAGGGGTCGGGCCTGCTGGCGGAAGCGCACCGTGAGCACCGCGCCGTGTTTCTGGTCGTCGGCAAGGGCACAGATCCATTCGTTGCCATGCCCATCAAAGGCCACGACCGTGTCACCGGTCTTCGCGCGGTTGACGGCCACCAGATGATGGCTCTCGTCGGCGGACAGGCGGATCTCGGACGGCTCGCGCTCGGGCGGCTGGCAGTAGGCGCGGAAGTCAGGCATAGGCCCATGAGTTTCGAAGGGCGGCCGGCGGCTGGCAAGGGAGGAGTGCGCCGGACGTGCGGCAAAAAAAGGGCGCTCTGCTGTGCAGCAGAGCGCCCTTGCCGACTTAGCAAACTACAAACTAGATGGAAGAATCAAGAGCCTTGGCTCTTAATCTCTCTTGCGCAGAGATAGACGCGGTGGCGTCCGGAGTGTTCAAAAAGCTCCAGAAAAATGCGGTCTGTTGCTTTCTCGGAGAAGGGGGACGGGTGGGAAAAAAGCGTTTACTTCGATATCCGCCGGCCTACCGTTCGCCTCTCTGGCCCGCCCGGGTGGCGGAACTGGCAGACGCGCGGGACTCAAAATCCCGTATCCTTAAAAGATGTGTGGGTTCGACCCCCACCCCGGGCACCATCCGCCTGCGCTTTTGCAGGGCAAAAGCTGCGGCGAGGTGTCTCGCCGTAGCCCGCGATTTGCGGGCGAAGGCGGGCAAAACTTCAGGATGAGGGCTACGACCCGGCAGGCCACCTGGCTTCGTCACCGGCATGGGGGAGGTTGGTGTCGTCCGCCCGGCCGGGGGTATGACGGTCAGAATAAAGCGCGCTTGAGCCGGCGGCACGGGCGCGGTTGACTGCGGGCCTCCAGCATGAACCCCGTTGAAATCAAAATCGCCTACATCGGCGGCGGCAGCCGCTATTGGGCGCGCGACCTGATCACCGAACTGGCTCTCACGCCACGACTCAAGGGCCGGATCGATCTGTACGATCTCAACTACGCGGCGGCCGTGCGCAATGTCGCCGTGGCCGGCCGCATCTACGGACGGCCCGAGGCGGTCACGCGGTTCCAGGTGCGGGCGGTCCGGCGGCTGGCGGACGCGCTCAAGGGGGCGGATTTCGTCGTGCTCTCGATCGAGCCGGGGCCGACGGAGATGCGCCACGCCGACATCGTCATCCCGGCGCGGCACGGAATCCTGCAGCCGGTGGGCGACACGACGGGGCCGGGCGGCATCGCCCGCGCGCTGCGGGCCGTCCCGCTCTACCGCGCATTCGGCCGGGCCATCGCCGAGCACTGTCCGCGGGCTTGGGTGATCAACTACACCAACCCGATGACGCTGTGCACCGCGGCGCTCTACGCGGCTGCGCCGGCGATCAAGGCCTTCGGCTGCTGCCACGAGGTGTTTCACACCCAGCACGACCTCGCCCGCTACCTGGCGCAACGGTTCGGCGTGCCGCGTCCGCCGCGCCAGGCCATCCGCCTCGACATCGCGGGCGTGAACCACTTCACGTGGACCACGGCGGCGACGTGGGAGGGCCGCGACCTGTTTCCAATGCTGCGCGACATGGTGGACGACCCCGCCTGCTTCCGCTCGCGGCGCGCCTATGCGCTGCGGCTCAGGCGCGAGGAACGCTGGTTCGAATACTCGGGCCTCGTCGCCCTCGACCTCTTCCGCCGCTTTGGTGCGCTCGGCTCCGCCGGCGACCGCCATCTGGCCGAGTTCGTGCCGTGGTATGCGACCAGCGAGGAGAACCTGCACCGCTGGGGCGTGATCCTCACGCCCTATTGGTACCGCATCGCCCGCAGCCGCGAATCCGACCGGCCGCTCAGCTTCTATTCGCGGCGTGCCATCAAACCCAGCGAGGAGGAGGGCGTGCACATGATCGAGGCCCTGCTCGGCCTGCAGCCGCTCAACACGAACGTCAACCTGCCCAACCGCGGCCAGATGATCGATGCGCCGCCCGGCGCCGTGGTCGAGACCTACGCCCAGTTGCGCCGCGACCGGGCCACGCCGGTGGTCGCGAATCCCCTGCCGCCCGGTCCGCGGGCGCTCGTGCGCCGCATCATCGACGTGCAGGCGCTCACGCTGCGCGCCGCGCTGGCACGGGACGTCGACCTCGCGTTCCAGGCGCTGCTCGCCGATCCGCTGGTGGGCATCCCCACGGACGCCGCCTGGAAGATGTTCACCGCGATGTTGCGGCACATGCGTCCGTGCCTGCCCGGCTGGCGGATTCCGTAAGGACTGCGGCGGGTGAAATCAGACCGCGCCTACTCGCACGGGCGCGACGGCTCCGTCAGCCTCAGCCGGGCCAGCATGGCCGGCGCGGAAAAAAGCTGACACGCCCTCCCTCCCTGCGGCACGGTAACGGCATGCCGCCCCGATCTGTTGTCTCCCTGGCCTGTTTGAGTCTGACCGTGCTGCACCTGCAGGCTGCGCCGCCGGCCGCCGGCATCTTCATCCGCGAAACATCACCGGTGTCCATCTACCGCGACGGCTGGATCGACCTGGATAAAAACGGCGTGAAGGACCCCTACGAGGATCCGGCGCTCGACGTCGAGACGCGCATCACTGACCTCCTCGCGCGCATGACCCTTGAGGAAAAGACCGCGCAGATGGTGACGCTCTACGGCTTTCCCCGTGTATTGAAGGATGAGCTGCCCACCGAGACGTGGAAGACGGCGTTCTGGAGGGACGGCATCGGCAACATCGATGAGCACATGAACGGCAACACCGGCGTCGACGGCCATCCCCTCACGCTGCCGAAATATGATCTGCCGTATTCCCTGCACGCCCGGGCCCTGAACGAGGTGCAGCGTTTCTTCATCGAGCAGACCCGCCTCGGCGTCCCCGCCGATTTCACCAACGAGGGCATCCGCGGCCTCCTGCACACCAAGGCCACGAGCTTCCCGGCGCAGCTCGGGGTCGCCAGCGCGTGGGACGCGGCGCTGGTGCGCGAGATCGGCCGCATCACCGGTCGCGAGGCGCGCGCGCTCGGCTACACCAACGTCTATTCGCCCATCCTCGACCTCGCGCGCGATCCGCGCTGGGGCCGCACCACCGAGACCTACGGCGAGGATCCGTTCCTCATCGCCACGCTGGGCATGGAGGAGGTGCGCGGCATCCAGGAGCAGCGCGTGGTGTCCACGCTCAAGCACTTCGCCGTGTACAGCGTGCCGAAGGGCGGGCGCGACGGCGAGGCCCGCACCGACCCGCAGGTGACGTGGCGCGACGTGCAGACGATCTTCCTCGAGCCGTTCCGCCGGGCCGTGCGCGACGCTGGCGCGCTCGGGGTCATGGCCTCCTATAACGACTACGACGGCATCCCGGTCGAGGGCAGCCGCCTTTTTCTCACTGACATTCTCCGGCGCGAGTGGGGTTTCCAGGGCTATGTGGTCTCCGACAGCGCAGCCGTTGAATTCATCCACGCCAAGCACCGGGTCGCGCCGACCTATGCCGACGCGGTGCGCCAGTCGGTCGAGGCCGGCCTGAACATCCGCACCAACTTCACGCCGCCCCAAGAGTACGCGGAGCCGCTCCGCCAGCTCGTGCGCGAGGGCCGGCTGTCGATGGACGTCATCGATGCGCGCGTGCGCGACATCCTCCGGGTGAAATACTGGCTCGGCCTCCTCGACCAGCCCTACGTGGCCGATCCCGCCGCGGCCGACCGCATCGTGCGCGCCCCGGAGCACCTCGCCGTCGCCGCCCGCGCGGCGCGCGAATCGATCGTCCTGCTCAAAAACGAAGGCGGTTTGCTGCCGCTGCGCAAGGACCTGCGCACCATCCTCGTCGCCGGTCCGCTGGCCGACGACCACAACGCGTGGCGCAGCCGTTACGCGCCCCAGCGCCTCGATTTCGTGACTGTGCGCGACGGTCTCCGGCAGAAACTCGGGTCCCGATGCGAAATTCGTTATGTGAAGGGCTGTGGCGTGGTGGACGAGCATTTCCCGGAGAGCGACGTGGACAAGGAGCCGCCGTCTGCCCAGGTGCGCGCCGGCCTCGAGGAGGCCGCGGCTGCGGCCAAGAGCGCCGACGTGGCCATCGTGGTGGTCGGCGAAAACGACGCGATCTCCCGCGAGTCGGCCAGCCGCATCAGTCTCAACCTGCCCGGCTATCAGGAGGAGCTCGTCGAAGCCATTCAGGCCACGGGCACGCCCGTCGTGCTGGTGGTCGCCAGCGGCCGGCCGCAGAGCATCAACTGGCCGGTCCGCCACGTGCCGGCCATCCTGGAGCTGTGGTTCCCGGGCGAGGAGGGCGGCAACGCCATGGCCGATGTGCTCTTCGGCGACTACAATCCCGCCGGGCGCCTGCCGATCACGTTCCCGCGCAGCGTGGGCCAGATCCCGCTGAATTTCCCGGCGCATCCCGGTTCGCAGGCGCGCGACTCCGGACAGGTCACCGGGCCGCTCTTTCCCTTCGGCTTCGGCCTGAGCTACACGAGCTTCGCGTATGCCGGCCTCAAGATCGACCCCGCACGGCTAAATTCACCGGGCGGCGTCGTGGTGTCCTGCGACGTCACCAACACCGGAGCCCGCGCCGGCGACGAGGTCGTGCAGCTCTACCTCCGCGACGACTACAGCAGCGTGACGACCTTTGAAAAGGTGCTGCGCGGCTTCGCACGCGTGCCGCTGGCGCCGGGGGAGACCCGGACGGTGCGGTTCACCCTCACGCCCGGGGATCTTCAGCTCTACGACCGCGACAATCATTGGACGGTCGAGCCGGGCCGCTTCACCGTCATGATCGGTGCCTCGTCGGAGGACATCCGGCTGCGCGGCAACTTCGTCGTCACGCGCCCCGACGGCACCGCGCCGGAGGAAGATCCGCTCCCGGATGAGCGCGGCGACGCGCGCTGACCCCGTGCCTGATTCGTGACTGACAATCGCGCGGAATTCCTTTCACGTTTTTCCCATGCGCTTCTCATCGCTTCGTTTTCGTCACTCCCTGGTCCTGTTGCTGCTCGGCGCCGGGCTCGCCGGCTGCAGCACGCTGTCGCAGCCGGCGGCCCGCACCTATGACGTCCGCACGTACGGCGCCACCGGCGACGGCAAGGCGCTTGACACCGAGGCGATCAACCAGGCGATCGACGCCGCGGCGGCCGCGGGTGGCGGCACGGTGTGGTTTCCCGCCGGCACCTACGCGAGCTACTCGATCCACCTGAAGAGCAACGTCGCGTTGTATCTCGACCAGGGCGCCACGATCCTCGCCGCCGATCCGCCGCCGACCGGGACGCCGGGCGGCTACGACGCACCCGAGCCGAACGCGTGGGACAAGTATCAGGACTTCGGCCACACCCACTGGCACAACAGCCTCATCTGGGGCGAGAATCTGGAAAACGTGTCGATTCTCGGCCCGGGCCGGATCTTCGGCAAAGGCCTGAGCCGCGGGTTTGGCCGCAAGGATCCGCTGCCGGGTGAGCCGCGGCCGCCCCGGCCGCCGGGTCCGCCGCCGGAAGAAAGCATCACGCCGCAGATGCCCTTCGGCTATCCCAGCCCGCGCGACACGCTCGCGGCGGGCGTCGGCAACAAGGCCATCGCGCTCAAGAACTGCCGCAACGTCATCCTGCGCGACTTCACTATCTTCCACGGCGGTCACTTCGGCATCCTCGCCATCGCCACCGACAACTTCACGATCGACAACCTCAAGATCGACACCAACCGCGACGGCATGGACATCGACTGCTGCCGCAACGTGCGGGTTTCGAACTGCACCGTCAACTCACCGTACGACGACGGCATCTGCCTGAAAGCGTGCTTCGGCCTCGGCTCTGTCCGCGCGACGGAGAACGTCACCATCACCGGCTGCCAGGTGAGCGGCTTCGACGAGGGCACGCTGCTCGACGGCACGATGAAACCCAAGCCGCCGGGCCGCGGCGGACCGACCGGCCGCATCAAGTTCGGCACCGAGGCCAACGGCGGCTTCAAG
Source organism: Opitutia bacterium (assembly GCA_003142615.1). GTDB lineage: Bacteria > Verrucomicrobiota > Verrucomicrobiia > Opitutales > Opitutaceae > Fen-1467. Next base: position 43,849 of record PLMW01000055.1, on the reverse strand, counting down.
AACGTCACCATCGCCAACTGCGTGTTCACGTACTCCTCCGGTCTCGCGCTCGAGGAGGTGGACGGCGGCTGGATGGAGGACGTGACGATCTCGAACCTCACGATGCGCGACATCGTGAACGCACCGATCTTCATCCGTCTCGGCGCCCGGCTGCGCGGACCGGACAACCCGCCGGTGGGCGTCGCCCGCCGCATCATCATCAGCAATGTCGTCGCGCACGACGTCGCGCCCAACCACGGCATCCTCATCACCGGTATCCCCGGCCACCGCATCGAGGACGTGACGCTCAGCCACATCCTCATCGAGTACAAGGGCGGCGGCACGAAGGAGCAGGCGGCGCGCGAGGTGCCGGAGTACGAGAATGCTTATCCCGAACCGGGACGTTTCGGCATCATCCCGTCGTGGGGCATGTTTGCCCGCCACGTGCAGGGACTTTCCCTCGACCACATCGAGCTGCGCACGCTGGCGGAGGACCTTCGTCCGGCCATCATCCTCGACGAGGTGAAGGCCGCCGACCTCAATCACGTGAAGGCGCTACCGGCGACCGGCGTACCAACCGTGGTGCTGAAGAACGTCGAAGGCTTCGCCGCGCACAACTGCCCCGGCTTGCCCGACACCCGCCGCGATCAGCCGGTGACGGACGAGAAGCTGTAGGCATTTGTTGCGCCAGCGGTGTAGATAGCCAGCGATGGCAGCACGGATCTGTTGTAGCTCCTGCCATTCGCACCCGCATACACTCTCGGCCGTTTCCGCGCAGAAACGGAACACCACGGTGCGATTACTATCGCTCCCGAGCACGCCCAGCGCCTCGGGGGCGGAGCCGTACCTCGCGGCATGGGGCGGTTTTCCCATCCACCCAACTCCCCTCAACCATGCTGAGGACCGGGCCTTGCGGCAGGCCATGCTCGTTATGATAGAGCTGAACAGCCAGGAGATCCATGGCCGTGGCTCCGATCAGCGGCAGATTTTGATCGATCCCGGCCACATCATTCACGGCATTCAACTTGGTCTGTTGCACATCCAGCGCGGCAAAGGCGATGTCACCGGGGATGGCGCAGCCCGCTGCCTCGAGGGCCGAGATTTGCCTTGGGCCGAAACCAATGACCACGTCCGGCTTCTCGCGGGCGAGCCAGCGCCGGATCTCGCGCGTGTCACCGAGATCTGGAAAAAACAGCGGCTTCAGTGACTCACTGCCCAAGACTTGTTGCGCGGCCAGATAGCCACCCAGCCAGCTGTAGCCTACACGGCTGTTTTCGTCGGGGGCGAGCATGAGCCCGATGCGGCGGTACCCGAGCCGCAGGAGGTTCTCCACGGCGGTGAAGCTGCCGCGAAAATGATGATGCGTGGCCCGGGGCAAAAGCCGCGATTTGAAGGCATAGCCGAGCGCCACGCAGATCAACTGCGACCAATCGAGTTCCTTGGCATAGACCGGCACCGGAAACGGGGTGATCAGATTTCCGCGGATCGCGCGCGCCCGCAGCATCCGGCAAGTCTCATCCGCCCGCAGACCACCCGGGCCAAGCCAAAAGGTCTCCAATCGCATGCCCAACTGCTGGGCGCGTTGGCGCGCGCCGGCGTGAAAACCCACGCTCGCCGAGTGGTTTTTCCAGTCTCCCTCCGTCGGGCCGCCCGTGAGAAAGCCGATCACCTCCGGCGTCGCCGGCCGTTGACGCAGGCGCACCTGCGTCATCAGGGCTGACACCAGTACGTTTGAGCGGTAGCCCATCGCATCGGCGAGGCTACATAAGCGAGCTCGGGTACGCGCCGGGATGGTCGGATCGTTCCGCAGGGAAAGGGAGACGGTCGTATGGCTGACGCCGGCGCGCTGGGCAATCTCGCGCAGGGTGGGCGGAGTGGCGGGGGTGATCGTGGCGGCCATGCCCTGAATATGGCAGCCCGACCGCCGGGAGCGAGTTTTACTTTACGTGGAAAGTATCGGCGGTCTTGGCGGTATTCCGCCCGCTAGCCACATTCTGATGCGCAACCTACCCCCAAGCAGTTCGGTGAACTGGCGGTGCCAATGCCTCTGCGCATTTGCATGGCCACCCGCGAGCGTCATCACCCCCTCGGCCCAGTCGGCCGCATCTTCCTAAAACCTGAAATCACACTGTAATGAACCCCATGAAAAAGTCCTCTGTCTCGCCTCACTCCTCACTCCTCCGCGCAGCGCTAACCACCGCCGGCGCATTGCTGATTCCGCTGTGTGCGTCGTTTCCCATCCTGCGGGCGCAACCCACGCCGCCGGAAGGGGAGGTGGTGCAACTCTCCCCCTTCACCGTCTCCGCCACGACAGCGGACCGCTATCGCGCGGAGGATGCCGTCTCCGCCGTGCGCGTCCGCGCGCCGTTGCTCGAGACCCCGAGTTCCATCTCGGTGATCACACGCGGCATGATGGACGATCTCATGCCGATCCGCGTCTTCGACGCCACCCGCTATATCGCGGGCGTGCAGGAAGGCCGCGGCATCCAGTTCCAGGACCGCATGATCATCCGCGGCTTTGAGACCCAGGGCGGGGCCCGCACCGTGGATAATTTTCTCCAGTCCGCGGACGCGGACAATGTCGATGAGTCGATCATCGACCGGATCGAAGTGACCAAGGGCCCCAACGCCATCCTCTCCCCGGCCGGCGCCCCCGGCGGCTCGCTCAACATCATCACGAAGTCCCCGACCTTCCAACCCCAGCGCTCGCTCACCGCCACGATCGGCCTGTTCGACGCCCAGAAGATCACCCTCGACATGGGCGGTCCCCTGGGGAACAGCAAGAACCTCGCCTACCGCCTGGTCGCTTCCCTGCAGGACACCCGCCAATACTGGTCCGCTGATGCCATCACGAAACACCGGGCCTTCGCCCCGATGCTTACGTGGCGCATTTCCGACAAAACCCAGCTGACCGCCAAACTGGTGGCCGCCGATATGTGGATCTTTCGCGAGCCAGCGCTGATCCTCGATCCGAACACCACCGCGAGCACGAGTAATCCGCGGCTTGCCCCGGGCTTCTCCTATAACGGGCTCAACGGCACCCAGCCTTGGAGCCACAATGGCACGCACACGGCCGATCTCTTCACCATCCTCACCACGAGCCAGAATGAGCATCTAAGTTCCCGCATCGCCGCCAACGTCCGTTACTATTTCACGGATGCCGACCAGGAATTCGTGAACGGCCTGCCGGGACTGGGCAGCCGCTACAACCCCATGACTGGCGAACTGACGCAGGATTACACCTGGGCTCTCGCGAACACGTCGCTGCCTTACAACGCCAGCACCAACCCCTACGTCTCCACTTTCTCCCCCTACTTCAATCCGACCGCCGTTGGTGTGCGTGGCCAGATTCAATGGACCCGCCTTAAGACCGCCAACTTCCAGGCGGATGAACTGCTCAAGTATAAGTTCGGCCCGGTCGATTCGCAGACGGTCGTCGGCTTCGGTTACGGGCGCCAATATGCCTACAACCGCGTGAAGGATCCGGGTCCGCTGCCGGCCATTGATTTGTCCCAGCCGATTCCGAGCGTCTATCCGGCTTATCCGGCCAACCTGACCCAGGACAACGGCAGCTCCTACACCAACATGCAGACCTACATCAACCAGCGGATCGGTCTCTTTGACAACCGGGTTTACCTGACCGGCGGCTACCTGCACTACTCCACCAACACCCAGTCCTGGAACAATCTCACGCATTCGGCGCCCAGCATCCTGAAAGACTCCAAGAACCTGACCAACGTCAGCGCCCTGTGGAAGGTGCAGGACTACATCTCGGTCTATTACAGCCACTCCAAGAATTCCGCGCCGACCATCGCCAACAACCTGCCCTTGTGGAAGAGCGGCGTGCAGTCGGAATACGGCTTCAAGACCGAGTTCTTCGATCACAAGGTCTCAATCAACGGGGCCTACTTCAAGATCGCCCAGACCAATGTCACCGTGCCCAACCCCGCCTACCAGAACGATCCCACCCAGCCGCAGCAGCTGGTTTCAGACCTCGAGAACAACGGCTACGAACTCGAGGCCATGGGCAGCGTCACCAACAATCTGTCGGTCGTCGCCACCTATTCGCACCTCAACATGCGCGACAGCTTGGGCCGCATGGTTCGCGGAGTCGCAGACAACAACGCTAGCGCGTTGCTCAACTACCGTTTCAAGGATGGCGGGCTGAAGGGGCTCACCCTCAACGCCGGCGTCAACTACAGCGGCAAGCGCGCCGGTGACGTTCCGTCCACCGGCTTCACCGCGCTGGGCGTCGTGGAGAAAGTCAGCTTCTACCTGAAGCCGCAATACGTCAATATGCTCGCTGCCACCTACCGGCTGAACGAGCGCCTCACCTTCCGCCTGAACATCGACAACGTATTCGATGAAAAGAACTACCTGGCGGTCGCCGGCGCCCGTTCCTGGGGCTCCGGCCTGACCACGGCAACCGGCCGCAACATCCGGTTCACAACCACGGTCGAGTTTTGAGCCGGCTTCGCCACTCGATATCGTCCTTTCGGGCCGCACTGGGTGCGGCCCTTCTTTTTCCCGCGCACCGCGGCCGCGCGGCCATGATCGCTGGTTGCCGATTGCCTGCCCCGGTTTGCACCTCAAGGCTGCCCGGACGACATGCCTGAGACCGTCCCTCCTTCCGCCCTGACCAGTGCGCCCCCGGCTGGCGCCGTCTATCGCGCCGGCACGCTTACCTATACCAGGCGCGGTCTGACCACCGTGTTTGCATGGCTGCTCGCAGGCGAGGTGGTTTTTACTTTGATCGACATGCTGGAACCGAAGCTCCTGCCGGTGATGCTCAAGGTTCACGGCGCTTCCGACAAGGAGATCGCCGTGATCGTCGGATCGTTCAACGCGGTGCTGCAGCTCCTGATCATGCCGCCGCTCGGCTATTATTCTGACCGGCTGCGGACCCGTTGGGGCCGCCGGATTCCACTGCTGTTCTGGGCCACGCCTTTCGTCGCTCTCTTCCTCGCCATCACGCCGTTCGCTCCGGAGCTCGCCACCTGGATGCGGGGTTTCGACCGCCTGGGCGGCTGGCTGCAATCACTGCCGATCAGTCCGACCATTTTGTTCTTTGCCATTCTCGTGCTGCTGTATCGCTCGTTTCAGACCGTTACCAATGTGACGTTCTTCGGGCTGCTGCGCGATGTGGTGCCGGACACCCACATGGGCCGTTTTTTGGCGCTGTTCCGCCTTTTCGGTGCCGGCGGCACGTTTATCATCACGTATTGGTTGCTGGGTCACGCGGGCACGAACAGCAAACCCATCTTCATCGGCATCGCGGTTCTCAATCTCCTCGGCTTCAGCGCCATTTGCTGGTTCGTGCGGGAGGGGTCATACCCGCCCGTCGAAGCTGCTGCTATGGCGGGCGGTTCGCATCGTCGGTCGCGGTTCTGGCGTGCGACGACGATATTCATTTCCGAGTCGTACCGTCACCCCATCTATCTCTGGGTCTATTTTGTTCGGACGTGCCTTTACGGCGCCCTGCTCGGCCTCTCGGGCTTCATCGTGTTCTTTCCGCAATACGAACTGGGCATGGACCTCACCGAAGTCGGGCACATGCTCTCCTGGCCGTCGCTGGTCTGGCTGTTCATCGCCTACCCGGTGGGACGGCTGGTCGATTCGCGCGGGGCCATTCATGTACTCCGGCTCGGGCTCGTGCTGATCACGCTCGGCTACGGATTATCCTTTTTCTTCGTGGTGGGACCCAAGACGTTCCTCCTGTCGTCTCTCGTCACCGGAGTCGCCTTCTGGGTGGTGATGCTCGCCCAACTCAAGTTGACCCAGGAGATCTTCCATCCCATGCGCTATAGCCAGCTGGCCGGCGCCAACACCATTGTGCAGTCGCTGATGATCGCGGTTGTGATCAGTCCGGCGGCGGGCTGGACGCTCGATGCCCTCAAAGGCTGGCAGCATACGTTGACCATGCCCGGCATCGGCGCGGTCGTGCTGGGCCCCTACCGCCTGGTCAACCTCATGCTCGGCGGACTCTACGGACTCGCGTGGCTCGGCCTGCTGCGCGTGCGGCACCACTGGCACCGGCTCAACGGCCCGGACCACTATGTCGCGCCGCTCTGATCGCTTTATGGAACCCCAACTCTTTGTCCTCGTTGGCGCCGGCATTCGCGCGCGCGATTTCGGGCGCCCACTCGTGACCCAGGATGCCGCCTCGAGCCGGCTCGTCGGCATCGCTGCCAACGAATCCATCCGTACCTCCCTGCCGGTTGCCATCCATGATTTGGTCGCCTTGCGGCCATCGGCCAAACACCTGAGTGAACTGTAAATGCGTTCTGGTTTATGTCTGTTCCGCCTCAAACGAGATTGCCGCATGGACTGGATGAGTTTCGAGCAGGCACGAAGCTGGCATCGACCGCTCCGTCCCCTGGCAACCGCCATCCTGCCACCGACCTGTCCACCGATGCCTCTCGATAATTTACCGCGACTGTTGATGTGGCGCCTGGTCGCGACGCTCACCTTGGCCGGTCTTCCGCTGCGCACTTTGGCGGCGGAGGGCGCAGCTGAATCCGCGACGACGATTCTGACTTGGGGCGACCAGGGGGATGGCACATATCGCAATCCCGTTCTGAACGCCGATTACTCCGACCCGGACGTGATCCACGTCGGCGACGATTTTTATCTCGTCGCGTCCGATTTTCATTTCGTCGGGATTCAAGTGCTGCACTCGCACGATCTCGTCAACTGGCGGATCATCGGCCAGGTGTTCCCCCGTCTCACCATGCACCCGCGTTACGACGAGATGACCGGCTATGCCCAGGGCACGTGGGCGCCGGTGCTGCGCCATCACGACGGCGAATTCTTTCTCTACGTGTGCACGCCGCGCGACGGACTCTTCATGTGGCACGCGAAAACCCCCGCCGGACCCTGGTCGGAAACCGTCACGGTGAAGGCCGTCGACGGCTGGGAGGATCCCTGCCCGTTTTGGGACGACGACGGCCAGGCTTGGCTCGTGCACAGCCGGGTGGGCGCGGGGCCGCTCATTCTGCACCGCTTGAGCGCCGACGGCACGCAACTGCTCGACGACGGCATCGAGATCTACCGCGGCCCCGTGGCCGAGGGGCCGAAACTATTCAAGCGCCACGGCTGGTATTACCTCTCGCTGCCCGAGGGCGGCGTGGACAAGGGCGGCCAGACGGTGCTGCGCGCGAAAGACCTCCACGGCCCTTACGAGCGCCGCGTGGTGCTGCCCGACGGCAGTCCCCACCAGGGCGGCCTCGTCGAACTCGCCAACGGCGAGGCGTGGTTTATCGGCTTCAAATCGACCGGCTGCCTCGGACGCGTCTGCCATCTGTTGCCCGTGCGCTGGGGCGAGGACGATTGGCCCGTGTTCGGCGACCACGGCCAGCCGGTGGAGCACTGGGAAAAACCGGGCGTCGACCGCGCTGATCCGGTCGCGCGCCCGCAAACCAGCGACGAATTCAACGGCTCCACGTTGTCGCCGCAATGGCAGTGGAATCACAATCCCGTGAACGACGCGTGGTCGCTCACCGAGCGGCCGGGCTGGCTCCGCCTGAAAGCCCGGCCCGCCGACTCCCTCGCCGCCGCGCGCAACACCCTCACGCAAAAGATCTGGGACCACACCGGCCTGATCGACGTGAAGCTCGACGTGCGGCAGATGGCCGACGGCCAGCGCGCCGGCCTTGCCTTCATCAGCGGCAAGGAATTCGGCTGGGTCGGCGTGGTGCAGGCGGACGGCGCGCGCCGCATCGCGCGGCACGGCGGCGACGGGCCGGAGTTGTCCGACGGCGATGTGTGGCTGCGCGGCACCTACGAAGGCGACGCCGCGCGCCTCTGGTTCAGCCTCGATGGCAAAACCTTCACGGATACGGGCACGAAGTTTCAGCTCAAATTCAGCCAGTGGAAAGGCGCGCGATTTGGCGTGTTTTGCTTCGGCAGCAGTGGAACCGCCGACGTGGATTACCTCCGCTACGATTACGGCAAACGGTAATCCGGTTGTCGACCAGCCGGCCAGGGAGGCAGTAGAGATAGATCGGCAACGCGCGTCAGCGTTCGACCTTGTCGCCCTCGATCTCGACGCAGATCACATTGGCGAGCCGCCTTCGCGGAAGCTACGGCGAGCCGGGTCGGCTGGCGCGCACGAATGGTTCAGCGGCTGACTTGGTTGCCGTCAATCTCCACCACGATGACGTTGGACACAGGATTGGGCGGGGTGCGCGGCAACGCCACCAGGACGGTGCCGTCTTTGGCAGTCCGGAGAGCGAGCGGCTGGCGCTCCGGATCCGCGAGCAGGTTGGCTTGCTTGACCGGGTTCTTGAAGTGCGGCAGCGCGAAGCCATCGCGCGGCCACTTGAAGAGGATGAAATAGAGCTTCCCGGGTTTCGTCGTGCAGCGCCAGTCGGTGCGGGCGAGGAAGACGGGCTTGCCTGAGCCATCGCGCAGGTTGGCGGCGTGGTCGCCGAGTTCCTCGCCAAAGGGCGTGCAGCCGGTGCCATAGATCGCGTCGCCGTTGCGTTGACCTTCAGCCAGCGGCCCACGGCGCGGAGGATTTCCACGCAGCGTTCCGGGATGACGCCCTCGGCGGTGGGGCCGACGTTGAGCAGATAGTTGCCGCCCTTGCTCACGATGTCGGTGAGCTTGAAAATGATTTCGCCGGGCGACTTCCAGTCGTCGTCGTCCTGCTTGAAACCCCACGTGTGATTGATGGTTGCGGGTGTCTCCCAGGCACCGGCCATCGGCTGGTCGGGGATCGCGTTGTCACCGGTGCTCTTGTAGTCGCCCTCGGCGCCGAGCCGGCCGTCGATGAGGCAGTCGGGCTGAAGCGTGCGCACGAGGTCGGCGAAGCGCCGGGCGCGGTCGCCGACGTCCATCATGCGCGGCGTGTCGAACCACACGAGGCAGACCGGACCGTAGTTGGACAGCAGCTCGCGCACCTGTGGCTCGGCCTTGGCGCGGAGATACTGGTCGAAATTCTTTTTGTCGTCGGGGCCGAAATCCCAGGTATTGCCGGCGCCGTTGGGCTCGTGCCAGTCCTGCGCCTGCGAGTAATAGAAGCCGAGGCGCAGATTGCGGCGCTCGCAGGCCCGGGAAAGCTCCTTGAGCACGTCGCGGTGGAATGGCGTGGCGGCGACGACGTTGTAGGGACTGACCTTGGACTCAAAGAGCGCGAAGCCGTCGTGGTGTTTCGAAGTGATGACCAGGTACTGCATGCCGGCGTCCTGCGCGAGCCGCACCCAGGTGTCGGCGTCGAACTTCACCGGGTTGAACCGCGTGGCGAGAAGCTCGTATTCGCGCACGGGGATCTGCGCCCGGTTCATGATCCATTCGCCAATGCCGGCCACGGGCCGGCCCTTCCACTCACCGGCGGGAATGGCGTAGAGGCCCCAGTGAATAAAGAGGCCGAACTTGGCCTCATGAAACCATGCCAGGCGCTGCTCGCGGGCGGCGTCGGCGGGAGGCGGCACGGGCGGGGGATCAGCGGCGGGGAGTCGCATGGGCGTTGAGATCATGGCACCAAGGAGACCGGCGAGCAAAGCCGCCGGGGCGAGGGCGCGGATGAATTTCATAAAGGCGGCGGGAGGGGTGATACCGGCAACGCGAAGATGGGCGCATGACCCGCGCCGGACTAGCGCGCGGGGCTGGCCGGACTGTGCCGCAGCGTGGGGCCGTCGACCCAGGCCGCGGGAATCGTCGTGGTCGAGGGAATCTCCGGCACCCCGTACTCGTTGCGGTGGATCTGGGCGATCAGCAGCTCAACGCCCCGCACGCCCAGCAACCACGGCTGCAGATCGAGTCCGGCGCAGGGCACCACGTTGACCATGGTGTTAAGGCAGCAGAAACCGTGGGTGCGCGGCACGCTGGCGCCGCAGGACTGCATCCACTCGATCGCCTCGGCGAGGTGACAGAGCACCACGTCGGGCTTGGCGCTTTCAAACCAAGGGACGAATTCCGGCTTGGTGATCTCCGGAACGATCAAGGGCGGCAGCCAGGAGAAGACATCGTGGTGGTTGTGATAGACCTGAAAGGCCGCCTCCCAGCGGTAGAGCAGTCGTTCGTCATGGTGCCGGTTGAGCACCAGGCCGGGTCGACGATAGCCGAGTTCGTGCAACCGCTGGAGGGTGGTCATCATTGAGCGGTAGTGATCCGAACACACGGAGTGCAGCCCGGGATGCTCGATGATATAGTCGGCATACACGCCGGCACAGCGGGTCCAGTCCAGCTGGGTCAGGTCCGGGCTTTCGCTGGCGGGCAGCAGGAACACGCCGTGAATGCCGCGCGATTGCAGGATGGCGTCGAGCCGTGAGATGGAGATCTCGTTGTGACCGATGACAAAGGGCTCGATCTTGAAGCCCAGCTCGACGGCGCGTTCGCCCGCCCCACGGGTCAGCTCCCGGTGAAAACGCGCCGCGTTGACGGGCCGCCGCTCGGGACCGTCGAGATCGATCACGGCGATCACGCCGCGGAAGGTGCCGGAGCGGGAGCGTCGCATCTCGGACATGAGCGCCCCGGCGAGCGGATTGTGGCGGTAGCCGACCTCGCGGGCGGCTTTAAGCACCCGCTCGCGCGTCGCGGCTTTCACGCGCGGGCTGTCCCGCAGCGCTTCCGAGACGGTGGTGTGGGAAAGGCCGAGTGAGCGGGCGAGCTCTCTCAGGGAGGGATTGGAGCGCATGGAGTCTTACTGTCAGATGCTTGGCGGATCGCCGCCTTTGGCAAGCCCTGTTTCAGGTAGGAGTCTCTTCCCGCGACGCTGGACGCCGTCCCCAACTTCACCGCCCCGCATTGAATTATGAGATGGTCAGGACCTGCTCCTGTGGCCTGAATGCCCGTCGTCCCGCCGCCGGACCTTGGAGTACGGAGATCAGATTTTCAACCCCCAACCCCATGAAGGCCCCGCCCCCGCCTGCCGCGCCGTGTTTCCCGCCGGCTGAGGAGGCGACCAGACCCATGTCAAGGCACCTATGAGTGGAATCCATACCATCGATCTCCTGATCATCGCGGCCTACCTCGGCGGCATTCTGTATCTGGGCAAGCGGTCGTCCCACACGACGGGAAGCGAGGAGGGGTTCTTCCTGGCCGGCCGCAAGCTCGGCAAACTTTACCAGTTCTTCCTCAACTTCGGCAACGCCACCGATGCGAACGGGGCAGTGAGCACGGCGACCCTGGTCTATCAGCAGGGCGCCTCCGGCGTGTGGCTCGCCTTCCAGACCATCTTCATGAATCCGTACTACTGGTTCATGAACGTCTGGTTCCGCCGGGTGCGATTGGTGACCGTGGCAGAACTTTTCGAGGAACGGCTGAGCAGTCACAATCTGTCCAAAATCTACGCGCTTTATCAGGTCGCCTACGTGTGTCTGTTCATCGGCTGGGGCAATCTCGTGGGCTACAACGTCACCGCCTCGCTCCTGCCCAAGCCCGAGTCGGCCTGGACGGTGGAGGAGCAGCGGCAGGTCGAGCAGTATCGCGAGTTTCGCGGCCTGGAAAAACTGGCCCCCGGCGGCTCCCTGAGCGCCGAACAGAAAACGAAGCTGGTGCAGCTGAACGATCTCTATTCGCGCCACGAGCTGCGCTCCTACATTTCCTACCTCAAGCCGTGGATGTTCTACCTCGGCTTCACGCTCGTGGTCGGCTTCTACCTGTGGATGGGCGGCATGACGGGCACCGCCCGCAACGAGATTTTCCAGGGGGTTCTCATCGTCACCTTCTCAATCCTCCTGATCCCGTTCGGCTTCTCGGCCCTGGGCGGGGTGGGGCCCCTGCGGGAACGGGTGCCGCACGAAATGCTGGAGCTGCTGGGCGCGCCCGGCACGGAGGCGGTCAGCTGGTATTCGCTGGTGGCGATCACGCTGGTGAGCATCGTCCAGATCAACGGCATCCAGGGGAACATGGGCGTGAGCGGCTCGGCGAGGAACGAGTATGCGGCGCGCTTCGGCGCCGTCTCGGGCACCTACGCAAAGCGGCTCATGATCATCATGTGGGCCTTCGTTGGATTGATCGGCCTCGGGCTCTATTGGGGCGACCAGAGACTGGCCGAGCCCGACATGCTGTGGGGCCGGCTGTCGCGGCAGTTGCTGGCGCCGGGCCTGTTCGGCCTGATGCTCGCCGGCCTCCTCGCGGCGATGATGTCCAACATCGCCACCAATTCCATGGCGTCCTCCGCGCTGTTCGTGCGCAACGTCTACAGCTACCTCGCGCCCGGCCGCACCGACAAGCAGGGCGTCAAGGTCGGCCGTCTCACCATCGCGGTGGTGCTCGTGGTCGGCATGTGCGTCGCCCTGACGATGAACGACGTCGTGAGCTTCATCCGCGTGATGCTGACCGTCAATGCGCCGTGGGGGGCGGCGATCCTGCTGATGTTCTTCTGGCGGAAACTCTCCCGGGCGGCCGTATGGTGGTGCGTGGGCCTTTCGGCCGTGGTATTTGTCGTGCTGCCGTTTACGGTCCAATTTTCCCACACCCTGAGCACCGACCCGGCGCTAATCGCGTTCACCCAGCCCGCCAAGGTCCGGCCGGTGCCAATGTATTTCGACCGCGTGGTGCACCAGGATCCCTTCGACCTCTCCAGTCCGCTGGTCGGCGGAGGGCGCTTCAACCTGGAGGCCTGGACGCTCAGCAAGGCCGGCCTGAATCTTGCCCATATGACGGGCCGCGACCTCCAGTCGGTGCAATTCTTCTTCGCCGCGATCTTTCCGTTCATCGTGCTGGCCATCGCCAGCCTGCTCACCCGGCCGCCGCCGCAGGACAAGGTGGACTGGTTTTTCGGCAAGATGAAGACCCCGGTTGGCGCCACGCCCGAACTCGAGGCCGCCACCATGGAGGAGACGCGGCGCAACCCCCACCGCTTCGACCAGACGAAACTCTTCCCGCGCTCGTCGTGGGAATGGACGAAGTGGGACAAGACCGACACGGTCGGCTTCATCATCTGTCTGGGTGTCTCGGGCGGCATCATCGCGATGTTCTGGTTCCTGTTGCGCCTGACCGCCGGCGGGTAAGCCAGCCCCGCAGGCGCGCCGTTCTGCCGCAGGCCATCAATCAAGCCCACCTCCGACCTAAACCCCTCCCCCACTATGATCCGCAAAGCTGTCTTGATGAGTGTGAATCCCGGGCAAGAAAAAGAATATGCCCGCCGCCATCAGCCCATCTGGGCTGAACTCGCCGCCGTGCTCAAGGCCCACGGCGTCCACAATTATTCCATCTATTTCGATCCCGCCACCCGCCAGCTCTATGGCTACGTCGAGATCGAGGACGAGGCGCGCTGGCAGGCCATCGCCCAGACCGAGGTCTGCAAGCGCTGGTGGAAGCACATGCGCGACCTCATGCCAAGCCATCCGGACAACAGCCCGGTGTCCAAGGAACTTGTCGAAGTCTTCCACTTGGATTAGTTGTCCGCACGCTTCTACCGAAACACGTTCCAGTCCCTCCCGTCAGCGCGAGGCGGGGGGATTATCATCGCCCCACGGCTGGTGACACCACTTGGCACCGTCCATCGTCATTGATTGTCATCGTCCGCCACCCTGTGATGTTCGCGCCTCCGCCCCCGACTTTAACCTGCAAATTCCATGAAGCCTGTCCCGCTCTCCCGTCGTGAATTCGTGAAGAACACCGCACTGGTCACCGCCGCGCTGAATCTGCCTGCGGTCCTGCGCGCCGCCAACGAGACTCCGGCTCCCGGCGTCGTCCCCGCCGGCCGGGTCATCCTTGGCGACGGAGCCGAGTTGCACTGGCTCGAGGGCCAGGTGCCGGCGGTGGCAAACGGCGCCACGTGGGGCGTGCCGTGGCCGCGGGGCAAATACCCCAAGGACACGGCCTTTGCGCTGGGCACGGCCGCCGGCGGGGCCGTGCCCGTGCAGAGCTGGCCGCTGGCCTCGTGGCCGGATGGCTCGCTCAAGTGGACCGCCCACGCCGTCGGAGCCGAGACCGGCAAGACGGACAAACTGATTCTTGCCCCGGGCACGCCAGCGGCGCCGGCGAAACCGGTGCAAGTGGACGAGACGGCGGACACCATCGAGGTCGACACGGGCGTGATCCGCTGCACGGTGGCGAAAAAAGGCGCGGCCGTCATCGCGTCGATCATGCGCGACGGCCGGGAGATCGCGCGCGACGGCCGGCTGGTCGCCCTGTGTGATGACCGTCCCGCCGAGGACGCCGCGGCCGTGAAGACCGAATCGTTCGTCAGCGAAATCGGTGCGGTCACCGTCGAGCAGCGCGGTCCGGTCCGCGCGGTCGTGAAGATCGCGGGCCGGCACCAGGGCCCGGGGCGCGCCTGGCTGCCGTTCAGCGTCCGCCTCTACTTTTACGCCGGCGGCGACGCGGTGCGGATGATGCACTCCTTCGTCTTTGACGGCGACGAGCAGAAGGATTTCATCCGCGGACTCGGCGTGCGCTTCGTCGTGCCGATGCGCGACCCGCTTCATGACCGCCATGTGCGCTTTGTCGGCGAAGGCCGCGGCCTCTGGGCCGAGGCCGTGCGCGGACTCACCGGCCTGCGCCGCGATCCTGACGGCCGCAATCCGAACGGCCCGATCAAGAAAGCCCAGCTCGCCGGCGAGGCCTGCCCGCCGGTGAGTACGTTCGACGAGGCGGTGCGCACGCGCCTCGAATACATTCCGGCTTGGGGCGACTGCACGTTGTTCCAGTCGGCGGCCAGCGCCTTTGAAATCCGCAAGCGCACCAAACCCGGCTTCGGCTGGATCGGCGTCGACCAGGGCGGCCGCGCGGCGGGCGTCGGCTACGTCGGCGGCGCCACGGGCGGCGGCGTGGTCTTCGGACTGCGCGACTTCTGGCAGCGCCATCCCACCCAGCTTGACATCCGCGGCGCGCACACCGACGCGGCCGAGGTGACGGTGTGGCTGTGGTCGCCCGAGGCGCCCGCGATGGATCTGCGGTTCTATCACGACGTGATGGGCATGGAGACCTACGAGCGGCAGTACAACGGCGGGCTCGAGATCACCTACGAGGACTACGAGCCAGGCTGGGGCACGCCCCACGGCATCGCGCGCTCGAGCGAGATCACGCTGTGGGCGGTGACCGCCACACCGTCGCGCGAGCGGATCATCGAGCTGGCCGGCGCCGTGCGCACCCCGCCCCAGCTCGCCTGCTCCCCCGCCCACCTCGCCGGGACCAATGTCTTCGGCGGACTCTGGAGCCTGCCCGACCGTTCGACGCCGGCCAGGGCCGCGATCGAGGACCGGCTCGACTGGCAGTTTGATTATTACCGGAGGCAGGTGGAGCAACGCCACTGGTACGGTTTCTGGAACTACGGCGACGTCATGCACACCTACGACCGCGACCGCCACGTGTGGCGCTACGACGTCGGGGGCTTTGCGTGGGACAATTCCGAACTCTCGCCGGATCTCTGGCTCTGGTATGCCTACCTGCGTTCCGGTCGCGCCGACATCTTCCGCTTCGCCGAGGCCATGACCCGCCACACCGGCGAGGTGGACGTCTACCATCTCGGCCGGTTCGCCGGCCTCGGCTCGCGCCACAACGTCCAGCACTGGGGTTGCAGCGCCAAGCAGGTGCGCATCAGCACCGCGATCTACCGCCGCTTCTATTACTACCTCACCGCCGACGAGCGGGTGGGTGACCTGATGCGCGAGCTGCTCGACGTCGACCGGAAACTCGACGAGGTCGATCCCGCCCGCAAGCTGGTCAACCAGTCGCCCAAAGGCCCCTACACCGCGCGGGTCAGTTTTGGCACCGACTGGACGAATCTCGCCGCGATCTGGCTCACCGAATGGGAGCGCGGCGGCGACCCGAAATACCGCGACAAGCTCTTCAACGGCATGCGCGACATCGGCGCGGCCAAACACGGTTTCTTCACCGGTGACCGTTTTGGCTACGATGCCGATACCGGTCATCTCCACGTCCTCAGCGACCGCATCACGGTTTCCCACCTCAACGCCGTCTTCGGAGCGGTGGAAACCTGCGCCGAACTCATTTATCTGACCGGGGGCCGGCCGGAGTTCGCTCCGTTCGAGCAGGCGTGGCTGCAATACTGCGAGTTGTACAACGCCGGCCCGGAAGAACAGGAGAAAACGCTCGGCGTGCGCCTGCGCGACGTCGGTCTGCCGCAGGGACACTCCCGCCTTACGGCCTATGCGGCTTGGCGGGAAAAGGATCCCGCGCTGGCCGCGCGCGCCTGGCGTGAGTTTGCCCGCGATTGGCTGAAGCCGGACCTCCAGCTGAAGCACCTCGAGGGCCCAACGGTGCTCAACCCCGTCGACGAGGCGGCGTGGGTTTCCACCAACGATGCCGCACAATGGGGCCTTGCCGCCATCCAGAATCTCGCCCTGATTGGCGATCAGCTCCCGACGCAGAATGGCAGCTAGGCTGACAGCCAGGATGGCGCTGAATTCATGTCCGAGACCCCGGTGCCGACACCACACGGTGGTTTCGCGAAATCGCTTCATTCTGTTTGTGGCCCTGACGGTCCTGGCTGCCGGCTGTTTTCGCGACCGGACGGCAGGGATCAGCGTGGCGGCCTTGCACTGCGAACAAGATGCCGATCCGCTCGGTGTGGACATGCCGCGGCCACGGCTGGGCTGGACGCTGCAATCCGCGGAACGCGGCCAGATCCAGACGGCGTATCAGGTGCTGGCGGCGTCCGCGCCGGATCGGCTGGCGCGCGACGAAGGCGACCTCTGGGACAGCGGGAAGGTGACCTCCGACGCGACACTGGGCGTTTTGTACGCCGGGCAGGCGCTGCAATCCTCGCAGCAGGTGTTCTGGAAGGTGCGGGTGTGGGACCGGCGTGGCTCCGCTTCGGCGTGGAGTCCCGTCGCGACCTGGACGATGGGCATGCTCGCGCCGGCCGGCCGGCCTTCGCCCAACGGCTTCAGCCCAGCCGGCTGGGCGGCCCGTTGGATCACCGATCCCGAAATGCTTCACTGGCAGCGGCCGCTCCTCGGCTATCACTCGGAAGAGACGACCGACGCCGAGACCCGGAAGTGGGTGCAGCTCGACCTCGACGCGCCCCGGACGATCGACGCCGTGCGGCTCCACGCGCTGCGGCACACCGTGACCGAGGCGCTCGGCTTTCCCCCCCGGTTCCGACTCGAAGCCTCTGACGACCCGGCCTTTTATGCGTACACGTTGATCGCCGATTGCGGCGACAAGGATTATCCTGATCCACGGGCCATGCACATCGAGCTGCCGGCGCAGGGCGTCACCGCCCGGTACGTGCGCCTGACCGCCACGCGGCTGCGGACCGACGAAGGCCGGGCCTGCCTCGCGCTCAGCCAGATCGAAGTAATCTCGGGCGGTCGCAACGTTGCGGTCGGCGCCGCGGTGACCGCCAGCGACAGTTGGGAGCGGGCGCCGTGGGCCGCGGCCGCGCTGGTCGACGGCCTCGGCGTGCCGGGCGCGAATCCGCGGGCCAACACCACGCTGCTGCTGCGGCGTGAGTTCACCGTGCGGCCGGGATTGCGCCGCGCCCTGGCGCAGGTCTGCGGGTTGGGCCAGTACGAACTCACGCTCAACGGCGCCCGGGCGGGTGACGGGCTGCTGGCGCCGGGCTGGACCGATTACGCCAAAACCTGCCTTTACGACACGCTTGACGTCACCGCGCTGCTGCGCCCCGGCGCCAACGCCGCCGGGCTCAGCCTTGCCGGTGGCATGTACAACGTGCAGGAAGGCCGCTTCGTAAAGTTCGTCAGCGCCGACCGGCCGCTCGCCGCCCTCGGCCAGCTCCGGCTCGAGTATGCGGATGGCACGGTGGAAACCGTGGGCACCGACGACCGGTGGCGCGTCGCGCCCGGCCCGATCACGTTCGCCAACATCTTCGGCGGGGAGGATTACGATGCACGCCGCGAACCGCGCGGCTGGGACCAGCTCGGCTTCAACGATTCCCCATGGAGTCGCGCCGCGGAATTTGCCGGGCCCGGCGGACAACTGCGGGGCCATTCCTGTGCGGCACCGCCCATCCACACGTTTGAGGTACTGCGTCCCGTCGCCGTCCGGACGCTCCGGCCGGGAGTCACCGTTTACGATCTCGGGCAGAACGCCGCGTTGATACCGCGGCTCAAGGTGCGCGGCCCGACGGGCTCCGTGGTGCGGATCATTCCTGCGGAGCTGCTCGCCCCGGATGGCTCCGTGGACCGGCGTTCCTGTGGCCGGCGCGGGCCGGCGTGGTGGCAATACACACTGGCGGGAAGGGGCGGGGAAGCCTGGTTCCCCAAGTTTTTCTACCACGGCTGCCGTTATCTGCAGGTCGAATGCACGGCGCCGGCCGAGTCGGAGCTGCCCGTCGTCGAGTCGCTCGATGGCGTGGTGGTGCAGGCCGCGGCGCCGCCGGCCGGCCGGTTCGCCTGTTCTAACGAGCTGTTCAACCGCGTTCACACGCTCGTGCGCTGGGCCCAGCGCAGCAACCTCATGAGCGTGATGACCGACTGCCCGCACCGGGAGCGGCTCGGCTGGCTCGAGCAGAATCATCTCAACGGCCCGGCGCTCCGCTACGAATTCGACCTGGCCCGGCTCATGGCGAAGACGGTGAACGACATGGCCGACAGCCAGCTGGACAGCGGCCTCGTGCCCGACATCGCCCCCGAGTACGTGATGTTCGCGGACGGCTTCCGGGATTCCCCCGAGTGGGGCAGCGCCTGCGTGCTGATCCCGTGGCAGCAATACGAGTGGACAGGCGACGTGGAGTTGTTGCGGCGCTCCTATGCGAGGATGAAGCGCTACGTGGCCTACCTCGGCAGCAAGGCCACCGGGCACATCGTTTCGCACGGGCTGGGGGACTGGTACGACCTTGGCCCGGAGCGGCCGGGAAAGGCGCAGCTCACGCCGGTCGCGCTGACGGCGACAGCCTTTTATTATTACGACGCATGGATACTCGCCCGGGTGGCGGCGTTGCTGGGCAGCCGCGGCGAGGCCGGCAAATATCGGGAACTCGCCGGCCGGATACGCACGGCCTTCAATCAAACCTTCTTCGATCCGGCGGCGGACCGCTACGCCACGGGATCGCAATGCGCCAACGCGATCCCGCTGATGATGAACCTCGTCGAGCCGGCGCGGCGGGCGGCGGTGCTGGCCGCCGTCGTCAGGGACGTGCGCGACCGGGGCAACGCGCTCACCGCCGGTGATGTCGGCTACCGCTACCTGCTGCGCGCGCTCGCCGACGGTGGACGCTCCGATGTGATCTTCGACATGAACAACCAGTCGGACAAACCCGGCTACGGCTACCAGCTTGCGCAGGGCGCCACGAGCCTGACGGAGGCGTGGAATGCCGACCCGAACTCATCCCAGAATCATTTCATGCTCGGGCAGATCAACGAGTGGTTCTACCACGACCTGGCCGGCATCCAGGGCGACCCGGCGGGACCGGGCTTCAAGAAGATCATCATCAAGCCCGCGATCGTCGGCGACCTGACCTGGGTGAAGGCGGATTACGACTCCGTCCGCGGCCGGATCGTGAGTGCATGGCAGCGCGCGGGCACACAATTGACGCTTCAGGTGACCATCCCGGCCAACACGACCGCCACGATTTACATGCCGACCCGGAACGCCGCCACGGTGCTCGAAGGCCGTCAGGCCGCCGGGCAGAGCGAAGGCGTCCGTTTCCTGCGCATGGCCGGCCGCAGTGCGGTCTATGAGGTGGGCTCCGGTAATTACACGTTTACCGCCGGACTGCCGGTGATGAAACCGGCTGATTGAAAATCACGGGATCGGCTGAATCAGCGGGAACCACATGTTTCACCCCATGCGCTTGTTTCGGTGGCTGCCTTGGATCTCGCCGGCGACGCGGCTGGTCCTGCTCTGCATGGTCACCGCCGGTTCCTCCGGACTGCTCCAAGCGCAGTCGCCCGGCGCGCCGTCGGTCACGCCGAACCTGGCGGATCAGATCGGGTGTCCGCTGCGCTACCGGCCTGACGGCACCGATTTCGTCATCGAGAACGGCGCGGAGTTCTTCAACCGCCCGCTCTACGGCGGGAACACGGCCTTCCGCGTCGATGCCGGTGACCGGCCCGAGTTCACGCTCTACCTGCCGGGTCGCGGCGGCAACCTGCGGTTGGGGCTGCGCTCCGCCGCCGGCGCGAAGTGGCTCCACGAGGCGGCCGGCGTGATCGCGCGTTACCGGCCCGGAGAGATGCTTTATGAAATCCGCGATCCGCTGCTCGGCCGTGGCGGCGTGGTGCGCCTCGCGGTGCTGGCGCTGGACCGGACCGACGGATTGATCGTGCGGGCCGAGGCGCACGCCGCCCCGGCGGGCGTCGAGCTGGTGTGGGCTTACGGCGGCATCAACGGCCAGCGCGGCCGGCGCGACGGCGACATCGGCACCGAGTCGGTGCCGATCGGCGAGTATTTCCAGCTCCAGTCAGAATTTTGCCGTGACAACCGCTGCGAACTTGCGGACCGCACGTTCACGCTCCACAGCCAAACCGCGACGATCGTCGGGTTGACGCCGGCCGGCGCCGAACTGGCGGTGGCCGACGCGGCGCAGTGGTCGTCATGCGCCGGCCTGCTCGCCTCGGCGGGAAAATCAGCGGCGCTGCCGGTCGTGACCGGGCGCGTGGCGCTCGCCAGCGATGCGCCGCTGTTCCTCGCGTTGCAGCGTGTGGCCGGAGGCGATGCCGTGACGGCGGAGGAACTCGACACCTATCGCGCGGTCACCGCCGAACGCCCGGGCATCGGCCGCGGGCCGGCGGCGGTCCCGCTGCGACCCGCCTACCGGAACGACGAACTGCCGGCGGTGTTCGCGGAGACGGAGGCCCATTTCGCCGCGCTGCGCAGCCAGGTGGCGGTCGACACGCCCGACCCCTATCTGAACGCTGCCGTCGCCGCACTCAACGTGGCGGTTGACGCCGTGTGGGACGAACCGCAGGGCGCGGTCATGCACGGCGCAATCGCCTGGCGCGCGAAACTGCCCGGCTGGCGCGGACCGTACGCGCCTGACGCGCTCGGCTGGCACGCCCGGGCGCGGCGGCAATTCGCTTACTGGGCGACGCAGCAAAACAACGATCCGGTCCCGGCGAAGCTCCCGCCGCCCGACGAGAACGCCAACCTCGCGCGCAACGAGGCGGCGCTGCACAGCAACGGCGACATCTCAAACAGCCACTACGACATGAACCTCGTCTACATCGACGCGCTGTTCCGGCACCTGCTGTGGACGGGCGACCTCGAGTTTGCGCGGCAGGTGTGGCCGGTGATCGAGCGGCACCTCGCGTGGGAGCGGCGGCTGTTCCGCCGCGAGTTCGGCCCGGAGAAGCTGCCGCTCTACGAGGCGTACGCGGCGATCTGGGCCAGCGACGACCTGCAGTACCACGGCGGCGGCGTGACGCACGCCTCGGCCTGCAATTACTGGCACAATTTCATGGCGGCACGGCTCGCGCGGCTGCTGGGCCAGGATCCCGCGCCTTATCAACATGAGGCGGAACTCATCGCCCGCGCCATGCGCGAATACCTCTGGCTCCCGGACCGCGGCCTGTTCGCCGAGTTTAAGGATCTGCTCGGCCTCCAGCTCGTGCATCCCAGTGCGGGTTTGTGGACGTTCTACCACACGATGGATTCCGGACTGCCGACACCGGCGGAGGCATGGCGGATGGCGATGGATGTCGACCGAAGGATTCCGCACCTGCCGGTACGCGGACCCGGCGTGCCCGCGGACGACGAGTACCATGTGCTCTCGACGACCGACTGGATGCCGTACACCTGGTCGGTTAACAACGTCGTGATGGGCGAGAACGTGCATGCCGCCCTCGGCTACTGGCAGGCGGGACGCGCGGGCGAGGCCTACCGGCTCACGAAAAGCGCGCTGCTCGCAAGCATGTTCATGGGCATCTGTCCGGGCAACGTCGGCTCGATGAATTATCTCGACGTCTATCGCCGCGAGTCGCAGCGCGACTTCGCCGACGGCGGCGGCGTGCTGGCCCGGGCGCTGGTCGAAGGCCTGTTCGGCGTGAAACCCGATCTGCTGGCCGGCGAATTGTGCATCACGCCGGGGTTCCCCGCGGCGTGGACGCATGCGAGCCTGCGGCATCCCGACGTGAGTGTCGCCTGGCGCCGGGCGGGCGAGACGGAGACGTTCACGATCGAGTCGCGCTTCGGGAAACCGCTGGTGCTGCGGCTGCAGCTTGCCGCGCGGCGGGACGACGCGGCCGTCACGGTCGATGGCCGGCCGGCCGGATGGCGGTGGCTCGTTGGACCGACGCCGGGGTCGTATGTCGAGGTCCGTTGTCCGCTCACTTCCAGGGTGGGAATCGTGGTGACGTGGAAGGGCGCGGCGCCGGCCGCGCCGGACGGGGCCGTGGAACCGTGGCGCGCCACAACGGCCTCGAGCACCGGCACGGATTGGCGCACGCCAATGCCGGGGCCGGCGAAATTCGAGACCATGGATCTCACGCCCTGCTTCAACGACCGCGTGACAAATATCTTCCAGCACGAGTATCGCTCGCCGCGCTCGCCGTATTGCTCGCTGGCGATTCCGAAACAGGGCCTCGGCGGTTGGGCCGGCGAGGTCAACGCGACCGCCGAAATCGACGACTCCGGCCTGCGCGCCGCCGCCGGCGCCAACGGCGGTCGCATCGTCCTGCCGAACGGCGTGCCCTTCGCCACGCCGGGCCCGGGCGACGCCCGGAACATCGTCTTCACCTCGCAGTGGGACAACTTTCCGCGTGAGGCGACCGTGCCGCTGGGCGGCCGGGCCCGGCACGTGTACCTGCTGCTGGCCGGCTCGACGAACTGGATGCAGAGCCGGCTCGACAACGGCGAGGTCGTCGTGACCTACGCCGACGGCGCGACCGCCCGCCTCGCGCTGCACAACCCGACGACATGGTGGCCGATCGACCAGGATTACCTCATCGACGATTATCAATTCGCCCGGCCCGGGTCGATTCCGCCGCGCGTGGATCTGAAAACCGGCAGGGTCCGGCTCCTCGATGAGATTGAATTCAAGGGTCAGGGGCGAAGAATTCCCGGCGGCGCGGCCACCGTCCTCGACCTGCCGCTCGATCCGGCGAAGGAGCTGCGCTCGCTCACCGTCCGCACCCTTGCCAATGAAGTCGTCATCGGTCTCATGGGGCTGACCCTTGCGCGATGAGGAATTCTTCCATCATCATCTCTCATTCATGAATATCCGCCCTTGTTCTGAGACACCATCAGGAGGACGGAAGCCGCTCGTCCCGCTCGTGCTGGCCGCCGGCCTGGCCCTGGCGCTCGCCCGGCCCGCGCCCGCCGGGGAGATCGCACTGTACAAATTCGATTTCGGCCCCGGCGCGGTCGCGGATGGATACCTCCCGGTCCTGCCGGCCACCGTCTATACCAGCGCACTCGGCTACGGCTTTGAGCCCGGCGCAATCGTCACCGGCGTCGACCGGGGCGGCCACGATCCCGTGCGCGGCGATTTCATCACCAGCGACCGGCCGTTCTTCTTCTCGGCCCGGGTGTCGGCGGAGGGAAACTACCGGGTGACGGTCATGCTGGGCGACGCGGGGGACGAGACGACCACGACGATCAAGGCCGAGTTGCGGCGGCTGATGGCGGAGAAAGTCCACACGGCGCCCGGGCAGTTCGCGACGGTCAGTTTCATCGTGAACACCCGCACGCCGCAGATCGCCCCCACCGGCGACATCAGGGCGGGCGAAGTCAAATTGAAGGCCCCGCGCGAATCGATCCAGGAGGAATGGGCGTGGGACGACCGGATCACACTGGAGTTCAGCCCCGGCGCAGCGCCGGGGCGGTCCTGCGTCTGCGCCATCGAAATCACGAGGGTGGACGTGCCCACGGTGTTTCTGCTCGGCGACTCCACGGTCTGCGACCAGTCGCGCGAACCGTACGCGAGCTGGGGGCAGATGCTGACCCGGTTTTTCAAGCCCGGGGTGGCGATCGCCAATCACGGGGAGTCGGGCGAAACCTACCGGGACTCCCTCGGGCGGCGGCGCCTCGACAAGATCCTCAGCGTGATGAAGCCGGGCGACACCCTGATCATGCAGTTCGGCCACAACGACCAGAAGCAGATCGCGGCGGGCACCGGCGGCCCGTTCACCACGTACAAGGCGGAGATCAAGCAGCATGTCGACGCCGTCCGCCAGCGCGGTGGCATCCCCGTGATCGTGTCGCCGATGGAGCGCCGTGAGTTTGATGAAAACGGCCGCATCAAGCCGACGCTGGCGGATTTCGCCGAGGCAGCGCGCCAGGCGGCGCAGGAGCTGCAGGCCGCCTGCATCGACCTCAACGCCATGAGCCGGCCCTTCTACGAGGCGCTGGGGCCGGAGCAGTCGAAACTGGCCTTTGCCAGGCCCGCGCCTGACAAGGTGGACAACACCCATCACGACAATTACGGCGCCTATGAACTCGCCAAGTGCGTCGTCCAGGGAATCAGGGATGCCCGGCTGGGCATCGCGCAATACATTGTGGACGACTTCCAGGGATTCGACCCGGCTTATCCTGATCCGGTCGCAAGTTTCGACGTGCCGCCCAGCCCGGTGGTCACGATCGAGAAACCCCCCGGCAACTAAACCACCCCTCTCATGCACCCCCGCCGCTTGAACGCCTCCCGCTGTATTTGGCTGATGGCTGCCGCCGGTCTCGGACTGTTTGGCGGCGTGCCGGCCGCGCTCCGCGCCGCGGAGACCACGGCATGGAAGTTCTCCTTCGGTCCCGGCAGGGTCGCGCCGGGCTGCGCGCAGGTGCTTCCGGCCGCGGTGTACTCGAAGGAAACCGGCTACGGATTCGATCTGGGATCGTCCGTCACGGGGATCGACCGGGGAGGGGACGACGCGCTGCACGGGCACTTCTGCACCAGCGACAAACCGTTCTTCTTCTCGGTCAGTCTGCCGGAGGGGAATTACCACGTGACGGTCACGCTCGGCGACGCCGCCGGCGAATCGGTCACCACAGTCAAGGCCGAGTCGCGCCGGCTGATGCTGGAACAGGTGCGGACGGCGCCGGGCCAGTTCGCGGTCCGAACTTTCGCCGTCAACATCCGCAACGGCAAGGTTCCTCCTCCGCCTCTGAACGCGCCGGGCGGCGACCACGTGGAACTGGACCGCTGGGAAAAGGAGAACGGTCCAGACGGACTGGTGCTCGACTGGGACGACAAGCTGACACTGGAATTCAGCCCCGGCGCAGCGCCGGGGCGGTCCTGCATCTGCGCGCTCGAGATCACCCCGGCGGACGACGTGCCCACGGTATTTCTCGCGGGCGACTCCACCGTGACCGACCAGCCGCGCGAACCGGGCGCCAGCTGGGGCCAGATGCTGACGCGCTTTTTCAAACCGGTCGTGGCCGTCGCCAACCACGCTGAGTCCGGCGAGACCATGAAGTCCTTCATCGCCGACCTGCGACTGGCGAAGATTCTGAGCCAGATGAAAAAGGGCGACTACCTGTTCATCCAGTTTGGCCACAACGACGAGAAACAAAACTGGCCGCAGACCTACGTGGAGGCGCACACCACGTATCAGGCCTACCTTCGGGTCTTCATCGCTGAGGCGCGCCTCCGCGGCGCGACGCCCGTGCTGGTGACGTCGATGCAGCGCCGGCAGTTCGACGCCGAGGGGAAGATCCGCAACTCGCACGGCGACTATCCCGCGGCGGTGCGCGAGGTGGCGCAGGAGGAGAACGTCGCGTTGATCGACCTGGAGCAGATGAGCCGCACGTTCTACGAGGCGTTGGGTCCGGAGAAGGCGCCGCTGGCTTTCTCCGCCGGCGGCCGCGACACGACGCATCACGACAACTACGGCGCCTACGAACTGGCGAAGTGCGTCGTCGAGGGCATCAAGGAAAGCCACCTGCCGCTTGCTTCGTACATCGTGGACGATTTCGGCTCCTTCGATCCGGCGCATCCCGATCCGGTCGAGAAGTTCGACGTGCCGGCCAGTCCATTCAGCACGATCCGGACCCCGCGGGGGAATTGAGGCGCCAGCTACAATTCTTGTAGAGCGGGGTCGCCGACGCACTCCGCCATAAACCTGTAGGGCTGGCGCTCGCCGCCAGGCCGCCATTTCCCGCCCGGAAGCCCGAAAGGCGACGTTATGAACGAGGAAGAGAGTCCGTCGCTAGGCTGGTTACAATGGTCTGGGCCGACCCGGTTCGTTCCCTCGAGCAATGGCGCGGAATTGCTTACCATTTCCTTCACTGCCGCCCATACCCCAGCTTGGTGAGGGCTCTCCATCGGCGAAACCACCAAACGAATGATGGCAAAACGGCGACTGTGAGCGAAACCGGAAGCAAAATCTGGATTCGCGCGTCGTGCCGTATCATCGGAAGGATTAGAATAAAGCTGCCGGCGAGCACCGAACCAATCCCAGCCAGCAGGAGCAAAGCGACGAGCGGATAATATCGGGCGGCTATTTTTCTTCTTGTGGTCACGTCGTGCTGCTCGGCGAGACGGATAAGGAACGCATGCCAGCGCCGAAAGCCTGCAAAGACGGCTAACCCGAGGCACAAGTATAGCGCGAAAAACAGTACGTAGATCATCTCTTTTCTGACGTAGAACCGTTAGTCATCGTTACACTCTGACCGCCGTGGATTTCTCCATGGAGCGCTACTCGACGAATCATGGCACAAACGCATGCCGTTGTTCACGGCACACCTTGCAGCAGAGCCCGCTCCTCGGCCGCGGGTAGGGACTCGCCGTTGGTTTCGAGGATACGGCGCGCCAGCGGCGCGAGCAGTTCCGCCGGCACGGCGACGACCCCGCGGCCCTCGCGCCATTGGATGACCGGCAGGCCGTAGGCCATGTTCTCCAGCACAACGCGTGCATAGGCCCGGCGCAGGGCACGCATGGCAGCGCGGGTCTCGTCGCTGAACATCATGGCGGCGGGTTCCTCGACCGCCCTTGGTGGAACCTCCAGCATAAGGCGCATGTTGGCCATTTGCTCCACCATGGCAATCCTGACAGCGTCGACCACCGTGAAGGCGCCGTCCTTCTCTTCGGCAATGATACGCGGAGAGTCACCGGTATTATCGAAAAGACGCCAGTGATTGAGCAGCGGCCGATAATGCTCGATGAGCATCCGTATGCCTTTCGCAAACCGGCGCTGCTGCACGTCGTCGGGGATGTCGTGGCCGCCCTTGCGCACGCGCTGGCGGATGCGCTCGCGGGCGACGTCCAGGCTGGCGATCCAGAGGAAATCCAGCCGGATGCGGTAATCCGCGGCCCGCGCTTCTTCTAGCAAAGGCATGTAGCCGTATCCCGAAAGGGTCGTTTCAAATGCGAAATCCTTTCGCCCGGCCAGCAGCTGGCGCAGTCGCCGGATCATGATGCGGCCCGCTTCGAATCCGGCCTGCGCCGGCGCAAACGGAGACACTCCGGCAGCGATGAGATCGGCGTTGACGAATTCGTGGCAGCGCATTTCCGCGGGAAGAAAATCCCGCGCGTAGGTCGTCTTCCCTGCGCCGTTGGGACCGGCGATGATGTAAAGATTCGGCATCGGCGATCGACAGCCCAAGGCGATCTGCGCTAGTCGTCAATTCCCGCGCCTCCACCTCGAGATGGACGCCTTGGCTCGCGCTCACACCGTGCGCCAATGCGAGGGAGAACCGGCGAAGATCCCGCGACCGGCGAATCAGGGCTTCACTCGACCAGGCATTGCACGATTCCACCGATGTACAACCGGTGGAAATCCTTGTCGGGATAGGTTTCGGCGGGGATCGTGGCGTCGAGGAACCCGGGCTCCTCCAGGAACCGGGCGTAGAGTTTCCGGCATTCCAGCACCAGCCGCGCCTCGGCGAAGTAGGGCGCGCCGCTTTCCGTGAACGCCGGCGTCAGGCCGCTGGCCTGCACCTTGTCGACGTCCCGGCCGCTTTGGCCACCGCAGATGCTGAGCGCCTCGCGGTATTGTTCCGGGAAGAAGGACAGGGTGTAGAGGGCGCATTTTTCCATGAACTCAAAGGTGTAGCGCTGGGGCCGCACGAAAGAGAAGCTGACGGGCTGGTACCAGAGGTAGCCCAACCCGGCCCAGTTCGCGGTCATCGTGTTGAATTTCGTGCGATCGCCCGCGGTGATGAGCATCCAGTCCTGGCTGATGAGCTTGAAGACATTGTCCTTGAGGGTTTCGGGGGAGACGCTGTGCATGGGAGTGACGGTGAAGGGTGGGGAGAATCCGGCGGTGGCGTGCCATCCGGTTTCGTTGCCAAACGGCCCGGAAGACAACCGGCTGATCCCAGAGAACATCCCAGCACCGGACCGGCGACAAGCGCGAACCGAGTCCCGCCTTTGCACTCGGCGGTTGCCTGAAGCGGCGCAGCGCCCACCATCGAAGACACCATGCACAAAACCCTGTTGCTTGCCACGGCGCTGGCCCTCGCCGGCGTCCAGAATCTCGTGTCGGCGGAAGCAGCCGGGGCGTCGACGCCGGACGACACCTGCTACCTGTTCACCTACTTCACTAGGAACGGCGAGGACGGCCTGCACCTTGCGTGGAGCCGCGACGGCTACAAATGGGAGGCGTTGAACGGCGGCCAGAGCTGCCTGACGCCCACCGTCGGCACGGCGAAGCTCATGCGCGACCCGTGCGTCACCCGCGGTCCCGACGGCACCTTCCACATGGTGTGGACCTGCGGTTGGTGGGAGAACGGCATCGGCCACGCGTCGACGAAGGATTTCATCCATTGGTCGGCGCAGCAGGAAATCCCGGTGATGGCCTCCGAGCCGGCCGTGCGCAACAGCTGGGCGCCCGAGATCGTCTACGACGCGAAGCGCGGCGAGTTCCTCATTTTCTGGGCGTCGACCATCCCCGGGAAGTTCCCCGAGACCGCCGGCTCCTCGGAAAGCGAACTCAACCATCGAATCTATTGCACGACGACGAAGGATTTCATCACCTTCACCCCGACCCGGCTATTTTATGATCCGGGCTTCAGCGTGATCGACGCGACGATCCTGCCCGCGAACGGCCGGTTTTATCTGATCGTCAAGGACGAGACGGTGAATCCGCCGAAGAAGCATCTGCGCATCGCCTCGAGCGACGACCTCGCGGGGCCGTACGTCGACCTGGGCCCGCCGTTCACGCCCGCGGGCCTGTGGGTCGAGGGACCGACGGCCATCAGGATCGGCGGCGAGTACCTCGTTTACTGCGAAGCCTACATGAAGAAGCACTATCGCGCCATGCGTTCGCGCGATCTGAAGACGTGGGAGGATGTGACGGACAAGATGATCTTTCCCAACGAAGGCACGCCCGGGCGCATGAAACACGGCACGGTGATCGCGGTGCCCGGGGAGATGGTGGAGCGTCTGCGCGCCGAACCGGCCGCTCCGTGAATGCACTCCGCCCGCCCCAGTGATGCAGCCTTCAAGGCGCTTGGAGTGACTTGGATTTAATCCGTTCTCCCATGAAAAACCTCTTTTCATTTCTCGCCGCGGCGGCGCTGGTGACCGCCTGCCAGCACGGCGCGGGCCCGGCGTCGCCAATAGGGACGTCCGCCGACAAGTTCGCGGAGTTTCCCGCGGGCGGCTATGTCGTGTGCAACAACGTCTGGGGCGAAGGCCCCGGCCCGCAGACCATCTGGGCGAGCTCGTCCGCGCTGTGGGGCGTCCACGCCGACCATCCCGACACCACGGGCGTCAAGGCCTATCCGCATGCCGGCTGGACGGTAAACCGGCGCCTCAGCGAACTCCCGGCGTGCACCAGCCGCTTCAGCGTCACCGTGCCCGCCGCCGGCAGCTACAACACGGCTTACGACATCTGGTGCGAGCAGCACGCCTTTGAAGTCATGCTCTGGATGAACTGGCACGGGAAGATGGGCCCCATCGCCCGGTCGTGGGACGCCGCCGGCAGGCCGGCGGTTGAGGTCGCCGGCGTCACCGTCGGCGGCCACACGTGGGATGTCTACAAAGGGACCAACGGCGCCAACACGGTCATCACCTTCCTGTGCACCAGTCCGGTCACCGCCGGCGAGGTGGACCTCAAGGCCGTTCTCGACTGGATCAGGGCCCGCGGCTGGTTCGACCGGCCTCAGCACGGCGACGTGCGGCTCGACGAGGTGCAGTTCGGCTGGGAAATCTCCGCCTCGCCCGGCGGCCTCGATTTCGCGGTCAACGACTTCTCGGTCGACATGCGGTGAGATCCGTAGCGCAGTGCTTCAGCCTGCGCGACGGGGTCAAGTGCGGACTGAAGCACCGCACTACCTCTCGGCAGGGCGATGGATCGCAGCGGCCGTGGCGACAGCGCCGGGCGATTGTGCGGTTGCCTCGCGGCGGCTGGACCTTCTTTTTGGAGTCCATGAACCCCTGGATGAGAATCGCCTCCCTCAGCCTCGGCGGCGCCATCGGCGGCCTGCTGACAGTTTCCGCGCTTTTGGCGGAAACCCCGGCTGAACACCTCGTGTGGTTTGATGCGCCGGCGGCGCATTTCACCCAGTCGTGTCCGCTCGGCAACGGGCGGCTTGGGGCGATGCTCTTCGGCGGGGTCGAGCAGGAGCACGTCGTGCTCAACGAGGGCAATCTGTGGTCGGGCTCGCCGCAGGACGCCGACCGGCCGGACGCCGCGGCCATACTGCCGGAGATCCGGCGCCTGCTGCTGGCGGGCAGGAACGCCGAGGCGGAGGCGCTGATCAGCGCCAACTTCACCTGCGCCGGCCGGGGCTCGGGCTTTGGCCGCGGGGCGGGCGTGCCCTACGGTTCCTATCAGGTGCTGGGCGACCTGCGCCTGGACTTCCTTCCGCCCGGCGGCGGCCCGACTGGTCAGGCGCAGAACTACCGGCGCGAACTCGATCTGGCCGACGCGGTCGCCCGCGTGACCTACGAGCGGGATGGCGTGCATTATGTCCGCGAGGCGCTGGTCAGCGCCCCCGACCAGGTGATCGCCCTGCGGCTCACGGCGGACCGCGCCGGCGCCCTCTCGTTCGATGTGCGGCTCGACCGGCCGGAGCGCTTCACGACCACGGCGGCGGGAGCCGACGGCCTGCGCATGACGGGCCAGCTCGACAACGGCGTCGACGGCCAGGGCATGAAATTTGCCGCGCAGCTCCGGGTGCTGGCCACCGGCGGCCGCGTGACCGTGGCGGACAACACGCTGCAGGTGCGGGGCGCCGACGAGGTCGTCCTGCTCATCACCGCCGCGACCGACATCCGTTCCTTCGCCGGCCGGCGCAGCGACGATCCCGCGGCGATGGCGGCCGGCGATCTGGCGCGCTCGGCGGCGAAGCCGTACGCGGAATTGCGGCGCGCGCACGTCGCCGACTATCAGAGCTGGTTCAACCGCGTCAGCCTGCGGCTCGGACCGGCTGATCCCGCAGCCGCGGCGCGGCCCACGCCGGCGCGGTTGCAGGCGCTGCAGGGCGGGACGCCGGATCCCGGATTGATGGCGCTCTACTTCGATTTCGGCCGCTATCTGCTGATCTCCTCATCGCGGCCGGGCGGGCTGCCGGCCAACCTGCAGGGCATCTGGGCCGATGGAGTCCAGACGCCCTGGAACGGCGACTGGCATCTCAACATCAACGTGCAGATGAATTACTGGCCGGCGGAGGTGTGCAACCTCTCCGGGCTGGCCCAGCCGCTGTTCACTTTCATCGCCTCGCTGCAGCAACCCGGCGCCGCGACCGCCGGGAAGTATTACGGCGCGCGCGGCTGGGTGGCGCATGTGATCACGAATCCATGGGGCTTCACCTCGCCGGGCGAGGGCGCGAACTGGGGGGCGACCACCACCGGCTCGGCCTGGCTCTGCGCGCACCTCTGGGACCACTATCTCTTCACGGGCGACCGCGCGTTCCTGGCGTGGGCCTACCCGATCATGAAGGGCTCGGCGCAATTCTACTCCGACATGCTCATCGAGGAACCGGCGCACCACTGGCTGGTCACCGCGCCGTCCAACTCGCCTGAGAACACCTTTGTACTGCCCGATGGCACCCGGGCGCACATCTGCCTCGGCGCCACGATGGACATGCAGCTGCTGCGGTATCTCTTCGGTGCCTGCATCGAGGCCTCGCAGCTGCTCGGTGTCGACGGGGAATTCCGCCAGACCCTCGCGGCGGAACGCGCGCGGCTCGCGCCGACGCGCGTGGCATCGGACGGCCGCGTCATGGAGTGGCTGGAGGAGTACCGCGAGGACGATCCGCACCACCGGCATGTCTCGCATCTGTGGGGCCTGTATCCGGGACGGGAGATCGACCCGCACACCACGCCGGAACTGGCCGCGGCGGCGCGCAAGACGCTCGACGCGCGCGGCGACGGCGGCACGGGCTGGGGCCTCGCGCACAAGCTGGCCCTATGGGCGCGCCTGGGCGACGGCGACCGCGCCTACAAGATCCTTTGCGCCCAATTGAAGCCGGCGGGCGAGCTGGGCCAGATCAACGTCACCGGCGGCGGCACCTACCCGAATCTTTTCGACGCCCATCCGCCGTTCCAGATTGACGGCAATTTCGGCGCCGCCGCCGGCATCGCCGAGATGCTGCTGCAAAGCCAGGCCCCTTCGACTGGCTCAGGGCCGGCCGGCGAAATCCATCTGCTGCCCGCGCTGCCGTCCGCCTGGCCGGCCGGCTCGGTCCGGGGGCTGCGCGCCCGCGGCGGCTTCGAGGTCGACCTGCGCTGGCAGGAGGGGAGGCTGGTGGAGGCCACCATCCGCAGCGTGACCGGGACGGCCGCGAAAGTGCGCCTCGGCGACAAGGTGACCGACCTCCAACTCACGCCCGGGAAAAGCATCCGCCTCGACCCAGCGTTGCACGTACATTAAAAACCCGCATCTTCGATCCTCCGCAGACTCAACAGAGCAGAGCATATCTCCAGTCATGAATTCCCCACACGGCAGTGCATGCATCCCGTCCCTGGCCGGCGCGACCCAGTTTCCTTCCATCCTGCTGGCGTGCGGCTTTCTGCTGGCGTTGTCGTCCGCCGCCGTCCGGACGGAAGACGCGCCGCGCGAGCGCGTTTCCTTCAACGCCGGCTGGCGGTTTCAACAGGGCGATTCCGCTGGGTTGGGGGATCAGCTGTCCTACGCGAAAATCAAAAGCTGGGTGATTGCGACCGGAGCGGATCTCGTCAACCCGGTGGCGGTGAAGTCGGTCCGGCCGGAAGGAAACCTCGGGGGAGACGTTCCCTACGTGCAAGTCGCCTTTGACGACCGCGGCTGGCGGGAGCTCAACCTGCCGCACGACTGGGGTATCGAGGGACCGTTCAAGCAGGAGTACCCCGGTGATACCGGCAAGCTGCCGTGGTGGGGTGTGGGTTGGTATCGGAAGGCTTTCACGATTCCAGCTACGGATGCCGGCAAGCACATCTTTTTGGACATCGACGGCGCGATGGCCTACGCGGCGGTGTGGCTCAACGGACAGTTCGTCGGCGGCTGGCCCTATGGCTATGCTTCGTTCCGGCTCGACCTCACGCCGTATATCAAGGCCGGGGCCGAGAACGTCCTCGCCATCCGCCTCGACAATCCTCCTGACTCCTCGCGCTGGTATCCCGGGGGCGGCATTTACCGCAATGTCTGGCTGGTGAAAACCGCGCCCGTCCACGTGGCCCACTGGGGCACGACCATCACCACGCCGGCGGTATCCCGGGACGCCGCCACGGTGAACGTCGACTTCGTGCTCGAGAACGAGTCCGCGCAGAAGGTCGAGGCGATGGTGACGACGAGGATCTACGAACTCGGGCCTGACGGCCGTCCGGCCGTCGCCCCGGTTGCCACCTCCGAGGCCACGACGGTGGCGTTCGATCCCGCGCGGGGCCGGGAGGCGGCGCGGTCCAATCTGCTCACAGTGAATCACCCCCGGCTGTGGGACCTCAAAAATCCGAGTCGCTATGTCGCCGTCACCACGGTCGAGCAGGCCGGGAAGATCGTGGACCGTTACGCGGCGCCGTTTGGCATCCGGACCATCCGGTTTGATCCGGACAAGGGATTTTTCCTCAACGGCGAGTACGTGCGGATCAACGGCGTCTGCGATCACCACGACCTCGGCGCGCTGGGCGCGGCCATCAACCCCCGGGCGCTGGAGCGGCAGATCCAGTTGCTGCAGGAGATGGGCTGCAACGCCATCCGCACCAGCCACAACCCGCCCGCGCCGGAACTGCTCGAACTCTGCGACCGGCTGGGCATGCTGGTGATGGACGAGGCCTTCGATTGCTGGCGGCACGGCAAGCGCCCCAATGACTACCAGCTGCTGTTCGACGACTGGTCCGAAAAGGATCTGCGCGCCTTGGTGCGCCGCGACCGCAACCATCCCTGCGTGATTCTGTGGAGCATCGGCAACGAGGTGCGGGAGCAATGGGAGCCGGACGGCTGGAGGTTCGCTGCGCACCTCGCCG
This sequence comes from Opitutia bacterium, assembly GCA_003142615.1. Taxonomy (GTDB): domain Bacteria; phylum Verrucomicrobiota; class Verrucomicrobiia; order Opitutales; family Opitutaceae; genus Fen-1467. The sequence continues at coordinate 9,729 of PLMW01000055.1, read as the reverse complement.
GCATCGTGCGCGAGGAGGACCGCACGCGATTCATCATCTCGGGCTGTAACAACGTGGATTCGGGCTATAATGGATTCCAGGCGGCGCTCGACGTCATGGGCTACAACTACAAGCCCGGGGAGTATGGGAAGTTCCACGCCGGGCATCCGACCCAGCCGGTGCTGGGCAGCGAAACCTCGTCGTGCGTCAGCTCGCGCGGCGAGTATTTTTTCCCGGTCAGCGAGAACAAGGCCGACGGCCGGGCGGACTTTCAGGTGAGCTCCTACGATCTCTACGCGCCGCGCTGGGCGCTGAAGCCGGATGTGGAGTTCAAGGGCCTGGATGAGTTTCCGTTCACCGCGGGCGAGTTTGTCTGGACGGGCTTCGACTATCTCGGCGAACCCACGCCCTACAACGCCGACTCGACCAATCTCCTGAACTTCTCCGATCCGGCCGAGCGGGACAAAATGGCGAAGGAGCTGAAGGAGCTGGGCCGGATCACGGTGCCCTCGCGCAGCTCCTACTTTGGCATCATCGACCTGGCGGGTTTCAAAAAGGACCGGTTCTTCATCTACCAGGCGCGCTGGCGGCCGGACCTCCCGATGGCGCACCTCCTGCCGCACTGGAACTGGCCCGATCGGGTCGGCCAGGTCACGCCCGTGTTTGTCTACACCTCGGGGGACGAGGCCGAGCTGTTCCTGAACGGCAAGTCCCTCGGCCGCAGGCAGCGGGGACCGCTCGAATACCGCCTGCGCTGGGACGACGTGAAGTACGAGCCCGGCGAGCTGCATGTCGTGGCGTACCAGCACGGCCGGAAGTGGGCGGAGGACGTCGTGAAGACGACCGGTGCCCCGGCTAGGGTGCTGCTCGCGGCCGACCGCGCCGCGCTCACGGCCGACGGTTCCGATCTCTCGTTCGTCACGGTGACCATCGCCGACCAGGGCGGCCTGCTCGTGCCGCGCTCAAGGAATCGCGTGAAATTTGAGATTGCCGGTCCGGGGGAAATCGTGGCCGTCGACAACGGCGACGCCACCAGTTTCGAGCCGTTCCAGGCCAGCGAGCGCAGCGCCTGCAATGGACTCGCCCTGGTGATCGTGCGCACCAAGGCCGGCGAACCGGGCGTCATCACGCTCAAGGCGCAGGCCGCCGGGCTCACCGCCGCGGAGATTACGCTCACCAGCGCCGGGCCGTGATCGTCACTTGTCGTTGTGGTCATCGCCTCCGGCGCGATCGTCTCGATCCAGCGTGGTAGGATCGCCATCAATGAATGGCGAGGGTCTTCCGCTGCAGATCACATGGATCGACGCGAATGATCCGCCGTGGGCTTCGGACGTAGGGCCGCACCTTGCGTGCGTGCCGTTCTGACCTTCACACCGCTTCCATCGTGGAGGGCGGCTTGGGCGCGATGTTGTACGTGACGCTGACGACGCCGGGCACCTCGCGGACAATCTCGCGGGCGAGTTTCTCCAAAACGCCGAAGGAGAGTCGCGTCGGGGTGGCGACGCGCGCATCGACGCTCTCCCAGCAGCGCACTTCGATCTGCTGGCCGAAATCACGTTTGCCGTCGCGCATGCCGGTCACGCGATCCTCATGCAGGATCGCCATGTATTGGAAGGCCTGGGTACCCTGAAGCAACCGCTCGACCACCGCCGTGGCTTGGCGGACGGTTTCGATGCGCGCCGGCGTCACCGCGCCAATCACGCGCGCCGAAAGCGCCGGACCCGGAAAGGGGATGCGGGCGAAGGCTGCCGCCGGCAGCCCGAGGGCCCGGCCGACCAGGCGCACGCCGTCTTTGCGCAACTGAATGAGCGGCTCGAGAATGTGGTAGCCAAAAGCCTTCTGCGGGTCGATGCCGAGCTGCGCGAAGACATTGTGCTGCCGCTTGATCCCGGCGACGGTTTCGTCGACATCGGTCAGGATGGTTCCCTGCAGCAGATGTTTCGCGCCACTCCTTCTGACAATGCGGCCGAACACCTTCCGGTAGAAAGTCTGGGTGATGGCTTCGCGCTTCTCCTCGGGATCGCTGATTCCTTTCAACGCCGCGAAGAACTCCTTCCGCGCATCCACCACCTCGACCGGGACACCAAGCCGGTGAAAACGCGCGGCGATCTGTTGGGATTCTCCCTGGCGCATGAGCCCATTTTCGATGAAGACGGTCTTCAGTTTTCGTCCGAGGGCGCGATGGCCGAGCATCGTGACCGTGGACGAATCGACTCCTCCCGAGAGGGCATTGATGGCGATTCCGCCTCCCACGGCATCGCGGATCTCCTGCACTTTCTCATCGATGAACTGCCGGGGGTTCAGCTTCCGGGCGGTGATTTCCTTGATCATTGGGCGATCTCCTTCTGTTGACTGACGATGGGATGACGCGGGGACGTCAGGAATTTGGTGACAAGGGGCGGGGAGCGGGGCACGGGGCCCCACCAGAATGACAACGAATCACCCGAAACAGAGCAGGAGGCGGGTTTGAGCGCAAGGCCCGTTCAAGGTGAATCAGGAGAATGAATCGTGATCCGGCTCAACGATCACCGATAACAACGGCGCCGCCATCAGCAGCGATCGACCAAGCAGCCGAACAATTCGGCGCGCCCGGATTGCTCATCCCCGACGTTGGGGCGAGGGCAGGTTGTGGCTTTTCTTGGGAACCTGGCTCCACTAATTGTGCAGGCTCATGAATCCTACGTACCGCACCGGTTCGCTCTTTTGCGGGCTGGCTTTGATCACGGTCCTCGGCCTATCGACCGGCTTTGTCCGGGCGCAGACGCTTGACCCGCCGCCGCCTCCTCCTCCGCCGCCCGAACCTGCGGCGGCTGTGCTGGCGGCCTCGCTCGATCCGAAGCTGCCGACGCTTTTTGTCATCGGTGATTCCACCGCCGCCAGCAACGACGGCGTGGCCGTCGGCTGGGCGGTGCCGTTCCCGACGTTTTTCGACCTGGCGAAAATCAACCTCGCCAACCGGGCGCGCAGCGGCCGCAGCAGCCGGACCTTCCTGACGGAGGGATGGTGGGACAAGGTTCTCGCCGACCTGAAACCGGGCGATTTCATCCTGATCCAGTTCGGTCACAACGACGGCGGGGCGGTCAACGAGGAGCCGCCGGGCTCGAAGAATCCGCCGCGCGCCCGTGGCTCGTTGCCCGGCCTCGGCGAGGAGACGCGGGAGATCGACAACATCATCACGAAAAAGCATGAGGTCGTGCGCACTTTCGGCTGGTACCTGCGGAAGTTCATCAACGAGGCCCGGACGAAAGGCGCCACGCCCATCGTGCTGTCGACCACGGTCCGCAACATCTGGAAGGACGGCAAGGTGGAGCGCGGACCGGGCGAATACGGGAGATGGTCCGCCGAAACCGCGAAGACCGAGGGCGTGGCGTTCATCGATGTCACCGCGATCATCGCCGGCCAATACGAGAAGATGGGCGGGGACACGGTGAAGAAGTTTTTTCCGCGCGACCACACCCACACCAACGCGGACGGCGCGGGGCTCAACGCGGCCTCGGTCGTGGCCGGATTGAAGGCGCTCGCCAACCACCCCTTGGACCGGTTCATGGCGGCCAAGGGGCTGGAGGTGGCGACGGCGGCGTCGGGACTGGCCCACGCCCCGGATTTTCTGGCCTGGCTGCACCTGCCCGAGCCGGCGAATCCCCAGTTGCCGACGTTGTTCCTGATCGGCGACTCCACGGTGCGCAACGGGCGGGGCGACGGGGCGAACAACCAGCTGGGCTGGGGCGAACCCCTCGTCGCCTATTTCGACACCACGAGGATCAATGTGGTGAACCGGGCCGTGGGGGGAACCAGCAGCCGCTCCTATTACACCAGCGAACACTGGAGCCGTGTTCTGGCCATGGTGAAGCCGGGCGACTTCGTCATGATGCAGTTCGGCACCAATGACGGCGGGCCGTTAAACGACACCTCCCGCGCCCGCGGCACGATCAAGGGCGTCGGCGGGGAATCGGAGGAGATCGACAACCTGCTGACGCACCGGCACGAGGTCGTCCACACCTACGGCTGGTATCTGCGGAAATTCATCGCCGACACCCGGGCGAAGGGCGCCACGCCCATCATGTGCTCGCTCGTACCAAGAAAAACCTGGAAGGACGGCAGGATCGTCCGGAGCAAGGACAACTATGCCGGGTGGGCGGAACAAGTGGCCAAGACCGAGAATGCGGCGTTCGTCGACCTCAACGAGATCATCGCGCGCCGTTACGACGAATTGGGCCAGGAGAAGGTCGAGCCGCTGTTCGGCGACCCGCACACGCACACCAGCGCGGCCGGCGCCGAGCTGAATGCGCAATGCGTGATCGCCGGTTTGAAGGGTCTCAAAGACAATCCTCTCGCCATCTTTTTCTCGACCAAGGCGGCGGATATCGAAGCCTGTTCACCGTAGTTCCATCGAGAACTCGGGCCTTTTGAATCCATGCAAGACCATGTGATTAGCCAGCACGCCGCCACGCCGCCGTTTGGACATGGATCCCGCCGCGAGTTTTTGAAGCAGACGGCCCTGGCCTCCGCGATGCTGGCGGGCTCGCCGTTCACAGGCTTTGCCGCCGCGGAAACCAGCGGCGCACCGGCCGGGGGCGGCGGGCCGCCGTGGTACCGCTGCGCGGTGCGCTGGGGGCAGACCAACATCACCGAGTTCGACCCGACGCGCTACGACCTCGCCTGGTGGCGCCGGCATTGGCAGCGCACGCGGGTGCAGGGCGTCATCATCAACGCCGGCGGCATCGTGGCCTATTATCCTACGCGGGTGCCCATGCACCGGCGGGCGCAGTTCCTCGGCGACCGCGATCTTTTCGGCGAGTTATGCCGCGCCGCGCACGACGACGGGCTGGCGGTGTTTGCCCGGATGGATTCCAACGGCGCGCACGAGGAGATTTATCGCGCGCATCCCGACTGGTTTTCCGTCGACGCCGCCGGCCAGCCCTACCGGGCGCGCGATCTTTACGTCAGCTGCGTCAACGGCCCCTACTACGACGGGCACATACCGGCCATCCTCCGCGAAATCATCGAACGCTATCACCCGGAGGGATTCACGGACAACAGCTGGAGCGGCCTGGGCCGTAACAGCATCTGTTATTGCGAGCACTGCCGGCGGAAATTCCGCGAGCGCACCGGCGGGAACCTGCCCGCGGCGAAGAACTGGGACGACGCCACCTATCGCGATTGGATCAAGTGGAACTATGAGCGCCGCCTCGAAATCTGGGACGAGAACAATCGCATCACCCGGGCGGCGGGCGGCCCGGACTGCCTGTGGGTGGGCATGAACGGCGGCGACGTGACGGGCCAGGCGCAGCAATTCCGTGATTTCAAGGAGATCTGCCGCCGCGCGGAGATCATCATGCTCGATGACCAGCGGCGCCAGAACGCATCGGGCTTCCAGCGCAACGGCGAGGTGGGCAAGCTCGTGCACGGCCTGCTCGGCTGGGACAAGCTCATCCCGGAGAGCATGGCCATGTACCAGACGACCAGTCCGACGTTCCGGCTGACAAGCAAGCCGGAGCCTGAGTCACGCCTGTGGATGATCGAGGGGTTTGCCGGCGGCATCCAGCCGTGGTGGCATCACGTGGGCGCCTATGACGAGGACCGGCGGATGTACGAAACGGCGGTCGCCCTCTGCCAGTGGCACCAGGCCCACGAGGTGTTTTTGATCAACCGTCGTCCGGTTGCCACGGTAGGCGTGGTGTGGTCGCAGCAGAACACGGATTTCTTCGGTCGCGACGAGGCCGAGTTGCAGGTCGACCTCCCGTGGGACGGCATCCGCCAGGCGCTGGTCCGGGCGCGCATCCCCTATCTGCCGGTTCATCTCGACCACCTCGAGCGCGACGCCGGCCAGTTCCGGGCGCTGATCCTGCCCAATCTCGGTGCGCTGTCGGATGAACAGGCCGCCGGCGTGCGGCGCTTCGTGGAGCGCGGTGGCGGCCTGCTGGCCACGGGGCAGAGCAGTCTCTGCGATGCGTGGGGCGATCCGCGCCCGGATCTGGCGCTGGCGGATTTGCTGGGCGCGCATCTGCCGGCGGGACACGGCGCCCGCCAGGAAGCCACCCGGCGGCAGTGGGCCGCCGAGACCGCGCACAGCTACCTGCGGCTGACGCCCGAGCTGCGCGCCGGGACCGACGGCCCGCACGCGGCCGACGAGCCGCCCGCCCGCGGCAAACGGCACCCCGTCCTGCGCGGCTTCGACGAAACCGACATCCTGCCATTCGGCGGCACCCTGGAGCCGCTGCGGCTCGATCCATCGGCGCAGGTGCTGCTGACGTTCATTCCGTCGTTCCCCGCGTTTCCGCCGGAAGCCTCGTGGATGCGCGAGCCCAGAACGGACATCCCCGGACTGATCTTGAACGAGCGGGCGAACGGCGCGCGCATCGCCTTCCTGCCGGCGGACCTCGACCGCCGCTTCGGCCGGGACCATCTGCCCGACCACGGCGATCTGCTGGCGAATCTCGTGCGCTGGGTGGCGAAGGACGATATTCCCCTGATCATCGAGGGGCCCGGGCTGGTCGACTGCCATCTCTACCGGCAACCCGGCCGCGCGATTCTCCACCTCGTCAACCTGACCAACGCCGGCACGTGGCGGGCTCCGGTGGATGAGCTGATTCCGGTCGGACCGCTCAACGTAAGCGTCAGACTGCCGGAGGACGTGCGCGGCGCAACCCTGCGGCTGCTCGTCTCCGGTCAGACGGCCACGGCCACGGCGATCGACGGCTGGTGCCGGTTTGAACTCAAGTCCCTCCTTGATCACGAAGTCGTCGTGGTCGGGTGAGCCGCGGCCAGGAATAGCCATGGGGGCGTGTCTCCGAGGTTTTTCCGGCGGCGACCGGAGCATCGCGGCTGGGCCGCGCGCGAAAGAATTGCTTGGCGGGGCCGCCTGACCTGCGGCAAGCTTCCATCCTTTCCCTGCCATGAACGCACCTGCCGGCCGAACCCCCGCGCTTGCCGCCACGGCGGCGCTCGTTTCCCTCCTGATCATGCCCCTGCGCGCCGCGCCTAAGTTCGAAAGCCTTGCCGATGGCATCATCGTCCCTGTCGGCGACGCCTTCCTCAGGGTCGAGCTGCGGGCGGACAACATCGTGCGGGTGGCCTGTGCGAACGACCGGCGGTTTTTCGTTAACGACAGTCTGGCGCTGCTGCCGGCGGGCAGACCGGCGACGACCTGGGAGCTGACGACGAAGGCGGGCACGGCCACGCTCAGCACGGCGCAGCTCAAGGTGCAGGTCGATCTCGCCACGGGCGCCATCACGTTCCTCGACTCCGCCGGGCAGCCGATTCTGGCTGAGAAGAAGGGAGGCCGGGAAATCACCGCCGCGGCGGTGCAGGGCGAGCAGACGTATCACGTGCGCCAGACCTGGGAACCGAACGCGGACGAGTCGCTCTACGGCCTCGGCGAAAACCAGCTCGGGCTCGTCGACCTCAAGGGCTACGATCTCGACCTGTGGCAGCACAATGGCACGGTGGTCGTGCCGTTCCTGGTCTCCAGCCGCGGCTACGGCATTTTCTGGGATAATTCCTCGTACACGCGCTTCGGAGACCTTCGTCCCTTCGAGCCGATTCCGGCGGCGCGATTGCTCGACGATAACCGCAAGCCGGGCGGCCTCACCGGCACCTACTACGCCGACGCCGGCTTTGGCCGGCTGGCCGCGCAGCAGATCGACCAGCGCGTCGACATCATGCCGTCCGGCCGGGGCCCCATTCCCAACACCGCGATCCAGCCCAAGCTGCCGCCGTCGGGCGGCATGAGCGTGCGCTGGGAGGGCAGCGTGGTGCCGGAGGTGAGCGGGGATTACCAGTTCCAGAGTTATTCCAACGGTGGCATCAAACTCTGGATCGACGGCCAGCTCGTCACCAACCACTGGCGGCAGGAGTGGCTGCCGTGGTACGACCTGGCGCGGGTGCATCTGGAGGCCGGCCGGCGCTACGCGCTGCGGCTCGACTGGAGCCGGGCGGGCAATCCGCCGGTCATGCAGCTGCGCTGGAAAACCCCGGCGGCGGATGCCGCCACCTCGCTCTGGTCCGAGGTGGGCGAGGGGACCGATTACTATTTTGTCTACGGTCCGGACCTCGACCAGGTGGTCGCCGGCTACCGCCGCCTCTCGGGCGAGGCGCCGATGATGCCGCAATGGGTCTTCGGCCTGTGGCAAAGCCGGCAGCGTTATCGCACGGCGCAGGAGTCGCTGGACGTGGTCAAGGGCTTCCGCTCCCGCGGCATCCCCTTCGACAACATCGTGCAGGACTGGTTTTATTGGAAGGCCGACGCCTGGGGTTCGCACGAGTTCGACCCGGCGCGCTTTCCGGATCCCGCCGGCTGGATCCAGGCCATCCACGACCAGCACGCCCGGCTGATGATCTCCGTCTGGCCGAAATTCTATCCCGGCACCAAAAACTTCGATGAGATGCACGCGCACGGTTTCCTCTACGAGCGCAACCTGCAGGAGAAGATCCACGACTGGGTGGGATTCCCCTACACCTTCTACGACGCGTTCAATCCCGACGCGCGGAAGCTCTTCTGGTCGCAGATCGAGCGCGAGCTGTTCCGCAAGCAGGTCGACGCGTGGTGGCTGGACGCCACGGAGCCGGATCTGACGCGCGTCCCGACGCTCGACGCCCAGCGCGATTACATGAATCCGACGGCGCTGGGGCCGGGCTCGCGCGTGCTCAACGCCTTTCCGCTGCTGAATAGCGAGGTGGTGTACCAGGGCCAGCGCGCGGCTGCGCCCGACCAGCGGGTCTTCATCCTGACCCGCTCCGGCTTCGCCGGGCTGCAACGCTACGCCGCCGCGGTCTGGTCCGGCGACAGCAGCTCGACCTGGACGGCCATGCGGAAGCAGATTCCGGCCGGCCTCGGCTTCTGCCTGTCGGGGCTGCCCTACTGGACGATGGACATCGGCGGCTTCTCCGTCCCCCACCTTTACGCGCCGAACCTCGGTAATGACAGCAACGGCGACCCCATTTACGGGAAAGCCACCGACGCGGGTGTCGAGGAATGGCGCGAGTTGAACACGCGGTGGTTCGAGTTCGGCGCGTTCACGCCGCTGTTGCGCACGCATGGCGAGTTTCCGTATCGCGAGATGTGGCAGTTCGGCGGCGAGTCGTCGCCGGCCTACCTGGCGCAGCTCAAGTTCGACCGGCTGCGCTACCGGCTGATGCCGTACCTCTACTCGCTGGCCGGCGCGGTGACGCAGGAGAGCGGCACGATCATGCGCGCGCTGGTCATGGATTTTCGCGCCGACGCGAAGGCGCGGGAGATCGGCGACGAGTACATGTTCGGGCCGGCGTTGCTGGTGAACCCGGTGACGGAGTACCAGGCGCGGAGCCGGCCGGTCTACCTGCCGCCGGCGGCAGGCTGGTATGACTTCTGGACGGGGGCGTCGCTGGCCGGCGGCCAGACGATCGAGGCGGCCGCGCCGTACGATGCGATCCCGCTGTACGTGCGGGCCGGGGCGATCATTCCGTTCGGCCCCGAGCTGCAGTACACCGGCGAGAAGCCGGCCGATCCCATCACGCTCTGCATTTACGCCGGCGCCAACGGGGAGTTCACGCTCTACGAGGACGACGGCCTGACCAACGGCTATGAGAAAGGCGCGTTCGCGCGCATTCCGCTCCGCTGGCATGACACCAGCCGCACGCTGCATATTGGCGCCCGCACGGGAACTTTCCCGGGCATGCTGGCAGAGCGGACCCTCCAGGTGATCCTGGTGTCGAAACAGAAACCGGTCGGATTCAGCTTTGCGCCGCAGCCGGACCGCACCGTCCGCTATC